>NZ_WJFC01000044.1 GCF_009725235.1 Scytonema sp. UIC 10036
GGACAAGGTAGACTAATGGCTAATGGCTAATGGCTAATGGCTAATGGCTAATGGCTAATGGCTAATGGCTAATGACACTTGACCAATGACACTTGACCAATGACCAATGACATTAGATAAACAAAAGCTAGAAACTGCTCTTCAAGCAGGGCGCAAAGACGCAAACCTAACGTTTTCATTACACCTTTTTGATACAGTATCTTCAACCAATCAAATCTTGTGGAATTTGCTGAATCAAGGGGCTAAACCGGGATGCACGGTCATTGCTACCCGGCAGACAGCAGGTAGGGGTCAGTGGGGTCGCCAGTGGATATCTGATGATGGAGGATTGTATCTTTCAGTTGCGCTTGCACCCAAGTTGAATGTAACAAATGGTTACCAATTGACTTTGGCAACGGCTTGGGGAATTGCTAAAAAATTGGAAGAAAGCGGTATTCCCACTCAAATCAAATGGCCCAACGATTTAGTTTTAAATCGGCGCAAGCTAGGTGGTATTCTAACGGAAACCAAAGTACAGCAAGGAAGAATCAAGCAAGCTATCATTGGAGTTGGCATAAATTGGGCAAACCCAGTTCCGGAAAACGGCATCAATTTAAAAACTTGGCAGACGTTGAATGATTCTCAATCAATTCCAACTCTTGAAATTCTCGCTGCGACTGTTCTCATTGGAATAGAATCTGGGATACAGTGTTTGTTGGCAGAAGGAGCGAATATATTAATAACGCGCTATCTAGAGTTACTGACCAATTTGGGCGATCGCATACACCATAATAATATTGCAGGCACTGTAGTAGGCGTGACACAAGAGGGTGCTCTTCGGGTATGCATGGAAACATGTGAATTTGTAACAGTACAATCACGAGAAATTTACTTCCAGCCCGGTACAATCAGTTTGGGTTATGACGGTTAATGGTTAGTGGTTAGTGGTTAGTGGTTAGTGGTTAGTGGTTAGTTGTTCTCGCCCCTACCCCCTACCATCTACTCCCTACCCCCTACACCCTATTTTCAAGCTAGCTTATAATTGAGACGAGAGCTCATCAAATTTTCTTTTTAACTGTGGTTATACTGCGTTCTTTTGTTGATAAGCAGACCATACAGGATTTTGCTAAGTCTTATCCTGAGTTAGATCTTGCTTCAGTAGAAACTTGCTTGGCTTTTCTTAACACTACAGCTGATGTTTACCAAGCCTTGGATAGTCATTTTGCCCGGTATGGTCTTTCAAGAGGAAAGTTTACTCTACTGATGCAATTATATCTAGCTGGTGACCAAGGGTTAACACCTTCTGAATGTGCGGAACGTGCTGGTGTCACTAGAGCAACAATTACGGGTTTGCTTGATGGTCTCGAACGAGATGGATTGGTCAGACGCGAACCTGACTTCTCTGACAGGAGAATGCTGCGGTTGCAACTGACAGACAAAGCGCATAACCTGCTTTCCCAAATGCTTCCAGATCATTTTTGCCGTACTACTCACTTGATGGCTCATCTTACTGATGCTGAAAAAAAGACGCTCGTTGAACTTCTCAACAAGCTACGGGCTGGAACACCAGCAATGTTAGAGCCGTAAAAAAATGCTTGTGAACGATCGCAGTTCGATCTACTCTTATAGTTAGTCACCTAACTATAAGGCAGCTAATCAAAAGGAACAAACAGTATATGAAGAAACTAAGTGTCAAGCAGAAAAATTGGTTGTTAACTTTTCACGTTGCTTTTGGAGGAATTTGGTTCGGTACGGCTTTATGTATGGTAGCTATTGCTCTAGGGACTCAAAACACTTCTAACGGTGATGAACTTTACGCTATCAACTCTGTTTTAAAGCTGATGGATGACTTTGTAATAATTCCTGCAGCCACCTTATCCCTAATTACGGGTGGATTACTCTGCTGGTTAACAATTTGGGGATTTTTTAAACACTACTGGGTCATCGTTAAATGGATAGCAACTGTAGCACTCATTGTCGTTGGTACGATATGGCTTGGTCCTTGGACAAATGCGGCGACTGCGATTTCTCAAGTAGAAAGATTACAGGCACTGCAAAATCCGCTCTATGTCTTTGATAAAACGGGAATGCTTGTGGGTGGAATAATGCAAACTGTCTGTGTTCTAGTCATTATAGGTATTTCAGTTCTTAAACCTTGGGGAAGAAGAAACATCCAAAAGCAAGAAAAACAGCAGCCAGCTACTTCTAGTAGTTAGTCTTTTTCTGTTTAACAATTTCGAGAATAATCTATAAATAGGCTGTAATCAGTTTCTACCTTAAGGGTATATCACTACTCCTGAGACATTCCCTAGCCTAAATGTAGGGTTTTTATTTAAGCATAGGGAAAAAAATAATATGACAACCAACGTTTCTCCTGAGATTGACAAAAAGATTAATAGCTCTTTGTGGGTTGGTGTTTTGTTGATTGTTTTGGGCATTAGCGCGATCGCAATGCCTGCTGTTTCGACAATTTTTGCAGAGACTTGGGTTGCTTTGATACTCATTTCTTCAGGAGCTGCTAAACTGTCCTACGCGGTACAAACTCGCGATCGTGGAGGCTTCATTTGGAAGCTGTTATTAAGCGGGCTTTACATTGCAACTGGTATCATGCTGTTTGTTTACCCCTATACAGGAATACTCACACTTACCTTGTTGCTGGGTAGCTTCTTACTAACAGAAGGTGTATTCGAGTTATTTTTGGCATTCCGTCTGCGTCCTCAAGAGAATTGGACTTGGGTATTAGGTAACGCTATTGTGACCTTAGTGCTTGGTGCCATGATTTGGTTCCAATGGCCCTTTAATGCACCTTGGCTTTTGGGAACACTCGTTGGTGCTAGCGTTATCTCCACAGGTGTTTCACGCGTCATGATGTCACTGAATACACGCAGTGCAGTCAATTCCGACCAAACTGCAGGTGCGTAAACCATCTGCGTAATATTGCCTGCGACAGACTTCAGTCTGTCGCCCCAACATTAAACAAGCCCACAGAAGCTTGCAACTGTTGAGCGACTTCTATAGTTTGTTGTAGAGAAGCAGAAACTCTGCGAGAGGAATCGCAAGTGCGTTCGGAAACATTGGCAATTTCCTTCATCAATTGGGTAACGGCTTGAGAAGTCTGAGCCTGAGAAACTGTAGCGAGGGAAATTGATTCCACTAGGTTGTCGATTTGGCGAGACACATTTAGAATTTGCCCCAGATTCTGCTTAGTATCTTTAACGAGATGAGCTCCTTCAACCACCTGAGTCGTTCCTAATTCCATAGCCTTAACGACTGAAGCGATTTCGCGTTGAATATTGTCAACAATGTGTTCAATTTCTCTGGTAGCTGCACCTGACTCTGCTGCAAGTTGAACGACTTCTTCTGCCACCACTGCAAAGCCCTTACCTTCCTCACCTGCACGAGCTGCCTCAATACTGGCGTTAATTGCTAACACGTTAGTTTGCAGAGTAATTTGGTTGATGAGTGAAACAACCTTGGAAATTTGTCGGGAAGACTCACCCAAACTCTTCATCTGTTTTGCTGTAGCTACAACCGTTTCCTGCAAATTTAATATACTTTGTACTGTGCAGTCCATTGCTATCTCGCCAGCCTCTGCGCTGGTAGAAGCACTACGAGCGACGACGGCTGCTTGGCGAGCGCTTTCAGCCACAGATCGAATGGAAAGCGCCATCTGCTCTACCGAATTAAGAGTGTAATGAATTTCTCCCGCTTGTTTAAACGCTTCATCAGCAAGTTGACGAATGGCACCTTCATTTTCTCCAACCGAAAGATTGACCTGAAGAGCAGCTTTTTTTACATTCGTCACAATTTCCCGCAGGCTTTCAATGATGGTATTAAAAAACTCAGCTACTGTGCCAATTTCCCCAGATGTCACTTCAGCACGAATCGTTAAATTACCTTTCGATACCTCTGCAACATCATTGAGCAGCTCTACCACTTGACGCTGTATGGCTTCTTTTTGTTGACGCTGTTCTTGAGAAATAATTTCAGCTGCTTGTTGAGCTTGCTCTCTTTGTTCTAAAAGAGTTGCTTGGTCTAAGGCAAAGCCAACTTGAATCGCCACCTGCTTGAACAAATTGATTTTTGACTTCTCCCAAGCACGCAGTCCAAAACTTTGATAAGCCACCAACAAGCCCAAAAGCTTGTTTTCTGAGAAAATTGGTGCGACTAAATCCCCCGTATCTTCAGCAGAATTATTCTCAACTATACTGAGACGACCTTTCTGATACTTTTTAACATAATCTTGAACAAAACTCATGTTTGCCTGTCGGTTTACAAAGCGATCGCTACTTACTGATTCAGCAAAGATGCTTGCTTGCCAATTCTCATTAAAAAGATAAACTACCACTCGATCTGCTTGCAAAGCAGCTCGAACTTCTGACACTGTTGTATTAAAAATGTCATTTTTTTTAAGAGATTCACGGATGCGAGAGGTGATTGTATGCAATAAGCGTGCTTGATTAGCCTCCGCTTCTTGAAGACGGGCTTGTTCTGCTAAGGCTGTTTCAGAAACCACAATGCTGTCAGCCATTATATTAAAAGTAACAGCCAGCTGACCTACCTCATCTAGAGAGAAAACTTCCGCTCGTGCTTCGCGATTGCCAAAGGCAAATTCCTGATTGACTCGTTCTAGCTGCTCGATCGGTTTAGTAATGGTTTTCCTGAGAATGAACACCCAAAGACTAGTCATCGCGATCGCTAGAAGCAATACCACCCCTTCTTGCCACAAACTCAGGTGAAGCAATTTGTTGAGAGTAGTTTCTGGAGTTCCCCGTACCAAAATAGTCACGGGCTGACCGCTAAAAACAGGAACAGGTTCGCTACGGTCTTGAACGATAAGATTGGGAATTGCCTTAGCAGTCATAGTATAGCTTTGGGTGCCTATAGCCATCCGTCCGGTCACGATTTCTCCAGGGGGAGCTGCTGCTGCTGCTGCAAGTAGAGACTTATCGCTCAAAGGTACGTGAGGTTTAGCCTGCTTTAGCTCCGCCGAGCCGCCTTGATCTAGAGAGGTAGCCAAAGTAAATTCCCCTGTGGGTTTGCGTAAATAAATACCACTGTAGCCGCCATTGAAATCTTTCAAGATTCCTGCCATGATTGGCAACTTCCCATTGACAATTTCCCCAGAAACCAAAACAGCAAGTACTTTGGTTGCACCTGGGGAGCGAATCGGTGTGAGGGTGTAACGCATTAAGGTATCTCCATTGGGATCGGACACTACAGGAGACCCTTTAGCCAATACTGCAGAACTTACAACTGCGTTAGCTTTAATTTGCTTGCCATTAGTAAAAACCTCACGAACCAAGTTGTTAGGATTAAAAATTTTCCCTTCTCGTTTCCCGTTCTCATTAACAATCACCCTAAAATCTCTCCCCACTAGGGTGACATATTCCATCTTCCGGGCTTTGATTTCGTTTTGCAGAATCTGCTTAACAGACTGTTTTAAATTAGGAGACAGGGTGTAGCTTTTTGCATAAACCTTAGCAGCATTAAGGATGATAGGATTATCTGCATAACTCCGGAAGCCAAGCCCTGTTTGGTTGACCTTGAGATTAATATTAGTCTCAGTGACAGTCACCTCTGATTTAGCTCGTTCGAGCATTTGTGTTCGCAACCCCGAAATTATAATTAACCTTGCCCCTACACTCAGTCCTACAATGGAGACAAGTTCAGCAGCAATCAAAGCTATCAGCTGCTTGCGACCAACAGAGAGATTACAAAACCATTGGATGAAAAAGAGGTTGCGTTTTTGGGAAGAATCAAAGTTGGATTCAGGTTCTATATCTGGTGAGAGATGTAAAGTACTCCCACGCGGCGTTACTATATCATCTGCCGTTTGGGGAGAAGCGGCTTGTGGGGAAATGAAACCTTTGTGACTCTTGCCGAAACTTACTGGATTTTTTTGAGTAGTCATAAAATAAGCGCTTTATATCTGTAGGAATTGTAAAACTCGACGGTTTCAGTGGTAGAGCCTAACCTAGTTCTATGATTCTCACCAGAACAAATCATCTTTGTTTTTAAAATATCACCTTCAAATAGCAATTTACCCACATCTTTGTAATATTTTTGATATAAAACTTTTCCTACTTTTCACACTTTTCTTAAATTTTCATCAGAGCGATTTACATAATTAAACTGCTTATCAAGCAATACGGTTCAGTTAAAAATAATTGTAGGTTGGGTTGAAGCGCAAGCGAAACCCAACAAACCGGACAAAATGTTGGGTTTCGTTCCTCAACCCAACCTACTCCTACTCCCATTCTATGACAAGCGTTGAAAACCTTTAGCTGATTGCTGTTGAGCCTTGCCTTTGGTCTTGGATTTACTAACTTCTACCACGGCTTCTTGAAATAGGTTGTGTAAATGTATTGGTACGCTAGCAATATCTGGTAAATCTGGTTCTATGGGTTTGTTGAATTCTTGCAATAAGGTGTCTAAGTTGTTTTGCAGATGAAATTCAGGACGTTGTAATACTGTTTGCAGAACTTTTTCTAACTGTATGGGATACTTTTCTGCTAAACGATGCCAAATAAAAGCGTTAATACTTTTATCTTCAAGATAAAAACGAATGACTTTTTCGGCACCTTCTATACTTTGCCAGTCTTCTGTTTCTGCAATTTGTTTGACTTTAGCATAAGTTGGAAGAAACATTTGTCCCCATCGGGGATGTGACAGAGCAGTCACTTGTTCTGCTTTCTTGAGTTCAGCTGGTAAGTCCACTTTTGGCATTACCATTTTGCTGGAGTTACTTTTACTGCTAAACATTTGAGAGACTGTTTTGGAATCAGCACCCAATTCTTCAGCAACTGCTTCGATTTCTTGTTGTTCGATACCGGATTCTTGTACAATGTCTTCCAGCGATTTTGAAGGGTCAATACCTGCTGCTTCCAAGCGTTTTTGCGTCATGACTTCTTGAAATTCAGCAATTTTTTTGTTAAGTTGATACCCCGGTAAGGTGACTTCATCACTCCCAAAAAAGTCTACGAATTGTTGATGATATTGTTCTACTGATAACCAAGCTTCTTCGAGTAATTCAGGTGCATCACCGTAGAGTTGGTTTCGATAATTGTCTTTAAACTTACCAATAGCCACTGCTAGTTTCGGTTTGCCTAGTTTACCCATAAGTGTCTGTGGACCAGAAAATGTCCAGTAAGTGTCAGTCACAGGAGAAATACGGGTCAGTATAATTTCTCCATCTTTGACACGAGACAGTTCTTTTTGGATTCGGGCATTATTTGGCTTGACTGTGTAATGCTTTGCTGTCAGCCAATTCATGAGTTCAAAACCATCGGATAGAATCTTGGTGACAGCAAATAATCCAATAAATGTATGATGCCAACTTTGAATGAGTTTGCGATCGCTTTCTGACAACTCAGGTTGGCTTTGTATATACAGATCCAGTGGTGAGGACTTTCCCACTCTCCCTTCTGTAATAAATGAGTCAATCACAAAATCCTTTTGGAAACTATCACCGCTACCACGACGCGACTTTTCAGCAGCATAAATCTCCAAGGCTTGTGCGAGTTCATCCTCAGCATCAAACACAAAATCAGTTATCTCTTGTTGTAGTTGGTGCGATCGCTCTAATATGGCATCCACAAGTTTATTTTACAGAAACCTACAAATGTACATTAGAGGTTTTGACAGAATTTGAGTATCTGCGCTTGGGAGGAATTTTTAGGACTTTGGCATAGCCGATATATTTAAGGGGGTGTTGAGGGGCGCTGCACAGTGTTAAGTCCCCACAATATCGTTAAGGTTGTGTGAGTTCTAATTTTATTTAGCTTACTTGTATGCTTGACTTCGATGACAAACCATAACAACTTCAATTATACGGTTGTCATCATTAATTTTGTAGATTACCCGATAATCCCCAACACTAATTCGCCAGGTACTCAATTGTCCCCTCAACTTTTGACAACCATCTGGGCGTGGTTCAACTGCTAAAGTTTTCTGCCCAAGAAAGTTTTTGAGATACTAAACTCCTCGAAACGGAATTTCTTCCTCCAATCCAAAAAAGTTATCCTTCTGTCTATGAGTCGAAGGCTGAATTGAATGCATACTTGTTTTTTTATCAACAACATCTCTCATTTTACTGTTTCACGCTTCAACTATCAAAACCAACGGTAGCCTTTTTTAGGGGAGCTATGCGTAATTCCTAAATTTGCTACATTTGCTATACTGAATTTTACAGACACGCGTGCTGATTCTTGGGAAAAAAGCTAGATGAACTGCTACAAAAGTTTGAAAGTAGGATTAAAATTGGGATTGGAGTTTTGGCTCCCCTTAGTGCTGTTAGGATTGGCTTTCTGGGTAGGAGGAGGATGTGTGATGGATGGCATTTTAAGTCAGCCAAATCAAAGAGAAAGTCATTTAAAGGTCGAAACGCAATCGGTAAAGAAACGTCAAACGTTGATACTTTTTATCAAAGCAGAAATAGACAAAGATAGCGGTGTTTCTAGGGTTGAAGTCAAGACAGCTTCCAAAGCACTGAAAGAATTGAGGTTTGAGTTTCCAGTCACAAAAGCGAGCCTGGTTGAAGCTGCGATCGCTAAAGAATTAGGATTACTTCCAGAGGACATTAGAAATGTGATGCACTATCAAACCAAACTTTAGATATAGGACTAGTAAAATTCTTATCCAAGCAGTATTGGGACTAGTATTTGATTTAAATGATGTCTGGTCTAAAATCGGAAAAAGTGCAATATTTAAAAGGAATATTATCGTGGTATAGTCCGTTTCCATGTTTGAAGAAGTTCGCAGCGCTAGCAAAGACATATTTGATGCTCTCAAGGAAAACAAATCAACAACAAAGCTTGGATGGTCTTTGGATCGACGAGAGCCAAAATTTATTCAACTTTTTATGCCTATATGGAAATGGCTGTACGAGTATTATTTTCGAGTAGAAACAAGTGGTTGGCATCACATACCCACTCACAAAAAAGTCTTATTTGTGGGTTCTCACAATGGGGGGTTTGCAGCACCTGATATGTTTATGGTGATGTATGACTGGTTCCAACGGTTTGGTGTGGAAAAACCCGTCTACGGTTTGTTACATCCTAAGGTATGGGTGGCGTCTCCTCTACTGTCAGTTATGGCTGCAAAAGTTGGTGCTGTTGTGGCTCATCCAAAAATGGCAGTTGCGGCTTTTCATTCGGGAGCTAGTGTACTTGTATACCCTGGTGGAGTTCAAGACGTTTTTCGGCCCTATTATTTGCGTCACAAAATTAACTTGGCTGGGCGTAAGGGGTTTATTAAATTAGCGTTACAGGAAAATGTCCCCATAGTACCTGTCATTTCTACTGGCGCTCACGATACGTTTCTAGTGCTGGCTAATTGCTACGACATTGTACAGCAACTTCACAAATGGGGTATGCCCTGGTTGTTAGGGATCGATCCTGAAATTTTTCCTATTTATTTGGGCTTACCTTGGGGTGTTGCTCTTGGTCCTTTGCCTCATATCCCAATCCCTGTCACTATTCGCACTCGTGTTTGTCCTCCTATTGTTTTTGAACGTTATGGAAAAGAAGCAGCTCGCGAACGCGAGTATGTTAATACGTGTTACGAAATTGTTCGGAGTCAAATGCAGCAAGAGTTGGATTGGTTAGTTGAATCTTCTTCATAACTGAACCGATCCCCAGTCACTCAATTTGGTGCGGGAACTTCTATAGGTTGGGGTTCTCTAGCTTGAGGTTCTGGAGGTAAAGGAGGAACTCTTACCTCAGGTTCTTCATGAGAAGAATTCGCGTGCGGGTGCAATTGCGGACGAAATTCTACGATGTTGCGCTTGATGGTAATATCGTAATTGCCAAAAAAGTCGTGTCCTAGTAGTCCCGTGTCCAATTCTGCACCTGCGATCGCGACTGCAACTTGGCGTGTCTTCACCCCACCGACTTCCATTGAATCTACATAACCGACAGGAAATTCCACTGCTTTGGAACTGGCGGTGTTTGCTTTGGCTTTTGTCACTGGAACGACGCCTAAAGCAGTTGCCATTTTTTGAGTAATAACTGTCCCACTTGCTCCAGTATCGAGAATCATCTCAAAACTTTGAATTCCGTTGAAAGTCACTTCAATAATTGGCGTACCACCCAATCTTCTCTTGATGGGAGCGCTATATACTGGTGGTTCGTTAGGTTTTGGAACTGTTATAGGAATTGAATACGCTTGTTTTTGTTTAACCGGCACTACATTTGGCTTTGATGGCGGTAGGGACGGTTTTTTTGGTATCAAGACTGGGGGTTTTTGATTGAGATTCTGTGGTGGTGCAGCGGGGATGGTGGGAGCCAGAGCTACAACTGCATTTGGTGGGGGTATTAGAACTGGTGGAGTTACAGGACGCGTTGCTCTCTGCACAGCGTATTTTAGCTGGCGTTGGTAATCCAGTACTCTTGCTTGGGCGCTACTGAAATAAGGGCTATCAACTGGCACTTTTTTCATCAACGCGATCGCTTCTCGCAGCTCCGTTGCCACCAGTTTCCAATCTTCTGAGGATTGAGCCGACTGACTGATGCTTAGAGCACCAACTGCTTTATCCAATCCTTGTTCAAAATAACTCAATTCAATTTCAGACGTTTGTTGCCTGACTGGGTTTAGTTGCGGGATAGTTGGCTTTTCTACCATTGTGGCAGTTGGCGGGGCAACGTTTTTTTCAGCAGGCAGGCGTTGTTCATCCTCACTTGTCTTGGTTGCAGCTTGTTGACCTTGTTGACAACCAACTGCGAAAACCGCCAGTGTTGATGAGACAATAATTAGCGCTGCACGGGATAAAATGGGCTGAAGCATAATTAATAAAATTTTACCCGTCTTGTCTCCTATAAATCTACTATCACTCCTAATTAGTGTTTAAAGATTTCGTGTTTTAATTTCTTAAGTTTTTATTAAAAAAACTCTTTCGTGACGAAATCAATGATTTGTGGCATAATTGTGCATCGCAGTCTTAAGGGAATAGGGAATGGGGAGTAGGGAATGGGGGGAAAGCATTCTCTACTCCCTACCCCCTACCCCTACCCCCTACCCCTAACCCTTATGCCCCTATCTGACGCAATACCCGCCATTCTTGTTTTGGCAGATGGAACGACTTATCGCGGTTGGTCATTTTGTGCCACCCAAACCACAATTGGCGAAGTGGTGTTTAACACTGGCATGACAGGATATCAAGAAGTGCTGACCGATCCCAGTTACTGCGGTCAGATAGTCGTGTTTACTTACCCGGAATTGGGAAACACTGGAGTGAATCCAGAGGATGAGGAATCAGATAGACCCCAAGTGCGGGGTGCGATCGCACGCAATATTTGTCACCGTCCAAGTAACTGGCGATCGACACAATCTTTACCCGATTACCTCAAACAGCACGAAATACCCGGTATTTATGGAATTGATACTCGGGCATTGACTCGCAAGATTCGGATGGTTGGAGCCATGAACGGTGGAATTTCGACCAAGATTCTTGATGAGGCAGAACTGTTAGAACAAGTACAAGCAGCGCCTAATATGAAAGGGTTGAATCTTGTTCGAGAAGTCACCACATCAGATATATATGAGTGGTCGGAACCAACAAACCCTGTTTGGGAATATAGCGCTACCTCTGGGGTCAACATTGGAGACACTTTCACCGTTGTAGCTCTTGACTTTGGTGTAAAACGTAACATTTTGCGTCGATTAGCCAGTTATGGCTGTCGAGTGATTGTCGTTCCAGCCAATACCCCGCCCGAGGAAATCTTGAAATACAATCCCGATGGGATATTTCTTTCCAACGGTCCTGGAGATCCAGCCGCCGTTAGAGAAGGAATTGAAACCACAAAGGCACTTCTTGGGGCGCAAAAACCCATGTTTGGGATCTGTTTGGGACACCAAATTATCGGTCATGCCCTTGGTGCTGAGACTTTTAAGCTGAAATTTGGTCATAGGGGCTTGAATCAGCCAGCAGGGTTGCAAAAACGAGTGGAAATTACCAGCCAAAATCACAGTTTTGCGATCGATCCAGATTCTTTACCAGAAGCTGTTGTAGAAGTGAGCCATCTTAACCTCAACGATCGCACCGTCGCTGGAGTTCGTCATAAATCTTTGCCTGTATTCTCAGTACAGTACCATCCAGAAGCCAGCCCCGGTCCTCACGATGCCGATTATTTGTTTGAGCAATTCGTACAACAAATGCGTGAGGCTCGTGGTTCTTTATGCCAATAGGTCGTAGACAACATATACTAAAACCATCTATACTGGAGCGTTCACCATAACGTATGAGGAGGGAATTATTGCTGAGCCACTTAATCTAACCGTAAGCCTGAGAGGCACTCGTGAAGTTCGAGATAACTGTCAGCTATTCCGCCTCACAGGTTTGTTAGACGCCTTTTCCGAACCGACCTTTCGCAAGGTGCTTGGTAGCAAGATAGAAGAAGGACCAAAGAACATTATTCTGGATTTGTCTCAAATTGATTTTGTTGACAGTTCAGGATTGGGTGCTTTGGTGCAGCTAGCTAAGCAGGCTCAAGGTTCTGAAGGTACCTTGCAAATTGTCACAAATGCCCGTGTCACTCAGACAGTCAAGCTTGTTCGCCTAGAGAAGTTTCTAGCCCTGCAATCATCAGTAGATGCGGCTCTAGAGAACTTGAAACAATCTTGATTCTCGGACACGGTGAATTTACATCTTGCACTACGCCATACCCAAGGCTGGAAGAATGTTGGCTCCTGTTGCAAGGTGTAATGTGAACTGAATTCGCCAAACAACCTCTCGCTATACCTAGGTAGGTGAAGAGAAGGGCAGTTGCTGTGGCTCTGTAACTCAGACCAAGGAACTGCCCTCGTAAATTGGCGGAATATCAGGAGTTTGGTAAATATCTTTCAGTTTTTAGTCAACTTATCCAAAAAATATGTAAAAATTTTCTGCTGATAGCAACATGACTTTCACTTAATGTGCTATATTGCAATGATGAAGGCTTAGTATCAGATCTAAGTGTTTGATATTGCAGCCAATAAAAGTATGTTATACCATTTTTGATTTTGGATTGAGAAAGCCTTAACAGACTTAACCTCACCTGATTATCTATAGCATTCTTTTTTGAATTTTTGAAATTGATATTGGTGTGCGATCCCAAGATGCAGATTTGAATAGATTCAGAATAAGACCCCATGCACAAAATGGCAACCAAAAATTGAAAAACCAGTTACAATTAGTGAGTTGATTTTTCAGCATTTATTATGCTTAAGTAAAGCTGCACGGCAATCAGCGAGTAAATTGGGCTAAATCTACTCGAAGCAAGCTTCCCAAATATAGTTTGTGAGGAAAAGAGTACTTGTGACATCACAGGAAGGAGAGCTACAGGACGAACCCAGTTCAGTTCCCAAAAAGGGTGCTGATTGGTGTCAAATGTTGGGGGAACCCAGAGCGCGATTATTCCCTGAGATTTCACAGACGCAACTGCAACAACTTTCTCCTACTGCCTTAGCCTATTTGGGAGACGCAGTTTACGAACTGTATATAAGAATGTTTTATCTGTTACCACCAAAACGATCGGAAGCGTATCATCGTTTAGTGGTGTCACAGGTCAGGGCAGAAACACAGGCTGAGATATTGCGCTCTCTCTATCCTCATCTGAGGAATTCTGAGTTAGAAATTGTCCGCAAAGGTCGTAATGCTGCTACAGGGCGTCCCAGGCGGCTCGATCCCGAAACATATCAACAGGCAACTAGTTTAGAAACCTTAATTGGCTATCTCTATCTTAGCGATTTCCAGCGCTTAGCCGAACTGTTACAAAAACTGCAACTGGAAAAATGATGAAAAATTAATCTGATGACAGAAAACTAATAGATTTGGTTCGGTCATTAGAGGTAAATAAGTATGCCCATCTATAAGTGCTAGCACCTATTCCTACCATGATAAATAAACCAAGACCAATTAAAAATGCCAGTGAAATAAATAGCGGACAACCTTCGCTGAAGAAGGGAAAGCGTGTCATATCGAGACGCCCTTCCACTAAGCCCGTCGCTAAAGTTATTTCCACGACTACTAAGCCCGTTGCTAAAGTCATTCCCAATGAACTTTCCAGACAAAATCGTAATGTTTCTGAGTTCATCGCACCTATTCGAGACCAAGAAGATGTAGATCTTATATATGGTCGTCATTCCGTTTTAAGTGCTCTGGAAAGCGAGCGGAATCTCAACCGCATTTGGATCACATCTCGCTTGCGCTACGACCACCGCTTTCATTCGCTTATTCTACGAGCAAAAGAAAATGGTACTATTATTGACGAAGTAGAACCAAAGCGCTTGGATCAAATCACTTCTTCTGCCAATCATCAAGGAGTGGCAGCACAGATTGCTCCCTACGCGTATCTCGACTTGAGCGATCTGATTGAACGGGCAAAATCTGTAAACGATCCCGTTATCGTTGCGGCTGATGGAATTGAAGATCCCCACAATTTAGGATCTATCATTCGATCTGCAGAAGCACTTGGCGCTCAAGGCTTATTGATCCCGCAACGCAGGGCAGTTGGAGTCACTTCAACAGTGATGAAGGTGGCTGCCGGCGCTTTAGAAAATTTTCCAGTAGCGAGAGTTGTGAATTTACATCGCGCTTTAGAAGAACTAAAAGCGGCTGGCTTTTGGATTTACGGAACTGCGTCAAATGCAAGCGAACCCATACACACAGTTAACTTTAGCGGTCCTACAGTGTTAGTCATTGGCTCTGAAGGCGAAGGTCTAAGTATTTTGACACAACGCTACTGCGACTTTTTAGTGTCAATACCCTTACAAGGTAAAACTCCAAGCCTCAATGCCTCAGTAGCAGCAGGTATGGCACTATATGAAATATACCGCAAACGCTGGGTAAATACACTGCATTTAGACAAATTAAAATTCACACCAGGAGATGTGTCCCCAGTCAAGGGCAGACTCAATGGTCGTGGAAGCGCTAACAGCTAACAATGGATTTGACGGTTCAGGTGCTAACTGCTGATAAAAAATATACACAGCAGTTATCATTAACCGTCAAGGAACGATAATTTTAGGAAAATTTCTTTGAAAAAAGAAGAGTAAACAGAGTATAAAGAAATGTAAAAAGAACAATTTTCCGTTGTACCCCATTTCATTTAAACCCTGTAACAAATTAAAAATCAGAGACAACCATGAAGACTATTTGGCAAAACCTTAAGGAAGTGCTGATTAACGTATTCCAAGGATTCGGCTTGGCTTGGTGGGTCGAAGTTGTGACACAAAACCCCCGTTGCACTTATTATTTTGGACCATTTCTGAGTTCCACTGAAGCAAAAACCGCAATCAAAGGTTATGTAGAAGATTTGGAACAAGAAGGTGCTCAGGGAATCGCTATCAATGTTAAACGTTGTAAACCAGCAGCTTTGACAATAGCTGATGACTTGGGGGAACGGATTGACCGCAAAGTTCAGCCTGTCTTTAGCGGTCAGATGTAAGAGGCTAAGAGCTAATGGCTAAGAGCTAATTGCTAATTGCTAATTGCTAAATATTCTTCCATTAGCCATTAGCTATTAGCCATTAGCTCTTAGCCATTAGCTATTACCTGTGGATGTTTTTCTAGCCAAAGCTCGATATCGTTTAAAACTTGGTCGGGGATTTCCCAAGGAAACAGGTGTGCCGTATCGGAATAACACTGCCATTGGGAATTATTGAGGACTTGAAATGTTTCTAAGCTGGAGTTAGCTGTGATGTGACAGTCTTGAGCACCAGCAAGCACTAAGCTTGGACATTTGATTTGCTCCAAGTCTGTTAGTCGGTTGTAACCACTTCTAATGGCAGTATACAAAGCGCGAGTCGCAGCAGATGAAGTTTGTAAATAAGCAGGTACTGCGTGTTTTGCTATGTATCTGTAGGCGGTAGGAGTGTGTTGCCTAATGAGATATTTAAAGAGCGATCGCTTACCAAAAGTCTCAATATTCCACATCCAGTCAGATTTTATACAACTTAGCAGTGCAGCAATCCCAGTATAAAGATTTTCTTGCCAAGTGACGGGAGGATGATTGCTTCTCGGCTTGGCAGCTGTTGCTATCAGTATCAACCCCGTGACTTGTTCGGGTAAGCGTAACGCCAATTCCATTGCCAGAATACCACCTAAAGACCACCCCAGGATCAAACATTTTTGAATTTGATATTGGTCTAGTAGGTTTTCGAGATCGAGTAAATGGTCCCGCATATCAAAATTTTGATTGTAGCGGCTTCTCCCATAACCGCGTAAGTCAGGAGCAAAAGTTTGAAACCGCTTTGATAAGCGATCGCTAAACACAGAAAGGCTCGAACCAGAACCGGGATGACCATGCAAACAAAGGATCGGAAACCCCTGTCCTTGAATGTATACGTTAAGGTTTGCAGCGAGTGAAGGTTTGTACATTGCTAATTGCTAATTGCTAATTGCTAATTGCTAATTGTAAGAACTACCATGAGCCATTAACCATTAGAGATGATTTATAAAGTAAACATTAAGAAGACTGTAGGTTGGGTTGAGGAACGAAACCCAACATTTAATCGAATTATTGGGTGTCACTTCGTTTTATCCAACCTACACAAAACATTTGGCGATTTAAGATTTACTTTATAAATGACCTCTTAGCCATTAGCCATTAGCCATTAACCATTAGCCATTAGCCATGAGCCATTAGCCATGAGCCATTAGCCATTAGCTCTTAAGCTCTTTAAATCCACCTGCATAAGTAATCACACACATTTGCCTGTAAAAAGAGTGAATTCCGAAGGCAACACCCGCGACTTTAAAAGCGGGGTTAAACATATTGATTCTATGGCCTCGATCTGGTACTCCATCATCAATAATTAACTGCATCACAATATCTTGTGCAGTGTGGGAACCGTAGCTAATATTTTCCCCCGCAGTTAACTGCCATTTTCCATAACGATTGAGGCGAGTAAAGGGATCGCTCTTGTCACTGCCTTTATGACCAATGATACCTATTGGTCCTTGGTCTTTGACATGATCTCGTGCAGCTAATGACATCCCTTTGGATGCGCGAAGAGATCCTACGGGACGAACTGATTTGAGAAAGGCTATGGCTTCATCGACTGCTTTTACCCCTTCCTGTGTTTGTAAATAGACACGACTCGAAAGTCTGACGCGATCGCCTTCAAAACGCTGTCTGTAATTTTCTAACACAGCAGCATAAGCAGTGGGATTGGTTCTCGCTTTATTCATCTCCACAATCACTTGTTGTTCGAGACGCGAAAGAGTACCGGGACGCGAATCAGAATCCTCTTGAGGAATTTTAGGTTCCTGTGGTTCGTATTGTTGAGAAAGGAAGTCACAGGATGTAGCAAACAAGGCAATAGGTGTTAGTATCCAGAGGGGCATCCAACGCATAACAAACAAAATAATTCGTAATTCTCATGACTAACTTAATAATTACGAATTACGAATTATGAATTACGAATTGCTCTATTTATTTTTCTTGGTATCCGCCAGCATAAGTGATTACACACATGGTTCTATATTTGGAGTGTGTTCCATAAGCAACACCAGCCACTCTAAAGTTAGGATTAAAAATGTTTTTTCTATGACCGCGATCTGGAACTCCATCGTCAATGATTAGCTGCATAACAATGTCTCTAGCTGTGTTGGGACCATAACTGATATTTTCCCCAGCTGTAGAAACCCAGTTACCATAACGATTCATTCGAAGAGAGGGATTGCTACCATCAGTACCGTGATGACCTGTATGACCTTTTGGTCCTGAATCTTGAACGTGGTCTCTTGCGCCTAAAGACATACCCTTAGATATTGTCAGAGGGTTCAAGGGACGAGCATTTCTCAAAAAATCCAGTGCTTCATCAACAGCTGTTACCCCTTCCTGAGTCAGCAAGAAAACGCGCTCGGAAAGTTTAACTTTTTTACCTTGAAAGCGCTGTCTGTAGCTTTCCATAATCGGAATATAAGCTTGCGGATTGGTACGCACTCTGTTCATTTCGACGATCACTTGCTGTTCTAATGTTGATAAATAACCGGAACGTACCGCTACAACAGATTTATCTTCTCTAATAACTGTGGAATCCGAGTTTTTTGGCTTAGCTACTGATGGATCGAGCGTCACGAATGGAAACCCGCAGCTAGCTATCATGGCAATAGGGAAAAACACACTTAAACCGTTGCGACGCATTAATTACCTCACGACTACTGTTCTACGAGTTCATTGGGTTGAATGGATGCACCACGTTTTGCTTAAGTAAAGGAATCAGACTCGGTTAGTAGAGCACTTCAACAAAACTTGCAACCTGCAACCTTTGTAACCTTTTAAACAACACACCGTAAACCGTAACCCCACATAAAATATACATTATGGGTCAATACAGAATCTTTTGGAGATTATTTAAGTGTATATATTAACACTAATAATATACGATAATCTACTCAAGTTTTGCGAACGCGAGTTAATAGCTCTTCTATTTCGCCAAGCTGTATGGCACCGGATAAAACTTCTCCATTCATGATGAAGAAGGGAGTACCGGAAAGCCCTAGCATCTGGGCAAGCTGACTATCTTTTTCAATAGCAGCCGTAGCGAGAAGGCGATCGCTTTTAAACTTTTCCAAATCTAGATTGAGATTTTTTGCAGTATCTAAGTAGAATTGTTCACCTAGTTGTTTTTGATTGGTAAAGAGTGCGTCCTGATACTCCCAGAATTTGCCTTGTTGCTGTGCTGCCCAAGCGGCGGTTGCAGCTGGTAAAGCTTGAAGATGAATGTTAGTTAGAGGAAAATGTTTGTATACGAGAGTGACTTCATCCTGGTGATTTACCATGAACTGCTTTAAGGTTTTGTATGCTTGAGCACAATAAGGACATTCAAAATCAGAAAATTCAACCAACAAAATTTTTAGTTCTTTAGCTCCCATGGTGGGAGATTGTCCGATAACCGATAAAGGATCGGTTTTCATTTGCTGCACAAAGACTTGTTGTGCTTGCTGAATTTGAGATCGCTGTTTTTGTTGGTATGCTTGTACTGACTCGACAATCGCTTCTGGATGTTCGCGGATAATTTGTAACACTTGTTGTTCCAATTGTGGATTCATGCGGGCTGCTTGCGCCGGAAGTGACCAACTTAAGACCACACAAATAAATCCAACTACTGCGAAGCTACGTAGCCTCACCAGTAATTTTCTGACCAAATAAGAGGATGCATACATACCAAATATTTTTTGTATGTAGGTTAAACGGTCTTCACATTCTCTTAGTATTGACTGAGAAGGGGCAGAAAATCTAGGTATAAATATTGAATTATCTTATACTTCTATAGGGAATAGATAACGAAGTCTAGTTTTACACATAAAAACTCTACGGAGAAAAATGGCATCTTTTAAGGTTAAAAGCTTGATTTTACTAGCACGCAGCCCCTTGAAATAAGTCTATACATGGGGGGAAATTTTCAAGAGGATTTAGTTTTGTAACAAAACGAAAATGGTATTATCGGGTACTTGACACCCAAAGCCCGTCTCGTAAATTTTTTATGCCAGCCAGCTACGTTAGAAAAATGTCAGTCTTACAATCTTTCCTTCAGCCCTCTGCCTTATCTTCATCTCTTTATTAAGAATCTTTTTCAAGAATTGACTCATTTGATTGATAATGACGGCAACCTTCACACGGCCCTTCAGGATTTACAGCACAACGGATATAACCAGAACGGGCATTATAGCGACAACTAATATCACCAATAAGGTAACCGACGCCTTCCAAGTAGTAGCGATCGCTTGTATCGGATATATGATTTTGCTGTATCCGTCTTCTTGGAGAAGCCATAGCAACTCGTCTAAACTGCAAGCGTGTTCTAGCCTGAGATTTACGCATTAACCACAGGGAGAACAGGGATGGTAAGAAACCAATGGCAATCACTAAAAGTGTTTTCACTTCAACACCTTCTTTTTAGATCTGTTAGCTGCCACATCACTTTTTCAAAGGTGGCAATATCTAGTAGAGATGTAAGACGGAGTTGTCACTCTGCTACTTAACTCAGCATAACTGCTACAACTTCAACTGTGTATATATCCTACAATCGCCAATGAGAAGCCCGTGCATTATCTACCAATAAGCTTTTTTTATAATTTATTCGCCAATACTCAAGTTTATCTATCGTAACTGTCTTGGTTAGAACGTTCACACCGTTACCCCGCCAAGCCACTTCTGGATCTGTCGTAAAAACACCGCATTCTAATTGTTCTATATTAATATTCCAATACTCGCTAAATCTACTTTTTAAAGTTATAACCTGCTCAAAAACTTTGTTTCTATGCTTGTTTCTTCTTTTTCTTTCTGTTGCTCCTGTTGCAGCAGTGTCAATAAATTTAGTTTCAATGATAAAGATTTTTTCTGATGATGTAAGATAAACAAAATCACATTTGCCCAAATCTGTATAGTCAGCAATTGGCGATTTTTCAAATAACAATAATTCAGAACATAAAGGAAACACCTGTTGAATGTTTAGAAATAAATATGCCTGTAGTAAAAGTTCTTTATCATATGGAAATCCGACAACACCCTCAAAAAATCTTTTGATATCTTCTTGGGGCTGAGGTTGAATTTTTTTACAATATAAAACAAATTTGTGAATTTCATTTCCGATCATTTAAGCATAGCTCCTTCCTCCTTCCACACAGACTTTCCCTGGCATAAAAATATACCATTTTTTTGAGGAAAGTATCATCCGCAGAAGCCATGAAAAAAACTAATAAGCTGCTGTAAAGACTCCGTTAATTTACTGACTTATAATGACCGATCGCCTTTCACTGTAAACTCTGCACATAAGCAGTAAATCGAGCGTTTTGAAGAGAATGAACGGCTATTCTAGAATCTAGCACCCAATATTGACGCCCAAAACGCACATAATGACGGGAATTTTCATTTTGTATAATTCCTATAACTGGAACTTTTGCTTTTTCTTTTTCCCCTAGTTGTGCATTTAACAAAACTGTTCTCAGGCGGTCTTGTTCTTCAATAGTTGTTGCTTGCAAAGGTGATAACTCTACCATCACCATTTGTACTGTCTCTACTGGTTCTGCATCTTCCACAATGAGTTGGATTTGCTCGTCTCTTCGCTCTAATTTTCCCCAGATAATTAACTTAACATCTACTGCTAGTAATGAATTAATTCGCTCGTAAATTTTAGGAAATACTACAGCTTCTGACTGTGATGTTAAGTCTTCTATCTGCAAAATTGCCATAGGGTCGCCTTTTTTTGTCATAACTTTTTTCACCCCATTTAGCATGACAATAGCGGTCATTGTAGAATCTTCTTTTTGTTCCCCAAGTTGTGAAAGGTTAATTGGAGATAACACTCTTGCTGATTGACGTACAGCTTTTAAAGGATGATCTGATACATAAAAGCCTAGAAGTTCTTTTTCCATCCGCAATTTTTCTTGAGGGGGAAAATCAAGAACGGGTTTTGCTTTGGGTGCTGATTCAAAACCATTGGGAGTTTTGTTGGTACTTGTGCTAGAAAATCCACTCCCCAATAAATCAAAAAGATTTCCCTGTCCGCTGGCTCTATCTCTAGCACGGGATTGCGCCCAATCATAAATAAGTTCAAGATCGTGAACTAGCTGGTTGCGGTTGGAATCTATTTTGTCAAAAGCTCCGCAAGAAATCAGCGCTTCTAAAGTACGTCGGTTAACAGCACGCAAATCCACGCGATCGCAAAAATTAGCTAAAGATTTAAACTCGCCTTCCGCTTCTCTTGCTTCCAAAATACAAGCTATAGCATTTTGTCCCACATTGCGAACTGCTGACAATCCAAATAAAATTTTTCCTCCTGAAGGAGTAAAATCTACACCCGAACGATTGATATCTGGAGGTTCTATTTGAATACCCATACTCATACAAGTGGCAATATATTTCTGCACCTTGTCTGTGTCATCACTGTTAGCTGTTAACAGTGCTGCCATATATTCCAAAGGATAATTAGCTTTCAAGTACGCAGTCTGATATGTGACATAGCCATACGCAGTTGAGTGAGATTTATTAAAACAGTTAGATGCGACTAAGCCATTTTTGATAACAAAATTATGGTCGCGTTCGACCCCAATGTCGTATACAGATTGTTGACCTATAGATTTGCGCGTAATAATTTTAACCATTTTTATAAGGGGGTAGGGGGTAGGGGGTAGGGAGTAGAGACTGAGTACTACCTCGTTCCAGCCTGAGGCTGGGAATGCCTTTCTAAGAGGCTCCGCCTCCTCTACTGAGCCAGAGGGTGTAAGACAGCAGCCCACTCACCTGTATTACCAGTCGAAGCCTGAGAACCAGAGAATGAAGTATATATATAATGTAGATAAAATCATACTATGCAGAACGATAAGCCGGGTACGGCTTGCGCCTCACGATCGCACAACTCAACCAACTCGGTGTGCAGAAAGCCCGATCCTGTATTAAAATCAAGAACTTGAGTGAGAAAGGAGCAATCATGGCATTCATCCGCGAGTTGCATACACAGTTAGTAAAAAAAGAACGTTCTGCGGTTGAAATTACTCAAGAGGCTTTAAACCGCATTCAAGCGGTGGAGCCGAAATTGCACAGTTTTTTGTCCGTGACTGCCGAACACGCGATCTTGCAAGCGCGGAAAGTGGATGCTAAAATCGCCGCCGGAGAAAATATTGGCATCCTTGCTGGAATTCCTATTGGTGTTAAGGACAATATGTGTACCAAGGGCATTCCCACTACCTGCGCCTCCCGAATTTTGGAAAACTTTGTTCCGCCATACGAGTCAACGGTGACGCAAAAACTGGCAGATGCAGATGCAGTTATGGTAGGAAAAACCAATTTAGATGAGTTTGCTATGGGTGGTTCTACAGAAACTTCCGCCTTCAAACTCACGGCTAATCCTTGGGATTTGTCAAGAGTTCCGGGAGGTTCTTCAGGGGGTTCGGCGGCGGCAGTTGCTGCTGAAGAATGTGTTGTGTCTATAGGTTCCGATACAGGAGGTTCCATCAGACAACCAGCTTCTTTCTGTGGTGTTGTCGGAATGAAACCAACCTATGGGTTAGTTTCTCGTTATGGATTGGTGGCTTTTGCTTCGTCTTTGGATCAAATAGGTCCCTTCGGACGCACGGTAGAAGATGCTGCGATATTATTGAATGCGATCGCCGGACACGATCCTAAAGATTCCACGAGTCTAAAAGTAGAAATCCCCGATTACACTGTCAACCTTAAACCAGAACTGCCTAAAGGAAAGCTCAGAATCGGTGTTATCAAAGAAACCTTTGGTGAAGGATTAGATTCTGAGGTAGAACAAGCCATTAATAAAGCGCTGGAACAACTGCAAGAGTTAGGGGCAGAAATTCAAGAAATTTCCTGTCCTCGATTCCGAGATGGTTTACCCAGTTACTATATTATTGCTCCATCAGAGGCATCAGCAAACTTAGCCCGTTACGATGGGGTGAAGTATGGCTACCGTGCGGCTGATGCAGAAAATTTGCTGTCAATGTATACCCGTACCCGTGCAACTGGCTTTGGTGCAGAAGTCAAACGCCGGATTATGATTGGCACTTATGCTCTTTCTGCTGGTTATTACGACGCCTACTATCTCAAAGCGCAAAAAGTCCGCACTCTCATCAAACAAGATTTTGAAAAAGCTTTTGAAAAAGTAGACGTGTTGGTTTGTCCCACAGCACCTACGACTGCGTTTAAAGCAGGAGAAAAAACTGCCGATCCCTTAAGTATGTACTTGGTTGACTTGATGACTATTCCTGTCAATCTTGCAGGTTTACCTGGGATCAGTGTTCCCTGTGGTTTTGATAGCCATGGATTACCAATTGGCTTGCAGTTGATAGGAAACGTGCTGAGAGAAGATCGGCTCTTTCAAGTTGCCTACGCCTACGAACAGTCAACCACTTGGCATCAGCAAAAACCGAAAATTTAGTTAGTGGTTAGTGGTTAGTGGTTAGTGGTTAGTGGTTGGTGGTTAGTGGTTAGTGGTTTGTGGTTAGTGGTTAGTTGTTAGTAGTGAGCAACCAACAACCAACAACCAACAACCAACAACTAACCACTAACCACTAACAACCAACTATTGACCATTAACGACTTCTGAGGTATACTTAACCTGTTTTACTGTACCCGGTTTTCCCAACGGTGCTGCTTGCTGGTTCTTTGTAGAAACCATCACTGCACCAGCATTGCCAGAACGAATCACTAACTCTTTTTTTGCTGTCCAAGATTTTCGTTCTCCCTTGGTTAAGGTTCCCTCGAATTCTGTTTTGCCATCTACTTGGACTCGTAGCCAGGATTCATCTTGAAGTTCGATAGAAACTTCTACGGGTGAAGTAGCTTCTGCTGAAGGAGATGTTGTGGGAGTCGGGGCGATCGCAGCATTTGAGGAAGGTTCTGGCGTTGGGGTAACATTAGTCGTAGGTGTTACCTCCAGTTGTGATGTTCTGGAAGTAGGAGCGATCGATACCCTTGGTGTTGGAATGGGTGAAGGAGTTTGTTGTGCGACTGGGAATGCTTTTGGAGATGGCTCGGATATTACTTTTGAAGCTGTTTTCTTTTCAGAGGAGAGTTGAGATGTTTTTTCTTTGCTGAAAGATTCAGCAGATGGACGTGGAGGATTAAGTATATATAAAAGTCCCAATGAGGCTGCGACTAACAGCAAAACATATGGTACTGCTAAAGGTATGTATATATCTGGTTTTTTATTTAACTCCCTGTCGTCTTGGCTGGGTTGTGGAGGCGGAGAGCAAATACTAGCAAAGTCTTGTGCTATGGCTGTTCCATCCAATCCTATAGCATCACCGTAATGGCGTACAAACCCTTGAACGTAGACAGGCTCGGGTAGTTCTTCAAATCTTCCCTCTTCTAAGGCTTGTAAGAAAATAGGGCGAATCCGCGTATAAGCTGCTAGTTCGTCTATACGTATCGATCTTTCCTCTCTTACTTGCCGTAGACGTGCAACTACTTCCATGAGTTGCTCCTCTTGAGCCTTGCTTGACAGCTTCACCGTCTTCTCCTCTTTTTTGCTAATCTTAAAGCATTAATTAACCAATCCACTGAAAGAGTGATAGAAATTTTTACTATTTACTATTTACTAATATTATAATAAATCATTTTTTCAGCACGGATTCATAATTTTGTTGAGATAAAGCTATTGTGTTTGACTGGTCATATTGTTTTTATAAATACTTCCATGATAATAAATAAGCTGCAACAACCAATACAATTGCTGTTCGTATTTACGAGTGTTGCTATAGTTATAACCTACTGCGCTGTCTGCATATTGCTTTTTCTACAGCAATCTCGGTTTATCTTTTTTCCCTCTTCCATTATTGAAACAACACCAGAGTTTTTCAATCTCAATTATGAAGAAGTCTGGTTACCTCTCAAGGTTTCATCTAGCAAAGTGCAACGCGTCCACGGTTGGTGGCTACCTTCTAGCCAAGCTGACGGCAAAGTGCTGCTGTATTTTCATGGCAATAGTATCAACATTGGAGCCAACGTCGTTCGAGCGCATCGGTTTCATCAACTAGGGTTTTCAGTCTTCCTATTTGATTATCGCGGATACGGTCGCAGTGAAGGAAGCTTTCCCAGTGAGTTACGAATTTATCAAGATGCAGCGACAGCTTGGGAGTACTTAGTCAGTCAGCGCCAAATTTCACCCAACAAAATTTTTCTCTACGGGCATTCCTTGGGAGGTGCTGTAGCGATCGATCTAGCTGTCAAGCACCCAGAAGCCGCAGGCTTGATTGTAGAAGGCTCTTTTACCTCCATCCGCAAGATAATTGCCCATCGGAACAATTTTTGGATGCTGCCAGTCAACTTAATTCTAAAACAGCGGTTTGACTCTATCGTGAAAGTGCCAAATTTAAAAATACCAGTTTTATTTATTCATGGCACTGCTGATGAGGTAGTTCCCGCCTTTATGAGCAGGAACCTGTATGAAGCGACTCCCGAACCAAAGAACCTAGTTCTAATTTCAGGAGGAGGACATAATGATGTGGCAGAGGTTGCTCCTTCTGTCTATTATCAGGCAGTACAGTCTTTTGTGAAATACGTGCAGGATCGCAAAAGATCGCAATTCGTATTGGAATAGGGTTGTGATGAGGGATGAAGGCTAAAGGATAAAGTATCAAAAATTTGATTTTTTCCTTCACTGAATAAGTCACATGCACCATAGATATATCTAGGGGCTACGATTTATATTGATTTTGTTTATACTCAGGAATTTTCTTGATTGTATTAAGAAAGACGTTTTTATGCGTAATTTTACAAGCAATCGTTTCTTGGATGCTACCAAGAAAAAAAATACGATCTCTTACCTAATAAGACGTTTAAATAACAGTCTTCTTATTTTTCAATGTGATTTTGACTGCATCCCTCATTAGACAGAGAAAAATGATACGTATCCATCCGGAGATGATAAGAAACCGTAGAAGAAATTACATAAGTGAAACTTCGCATTGCTCAACTGCCGAAAGAGGCTTCCTACAATGGCTACCACATCCCTGTACTTATTAAAATCTCCCGGTCATCCAGCTATAGAAATTTCTCAGGATGAATTACGATCGCTCTTAGATGAAATAGAAACCGAATTACATCAAAGTAAAGTTTATCGTCGTGCTCTCGCTATGATGCAACAGTTGCTGGGTTCATCAGGTGAACAAGCCCAAGCACTGTTTCAATCTATAGGTAGAGAAGCAATTGGTTTAGCTTTTCGCCAATTTGTACAACACTCCCAAAAGGCAGAAGAAGAACACAAGCAATTAGAAAACGACCATCAGACAGACAACAATAATATAGAAATTGTAGCCACTCTTTCTGAAGAAGCAGAGGTTGTTGATTTCACACCTTGCTTAACAGATGTTAGAGCACACCAAAAAGAGAGTGTTGAAACAACTGTTCAAAATGATGTGCCATCAAAACCAGAGGTCGTACAAACTATAAAAAGCCAGCCCGCAAAGAAAAAGCAAAGCGGGTGGTTTAGGAACAAAAAGCCAACAAAAGCTGAACTAGCCGAACAAAAAGCTCAACAACGTATAGAAAGCCTGCGTCAAGTTGGTCAAAAACTGCGGCAAGTTCGAGAGTCGCAAGGTTTATCACTGAACCAACTTCACGTTTATACTCACGTACCCATCCATCAAATGGCAGCAATTGAAGAAGGTAACTGGGACGCATTGGCAGAAGATGTCTATGTTCGAGGCTTCATCCGTGTTATGGGCAATGCCCTAGGGCTGGATGGCACAAATTTAGCTGCTTCTTTACCTGTTCCAGAACCAACAAAATTAGTGTTGCCAACCTCTTATCAATCTCAACTGCAATCCAGTAACTTAGGATTTGGAATCAAACCAGTGCATCTTTATGTAGGGTATGCAGCTCTTGTTGCTGGTTCCTTGGGAGGATTATCAATCATGTCTCAGCAAGCTAACGCAAATGCGAGTATGGAGACAGGTGAAGTACCGTCCTCTTCTATCAAGCAGTCTTTGAAAGACGAAAAACTAACTTCCAAACCAGGGCTGCAGTCTAGCACAGCAGGGATCGCGGTTGGTTCTGATATTGCCCCACCAGAAGCACTGTAGATTTTGGATGCGTGGATTTTGGATTTTGGATTATTCGATTTTGGATTTTGGATGCGTGGATTTTGGATTACCAATAACCACTGGTCACTGGTCACTGTAAACAGCAACTCCGCCTGAAGCTCTAAAATTCAGACGGAGTTTCACAACTTATTGAAAATCTCCTGAAGCTTTATTTTAAAAGCCTTGTTACCCTAACATCATATTCAGTGCATCGTGGGCGATCGTTTCTAGCCTGAATGCGTGCCATAGTATTAGCTTTGAATTTTGATTCAGCGTCTATTTCGTAACGTCTTGTCTCGCTTTGAAAAGTACTATTTAATTGGTCTAGACATTCTCTAGTATCAACTAATACCTCATATGTATGAACCATTTTAGGGCCTCCAAATGCTCATTGAGCAAACTATGAGAATGTATCTAGTATATGAACTGAAAGAGATGCCTGTTCGCTAACACATACAATTCTTCATTGAAAGCTACATAGTTAGCGAAAGTATATGTAACTTCATCAATTCAGTGACTTTACTATAGTTTTTATTAAAAAATGCAACTTTCATTGTAATTAAATAATGTCAGTAGATGCAGGTCAATGAATTTTGCAGCGTGTAATTTGGCTTAGATCCCCGACTTTTTTGAAAAGTCGGGGATCTAGAACCTACGGAGTCCCCATCTTCAAAACAGCGTTGCTACTACCAAAGATAGATAGTTAAACCCAAAGATAGATTAGATAATACTCTCAACACATACCCAATCAATGTTTTATAAATAACATTGTTTGCGGACACAGCAACCTGTAAATTTAGAGATACGTTCTTAAATATGGTTAACACCCCTCCCTCGTTATTTTCCGAAGAGCAGTACAAAGTAGATGATGCCAGTGCAGAAGTCTCTGCCATTATTGAAACAACACCATTAGAGACAGAAATTGACCTAGAGTTTCTCTTTACTAGAGATATTGAATTTCGTCAAGAAACTCTCTACTTTCTTGTGGTCGATCGCTTTCACGATGGCGATTTAGACAACAGCACAGGTGCCAACGCAGAACTGTACGATCCCAACAAACAGGATTGGGGGAAATACTGGGGAGGCGACTTACAGGGTGTTATCGACCAATTAGATTATTTGAAAAATATGGGAGTTACTGCCATCTGGTTAACTCCTTTATTTGAGCAAATAGAAGACTTATTTGTGGGCAATGCAGCCATGCACGGCTACTGGACAAGGGATTTTAAACGAATCAATCCTAGATTCATTGCCACGGGGGAAGAACCTTCTTTAAACAAAACGCAGGAAACAAGAAATACAACATTTGACAAGTTGATTGATGAACTGCACAAGCGTAAGATGAAGCTAGTGCTAGATATAGTTTGCAACCACAGCAGCCCTGATATCAGTGGTCGTAAAGGTGAACTCTACGACGATGGAGTCAAAATTGCTGACTTTAACGATGATAAAGATCATTGGTATCACCACTATGGTGAAGTACAAGATTGGGAAAATGAATGGCAAGTACAAAACTGTGAACTTGCTGGTCTAGCAACCTTTAATGAAAATAATATCAATTACCGTAGCTACATCAAAGCAGCAATTAAACAATGGTTGGATCGCGGTGTTGATGCACTGCGAGTAGATACTGTCAAGCATATGCCCATCTGGTTTTGGCAAGAATTTACTGGTGATATGTACAATCACAAGCCAGATGTGTTTATTTTTGGTGAATGGATTTATAATCATCCCCAAGACGATCGCTCTGTGGAGTTTGCCAACAACTCTGGCATGACAATTTTAGATTTTGGGTTGTGTGTCGCTATTAGGCAAGCTTTAGGTGAAAGTGCTGAAGCCGGATTTTATCTAATTAAAGACATTTTTGATTTAGATTATCGGTACAATGGGGCGACAGAACTCATCACCTTCATTGACAATCACGATATGCCTCGCTTCCAATCGTTGAATGCCGATCCAGCGAGGTTAAAGTTAGCAACTGTCCTTATCATGACATCTCGCGGTATTCCCTGTATCTATTACGGTACGGAACAATATCTCCACGACGATACCAATGGCGGTAACGACCCCTACAATCGCCCAATGATGGACAAGTGGGATACAGATACGGAAATATATCGCTATATCAGGTTATTATCTGGTTTGCGGCGACTCAATCCGGCTGTGTCAATGGGCAGCCAATGGGAAAAATATATTACCCCTGATATCTACTGTTATGTACGCCGCTATCGGGACTCGGTGTGTTTTGTTGCACTTAATAGAGGTGGTTCTGTTATCATACCAGAAGTTGCCACAGACTTACCAGATGGAGAACATACCTGTGTAATGACTCGCAATAAATATGAAGTCAAAGATGGTAAAATTTATGACCTGCAAATAGAAGAACACGGGGTTATTGTATTGAGCCGTGTTGGAGAGCGAGTCAAAGGGCAAACTATTGTACGCGCACAGCTTAACGGAGTGCGTACTCAACTAGGTGAAAGAATTGTAGTCATTGGTGACTGTCCGGAATTGGGTAATTGGGATATCGCCAAAGCATATCCTCTGGAATACATAAACGAAAATACATGGTTTGCTGAAATTCCCTTTAATGAAAGCGCTGGTAAACTCATTAGCTATAAATACGCCATGTTGAGAGAAGGAACTTCCCCCCTCCGAGAAAATCTCATGACTCGCCGTTGGGTTATAGCTAAAGAAGGTACTGTTAAGTGGCGCGATACTTGGGCTTCAGGACGAGAATCGTAGGATTGTAACACTTTGCCTAATTCACGAAGACAAACAGGGGTATGGCGAGCATTGGCTACCATTTAATGTTGGTGACCAATGCTCGCTCTATATGCCAAAGTGGAATTTTAGCGTGCAAAGGGAGTAGGATTGTAAAACTTCGCCCAATTCATGGACACCTTAAATAATGGGGGAGGCTAAAAGACAAAAAGCTTGCAAATCTTAGCTCATGATGGCATTAGGGGAGATACCAATGAATTTAGTTCTGCTGCTTAATTTTGCCAATTTCTGTTACTCACTGCCGACGATTGTTGTGCTCTAAATTCAGAATATCTTCCAATGACCAGTGGAAGTAAAGAGCGATGTATTTCCTCTAATTGTCTGCAATATGAGTAACTTGTATTAAAAAGATGAACTTATCTGGACAGCAATGGAAACAATTACAAGAAGCTCTTATTGATGCTTTTACCAATAATTCATCATTAGAGCAGATGTTATTGTTTGGATTAGATAAAAATTTAGACGCCATTGCCGAAGGAGGGAGTTTAGAAAATATTGTTTTTTCTTTAATCAAAGCCGCCGTGACTCAGGGATGGCTTGTTGATCTAATTGACGCTGCACGCAAAGAAAACTTTGGAAATGAAAAACTGGAGGCTATTGCAGAAAAACTCTTGCCAAATAACTCTCCAGAAACATATAAAGTTTCCTCTCCTAAGATTCCCCGGCTCTTCCGTACTTAGTGGGCTAATTTTCAATTACAGTCGATAACTTTCCTTTAAAATCAAGGCTTACAGTCGCTTATAGTCACGCATTTTATCCTTAATGCTGAATTGATATCAATAATGACTGTAATGAAAGCCCAGTAAGGATTACAAGTTGATTTTCACAAGAATTTAGCCCACTAAGTACGGAAGAGCCAAAATTCGCAAAAATCTCTTGCAGGGCTTAATGCGGCAGGGAACCGGATACCAAAGGGCGAAGCGATCGCTCCCACGGATGTGATAGACACCCATATAGAAGAAAAACTAGACGAACGAATCCGCACGCTAGAAGATGCTCTATACAAGCATATAGAGACACTGGAAGAACGCCTGGGGGAATTGGCAACCTGAGAGGTAATTCCCAGCCCCAAGGGCTGAGCAAGGGGGAATTGGAAGCATTGCGCGATCGGCAAAGCTTGCTCGCTGCGCGAGATCGCATCCTCAAAACCTGGCGACTAGCCAAGGCTCCAAAGAAGAAAGAGCGCATAGCCGAAGCGCTTAACCGATTCATTGAGGAGATAACCAATGTGCGAAATTCCCGATCCCATATGGCAGAAAGAACTAGACAGATTCTTGCTGCTAGAGTATCCCAAAGCCTCGAACTACTTAAGTTGTAAAGTCGTTGAGCCGTTGTGGGTCAATTTTGAGGTGCATAATTTCTCCTCAAGTTTTGGGCTTACTAAACTTGGTGTGTTAGGTACTTTAAAAATGAAAGTTAAGAAAATTGAAATTCTGCTTTTCGTGCTGCCCATGATTCAGGTATTGGTTTGGCTTTACCAGCAGAGCCAAGATTTCTGCTACGCAGACCAACGACAGCAGATTGAGGAATACGGGTCAAGCGAACTTGAGTGTGATTAGCTGTTATTAAAATGACTGCTACGACCAAGCGGCAGCCTAAATTAAACAAGGTACAAAATCACCCCCTTGAAAATCAACGTGGGAAGTGAAACAACAGATTAAAACCTGTTGTTTCGCGCTTCATACCCTGGTTAAAAACACAGGGTTTTTCGCGGTCTTATGTTATTTTAGGTGGTTGTGGTAATACCGGACATACCTGCTCAACTAGGTTTTGCTCTGTTCTTTGTTGCTGCTTGTCTGAATTGAAACTACAAACGGTTCCTGCACTCGTGAAATAGGCAGCAATGACAAAGATTGCGACTTGAGGAACTTTTAGACTATAAGAAAATGTACTTTGAGTTAATCGCTGCAATTGCAACTCCAAAAAGTAAAATTGTTCCACCAATGAACACAAGAAGACTAGGAACTTCACGAAAAAATAGATATGCAAGTATAGCTAAAAAAATAGGTTCAAACATAACCGCTAATGTAACAATAACTGGAGATATCCAGCGTAACGACCAATTTAAACCGGTTTGACCAATAACCTGTGATAAGATTGCCATTAGCAACAAATAAAAATAAACAATTAATGGATAACTAATATATCCGGTTTTCAAAAAATAAGGCAATGAAAGAAGAACTAATGCAGATGCACCATATACAATGACGGCGTAATGAGCAGTACTTAAACCTTGACGACTCTGCACTTTTAGAAAGCCTAGAACAGTAATGTTTTGGGTCTGCAATGAAACTAGAACGAGAACGCAACCTCTCACTTTCATTGTACTGGGCTTGGGTTGATTGCCCATTGGTTCCTACCGAACTACGCTCCAAGTGGTTGAATCTACGATCCGCATGCTACTGTTCGCGACTACGGAGTGAGCCTAGAAAGTGAACAAATGATGGTGTTTGACTCCAGTTTACTCAGTTATTTGGCTACTCATCAGGAATCCCCTTAACATTTAGTTGAAATGCCCTAGCAAGAGTTTTGAGAGAGATTCCTAGTTCGCGAGCTAAAGCAACAGCATTATCCAGTCGCGGAATTTTTTTTCCAGTTTCCCAATCACCAATAGTGGGGAAACTCAAATTAAGTCGGCGACTCAGTTCTTCCTGAGTCAAATCCAGCCTTTCTCTCAAAGCTTTGGTTGTTGTAGTTGTTCTTTTGGATTCATTTCCGACAGAAGCTCATGAACCTACCGTAGTGTAAAATTTTTTTGTATTATTTAAGTTATTTAAGGGAACTTTCTTTTTGTCCAAAGTCCAATAATGAAGCTTACAAGCTTTTCTGGCTATTTTGTCGCCCCATCAGGTTGTGGCAACTTATTTATTTCATCCTAATTTCATTTTTATTTGTAAAACTGATAGTAGTTGTCAGCTATTAAATTGACGAATAGCCAAGGAGGCGTAGGATGAAATCATTAAAAGCCAAACTTCTTATTATCGGAACTATGGGAACATTATTCTTGGGAGCATGCAGTAATAGCAATCAAGCCACTAATTCAGAATCTTCTACAGCACAAAGCCAAGCTAGCACTCTCTCAAATAATCAGCGTTCCGTTCCTACAGCCTCACCTGCAGCAGCTAAAAAAACAGAACATCAACATGGTGAATCTCATGGGGGAACAATTGTAGAAACAGGAGCCTATCACTTGGAATTTGTTCCTTTAAACGAAACGAATGGAACACACTTAGATTTTTACCTGCAAAAAGGAAATAATCACGAAGCAATTCCTAATGCCAAAGTAACAGCTTTAGTTCAGTTACCAGATGGTACGCAAAAGACAATTCCCCTCACCTATGAAGCAAGTGGAAAACACTATAAAGGAATGCTTGCAGAAAAGGCAACAGGTCAATATCAAGTAAGAGTAACATCTGATATTAGCGGTCAAAAAGTAGATGGACGTTTTACATTTAATAAGTAAGATGATAGTGGTTAGTGGTTAGTGGTTAGTGGTTAGTGGTTAGTAGATAGTAGGGAGTAATCAACTAACAACTAACAACCAACAACCAACAACTAACAACCAACAACTAACAACTAACAACCAACACATATTATGACAGAAGAAGTCAAAACTGCCGATCGCAGTGCAAAAACCAGGCAATTGCTAGGGATGAAAGGTGCAGCGCCTGGGGAAACCTCTATATGGAAAATTCGCCTGCAACTGATGAAACCCATTACCTGGATTCCTTTAATCTGGGGCGTCGTTTGTGGTGCAGCTTCCTCCGGTAACTACACGTGGACATTGGAGAACGTGTTAAAGTCAGCAGCTTGTATGTTGCTAGCCGGACCGCTATTAGCTGGTTATACCCAAACTCTCAACGAGTACTACGATCGCGAAATTGATGCTGTCAACGAACCCTATCGCCCAATTCCCTCCGGCGCAATTCCTTTACCCCAAGTCATTACACAAATTCTTGTTTTACTTATTGCCGGTATAGCCCTGGCATTTGTACTAGATGTTTGGGCAGGTCATGACTTCCCCAATATCACCGTGCTTGCCATATTTGGTTCTTTCATAGCCTACATATATTCTGCTCCCCCTCTCAAGTTAAAACAAAACGGGTGGTTCGGAGGCTACGCCCTAGGAGCTAGCTACATCGCCTTACCTTGGTGTACCGGTCATGCTTTATTTGGTGAACTTAATTGGAAAGTCGTCGTTTTCACCGTAGTTTATAGTTTGGCAGGTTTGGGGATTGCTATTGTCAATGACTTCAAAAGCGTGGAAGGCGATCGCCAGTTCGGATTAAAATCGCTACCCGTTATGTTTGGTGTAACTGCAGCAGCCTGGATATGCGTCATTATGATTGATGTTTTTCAAGCAGGAGCCGCCGCCTATCTCGTTTACCTTCATGAGAATTTATACGCAGCTATTCTTGTATTGCTCATCATTCCACAGATTGTATTTCAGGATATGTATTTTTTGCGTGACCCCTTAAAAAATGACGTAAAATACCAAGCTAGTGCTCAACCATTTCTCGTGTTAGGAATGCTTGTTGCTGGTTTAGCCATTGGTCATGCTGGCATCTAATTTATACCTCCACAGTCAGACGTTAAACATTAGGAGTGAGAATTAAAGTGTAAGCAACCTCCGAATTGAATTCTGAGGCACTGATGACTTTCCCAATCCAAAATCTAATACTATTTTGGATTTTAGATTTTAGATTTTGGATTGGGAAAGCTTTACCCAGAACAAATTTCACATTTCTATCTGTCGCCTTCTTTTTTCAATTTGGTATAAAATCCAAAATCCAAAATCCAAAATCCAAAATCGTAGAGATTTGCCGTGCCCGAACTACTAAATTCTTTATTTCACGCAGTTCAACCTTTTGTAGTACCTATTTGCTTTTTGTCTGCTTGGTCATTAACTATTACCGTTGCTTGGAGTCTTTGGACAGCAGCAAGAGACAGCGTGAGTACAGCAAAGCAGATGCATCAAATCCCCTGTGTTGGGTGTCAATATTTTACCAATGACTATCGGCTTAAATGCACCGTCCATCCTTCTATTGCCAACACAGAAGAAGCCATAACTTGTTTGGATTATCAACCAAAAACAAATCCTATGCTTTATTAGGTAGTGGTTAGTGGTTAGTGGTTAGTGGTTAGTGGTTAGTGGTTAGTGGTTAGTGGTTAGTGGTTAGTGACATTAACAACCAACAACCAACAACTAACAACTAACCACTAACAACCAACAACTAACAACCAACAACAAATTGCGAAAACACGGGAATCAATTCTTGACGACTCACAACTAGAGTTGGAAAAGAACGAGTTGTATAATCTTCACCCGATTTTAAAGGAAACGGTTCCGACTCAAGTGATACCCAGCGACCACCTGCAGCTTGAACAATAACCCAAGCTCCTGCTAAGTCCCAAATTTTTGGTGTCGCTTCAATTCCACCTAACGTTGCACCTGCTGCAACAGTCAGAAAATTGTAGCTAGCAACACCTAACATCCGAATTTTGCACGGAAAATCTTTTTGGATGACTGACGTGCTGCGAGAACAAAGGTTGAAAAAGTGATTGTGACTGGGATCGTCATTGCTTGTACGGACGGGTTGGTAATTGCGAAATGCTCCATTGGGCAAATCTAACTCGGATGTACCTCTCCAAAAACCGTGAAAAGCTTCACCTATTGGCGGGAAATAAACATAGCCAAAAACTGGTGTACCTTGGTATAGCAAACCCAATGAAATTCCCCAAATGGGAATACCACGAGTAAAGTTGGTTGTACCATCTAAAGGATCGATAACCCAGCACCATTCTGTACCGGGAAAAACCTTGTTACCCTCTTCGCTAAGAATACCGTAATCCGGAAACAGAGAAGCGATCGCATCCCGAATTTCCCGATCTGCCCATTTATCCGATTGCGTTACCAAAGTGCCATCGTCTTTTTGATTCGCTTGCACTCGCCCAAAATCTTGCATTAACTGCTTCCCTATCCGGGCTGTGGTTGTTTGGGCAAAGTCTATAATTGTTGTCCAAAATTCATTCATATAAATAGATGGCTAATGGCTAATGGCTAATGGCTAATGGTGCTATTAGCCATTAGCCATTAGCTATTAGCACGCATAACATCAATCTAGCTCGCTTTCCAAAATAGAAGCGATCGCTTGCTTGGCATTGTTTTGGAATTCTTTCACATTAACTCGTGTCAAGAACCAAATTGCAAGAAGCATTCCAACTGCTTGCAGCCCAAACACCAAACTATATGCCAGTATGTTTTGAGCAAATAAATATTTACCCACATCCAGTATTGCTCCGCCACTCACTGTCGCTAATGCCCTTGCGATCGCCTGGGCTAAACCCCAAGCACCAATGAATGTTCCGGCTGTTTCGGCTGCAGTTAAATCTAGCATCAGGCTAATTGCTCCTGTTGTCGTCACACCTGATGCCAAACCAAACAGCAGCAAAGATCCTTGTAGGAATTTCTCATTACCAGTAAATCCCGATAGGATGATAAATGCCATGGTGAAAGCAACTGCAAAACATCCTAACATGGCAGTTTTTTGTTTGCCCAGACGTGGCACGATGAGAAAGCCTGTTGAACCAATACCTATCAGCGTTCCGGTTCCCCAAAAAGCATTCAGTCGTGTTGTTTCTGAAACACACATTCCAAAGACTTCACCACCATAAGGTTCCATCACAGCTTCTTGCATAAACAAGCTGATAGTCATCACTAACAGAAAAGTGAAAAACAAACCAGTTTGCCGACTAGCCGTTAACACCTTAAGTGCTTTTTTCAAAGTAATTTGGTCTTCTCGTTCTGTGACTGTAGAACGTATGCCATACCTGGAGTATTTCTTTTCAACACCTGCTGTTGCTAGCACTGCCAACCCAAAAACCACAGCTGGCAAAATGAAAAACAGGCGGTTAATGGAATTTTGCAAAGCAGCAAGCTGTTGGGGTTGGCTGTACAAAGATACCGTTCTTGCTGTTTCTTGGCAAGTCGTGGCTGCGGGTAGTAACTTTGAGCTTGTAATTGCTCCAATCACAATACCCACCATGAGCATTGACCAAACAATCCCAACCAATTTAGATCGATTATCTTCATCAGAAACATCAACTAGCAATGCTGCAAAAGGCGTGGAACTTGAACTCAGCGTCACTCCGTAGAAAGCAAAAATTCCGGCTAACAGCGCAATCCAACCGTAGGTTTGAGCCGTCCAACCTACTGCGTATAAACTAGCACCCAATTGCCAAGTCACTTGTACCGCTAAATAAGCTGCGATCGCAAACAATGCCGCACCTACCCACACGTAACCAGTACGGTGATGCTTGAGAAAAGGTTTAGCATCAGACATTTGTCCAAACCACAACCTTGTCGGAGCGACAAGCTGGTGCATTGCGATCGTACCTGCTACAAGTGTGGCTGGAATTGCCAATTCATTAATCATGATCCGATTCAACACTCCTAATGTCAGAACCGACATGATGCCCAACCCCATCTGAAATAAGCCCAAGCGAAACATCGTGAATAGGTTAACCTTGGGCAATGTTTCTAACTTGGCTGACTTATCTGACGGAGGATTGGGTGAAAAATCGCTGGTTGCCATAACCCACTATCAAGGACAGATCCCAATATTAATTCAGAATAACCTTATTTCATCCTATTGGCTGTTTGTAAGCAATTCTTGAGAAGTTACACTAGAAATATAAAGAAATGTAACTATAAAATTGAATCAACCGTGGAAACGATCGCACTAGGACAGCAAGGTCCAACCGTAACACCCCTTTGCATTGGAACTTGGGCTTGGGGTGATAAACTCTTTTGGAATTATGGCAATAACTACGGTTCAAAGGAGTTACAAGAAGCTTTTGATACAGCATTAGAAGTGGGTATCACCTTCTTTGATACTGCTGAGGTTTATGGATTTGGAGTTTCTGAAGAATTTTTAGGGCAATTCATGCAGAAGACCGATAAACAGGTGCAAATTGCCACCAAATACGGTCCCGCACCTTGGCGATTTATGGGTCAGTCGGTTGCTGATGCCCTCACAGAAAGCCTGAAACGCCTGAAGGTGCAGCGAGTTGCTTTATACCAGGTCCATTGGCCTTTTGCCTTTTTTATGAGCCAAGAAACCCTCATGAATGCTTTAGCAGATGAGGTAAAACGGGGCAGAATTGAGGCTATAGGTGTCAGTAATTACTCAGCACAGCAAATGCGGGAAGCTCACCAGTTATTAGCAGCTCGCGGAGTACCTTTAGCTGTCAATCAAGTCCGCTATTCCTTACTGACTCGTCAAATCGAAAGCAATGGAATTTTTCATACTGCTCGCGAGTTAGGTGTTACGATACTGGCATATAGCCCACTCGCTCAGGGGTTACTGACAGGAAAGTATACAAGCGATAAGCCGGGTACGGCTTGCGCCAAGGGCGATCGCACTTACGATTTTAAAGATGCGAGAAGGATAGACCCTCGATTTAGCCGAGAAGGTTTGCGGAAAATTGAACCCGTCATGTCCGTACTGCGTCAGTTGGGAGAAAAGCACGGGCGCACTCCCGCCCAAGTTGCTCTCAATTGGTTAATTGCCCAAGGTAACGTCATTCCGATTGCAGGAGCCAAAACAGCCGAACAAGTACGGCAAAATGCCGGAGCTTTAGGATGGAAATTAGCTGATGATGAGATCTCGCAGCTAGAAGAAGTTAGTCGCCCTTGGTTGAGATAATACCATTTTGGATTTTGGATTAAGGATTTCCAAGAAACAGATTAACGTAGGTTGGGTTGAGGAACGAAACCCAACACTTATCAAATCAGGGATTTCTGTAGGGTAGGCGTCCTCGCCCGTTATTAATATAAACATTTGGTAAGCCAAAAAGTTTTCTTAAAGCTTCACAAATCTTGACAGGAGTCCTAGTTTGCACGCGAGTTAAATCGTCGGACATTGAAAGCAGCAAGATCGGTTTGGCTGTTTTTGCCAAGAATCATTTCAGCGATCGGAGTGCGTCCAATGAAAACTACACCGACTAAGTTGTTGGCAGTTAGAATTCGTAGTATTTTTGACCTCAATAGGAATAAATATATTTGCCTGCAAAGCTCTCGCTCAGAGTACTCCCAGTAATATTCAACCAGATAATACTTTGGTTTAGAAAAGGGAAAATATAATTACCTCGTTGAAATTTCACTTTAATTGACACTTATAAGTACGAGTATAATTCAACATTCGATTTGAAAACTTTGGCTGTTCTGTCTTGAAATTTGAGAAGAATTCTAAATAAGTAATGGGTGGTTTTTTGTAACTATTAATCTGTTTCATAAGTAAATCATACAAAACGTCATCTCCATTTTCATCACATAAGTAAATTAGCAGGGTAAACGCATCTTAATTGAAACGAAAAATGAGGTATAAACTACTACGTAGCTTGATTGTCTAATATAAAATTAAGTAACTAAGCTATTATCAGCCATATATGTCAGCGAAAAACCATCTTTCTCAGTAGCAGAAGGAACAGCTACAACACGAAAACCGATGCTGACGTTGTCGTTGTCGGAGCGGCTCCTGAGACGATAAGCAGAACGGCAGACCTCGGGATCGCTGCTCCACGAACCACCTCGCAACAGCCGATATTCATTATTATCAGTTATCCAGGCACTTCCGTCTGTTGGTGCGTCCCCATAGCTTTCATGCCAATCGTCTAGACACCATTCCCACACATTCCCGTGCATATCATGTAAACAGAAGTCATTAGCTGGAAAGCTTCCTACTTCGGTACTTTTTTTGAGCCATTTGTCTTCGGGAGCATTACCATCGTAATTCGCAACTTCGGCTGTAATCGTATTACCAAAGTAAAATGGTGTTTTCGTTCCCGCCCGACAGGCATATTCCCACTCTGCTTCAGTTGGTAAACGATACATACGTCCTGTTTTTTTAGAGAGTCTATCACAAAACTCTACTGCATCAAACCAAGAAATGCTCTCTACAGGAAGACGCTCTCCTTTGAATCTTGATGGTCTTGGATTTAAATCTCTATTGACTCTAGGTAAAAAATCTGCGACTTTTTGCCATTGTTCTTGAGTGGCTGTATAGCTCGTGGAAACCGAAAACAAGAGAGTAGTTTCACTATCACAGGTACAGGTGGTTTACCCAACCGACCCGGTGATGTATCAGTGTCAAATTATGCAACTGGCTCAGTAAGAAATGTCATACCTAGCAATCAATCCAGCCCTATCAATCGAGCAATTTGGAAAAAAGGCGACCCAATCGTTGAAGCTCAAGGTGTTTATCGAACTGCATCAGGGCAATTAATCTTAAGTCGTGAGTGCCAGTAGTAATATATCTCCTATGCTCCAACAAAACGAAGTAGAACCTCGCTAACTGCATTCTGTGGCTGCAGCACAGGAACGAGGGAAAACTCGATGGAAAAGGTACCGCCCTCATCAGCCATGCTGTCGGCTTCATAGAGAATTGGTATAAGATATAAAATACTTCTTTATTCGCTATACTAGATTAACAGTTTAAAGGCAGGAAAGGGAAACAGTGAAGAAAGAAAAAAGAGAATACAAGAATAGCTATATAGATATATGGCAACAGAAAATTAGACTTTAAGAAGCAGACTTATCTGTGTTCTTTGGAATAGGAGAGATTTATATGAGGCAGTACACTACCCTAAGAGCTAGAAGAAAAAAGGCTACAAACTTTGGTTTTGTAGCGCGTAAGTTCAGACTCTTACTTGTAAACAGAAACCAAAAAGATAACCTTTGGGAGAATCCTCCTCAAGTATCACAGGCAACGAGCGCAATTTTTCAAGAATTTAAACACACTTTTAAAGATTCACAGCGGTGGGATGGAGATTTTGTTCTCAACAAAAAATGCACTCCCTTATTAGCTACGCCGTCATAGGTAGAATAGATGTATGATAGATTCTTGTCCCTTAACCTCAAAAATTAATATGAAACAAATTACCCTTGCAGAACTACCCGAAACAGTCCAAAACTTCATTAACCAAGCTCAAAAAACAGGTGAAACGCTCACTGTTGTACAAAATGGTGTTCCTTCTGCCATTATTTTCCCGATCCAGAAAAAATCTCTCCTAGCAACTCTCTCAACTCTTGAACCATTAGATGAAGACTTTGCTGATGTGGACGAAGGGTTGTTACCCTTGGATGATATTGAACTGTAAAAATGAGTTATTTATACTTGTTAGATACAAACATCATTTCCGAACTAATTAAAAATCCCAGAGGAGTTGTATTTTCAAAAATTCAAAATATTGGAGAAGATACAGTTTGTACAAGTATTGTAGTAGCGTGTGAATTAAGATTTGGATCGAAAAAAAAGAACTCTCAAAAGCTTATAGAAAAACTTGAAATCATCTTAAATAGTATTAAAATACTACCTTTAACTCATCCTGTAGAGCTATGTTACGCAGAAATTCGCACAGATTTAGAACAGCAAGGTAAACCGATTGGAGGTAATGACTTACTAATTGCTGCCCATTCTTTGAGCCTCGATCTAACTCTCGTTACCGCCAATGTTCGTGAATTTTCTCGCATTTCTAATTTAAAGGTAGAAAACTGGCTCAAACCTGATGAAAACAGTAGCCAATCAGAGGAGGCAGAGCCTCGCTGACTGCATTCCCAGGCTGAGCCTGGGAACGAGAGGACTACTCCCTGTGTGAGAGGGTTATGATGATGGTTGGCTAAAACAAATTCAAATCTGTGACGGCACCTAAACTGCAGGAAGAAACTAACTTGGCATACTTTGCTAACACGCCAGTTGTGTAACGGGGTGGGGGTGCTTGCCAATTAGCTTGTCGCTGTGCTAGTTCTTCATCAGACAGGTGTAAGTGCAGCAAACGATTGTGGGCATCAATTGTGATTGTATCGCCTTCTTCTACGAGAGCGATCGCACCCCCAACAGCTGCTTCTGGTGCAACGTGACCGACAACCATACCGTAAGTCCCACCAGAGAAGCGTCCATCGGTTATCAGTCCGACGGAATCTCCCAAGCCAGCACCAATCAGTGCTGAAGTCGGAGCAAGCATTTCCCGCATTCCCGGTCCACCTTTAGGTCCTTCGTAGCGGATAACAAGAACATCTCCTGGGTTAATTTTCTTTTCTAGAATTGCATCCAAGCAGGATTCTTCCGATTCAAAAACTCTTGCTGGTCCCGTGATTTTTGGTGTCTTGACTCCAGTAATTTTTGCTACAGAACCTTCTGTTGCCAAGTTCCCTTTTAAGATGGCTAAGTGTCCTTGTTGATACATGGGATTGTTCCAAGGACGGATAACATCTTGATTGGCAGGTGGTTCATCGGGAACTTCTGCTAGCACTTCTGCCACTGTTTTTCCAGTAATAGTGAGACAGTCACCGTGGAGTAGATCGTGTACAAGTAACATTTTCATGACTTGCGGAATTCCACCGACTTTGTGCAAGTCTGTTGCTACATACCGTCCACTTGGTTTTAAATCGCACAGTACGGGAACGCGAGCGCGAATCGTTTCAAAATCATCTAAAGAAAGTTCTACACCGATAGCACGAGCAATTGCCAGCAAATGTAACACCGCATTTGTAGAACCACCGACTGCCATAATGACAGAAATAGCATTTTCTATAGATTTGCGGGTAATAATTTGGCTGGGTAAGATTTGTTTGCGGATGGCTTCTACTAAGACAAAGGCTGACTTTTCCGTGCTATCAGCTTTTTCTTCATCTTCGGCTGCCATTGTGGAAGAATAAGGCAAGCTCATACCCATTGCTTCAATGGCACTAGACATGGTATTTGCTGTAAACATACCACCGCAAGATCCAGCACCAGGGCAAGCTCTGCGCTCTACTTCCATGAAATGATTTTCATCTATTTTATCAGCAACGTATTGCCCCACCGCTTCAAAAACACTGACAACGGTTAAATCGGTTCCCTTATAGTGTCCGGGTTTGATAGTTCCTCCATACACAAAGATGGCAGGAATATTCATCCGAGCAATAGCAATCATTGCTCCTGGCATATTCTTATCGCAACCGCCAATTGCCAAGACACCATCCATACTTTGTCCGTTGCAGGCAGTTTCTATAGAATCAGCAATGACTTCCCTCGATACTAGGGAATATTTCATTCCCTCTGTTCCCATAGAAATACCATCGCTGATGGTAATTGTGCCAAAGAGTTGTGGCATAGCCCCAGCGCTTCGGACTCCCGCTTCTGCTCTTTCCGCCAGTTTGTTAATTCCCATGTTACAGGGAGTAATAGTACTGTAGCCATTGGCAATACCAACAATAGCCTTGGTGAAATCCTCATCTTTAAAACCAACAGCACGCAGCATGGCTCTATTTGGCGATCGCTGCACTCCCTGTGTCACAACTTGGCTTCTAAAATTCTCTAACATTTTGCTATTCCCCGGTGCTGTCATCTTCCCTATGATGCATTTGTTCTGTGATTATCGCAAAATAAGTGGCTATATTTATGCGACGATCGCAAATCGTTTGTGCTTATAGGAGCATCATAGGTAGACTCTTTTAAGATGTCCAATATATATTTGTTTAAAATTGAGACTTTTAAAATATTAAAAACCAGGAAGTACGATACCTCCAGTATTTTATTGCTGTCGCTGAGGAACTGTTCTTGAGTCGATTAGCTGAGCGATTATACTTAGCCCAATAGCAGTATGCGAGGAATGCCAACAGATTAAGTTATCGGCTCGACATTAGAGCAATACACTTATTCATTTGCTCGCGCATGGTGTCGGGATCGGCATGATACCTCCGCCCATGACCGGGTAAAACCCATTCAAATGAGTAATTTGCAAGCTGGCGCATGGATTTAATTTGTTCTGACCAAGAGTACCAATTGTAATCTCGAAAGGCTTCTAGCTGTTTGAGGTCGTCAGACCAAGCCAAATGGTCGCCAGTAAAAAGAAATTTGTTTTTGTATAGTAAAACAGTGTGTCCTTTGGTGTGACCGGGAACGGGAATAATCAATAATTCAGGAGTTAGTAAAAAAGGTTCTAAACCTGTTAGCTGTATTTCTACACCACGAGTTCCTGTAGTAATATCTTCTGTGTGGAGAATGCGATCGCACTTAAAATGGTCAGCAAACTTTTGATGATCCGCTACGTCATCTTTATGAGTTAGGTACATATAGCGAATTTCGCCCATTTTTTCCAACCTTTTGACTAAAGGAGGCACAAATTGGGGAGAATCTACTAAAACATTACCTTCAGGAAGTTGAATAAAGTAACTAGCGCCTCCATAAGATTTTTCTGAATGATAGCCGCAATGATAGACGTTATCTTCAATTGGAATTGGAAAACTGAGTTGAGCAATTTTAATATCTTGAGGCGTTTCTACTGTACCAATAGAATTGGTTGGACAAGATAAAAGAGCTTGAAGTGCTGCCAATCTTTCCTTCTCGTTTGTTGGTTGATGATAAACTGCTGACTGTTCTCTAATGTCTGTATATACAGATGGAGCCATCCAACGGCAGGTATCACAATCTATACAACTTGTATCGACATAAAAATCGCCATTAATATTTTCGGGGCGGCGTAGATTTAAATGAGCCATGATATTATACCTTTGTAAAATTTAGAGGCAGAGCCTCTAATAATGCATTCCAACGCTGAGCGTTGGAACGAGAAATTAAGGGAAGGCTGAGCGTTGGAACGAGAAATTAAGGGAAGGCTGAGCGTTGGAACGAGAAATAGGGGGGTGTGTAATATTAAGTCAACAGAACTATTGTATTTTGGGAGATTTTAGTATCATTTCCAATTAACAGCGATGATTTTGCTTACTGTTCTCCGTCTTTTGAAATCGTCTCTAAGAACTCAGGATAATTATCTAGATCGTCCATTGACTGTAAAGGCGGCATTTTTACCCAAGTTCCTTCTTGCTTAGATCTGTCCATATAGGTATAAAACGCTTCGTTATCATCTTGATGCGCTAGAACATAAGTTCGTAGTTCTTTGAGAGTCATTTCATTAAAGTTAGGTTTCATGTTCTAAATTCCCATTTTCCATCTGGTTGTATAGCTACCTGAGTTTCATCACCAGCGATGATGACGATTTCACCTACGCGTTCGTCCAACCGCACAAGATAAATGGGTCTGTACATCATCGTTAGGCGTCGGCATAGGAGAAAGCATTGCAATGTTTGTGCTGCTGTTGGGATAATTTTCGTACTCCTCAATATTTTGTTTTTCTAGTTTAACGCTAAAAATGATGACAGCAAGAACGATAAGCCGTACCCGGCTTATCGTTCTTAAATTTCCACTAAAGTTTTACCCTACAAGTAGATGCAACTTATCCACAACAGCATTAATAACATGATGTGTAACGGGCAAACTATCAATAACCATGCCAAGACACAACAGCATCATGTAAGAAATGGAGTAAAGAAACAATCCTTTTGCTAATGTACGATCTTCAGGATTGTGAAGCAATTGCCACGCTTTGTGTATGAATATGACTCCCAACCAAAGGGCAATGACTGTATAGACTGTTCCACTTTGGTGTAGAGGATAAACGAGCAACAGTGTCGCTGCTACAGTCACTAGGGTGTAGTACCAAATTTGCTGTACTGTTGGTTTTGTGCCAGCAACGACGGGAAGCATTGGGATGCCAACCTTTGCGTAGTCATCTCGAATCATCAAAGCAAGGGACCAAAAGTGAGGCGGTGTCCACAAGAAGACGATCCCAAAGATAAGCCAAGCAGCCCAGCTTAATGTGCCAGTTACCGCCGCCCAACCGACTAGCGCAGGAATTGCACCCGCCGCACCACCGATAACAATGTTTTGGGTACTGTGACGCTTGAGTAAATGCGTATAAATCAGTACGTAAAACACTATGCCAGACATTGCTAGCAAGGCGGCTAGTAAGTTAGCAAAAACGGAGAGTAATGTGAAAGAGATAACAGCGAGTGCGAGAGCAAAAATTAAAGCATCGCGGGGCTGTACTTTACCAGAAGGGAGAGGGCGATGGCGCGTCCTCTCCATGTCATAGTCTATGTCTCGGTCATAAACGCAGTTAATAACTTGGGCGCTTGCAGCTGCCAAAGTACCACCAGCGAGCGTGACTAGTAACAGCAATGGGTTGACTTCCCCTTTAGCTGCTATCCACATACTTCCAGCTGTCGTAATGAGTAATAAGGGAATGATCCTGGGTTTTGTCAGCTGGTAGTAGCTATGAATAACCTGTAGAAATGTTTGGTGGTGGCGAGAGACATTAGTCTCGATCATTTTGGCACTATTTCCTTATGTTTCAACAAATTGATCTGCTTCTCATGCTCAAACTTAGAATTTTGGGTTTAAGATTTTGGTGCGTGGAAGTAACTTTTAAGTGTCAATTTTGTGCTTTTGCTCATGACAAATCACCCCACACAAACCCTACCTGTTAGAAGAAGACGTGCCACAGATAGGGTGGGGTTTTCACCAAAATTGCGAAACTTTTGACAATTAACAATTAACAAGTCATAACTAAACGTCCCCAAGCCAAAATCTCAAATCTAAAATCAATAAGAGCCAGTAGCTAATTAGCTTGTAGGGTTGGCGTTGGCACTCTCTGGGTAAGAGTTGATCCCACGGCTACTAGCCCAGTCACGTAGTGCTAAAACTGTGAAAACCACCAAACTACCCAGTAAACAAGCTCCTACAGCTTGGTGAGAGACTGTCAGTGGTTCAACTTGAAGGTGCAACCTAAATGTTGCAACTCCTAACAAAAGTTGTATGATAAGTAACCCACCTGCTATATTTGCTAATTGCCGTAAAGTTGGATGCAATGCTGGTGTTCGCCAAGAGAGAAAAACAACTGCCAATGTTGCGACTGTTGGCGGCACCACGCCAATAATATGGCTATACATCACAGTACACAGTTGGGAGCCTCCAAAACACTGGTGTAAAGCCCAACGAGAACCTACCAAGGCACCTAATATACTTTGTAGGTAGACTAAAACAGCAGCTGTTAAGCCTACCCATGGTAAATGACCAACGGTGCCAGTACCTTGATAGGGAGTGAGTGTACTGCCAATAACCAACAGAGTGATAAAAAACAACAGTGCTGTTCCCAAGTGGGCGGTGACAATATCAAACCGCAAGAGTTCTGTTACGGTTAGTCCGCCCAGTATCCCTTGAAAAACGATGAGAAATAAGGCAAATGTCGATCCCCAAGGAAGCCAGCGAGGTAGGAATTGACGGTACCACCAAGATATTGCTACAAGTGCGATCGCGCCAATGCCAATTAATGCTGCATCTAGCCTGTGAAACCACTCCAAGAACACTTGAAAATTCATTTGCTTGGTTGGCACCAATTCCCCGTAGCACAAAGGCCAATCCGGGCAAGCCAAACCAGCATTCATCACGCGGGTAGCACTGCCTATTGCCATCAAAATCAAGGTGGCGGCACACAGTTTCCACACCAAGCGACGAATTCGTTCCTGTGGCACCTGTTGGGGCGCAGTTGTTGTATTTTGTTGTTTTAGGACAAATTCGCTCATGAATGATACCTTTTGGCCACTTTTAGGAGCTATCTTATGTTCCAAACTTGTCAATACGGAACAGACACCTTGCTCAACAGGCTTATGTTCCAAACTTGTCAATACGGAACAGACACCTTGCTCAACAGGGGAGACCCCGCACACAAGTGCCTCCCTATCTCCACCTTAGCGTAATAGTCTAGGGTTGCAGATAGTCTCTCCATATACTTTGAACTATTTCAGCTACTTTTAGCCTGAAGTTTTAGAGATTTTTCAAGTTGTCAGGAATTGATTGTGATTGGTAGCCCTCCTCCTCATAAAATTTAATATTTTCTTAAAAATTGCTCCTGTTCGATCGCCGATCTACCGCTTCCCTAAAAACCTTTTCCCAAAAACTCAACGAACTGATATTCTTAGACGCTGCATATCTCGATACTAATTTTTTTTCCAAATAAAAATTTACTCCCTTTGGTGTAGAGCGCCATTTGGGATTCTTCAACCATCATAGCTCTAAATTTTCCATTAAGTCACATCATTTGATTATTCTAATTTAGAAAAAGTTGTTTTTTTGTCACGAGTTTGTCACCAATTAAAACTTAAGCTTCTTTACATAACCTTCAATCAAGAATAACAATAACTTGGTTAACATTCCAGGCTCATCTATCCCATCAATTCTGCTGTGTTTAACCCTAGATTTGTCAAGTGATACCATTTTGAATTTTGGATTGAGTAAAGCTTGTTCAGACTTAATCTAAGTCAACTATCTGTCGCATTATGTTTGCAATTTGGTGTGAGATTGCAGAATTGATTTCCCATGGCTTGGGAAACTCTTTTGTCTGTCATTACCACATTCATGGAAGAAACCCAATTATGATGAAACTCGATTTAGAATCCTGTAAAGAAAGTGCATTGGTGTATGAAGTCATAGTGGAAGTTGCAGGTGAAGTTTTTGAGATGCAAAGAAGTATGCTTTTAGTGAACGATCGACAAATATTCATTGGTTACAAACGCCAGTTAGAACCCTAATTACCTTATTAAATAGTGTACCGATGCTTTAGCAGGTTTTCAACAGTTCGCGTGTATTTTCACTATAAGGAACCAAGAGCATGAGCGATCAATTTCCTTGGCTGAGCATAATCATTTTGTTGCCATTAGTTGCTTGTTTACCTATTCCATTTATCCCAGATAAAGATGGCAAAACTATTCGCTGGTACGCTTTGGGAGTAGGGATAATGGAACTATTTCTCATCAGCTATGTCTTCTACAGTAATTAGAATTTAGACAATCCTGGATTGCAACTGGTAGAGAATTATTCTTGGATACCGCAACTAGGTTTGAATTGGTCTGTGGCAATTGATGGTCTTTCCATGCCTTTAGTACTGCTAACAGGTTTAGTAACTACCTTAGCAACTTTTGCAGGTTGGAATGTTTGCCAAAAGCCACGCTTGTTTTACTTTCTGATGCTGGTAATGTTCAGCGCTCAAATTGGCGTGTTTGTTTCTCAGGATTTGCTGCTATTCTTTCTCATGTGGGAACTAGAACTAGTGCCAGTGTACTTGCTGATCTCCATCTGGGGAGGTCAAAAGCGGAGATATGCAGCTACTAAATTTATTCTTTACACAGCCACTGCCTCACTCTTTATTCTGCTAGCAGGTTTTGCAATGGCATTCTCTGGAGATACTATTACCTTTGACATGGTAACTCTAGGAATGAGACATTATCCAAAAGCATTTGAGTTAGTTGTTTATGCAGGATTTTTAATTGCTTTTGGTACAAAGCTAGCAATTTTTCCCTTACATACTTGGTTACCTGATGCTCATGGTGAAGCATCGGCACCTGGTTCAATGATTCTAGCTGGCGTGTTGTTGAAGATGGGTAGATATGGGCTAATTCGCATCAATATGGAAATGCTTTCTGATGCTCATGTCACATTTGCCCCAGTATTGGCTATTTTAGGCGTAGTAAACATCATCTATGGTGCTTGCTGTGCTTATGCTCAAACAAACCTCAAGCGGCGTTTAGCTTACTCTTCAATTGCTCATATGGGGTTTGTGTTGATCGGCATTGCTTGTTATGAAGAGCACCAACATTGGCTGATACTTCTGAAGTTCAGTTTAGGGCTTAGCTGGTGATGTCATGCCTTCAGCAGGCTTGATATAATCAATACAATGACTCATAAGCGTTTGCAAAGCCTGCTGAAGGCAATTGTTCACCACCAAGTCATGAAATCCCTTTTCCCTTTTTCCTTTTCCCTCGTCCCCGATCCCTAACGCCAACAAGTAAGGGTCGGGATATTTCTTGAAGTCACAGAATGTTTGGCAACCAAATGGTCAGCATGAGGGTAAGACGTGGGGCTTCTGACGGGCTAGCTAAAAATTAATAAAAATTTTACACCTTTACTCTCCATGTCACTTAGGCTGAACTAGTGTAGAAAGTGAGTATGCTGCTCGGTCTAACGTAAAGTCACTAACTAACATAGAAACCCGTGAAAATTCCAAGTACAATCTGGACGTTACTCATTGGCATAGTGTTGACCCTAGTCAGCCTGTGGTTCGGAACAAATCATGGACTCATGCCAACAGCAGCCTCAGAGGAAGCATCTTTAGTGGACGGTTTGTTCAATGCGATGATGACCGTATCTATTGGTATTTTCCTGCTTGTTGAATGTGTTCTAATATACTCATCAATTAAGTATCGCCATCGTGCAGGTGATAATTCAGATGGACCTCCGGTACATGGAAACGTACCTTTAGAAATCCTGTGGACAGCGATTCCTGCTCTTATCGTTATTGGTATATCTGTTTACAGCTTTGATGTTTATAATGAAATGGGTGGTTTTAATCCCCATGCTGTTCACGACGCTCCTGTCACTCCACAAGCAATGAAAATGCCAGGAGCCGCAATAGCAGCAACTTTATCCGATACACCCCCAAGCACTGAACCCAATACAAACCAGGAAAAAGCTGCTGAGGCAATGCAAGATCCAGCCACAACAGAAATTCGCAATTCCGACCAAATTCCTCAACTCCGGAATGCACCTGGTGTAGGGAGTGTTGCTCCCACAATTGGACCTACACCCGGAAATGAAGGTAAACCACCCGCATTGGTAGTCAACGTTACAGGTTTGCAATACGCTTGGATTTTTACCTACCCAGAAACCGGAATCACCACTGGTGAAATGCACGTTCCCGTAGGACGTGAAGTCCAACTAAATATTGCTGCCAATGACGTTATCCATGCTTTTTGGGTGCCAGAATTCCGCTTAAAGCAAGATGCGATCCCAGGCAGGCAAAGCGAGCTTCGCTTTACGCCCAGTAAAGAAGGTGACTATCCGCTCATTTGTGCGGAACTCTGTGGTCCCTACCATGGTGCAATGAGGTCACAAGTTGTCGTGGAAAAGCCAGAAGAGTTTCAACAATGGCTGCAAGAACAGCAAGTAGCTACCAATGAAGATCTCAACAAAGCAGTTGCTGTAAATCCTGCTGAATTATCTCCTTCTGAATTCCTCACTCCTTACACTCATAACATGGGAATTCAACCTGAGTTGTTACATCAAATTCACAATTAGTTAAGAGTTAGTGGTTAGTGGTTAGTGGTTAGTGGTTAGTGGTTAGTCGTATTTCCACTAACAACTAACAACCAACAACTAACAACCAACAACTAACTAAGAACCAAAATACTTCCTATGACACAAGCGCAAATTCAAGAAAAAGCCAATATTCCAGCCCGGATAGAAGAACCAGGGCAGAGAAACTGGCGAGATTACTTTTCCTTTAACACCGACCATAAAGTAATAGCCATTCAATACCTGGTTACCACCTTTATCTTTTACTGTATTGGTGGCGTAATGGCTGACTTGGTTCGCACCGAATTGCGAACTCCAGAGGTAGATTTTGTCACCCCAGAGGTTTACAACAGTTTGTTTACGCTGCACGCCACAATCATGATTTTCTTGTGGATTGTGCCAGCAGGTGCGGGTTTTGCAAATTTTTTGATCCCCTTAATGATTGGGGCAAAAGATATGGCATTTCCTCGCCTTAACGCCGTTGCTTTCTGGATTATTCCTCCCGCTGGGATCTTGTTAATTGCCAGCTTAGTTGTAGGTGATGCACCAGATGCAGGTTGGACTTCCTACCCTCCGTTAAGTTTGGTCACGGGTCAAGTAGGAGAGGCTATCTGGATTATTAGCGTCTTACTGTTGGGGACATCCTCAATCTTGGGGGCGCTGAATTTCCTTGTAACTATGCTGAAAATGCGTGCTCCCGGTTTGGGATTCCTCCAATTGCCTCTGTTCTGCTGGGCAATGTTGGCAACTTCAGCTCTTGCTCTAATTTCCACACCAGTGCTAGCCGCCGGATTAATTTTGCTGTCCTTTGACTTGCTCGCAGGAACAACATTTTTTAATCCTACTGGTGGTGGTGACCCTGTTGTGTACCAGCATATGTTCTGGTTCTACTCTCACCCGGCAGTGTACATCATGATTTTGCCCTTCTTTGGGGTAATTTCTGAAGTGATCCCCGTTCATTCCCGCAAACCAATTTTTGGTTATAAAGCGATCGCATACTCCAGTTTGGCAATTAGCTTTTTGGGATTGATTGTGTGGGCGCACCACATGTTCACCAGTGGTATTCCCGGTTGGTTGCGGATGTTTTTCATGATCACCACCATGATTATTGCCGTACCCACTGGAATTAAAATTTTTAGTTGGTTGGGTACCATGTGGGGTGGAAAAATCCACTTACGTACCGCCATGCTGTTCGCAATGGGTTTTGTGGGTATCTTTGTGATCGGTGGTATTAGTGGTGTAATGTTAGCAGCAGTCCCCTTTGATATTCACGTCCACGACACCTACTTTGTGGTTGCACACCTACATTACGTGTTGTTTGGCGGTAGTGTTCTGGGAATATATGCAGCGTTTTATCATTGGTTCCCCAAGATGACAGGACGGATGCTGAACGAATTTTGGGGCCGAGTTCACTTTGCCCTCACAATCGTTGGTCTGAATTTAGCCTTCATGCCCATGCATAAATTGGGAATGTTAGGTATGAACCGACGAGTTGCACAGTACGATCCTGCATTTACTTTCTTGAACGAAATTTGCACCTATGGTGCTTATCTTCTGGCAGTTTCTACATTCCCCTTCATTATCAACGTTATTTGGAGTTGGATGTACGGACCCAAAGCAGGTGACAATCCTTGGAAAGCGCTCACCCTAGAGTGGATGACAAGTTCGCCTCCAGCCATAGAAAATTTTGAAACAGTTCCAGTCCTAGTAACCGGACCCTATGACTATGGCTTAGAAAACCTCAGACAAGAACCTGACTTACAAGACCCCGATCCCAATAAGTCCATGGGTCCAAGTTCGGTATTGCGTGCCGATCCCGACGAGCCATATCCCTCCATAGCAAATAAATGATGAATTATGAATGATGAATGATGAATTTTAAAAATTTTCCTCATTCCTCATTCATAATTCATAATTCATAATTCATAATTCAACGAAAGATTCATGCAAAGTCAAATTATCGATCCAGCGAAGGCTGACCTAAATCATCACCATGCAGCAACTGTAGATGCCCATCATGAAGAACATCCAGACCATCGTATATTTGGTTTGCTCATGTTCTTGGTTGCTGAAGGAATGATTTTTATGGGGTTGTTCGGAGCTTATTTAGCTTACCGTTCTACACTCCCTGTTTGGCCTCCCGAAGGTACACCTGAATTGGAACTATTGTTACCTGGAGTTAACACGGTTAACCTAATTGCTAGCAGTTTTGTCATTCACAATGCAGATTCCGCAATCAAAAAGAATGATATCAAAGGAACACAATTATGGATGGCAATTACTGCCGCAATGGGTATTATTTTCTTAGTAGGACAGGTGTATGAATACACCCATCTAGAATTTGGTTTGACTACTAATTTGTTTGCCAGTGCATTTTATGTCTTAACTGGTTTCCACGGTTTACACGTAACTGTTGGTGTTTTAGCAATTCTTGCTGTATTGTGGCGATCGCTGAAGAAAGATCACTATAGCAACGAACATCATTTTGGCATACAAGCAGCCGAAATTTACTGGCACTTTGTTGATGTAATTTGGATTATCCTTTTTGGGTTGCTGTATTTGCTGTAGCTTCCCGACAAAGAAAACCAACGAAAACTTAGAAAACGAGCTTCGTAAGTATGTTACGAAGCTCGTTTATGCTTTACGAATGTTGCGTTCTGAAATTGTTATAAAAATTCATATTTTTTTCAGAGTTTGCTAAGAATGCTTGAATGGAAGAAAAACCAATATGTCGAATTCAAACTCACGAGCTATTAAGATCGTGCCCGCGACAATGAGTAGCACTCCTACTGAGTGATGAAGAATTGTCGTATTATTATCTCCGAGCGCGTTTCTGAAAAATTTCCGACTAGCGTTATTCCAGTAAGCACTAGGCTTATAGTAAGTCAAAATAATGGTAAGGAATCCAGAAAAAAGACAGGCGGAACCGTTGATGAGACGCATTTGAAAAATCCCTGAAGTCTGAAGAAAAGCACCAAGTCGTACTGTAGATGTCAGTTTTTAAAATGAAAAACGGTGGTTGTCCACCACATTAATTTTGATGGGTAAGCAGACAGATCCCCAACTCTCGTTCCCAGCCTCAGGCTGGGAATGCCTGAAGGGAGGCTCTGCCTCCTGTATCGCCCTGCGGAGCCTCGCAGTTTGCATTCACAAACCTTGGCACTGGAACGAGAGAGGAAAAATCGTTTCACCCATCAGAATTAATGTAGAGATATAGCAGATTTCTATCGAGTGAAGCACAGCCTCAGAAGATCTCATAGCTTGTGGGGTGGGTATTCTTACCCGCCCGAATGTACCTCATTGAATGGCAACCCGCCATAAATCTCTAAAAGAATAATAATCATAAAGAAGGCAAGAATCTCTAAAATTTTACAAATTCTGCGAATTTCCCTTGGTAAACATACTTCAAGCACAATTAGCTGTTTTGGATCGCTCGCAATACTACGTAGATTTTGCTAAAAACACAAATTCAAGGTAGGTTGGGGAGCCACTCGCGTGCTCTGGTTTCCAGAGTTGAGCGATGTGGCGTTTGAGGAACGAAACCCAACATTTATCAGCATTTGTTGGGTTTCGCTTATGCTCTACCCAACCTACAATTTTTGGTGCAACAGGTTTAACACCACCTCCATTAGTCACATTGAAAGCCTTAGGAGCAGTAGAAAAATAATTTTTCCGTCATATTTTATTGAGCCAGCCAAATATTAACTCTCCTGTCAAACCCCCCACTAGCAAGCATTATTCCATTGGGACTAAAAGCAATGGTGCTCACCCAATCGGTATGCCCGTAAAGTGTATTTAATAACTCACCTGTAGTTAAATTCCACAGTTTAATTCCATCTCTGCCTGCACTTGCAAGAGTTTGCCCGTTGGGGCTGATGGTAATTGCATTCACCCAGTTATTATGCCCTGTCAAAGTACGAACTAGCGTTCCGGTACTAGTATCCCAAATTTTGATTGTGCGATCGCGACTGGCACTCACAAAATTACTTCCATCTGGGGTAAACACTATTTTAGTGATAGTGTTCACATGAGCACTTGGAATCGTGCGGATTAATCTTCCAGAGTTTAAATCCCAGAATTTAATAATACCTCTTCTGTCACCACTAACAAGTGTTTGACCATCAGGACTAATTGCTAGTGAATAAATAAAATTATCAAAGCGCACCAAAGTAGCAAGCGGACGCTGCTGTAGCAAATCCCACAAGCGGATACCGTCTAAAGCACCACTAGCAAGGATTTTACTATCTGGAGTCACTGCTAGGGATAGCACATTGCTGGTATGCCCTACAAAGGAACGAGTAAACCGATTATTGCCCAAATTCCAAAGGTTAATGGTATTGTCAGAGCTAGCACTTGCTAAAGTTTGACCGTCTGGCGAAATCAATATAGATTCCACTGCTGTTTTATGTGCTCTGTCAATCCGGGCAACTATTTTACCAGTTGACATACTCCATATACGGATAATTCCCTCATTTTCTGCTCCACCACCAGCAAGAATTTGACCATTAGGACTAAAGGCAAGAGATTTAATGGTTCCTATATTTTCTCTGAAGCTATATAACAATCGTGCATTGGTAAAGTTAGTTGATGGTTCGGGAACTGATATATCTTGAGTTTGAGATATGGTTTGCTCTTCGGCAAGAACGGTAGAAGAAATTGGAAATAAGGGAACAATAGCAGTAGCACTTGCCAAACCCAGTAGCGTTATAAAATTTTTTTTAGAGAAAATTTGGGATTTTAGATTTGCTAACCACTTGTATTGAAAGATTTTCTCTCTCAAACAGGGATTGCATCCGCCTGACAACTTGGAGCCAAGGTTTTCTTTAGCGAATTTATTCTTTTTCGATACAAGCATATACTTGACACAATATAATTTTTACTGTGTTTTTAAGTATACCTTGTGATGAAAAGTAGAGGAGCATAATGCTTAAAACCAGCAAAAACTCCCCAAATTAACAGAAAAATTATTAATACGGCGGTTTTTTCTTAGACACTGTTAGCAGGGGTAGGGCGGAACTTGACGAGCGATCCGGTAAGTAATGCTGTACGACAGGTTCTTCAGGTAAAGGGGGACGTTGCTGAACGCGCCACAATCTGTATGCAAGGGTTACACCTGCTGTCCCCAAACCAATGACAAACAAAGACCAACTGTCATTAAATCCACCAATTACAGCATCTACGATTCCCATCGTAATCAAGACACTGATGATTGGTTCTCTACGGTAGGCTGATTTCACAAAACGGGGAAATATAACATTCATCGCAGCTTAGTTTATTCGGTGTTAATTTTTTCTGTAAATATACTAAGAATATCTCAATTACAAACGACGCTCTGATTGAGAGCCTCTTCTTCATTATACTTTCGTAAAGTCAACGAAAGCATCCTGAAAGATTGAGAGCGGTAGTAAAGACACGAGGTATTAGGGCTATTACCTTGATTAAGTCAAAACCAGCCGATCGCTCAGCTGGTCAACTCACTTTAAATTCACTGGTTACTGGTCACTGGTCACTGGTCACTGGTTATCTTAAACCAAGCCAGGATAATACCCCTTGATTGGTAACATACTCAATCACTACCATCAGGACAAAGCCAATCATGGCTGCTCGACCATTCAAACGCTCGGCATACTCATTAAACCCAAACTTTGGTTCTTCTAGTTTGGGAGTAACGCTTGGTTGTGGTTGTGTCATCATTTAAAAACCCTCTTTTTGGCAAGTTGTATATTATACGGGAAGTAGGGATGGGGGCATTGGGCATGGGGCATTGTGAAAGCTATTAAAATCTCATTGCCCATTGCCCATTGCCCATTGCCCATCGCTAGCGTTCACATTTCTTTACGATTCTTATTCTATTGTAGAACTAGCACGGGGATCGTCAATAGCAAAAGTTTGAAGTACATTAGGTGATATCAGGGTAAGTTCGGGTCAAATTGTAGTTATTGATTCAAAAGGCCGAGAATGAGACTGACACAATTAAAAAAATTATAAGAGGCAGTCATTGAAGCTCTAAGACTAAGCTTCGCTATAGTCTTAGATTTTAGGAACAAACCTTAGAAGGTAACGCTTCAATACCTCGCCTGGGAGAGTTTCGGCTCGCGAAAACCAGGTTTAATCTCGGAAGAGTTGAGAAGCGAATTCGTTAAAACCGAGTAAAAGTTCAACAGTGTTTATCACGTTTGGGTACTTCACTAGCTCAAATCTCTGTAGCTCCAGGGGTGTCTGGAGGTTGGGTAAAGCCAAGACACGCATTGTTGAATGAGGTAAGTGACCATTACTTTATCTTTCAAGGTTTATCACCATGCAGAAAGAAAATCCAAGAGTTCCAGTAATTTCATCGTCAGGCAAACCATTAATGCCAACAACCGCATCGCGTGCTAAACGCTGGATTAAGCAAGGCAAAGCTAAGTCATTTTGGAATGATTTAGGGATCTGGTGTGTTCAATTATTAGTTGAACCATCGGGAACAGAAACTCAGAACATTGCAGTTGGCAGTGACCCTGGCAAACGATATTCTGGTGTTGCCGTGCAGTCATCAAAATATACTTTGTTTATGGCTCATCTAGTTTTGATGGGGTTTACCCCTAAACAAGGTACTGCTATTGCAGGAGTCAAAGAAAAGATGGCTTATCGCTCTATGCTTAAGCGTGGGCGCAGAGGAAGACGGATCGATCGCACCAAAGTTTTCAAGCTTAGAAATCACCGTCAAAAACGGTTTGATAATCGCAAGAAAAACAAATTACCTCCCTCAATCCGCTCAAACCGTCTGTTGGAAATACGAGTTATTTCGGAGCTTGCCCGTATTTATCCAATTACAGTAATTCGGGTAGAGAAAGTCAGGGCTGATGTTGATATAACCTCTGGTAGAAAGGGAGCCAAGCAAGGGTTGGGTTTCTCTCCGGTAATGGTAGGGCAAAACTGGATGCTTGAACAACTATCCCAAATAGCATCAGTTGTCACAGTTGAAGGTTGGCAGAAAAACGGGAACGGGACATCTCAAGTTCGCAAGTATTTAAATCTTGCCAAAAACAAAACGGACAAAGCCTTGCAAGTCCCAGAAACTCACGCGGTTGATGCGGTCGCGTTAGCTGCTGGGTATTTTGTGCAGTACAAGCCGTTCCATACAGCAAATACTCACGGTCACTTGTGGATTGGCAGTGTAGCTATCACTCCTGCTTTGTTCAAGGTTATTTCTAAGCCTCGTATCACTCGCAGGAGATTGCATGATGCCGTACCCAGTAAAGGCGGTGTTCGTGAGCGTTACGGAGGTTCTACAACCCCTTTCAAGGCAAGAAAAGGGGATTTAATTGAATACTCAACAAAAACCAAGGAGGGAATTAAGAAAGTGATCGGTTATTGTTCAGGTTATACAGGTAAAAACCTCTCACTTAGCGATGCTAAGTGGTCGCGGCTAGGTAGGTTTGCTAACTCAAAATGTCGGATTTTAACGAGAAACACGGGTTTGGTAATTTCGGGGACATTGAGTCCCGCTCAATTACCCGGATTACCCCCATACGACCAAGCCTCCGGCTATGGTCGCAGTACAAGGGAGGTTTCATGATGGAAATTGGCATTCCTAAAGAAACGAAAGACCAAGAGTTTCGAGTCGGGTTGAGTCCTTCTAGTGTTCGAGTCTTGAAGGAAAATGGTCACAACATTTTTGTAGAGCAAGGCGCAGGTGTCGGTGCAGGCTTTACAGATGAAGATTACCAGAACGCAGGTGCAGCAATTGTCTCCACACCAGATGCTGTTTGGAATCGGGAGTTAGTGGTCAAAGTCAAAGAACCACTATCAAGTGAGTATAAATTCTTACAAAAGGAACAAATTTTATTCACCTATCTGCACCTAGCCGCAGATAGAAAATTAACCGAACATTTGGTAGATTGTGGCGTGACTGCGATCGCCTATGAAACAGTAGAACAGTCAGGTAGCAATAAGCTTCCCTTGCTCACACCCATGAGCGTTATTGCCGGTCGATTAGCCGTACAATTTGGAGCCAGATTCTTAGAGCGCCAACAAGGTGGTAGAGGAGTTTTGCTAGGAGGTGTACCTGGAGTTAAACCGGGCAAAGTTGTGATTTTAGGTGGCGGAGTTGTAGGGACAGAAGCCGCTAAGATAGCCGTAGGTATGGGCGCTGCTGTTCAGATTATTGATGTTAACGTCGAACGCCTTTCTTATTTAGAAACATTGTTTGGTTCTAGAGTCGAACTGCTATACAGTAACTCCGCGCATATTGAAAGTGCAGTTAAAGATGCTGACTTACTGATTGGTGCAGTATTAGTACCAGGGCGTAGAGCACCTATACTTGTACCACGCAGTTTGGTCAAACAGATGCGTCCTGGTTCCGTCATTGTAGACGTTGCGGTTGACCAAGGTGGTTGTGTTGAGACACTGCACGCTACATCCCATACTAACCCAGTGTATGTAGAAGAAGGTGTAGTACACTATGGCGTTCCCAATATGCCAGGAGCAGTACCTTGGACATCAACACAAGCTCTAAATAACAGCACCCTACCCTATGTATTGCAGTTAGCAAATTTAGGAATAGAGGCACTAGCGAAAAACTCGGCATTAGCAAAAGGCTTGAACGTGCAGAACCATCGCTAGTTCATCCTGCAGTGCAAGAAGTTTTCCAGATATTGTTAATGCTAATGGCTAATGGCTAATGGCTAATGGCTAATGGCTAATGCTAATGGCTAATGGCTAATGCGCTAATGCTAATGGCTAACGACACTTGACCAATGACACTTGACAAATGACACTTGACAAATTAACTCTTACCATGTTGGATGAGCTTTGGTCACTGAATTAATCAAGTTATTGTTCTACTGGCTGTGACGTACTCTTGAAAACCTAATTCCAACGCCCATTGCAGTTCTTGTTCTTTAAATATGCTGTAGTGCAATAGCTGGTATTTGTCCTCCTATCTCTGGTTCCAAGTTTCTTAACTTGCGATCAGAGGTAACCGTCTTCTTCTGGCATTCCAATATCACTTACTAATACATCGGGCAGTGATGTCTAATAGTTGAAAGTGCTTGATGAACTGATGCAACAGTGGTGACTTAGCACGTGCTGTTGCAAAAACAGTCTGATATACTCTCTAGTATCAGTATCATCGTCAACAACTAGCACCGTAAGCACTGAGGATGTGGAAACTGCTATACCAGAGTTGATTTTAGGTTCTATGTTGGAGAGTGGGGCAAGGAAAGGTTTGTTTCCCTCTCCTCTCCTCATTTCCTTTTTTACACATGTCTTTTCTTGTAAAAGAAGGTAACCTTACAGTAAAAGTCGCTCCTTGTCCTATTCCGGACTTTCGACGAACGCTTCCTCCATGCATTTCCACTAGATAACGTACAATCGCCAACCCAGCCCCAATGCGCTTGGTTTCTGGTGATCCTGCCATCTGCTTGCGGAAGCGATCAAAACATGGTAAAAACAATTCTGGGCTGATACCATTTCCGTAGTCACTAATTGTAATTTGAATATATTTGGGGATTGGGTATTGGGGATTGGAGATTGGAAGAATCCCATCGTCTAATGCCCAATCCCAATGCCTCTTCCATTGACAGTCGAACTGAATGTGTCCACCTTCTGTGTAAACTTGAGCGCGTTATTCACTAAATCCATACCACTTGCTGCAAGCGATTGGATCCCCAAAACGTAAAGAATGTGGCGAGGGCGAGACGCAATGACACGGCAAGCTGTACTGATCTTTCCTCTCGTCTTTTGTCCTCTTGTTTTTGCTGCTCTGAATCAGTGGATTCAACAATATACTCCAGTGAATCTTTTTAGTTTCTGCTTCTAAATGAACGCTGTCTATGACTGCTGAAACTACAGTGCCAAATTGACTCGTCCAAGGTTCAATTGCAACTTACCGCGTTAATTCGCGAAACATCCAAAATGTCATCAATGAGTTGTGCTTGCAAAGCCGCATTGCGTTCATCGTTTCCAACGCACGAACTATAGCTTTTCATCTAATTTTCGTTGGCGCAATAATCTCGCCAACCAAGTATTGAAACAGTGGCGTGCGAAGTTCGTGGGAAAGGGTTGCCAAAAATTCATCTTTCAGGCGATTTGCTGTTTCCGCCTCTTGTCTTGCTGTTTGTTTCGCGAATTAGCTTTATGTGTTCTTCTGCCAGCTTTTTTTCGCTCTGTAACATCTTCTACCCGACCACAAACCGATGACCTGTTTTCATCAGAAAGCATTGGAGATGAAGACATAAGTACCCAACGCTCAACACTGCTAGGGGTGAGGATGCGAAATTCCCCTTTGTATTCCTGCCTTTACTGGATACAGCATACCAATCAGCAATAACTTGTTGTCGATCCTCTGGATGAATGCCAACGTCAACCGTCACCCAACTCTCCTCATACGTCATGCCATAGATAGCTGATAGCGAGGATTATATAAGTACATTTACCTAAGTATCCGTTTAGAAAAAATTCGACAGCGAACAAACGCTTAATGAACGAAACATTTCTTCACGTTTTCTCAGTTCAGCATTCATCAATGCCAGTTGTGCGGCTTGTCGCTTCACCTCATTGCTTTCTAAACAAGTCCACAAAAGCGATACCTTATACTTTAAAATTTCTGCTCTATAGGTTTAAACAAATAGTCCACTGCACCAACAGAGTAAACCCCTGTACACATAGTGTCGCTGGTGCTATATGCTGTGAGAAAAAAATTGGGTATGGCGGAACGTCTCTCTGTCGAATAAGCGCTGCTGTCTCGAACCCGTCCATTCTGGCATCTGCACATCCAATAGATGACGGCAAAATCCTGATTGAGAAGGTGCCGCAGTGCTTCGCTCCTGATGTAGCCTAATCAAATTTTGCCCCAAGCTATCTAAAATTGCCTCCAGGGCTAGCAAATTTCTGGATGGTCATCACCAGCAGAACATTAACTTTTGTTCTAATGACATCGCAATCAGTACGCTTCAGAAATAGAATAAGGCTTTTCAAAGTCTTCTATTGACTGTGACGCCTATAGTTCATTTATTCAACTACCTTAAGTTATAAATTGTTATTCTTATGAATGAGTTAGTTCATAACTTTATCTATATCAAAATAAAGATAAGAATTATGTTAAATACACAAATTTCACCAAGAAAGGGCAAATATCTGCTAAATGTAGAATTTTATCACAACGCAGCTGCGACAGTGCTTTGGGCATTGTTGCACAATAGGCAGTAGACGGTTCTTCCACCACGTGTTTTGCCACCTCGCGATCTAATTCTTGCCAGTCTTGTGTACCATCTGATTGGCTCCTGTCAGAGTACGCCAATCACTTTAGGCGTAAGCATCCGCCGCCGTTTCAAAGAGGACATCAATCGATGTCTTGCATAGGTCACTGAGCATCAACAGACAAGGAAAATAAGGGTGCGGTACGGCATACATTTCTCCCTTCAACTGTAAATGATAATCAGCAGGCGCTAAATACACGTAGCCCGGTAAATCTCTTCCCTATCTTGGGGTTCTACGATCGCTAGTGACTGTATTGCTGTACGCAGTTTTCAATTTATCATCGTTAGAATCTTTTGACGGTGTTGAACAATAGCCACAGGAACTGAAAATTTTTCGATAACCCTGCAAGTAAAACGGACATGCATTGACCCCCTAAAGATGCGCCAATAACAATCAGTTTAAAAGTATTAGTGTTATGGTTGGTGTTAGTAGTTGGTTAGCTTATTAGTAGTTTATTACAGTAGGTTGGGTTGAGGAACGAAACCAACCTACCACATACAGTAGCGATTTAATATTCACTTTATAAATGACTCTGACCCACGTCCGTTCAATCCCACTAACCACTAACTACTAACCATAACCACTATCTAATCCTACGATAAATCTTTCATCGCCGTCTACATTTATAATTTTGTCATGGGGAGTAAATTTGAGGGATTCTTGACGGCCCAAGCTAAGGATACCATATCTATTAGGCTTTCGTAAAAAAGATTGTGACTCTATTTTGTAAAGATTATTGAAATATATATCAATACATTTCTACATAGAATGACATGAAATTCATTAAAAGAATTATCTGTGCTAAGTTATGTTGTGAAAAAACCATATTTCTTTAAGATAAGGGAAAATATCGCATTATGTATGCAGCAGTGTAATATTCTGAAAAGATTTTTTCCTCCTGCCTGTAAATAGTTTTGAGTATAGTTTGCATGAGTTCAATGGAAAAATTAGATATTGCTTGTTTTAAAACCATTTCGTTAATATCAGTTGCATACACCGACAGCGGTGATAAAGCCTTCTTCATGCAACAGAATTGCCATAGAATAGACTTTCACCAGTTGAACATCCAGCGTGCCAAATGCGAATAAAAGGATATGTTCTAATAAGGTATAATTTTTTCTTAAAGCTAGAAAAAAACTAGTGTCACGAAACATGCTAGTGACATTACTGAAAGATTAAATAACAATCTTTCCATACATTCTGGATTGTGAAGCACTTTTTCTTGCAATCCAGGATACTCGTAATCCTTCAGATTCAATTGTTCCCCAAATTCGACGTTTAATTGAAGCTAAAGCATAGTTTCTAAAATCAATCCATAGTAACGATATATACCTTCTACAGCATTGAATTTCTATATCTTCAAGTTGCTCTTGCATCATAAATTCGTTAGTTTTTGCTGATTACTATAGAGTTTGTTTGGCTTGGAGAAAGTTCTATTTAATAGACTACAATAATCTATTTTCAAAATTATGAGTTAAGGAAATGCATACAAGTATATATGCCTATGAATGAGCTTTAGCATGTAGACGTTATGAAGTAAATCTTGTGAATGAGCAAAGTCTGTCTCTAGATAAACGTCATATATCTTATGAAATATGAAGGAACATTCAAAGAATCATTATAAATCATCTCTTAGATGAAAAATAGAAAAAAAACAAAAAAAATATCAAGTAATCGAAAAAAAGTTCATTGCGATCGCTACCATTATCCTATATATTCTCTGTAAAAAGTACAGACTTCATATTTTAATTAACACAAAAGATTTTTGTCCTTTTGACGCCTAAATTCTTGTATGCGTTACCATTTCTATTCGAACAACTGTCAGCTTTGCACTCTTGTATTCGGTTTTGCTACTGTTTTTGGAACTCAAAGAGTAGTAGCTGCTTCATTCAGCGTTGTGCTGATGGACTCAATAATGTAAGAGTCTTAACTTTGTCCCGATGGCAGTCTTTACATACAGGTCAGGTGTGGAGAGATGGCGGTGCTTCCCGGACCTAGTTTGGAAGTCTTGATTCTTGTGTAGGTACAAACTGGTGCAGTCACTAGAGTGAAAGATGTAAAACAAGAGCGCATACTTGAAGGTTTACCATCTACAGCTTTAAGACCTAGTGGAAGTACGGGAGAAGGTTCCCAGATATACAATTTGATGCTGTAGGAAATCCTTACCTTTTGATTGGGTATGTGTAATCCACCATCAATGATTTTCCAGAAAGCGTTCAGTTGGGGACAACTTTATAAAGTGAGATTTCAAACGGTTCGCAACAAGTATTGCTGATTTTGCAAAATAGAAATTGGCTAATAATGCTGATGGGGGAATGTCCTTATACCAGTGTGAGATAGCTAGTAATCCTTATGCCCTGGCGAAAAGGATAATACTGCTTATGTTATTGATGCAGCTCCAATAATGTATTAACTGTAGGGCTTGATGGTAGTAATTTGAAATCTTTGTGTACTCCCAAGCAAAAGATTCAATCCCGTCTTTCCAACTCCCGTTCTGACAGGTTTTACCTCCTGAAGCACCTCCAAGCGATCGCATTCCTGAAGAAATCGAGATTGAGTCTGTTCAACCGTGCTTCATTTGGTCCCGATGGTGCTTTGTATGTTAGTGAGTACACGGTTTCCCTTTTCCGTAGGAAAAGCACGTATTTTGCGAGTCGCGTCTGATGGCGAAGTTACGGTTTTGCCGAAGGTTTTACCCAGCTCTCGATTTAGAATTTGATGCTAAAGGGAATTTGTATGCGTTGCAGTATTCAATGAACCTCATGGTTGGGTACGCAGATGCGTCTCTTATCCAGATAGCCCTGATGGAACTCGTACAACTCTCTTGATGGTAATGGCTTGAGTCAGCAACTGTCTTACCGTCGGTTCTGAGGCGATGTTTATGTATCGAATAAGGGCGATGCGCAGGACAGGACAAGTTTCTGAGATTAGTCAATAACAAAGTTCCCGAATCAGGTACAACAACTGTTTGGTTGTTTGCAGTTTTAGATTGATATACGTCCGCTTATATACTTAAATAAAACTCACGCAAAGACGAGGCAGCGCTAGCTTGTGGTTACACCAGTTGAAGCGCCTGCCGTCGCAAAGGGCTAAGAATTTAAGCATCTTTTCCGCATGTTATCTACGGACAGATATGAGTTGTTGTTACACCGTAAGCTTAAGATGAGGACTACTTGTAGTTGCTACTGGTAATCAGATTGGCGGATTTGGAACTAATTGCTGATTTTTGCAATCTACCAAAAAATCTAGTTTTTTTCCAAAATAACTTGACCTAGCATAACTTCGTCTCCACCACTAATCCTTCATCTGCAGTTTGTCTTCCTTGACATTCAATTAGAACGGTTCGTAACCGCCCACTGTTCTCTAGTCCATTTGCGGAACGAGCTACCTGTTTACCTCTAATTCGTAAACCCAATTGTTCGACAACCTGCATTGGCAGTACAAGAGTAAGTGCTCTGTATCTACTAATGCTTCGTTTCACACTCTCTCAACAAATGGGGAGCAAGCACTCTCGGCTTATCATCGCTTCGTCTATTGCGTTTGTCAGTTTGACTCTAACTCGGACTGCCCCATAGTTGTTGGCCATTTTGAAGCTCTCATAGTATCTTATTGAAAATAATGAGTGTACTTACATTTTGTCTCAATGAAAAAGTAAAACTCTTTTTTAGCGATCGCTTAATGATACGAGGCTTGAATAAACCAATGCGTTGTTACTCACGACATAAACAATGCGATCTACTTGAGAGCGCCGTGACCATTGATAATATTTTAATCTTTCAGGTCTGCTGTTCTTCAAAAGATTGCGTCTTATCTCTTCAACTAGAGATAAACTCGGAGTGCATCTTCTATTTGTTCTCTACCCAAAGGTAAGGTCTTCAAAAACTGCTTGTCAAAAACGAGTCAGGTTGTGAAATCTCTTGAGAATTCAATGAGAAAGTTCTTCGGTTCTAAATTTTCTACATTGACTTGTTATTATTCTTCGATAAATTAAACTCCTTACGAAGCTCCTCTATAGTTTGAGGTTTATTAGTCTTAGCTTGACACGTTGCAAAGCATCTAAAGACGCGCTGCATTTCAGGTACTGGAACAAGTAGCTGTTTCTATGATACTGTTGCAATTCTGAAGTGGAATTACGGATACGCTTTCAGCACCTTCCGGAAACAACTACAGGTTCTCGGCTTTTAATTGCCTCATTGTAAATTTCACGAATCAGTTGCAAGCTTCGGCATAAGTTTTTTGAGTAGTCATTTTCTGTTCCTGTATCCATGTATTTTTCCATGGTAAACCTTATAAATAGTATCACTCATCGCGATCGCTTTGACTAATTGATTTGCTGTTTCCTGTCCTCGCTGCATTGCTTGTTGAGGGTTGCTGTCCGAGTAAGCACTGACAAACTGGTTGTCAAAATTGTTTCATAATTGGTGCAGGTATTTACCCATTGCCATGGATCCGTAGTCTACGCCTGCTAACGTGGCAGATCGCAAAGTCTTTGTCATATCCAGTTTTGAGCAACAGATTCCGTGATGGCAAGCAAAACCTGTTTGCGTCCATTTTGCCATTCTCTTTGCCTGTAAGATAAGAAATTAATTCCAAGCTTCGGCTTTGTGCTCTGACTGCTTGTTCATCACATAAGCAACAGTAAAAACCATTGTGCTTTTTTGATGTAATACTCGTACTTCTGCGGTAGCAACTCTAAATGGGAAAGTTTCGTCAGATACGGAATTGTCCAAGTCCTTCAACAATCATTGAACTTTGCCCTGACCGAACATTTCACCACCAGAGTTAGTCCCAACATCAGATTTTTGGCTGAAGAACGGTCTTTTTGTATTGTCTACTGCTAAGCGCAACCTTGCAAGCTTCCTGACTGGAAACGTGCATAACCGTTCGGTCTACAACTTGTCCTCCAAAGCTTATTTTGTAAGCTTACGTGCTAATTCAGGATTTCACCGAAGCCATATTGGTCGATTCTGCTATTCTGGTTAGGTCTATAGAGAGCTTTGAGAATAGTGCGGAGTCATCCCAAGTGTTTTGGGGCTATCTAAGCCTGCTTTAGCAAAAGCTTTTTTGTTATAAAACAGAGCAAGAGTTGAATAATCTTTAGGAAGACGTATATGTAATTTCCATACGAAAACTTTTAATAACGTTTCCTCAAAATCCGCCAAGTCAATTCGGAGGTAATATATGTATCTAGTGGTTCCAAACATTCTGCTCATCAAGAAAGAGAAAAAAATCAAAAAAGAGGACTTCAAGCATCAAATAAAGACATCGGCGCTGCTTCTCCAACCAACGAGTTTTTATCACATCCATATATTGGTCATAATAACCTCATGTTTCACTTTGATATTGGATGCTTTGCCTCAAATCATGCAGGACTTGTTTCAAAAGTTTTTGTTTTGCTGGCTAGTACCAACGCTGAGTTTGATAACGACTGGGGTAGATTTCGTGGAAATGCTTGGTAAGTGCTCGCATTCCAATTATCAAAAAGGCGATCGCAATCAAAACCCCTAAAAATTTCCAATGCTTATTTCATCTTTTTTTAAGACTGGATTAGGGGTAGGGGTTAGAGGCACAAGGGGGACAGTATATTCTTCTCCCTAGTCTACCTCTTACTACTTCCTCTCCCTAGTCACCCCCTACCCCCTACCCCCTAATCCTACCCCTAATCCCTACCCCCTACCCCCAATCTCTTTTGTTAAAAATGCAGCTAAAATAACGAAAAAATTAACAATTTCTTTTGAAACTATCAACCAATCATCTGTGGAGATAGGTATGGAATCGATTCCATTAGAGACAGCTGCTTCTTTAGCTCCAAAAATTCCTCAAATTGCGATTTCAGAACTAGCAGCAACCCCAGCACCTAGTCCGACAGCCATAAAAAAAGATGCTATTCGCACCAGCCTAAAAGCTTCTACTATGGATGCTGTGTTTGCCGCAGTGTTCTCCATAACCACCACAGGTATTTTGTTAAGTAACTTTTTGGTGGAATTAGGTGCAAGCCCAATTATTTTTGGCATGATATGTTCCATTCCAATGGTGGTGAATCTCATCCAACCTGTAGGTGCTTACCTTTCAGAACGAACAACCAGCCGCTTTCGATATTCCTTATTGACTCATGGTATTGCTCGCGTCCTTTGGATGTTTCTCATCGTTGGCATTATTGCTTATACCTTAGGATGGATGAATTCTTACCAGTTGGTTGTTGTAACGATGGTTATCGTCTTATTGAGCAATCTTTTGGGAGGACTCGGAAGTGCATCTTGGTTGAGTTGGGTAGCAATGATTGTTCCCCGACAATTGCGGGGAAGATATTTTGGTTTGCGAACCAGCGCCGCCAGTCTGACGAATTTGATTTGTGTTCCTTTGGCAGGTTTAGTGGTGTCAAAATGGCCGGGAGGAACGCTGCAAGGTTATGGAATACTCGTCTTTCTTGGAATTTTTGCCGGAGTTGTCAGTATTGGGTGTCAGCATTTTCAAGTGGATATGAATCCAGTCATGCAAAATGCAGCTGCTGTCACACCAACTGATTCAAAAAATGTTATTGAACCTCAGTTAGAAAGTGTTGAAAGCTCTCCTCATAAGAACGTGGTACAAGGCATTGTTAATAATAAAAATTTTTTAATGTTTCTTTTCTATTTCAGTTCCTGGATGTTAGCTTTTAACCTGAGTGCTCCCTATTTCAATCTCTACATGTTGAGCACTTTAAAATTAGATGTTAGCTTAGTAACGCTTTACAGCAGCATTCAGGCTGGAGCCAATTTGCTGATGCTAATTTTATGGGGAAAGCTATCCGATAAAATTGGGAATCGTATCATATTAATATCGGTCGGAATTTTAGTTGCGATCGCTCCATTGCTATGGCTGGGAGTGGAAGTGAGTTTTTTCGACATCTGGGTGTGGTTACCACTCATCCATATCTTGCTTGGTGGGACTTCAGCCGCTGTTGACTTGTGTAACAATAATATGCAGCTAAGTGTTGCACCAGTCAAACAACAATCTGTCTACTTTGCGATCGCAGCTGCTATTGGGGGTGCTAGTGGTGCGTTGGGTACCACTATAGGTGGCTTTATTGCACAAAGTACATTCTTCGGCGGTATTCCAGGCTTATTTGTCGTTTCTGCCTTATTCAGACTTGTAGCACTTGTCCCGCTACTTTTTGTGCAGGAACAAAGAGGGCTATCTTTAACTCAGATAATACAAACGTTGTGGATATTCCGCAAAAAAGCAGTTCAGACTCAGTAAATGAGGGTTGGTGGTGAGTAGTTAGTGGTTAGTTGTTGGTTGTTAGTTGTTGGTTGTTGGTTGTTGGTTGTTAGTTGTTATTAACCACTAACCACTAACTACCAACCACTAACCACTAACCATTAACAACTAACAAAAAATATTAGGTGCAGGCAATGCGGAAGTTACTTGTCCTAAAACTAGATGGGGATCTAGAAAAAGTTGTGCGGGTAACGCTCGCGATAGAGGAAGAAAATAATCGCTTGGGAATGGAAGTGACTGGCTATTTGCCTGCAAACCCAAACCTAGCGATCGCGATCGACAATTGGAGAGTAAACTACTTAAGTGTAGGTCAGTCTTCCCGAGTTCAAGCGGTGGGAAGAGCAAGGCAGTGGCGTTACGATTGCAACAAATCGGCTCAGGAGTTGCAGCAATCTTTGAACCAATGGCTACTGTCTGAATCTTTTCGTGCCATACGGGATAAGTGCTTGCAACACCTCATGCCTCCTAATGAAGTGCGCGTCCTCATACGAACTTCAAGTCAGTCATTATTGAAATTACCTTGGCATCTGTGGGATTTAATAGACGGTAACTCTTTTGCCGAAGTTGCTCTTGGCACACCAGATGCAGAATTTCGCCGCTCAGTAAAAACACCTACATTACCAGATAAAGTTAAAATCCTCGCTATTCTAGGAAACAGTGCAGGTATTGATATTCAACAAGATCGATACGTTCTGGAAAATTTACGTAATGCTGAAACAACCTTTCTTGTAGAACCAAAACGCCAAGAAATTAACGATTATCTGTGGGAAAAATCTTGGGATATTCTATTTTTTGCCGGTCATGGAGGAGTTGAGGGAGAAAGCGGTTGCATTTGTATTAATCAAACCGAAAGTTTAACTATTGATGAACTCAAATACGCTTTAAGAAATGCTGTTGATAATGGCTTGCAACTAGCCATTTTTAACTCCTGCGAAGGTATGGAACTCGCATTTGAACTACAACAATTGCACATTCCACAAATTATTGTGATGCGGGAACCAGTACCAGATGTTGTTGCTCAAGCATTTGTGACGTATTTTCTTCCGGCATTTGCCAGTGGTAAATCTTTATACTTGGCTCAAAGGGAAGCACGATTAAGACTCCACGGATTGGAGTATCAATTTCCTTGTGCAAGTTGGCTACCAGTCATTTTTCAAAATCCTGCCACTGTACCTCCCCGTTGGCAAGATTTAGGGCGGCGTCCCACCGATAAATGCCCCTATCGTGGTTTGTTTGCTTTTCGAGAAGAGGATGCACCATTTTTCTTTGGTAGAGAAAGTTTCTCCCGCATTTTGGTAGAAGCAGTATACTCGAAACCCCTAGTAGCCGTCATAGGACCTTCAGGAAGTGGAAAGTCTTCTGTTGTGTTTGCCGGTCTTATTCCTTATTTGCGGCAAGAAGGTTATTGGCGGATTATTTCCTTTAGACCGGGATCGAAACCATTTCACGCTTTAGCAGCTGCTCTTATTTCTCAACAAGAACTGCAAATAAAATCCGACCAACTAGAGGAAATCACGCAATTAGCTGACTACTTGCACCACGAAGAAAATTCTTTACATTTGGTTCTACAAAGCATACTCAAGAAAAATCCTGGAACACGTTTATTGCTGGTTGCTGACCAATTTGAGGAATTGTATACTTTGTGTCAGGATATACCAAAGCGCCAGGTTTTTTTAGATAGATTAATAGAAGCAACGAATCTAACCAATTTTACTGTAATTCTCACACTGCGGGCTGACTTTTTAGCACAATCTCTTTCGTATCGCCCTTTTGCTGATGCGTTGCAGTATCGCGATTTAAAACTGGGTCCCATGAATCGTGAAGAACTGCAAGCAACCGTAGAAAAACCTGCAGGGCTTTTTGGTGTGACACTCGAGTCTGGGTTAACCGAACGTATTATAGAAGCAGTGAGTGTTTCTGCAGGAGATTTACCTTTATTAGAGTTTGCCTTGCAAGAACTTTGGGCAAAACAAAGTAATGCGCAGCTTCTTCACACTACTTATAATGATATAGGTGGTGTAAAGACAGCTGTCGCTAGTTATGCCGAACAAGTTTATGCTAGATTGAATGAATCGGAGAAAGAACAAGCAAGACGGGTTTTTCTTCAGTTGGTGCGTCTGGGGGAAGGTACGGAGGAAACCAGGCGTTTGGCTACTCGTGGGGAGGTGGGAAACGGGAATTGGAATTTGGTGATTCGTCTTGCCTCAGATCGTTTGGTTGTTACAGGTCGTGATGAGGCTACAGGTAAAGAAACTGTAGAAATTGTTCATGAAGCTTTAATCCGAGAATGGGAACGCTTGCGTCAGTGGATTGAGTTAGATCGCGATTTCCGGACATGGCTGCAGGGATTGCGATCGGCTATGCACCAGTGGTACATCAATGGGAAAGATGATGATTCGTTGTTGCGGGGAAAGCCGTTGGCTGATGCGGAAGAATGGTTGCAAAAGCGTGCAAACGAGTTGATTTCGGAAAGGGCATTTATAGAAGCGAGTTTGGGATTGCGGCATAGAGAACGCAAACAACGCGATCGCTTGCGTAGGGGTATCATATTAGGCTTGGCTGGCAGTTTGGTTGTTGCTTTAATGTTTGCTGGTGCAGCAGGAGTGGCGTGGTGGCGAACAAATATCAGTGAAACAAATGCCAAAATTAAAGCCACTAGTGCTAGTGCTAGAGCTATTTTTGCTTCTAATCTACAATTAGAGGGATTGACTTCTAGTTTAGAAGCTGGTAAGCAACTGCGACTTTTGGAAAAATCTGGCAATGCAGAACCGGATACCAAGATAGAGGTGGTGACGGCATTGCAACAAATTTTATACGGTACTAGAGAACTCAACCACCTGACCAAACATAGCGCTGCTGTTTGGGGTGTAAGTTTCAGCCCGGATGGTCAAATACTGGCTTCTGCAAGTGCTGACAAAACCGTCAATCTTTGGCGGCGTGATGGCAACGTGATGGCAACTCTCGACCAACATAGCGAAGATGTTTATAGTGTGAGTTTTAGCCCGGATGGTCAAACAATTGCTTCTGCAAGTTTAGATAAAACTGTCAAACTTTGGAAAGTCAGTGATGGCAGTTTAATAACGACTTTGAGCGGACATACGAATGGTGTCAGAAGTGTGAGTTTTAGCCCGGATGGGCAAACAATTGCTTCTGCAAGCTTTGACAAAACTATCAGAATTTGGAAAAAATCCAGCGAAGGGAAGTTTGAAACTCGCCCTTACAAAACTCTAATCGGTCATCAAGACGCAGTTGTCAGTGTTAGCTTTAGCCCGGATGGTCAAATCATTGCTTCTGCCAGTAAGGATAAAACTATCAAACTTTGGAAAGCGATCGATGGTAGTTTAGTCACCAGTTTAAGTGGGCATAATGCTGAAGTTCGTTCTGTTGCTTTTAGCCCAGATGGAAGGAATATTGCTTCTGTTGGAGATGATAAAACTTTAAAACTTTGGAATTTGGATGGCACTCTATCAAATACTATCTTTACAGGATGCATAGAGAAAGTTACTGGTGTTAGCTTCAGCCCAGACAGTCAAATCATTGCTTCTACTTGTTGGGATGGCAATGTTAAACTTTGGAGACGAGATGGTAGCTCGATAACGACTTTGAATGGTCATACTGCGGGAGTGACTGATATCAGTTTCCATCCCAACGGGTTAATTGCAACTGCTAGTGCTGATGGTGTAGTTCAACTTTGGAGTACCCGTGGCAACTTTATTAACACCCTCAAGGATCACATCCAACCCGTGCGAGCCATTGCCTTCAGCCCGGATGGACAAACTATCGCTTCTGCTAGTAACGACAAAACTATCAAACTTTGGAGAGTCAGCGATAACTACTTAGCGCATACTTTGACAGGGCATCAGGATGAAGTTCGGGGTGTTACCTTCAGCCCCGATGGAGAAATTATCGCTTCTACCAGTGCTGACAAAACTATCAAACTTTGGAGAAAGAAAGATGGTAGTTTAATTGACACTCTTACCGGACATCAGGAAGAGGTGCGGGGTATTGCCTTCAGCCCAGACGGACGAACCATCGCTTCTGGGAGTGCTGACAAAACCGTGAAGCTATGGCGGCTAAATCGTCAAGGTAGATTTGAAACCCAGCCTTACAAAACCATGACCGGGCACACTCAAGCAGTCCGCGCAGTTGCATTTAGCCCTGATGGTCGGATAATTGCTTCTGCTAGTTGGGATGGAACCGTAAAACTCTGGCGGCGAAATGGCAGTTTAATAACCACTCTGGAAGGTCATAGCGCTAAGGTATATACTGTAACCTTTAGCCCTGATGGAGGAACCATTGCAACAGCTAGTGATGATAATACTATCAAACTTTGGCGATCGGGTGATGGTAAGTTGATGGCGACTTTAAGGGGACACAGTGCTGCAGTTTATAGTGTCAGTTTCAGTCCTGATGGGCAAACTCTCGCTTCTGTCGGTGTTGATAAAACAGTAAAAATATGGAGGCGAGATGGTATTTTAATTACTGCTTTGACCGGGCATACAGCTTCGGTGACTGGTGTAACTTTTAGCCCGGATGGTCAAACTATTGCTTCTGCAAGTGATGATAAAACTGTGATTTTATGGAATTTGAATCTTGATGATTTATTAAAACGCGGTTGTGACTGGACGCGTTCTTATTTGAGCAATCCTAACAACGGTATGGTTCAAGATGATTACAGGCGGCGCATTTGCGATCGTGTTTATTAGAGGATGTTTGAAAAGTTATGATTGATGTATTAAATATTTATTACCCCACCCTAACCCTCCACGCGTGAAAGGGGAGGGAACCGGAAATTCAATTTCACTCCTTACGATTTTGAGTATGATTTTGAAAAAGACAAGCTAGCAGAGCATGGAGTCTCGTTTAATGAATCTGTTGAATGTTTCTTTTCAAATTACCAAGTACGGCGAAATCAATCCTACAAAGACCGCTATCAACTAATTGGGCAATCCTACAGCGGACGTAAACTCAAAATTATTTTCCAACTTAAGCCAAACAATGTAGTTCGCATTATTACCGGATGGCAAATATGAATAGAAATAATGAGATGAATGATTCCTTACTTTCGGAAGAAGAAATTGACCAAATAGTTGAGCAACAAGCTAATGATGAATCGGCTTGGGAATCAAGTATATTTGTTCAGAAAAATTCTACTTCTGTATTTCTTCCCAGTGAAGTTGCTACTAAAGCTGTTTTCTTTGCTAACTTACATCGAGAACCCAGTGTAGAAACTTGGCTGATTCGTGTGATTCAAGAAAGAATTCAATTAGAAGAAGCTGCTTTTTTACAAATAAAAGGTGAGTTGGTTAAAGATTCGAGCAAATGATAACGTATCGGACAGGGCGGGCGAGGACGCCCACCCCACAAGTAATGGTTATTCAGCTACTGTGAACATTAGCAATTAGCCATTAGCCATTAGCCATTAGCCATTAGCAATTAGCCATTAAGTTATTCAGCCACTGTGGAACTAAAAGGTCTTGTTTCCCAAACGACAACGTTGTGTGTTTGCACTGCTGTTGTCAGTGATATGGGTTGGTGTAAGGCAATCAACTGTGCTAGTGTCTTCTTTAACTGGGTACGCGGTACAATGTCGTCTACAAAACCGTGCTTCAGTAAATCTTCTGCTGTTTGAAACTCTTCTGGCAGTTTTTCCCGTAAAGTTTGCTCAATCACTCGCCGACCGGCAAAACCAATTGTTGCTTTCGGCTCTGCCAATATAATATCTCCTAACATGGCAAAACTTGCTGTGACACCACCCGTGGTAGGGTTGGTTAACACGGGAATGTACAACAGCTTTTCATCCCGATGGCGTTGTAAGGCGGCGGATATTTTCGCCATCTGCATGAGGGAAAGCATTCCTTCTTGCATCCTCGCTCCACCAGAGGTACATATAATGACTACGGGATACCGTCTCTGTGTCGCTTGCTCGATTAAACGAGTCAGTTTTTCTCCCACAACTGACCCCATGCTTCCACCCATAAATCGGAAGTCCATGACGCCTAATGCTATGGGTAAACCGTCTATTTGACCCAATCCTGTTTTGACAGCATCTACTAAACCGAGTTTTTCCTGTGTCTCTCGCAAGCGATCGCCGTATGCTTTGCGATCGCGAAATTGCAAAGGATCTGTAGGACGCAAGCGATCGTCTATCGATCCCCAAGTGTTTGCATCTATCAACTGACGAATTCGCTCATCACAATCTACTCTATTGTGATGTCCGCACTCCACACAAACCATTTGGTTCGCTTTCAGATCTTTGGTATAGGTTAAGACACTACAGTTAGGGCATTTGTGCCATAAACCATCAGCAATCTCACGTTCTTGACGTTCTGGGGTAGTAGACCCTGACTTCCGTCGATTTGCAAACCAATCTAATAGAGATTTTAAACCGCGTGATTCTTCGTTGTTTGCCATTTGTATCTTATCAGAGAGTAAATATGTCGAAAATAGGTCAAGTAGCTTTTATTGTCCTTGGTCATTGGTCATCTGTCCTTTGTTAAAAAATATGACAAATGACAAATGACAGATGACAAATGACTATTTTTTCAAATTTGTCTTGTAAGCAAATCAGACCTTTCGCATCCACCTTTGGTTGCCAGCTTAACGAAAATACGTAATCCAATTCAAGTCTCTTGCTCGTCTTCTTGGGAACTTAATAGCAACAAGGCAGCCGACTTATCTTGTAAACTTACCTGTAAAGCTGCTGAAGTTCCAGCCCCCAAATAAGACTTCACCCCCAAATCAATAATTTTTGTTGGTATGTTATGAGCTGCAAGCAGCTCTTGCATAAGTTCTGCTTGCCAACGGAAACTTGTTGTTAACAGCGTAATCCAAGTCACAATATCATATTATCAGAAGCTCAAAGCATGATGGGGTGACGAGATTTACAGTTGGGGAATGGGGGACTGGGGACAAGGGAGAC
>NZ_WJFC01000045.1 GCF_009725235.1 Scytonema sp. UIC 10036
CTATCCACTAACAACTATCCACTATCCACTAACAACTATCCACTATCCACTAACAACTATCCACTATCCACTAACAACTATCCACTATCCACTAACAACTATCCACTATCCACTAACAACTATCCACTATCCACTAACAACTATCCACTATCCACTAACAACTATCCACTATCCACTAACAAATTTTAATGCCTCTTCCCAGCCCCCAGATACAATTCGCCTACCTTGGGATCGTTGAGTAATTCCAAACCGGGACCGGAAATTGCATCGCGCCCAGATTCGAGTACGTAACCGCGATGCGCCATTTCCAAAGCTTTACGGGCATTTTGTTCTACAAGTACGATTGCCGTACCGCTTTGGTTGATTTGTTTAATCTGCTCGAACACTTGTGTGACAAGTATGGGAGATAATGCCGCAGATGGTTCATCAAGTAGTAATAAACTAGGTTCTAACATCAATGCTTTACCCATTGCTAACATTTGACGTTCCCCACCTGAGAGAGTACCCGCACGTTGCTGACGGCGATCGCTTAACTTAGGAAACATAGCAAATATTTTATCTTTAAGCGGTTTTAGGGGAATATTACGGACAAAAGCTCCCATTTCTAAATTTTCTTCCACGCTTAGGGATGGGAAAACGTTGGCAATTTGTGGTATGTAGCACATTCCTCGTTGAACGATTTGGTTTGACTTTAGCCCAACGATATTCTCACCTTTAAAAGTAATTGTCCCTGTATGGGGAGTCAAAAGCCCAAAGATAGTTTTTGCTAGCGTCGATTTGCCTGCACCGTTGGGACCGATAACTGTAACCAATTCTCCTGTTTCTACGCGGAAATTGACACCTTGCAGGATATCAACATCTTTGATGTAACCGGCGTGGACGTTTTGAGCTTCGAGTATCGGGGATGAACTTGGTGAATTAGACATAATTTTCTTACAATATAAGTAAAATATCTTTAATTTAACTACAGTTCGTTCGTTTGTTGAAAGGCATTAAAAACAAAAGCACCTTCCATACTGAGTACGGAAGGTGCTTTCTAATAAAATACATCTGGCGTAACAACATATCGCAGTAAATCGGAGTAAATCCCAAAATATACGATTGTTCATTTAGTTCGCGGTCCGATCTCTGGCAGCGTTTAAAAAGTAGAAATGGCTATATCCTTTTTAAACCTCTTAGGACGCCGTATCTAGACCCTACCACCTACGCCGTGGTGGTTATAGCCATATCGAGCTCTAATCAGTATTTCAAGCCATTCCTTGAAGGTAAAGAATTGATTTCAAACACATTTACCCAGTCATGTGTAGTTTTAATAATCAACCTATATGGCGTGAAAAGAACTCTCTAGTCATATTTTATCAGATTAACGGGTTATTACTCCGAATTACTCCGTTAAATACTCACCTAGAGTTACGGGGTATTCTTGATATCTGGCAGTCTTTAGGAAGCTGTTCTTTTCTTACCTTGCCCTATAGCAAAGCACAAACCAAGCAATGAGAACGCAGCTACACCTGTGGGTTCTGGTACTTGAACTGGCTTATCTGATAAAGTAATTTCACCGTTAACGACTTCTCCGTTATCGCCGACTTCTCCAATGTAAAGATATAACGGGCTGCTATTGGAAGAAATAGCGTCCTTAAGATTAAACGATATTTTCCCACCATCACCCAAGCTGATAAATCCAAAAGCTGTTGAAGGATTTGCGGAGTTCTGCACTAGAGCAGATGTGGAGTTGGCGTCAAAACTTTGTAATGTAGCCACTGAGTTATCTACAGCACCATTTACCGCTCCAAATAAATCTGTTCCAACTACAGCATCTACTGTAGTGACAGGATCGCGTTGTGTTCCAGGAGTGAGGGCAACTCCAGTAGAGGTAAAATCAAATACATTTAAACTTGAGATGCTGTTGATATTAGCTGCATCGTTTAATAAAATGTTACTAATCTTAATGGCATCTAAATCAAAGCCACTAAATCTTCCAGTCGTACCACCTTGCTTGTTATCACTATCAGCGATCGTAATCGATTTGATATCGGAAGGAAGATTGGATATTTCCGCGTAATAAACAGCAGTTCCTTTAGGATTGCCACCTGTCAAACCGGGTAACTTGATAAATTTATCGAGATTAAATGTCGCTGCTGTCGCACTGTGAGCAGACATCAGACTGATGGCAGTGGCAGCAAAACTTATCTTGAAGAAGTTTTTGTTAAGAAATACACGAAAAATTTTTAGCATGGTTTGTTTAAAGGAGAAGTACCCCAGTAATTTATACGGAGGAGCACTTACTTTTTAGGCAAGAGAGTATGTACTGTTACATTTTTATCAAACTTTTACAAACCAACTGTTAAGCTTTTATGAAGGAAACATACTATACTGTAATTTTACGATAAAAACAGGCAAATTTTGTTGTGTGCCTGTTTTCTCAAAGAGTTTTTCTGTAGAAATACTTAAGAAGGAGTTTTTTGCAAATCTGGTCGCTCTTCTGGAACGATCGCCCCTTCTACGGGGCAAACTTGAATGCAGATGCCACAGTCGATACAAGTGGCATAGTCAATCCAGTACCAATCGGTTCCTTTGACATTCTTACCAGGACCATCATGAATGCAGGCTACCGGACATGCATCCACACAATCCGCGACGCCTTCACAAACGTCAGTAACAATAGTGTGCGGCATAGTTCCCCTCTTTATTGGATTAAAATTGCTGTATCTAATTCAGTATATCGATGTAGAAGTTCTTCAGTATGCCGCACAATACTGCTTTAGCTCCCCCTCACCCTCACCTCTTGTCCTCTCGTCCTCTCGTCCTCTCGTCCTCTCGTCCTCTCGTTCCCAGGTTCTACCTGGGAATGCCCGATCGGGAGGCTCCGCCTCCAGTATGTCACTAGGCGTCCCGAGGCAGAGCCTCGCAGCCTGCATTCCCAGGCGGAGCCTGGGAACGAGGTAAGTGGTACCGGTCATCGGTCACTGGTTACTTCTCACTGATTCAATCGTTGTGGAACCATCAGCTTTAATCCAAGCAATCTGGGCAATATGACGATCGCGTGCATATTCTCGGATTTCGTCTGCATTCCGTCCTCCCAAATCTATTTCCACTCTGACTAAGTGAGTAGAATCTCGGAGTTTTTTCGCATAGGTGAAAGCCGCAGTATATGCACTCTTATCTTCTGGTACTACTAACCAATTAATCGGTGGAGCTGTTTGTGGTAATTGACCGCTAGATAGGAGAACTTGCTGTAAATCTTCTAGGAGAAGTGCAAAACCAATTCCAGGTATATTTTCTCCTTGCGGATGATAAAGCCCTAAAAGATGGTCGTAACGACCGCCTCGCCCCACAACCCTTGCTTGTCCATCTGTATCGCTCACTACCTCAAACACAATACCCGTGTAGTAATCTAATGTTTGAATTAGACTTAGGTCAAGGATGATTTTCATCCCTGTCCCTTGATGTGAATTAGTGTTTATCTTTTCTGATTCATATAGTAATTCTACTAATGCTTTCAGGTTATTGACTGCTGCTTGTAAAGGCTCGTCTAAACCCAAACTGCTGACTTTTTGCAAGACATCAGCCGGATTCCCTCGCAAATCCAGCATGATTCTGGCACGTTCTTTGAGTTCGTCGGTTAGAGGTAAGGAGTCTATTGTAATGCGGTCTAGATGAGCGATCGCACTTCGCACTTTTCCTTGTAAATGCGGGGGAAAAGCCTTTATGAGCGAGCGAGTAATTTCTGCCTCACCTATAATTAAGTGCCACTGTTGTAAACCCAGAGCTTGCAAACAATTTGCTAGCAACAGCAAAATATCTGCATCTGCAAGCAATCCTCCGCTTCCTAGTAATTCCACGCCAGCTTGATAAAATTCCTGTTGGCGGTTGTGCTTCAACTCTCGCGTGCGTTGGAAAACATTGGCATTGTAGTACAGGCGCTGTGGATAGGTGACGCCACCCATGCGTGTCACAGCCGTGCGAGCAATGGAAGCTGTCAGTTCTGGACGCAGCCCCAAATCTTCATCTTCGGCATTTTGCAGTTGAATCACCGTTGAGCGTTGAATTGCTCCTCCCGCCATGAGCGTATCCATACGTTCTAGCGTTGAGGTAATAATTTGGTGATACCCCCAACGGTGAAAAACTTGTTGTAGCCTCTCTTCAATCCATCGTTTTTGAGCCACATCGAGGGGTAATAAATCCCTAGCTCCCGCAGGCGGTTGATACACCATTACTTTTTCTTCCCACCAAACAAACCACCAAACAAACCGCCACCCCCAGATTTATCTGGTTGTTTCGCCCCATTGGGAGACGTTGCTGCAGGCTTCGTTCCATTGGGTTTTTGACCAGTCATCTGTTCAATTTTGCGTTTCCCATCCGACGCTGTTTGGTCTTTTGGGTCTAATTGTAGGGCGCGGTCAAAATGAACCTTTGCCATCGTGATTTGATTTTGCTTCAAATACACTAACCCAATCATGCTATGACAGCGACTATTACTCGGCTCTAGCTTGAGGGCATCTTGTAATTCTACCCTAGCTTGTGCCAGTTGATTCTTTGCCATCAATTCTTGAGCGCGACGGATATAATGAGTCGCGGCTGAATCTTCTTTAGGTGGTGAAGGTGGCGGTGGGGGTACAGGTGTGTTGTTTGTTGGGGGAGGTGTTTGGGCTTTGGGTGGAGTGACTGGTTGTGGGGCGGCAAATGTTTTACCTGATGTCCGCATTAAGTAAACCAAATTTAACTCGCTGACTAAGCCTATGAGCTGTTGTACTTTCTGCAAAGAATCATACTGAGTTTCAGCAATTTTAGCGATCGCATTTCTATAAATTTGTTCAAAATTAGATGTACTGGCAAGCTGCTTAGCTAAATCTGTTGTGAGTTCTACAGAAGCCGATTCTTGAACCAAGCGCTTGCCCATTTGTGACAGCACTAAAAGGTTCTCCGATCTATTTTTCTCTTGAGAGAGTTTTTCATAAGATGGGTTTACCAGCTTAGACAACAATTCACCAGCCAGTTGTTTTTCAGCACTGCTTTGCGCCTCACAACTATCAGGGTGCAAGCGACGAGCGATTTTGAGGTAGCGTTTGCGAATATCTTTCACATCCGCATCAACACACACGCAAAGAATTGCGTGATGGTCGATGAAATCGTATCTAAAAAGACCGCGTTCTATCTTGAATGACATATATGTAACAGGTGTTGCACCAATAGGGTTTATAGGATTTCTCTAGTTTACTTTGCTTCTGAGAAATGGCTATAAAATTAACAAGCTTATCGCTTCCACGTAGATAGCGATGGCACCTGTATAAGTTCTTGGCTCAAACTCTCGTGAATATAACTATTAGTGGCAAGAATCCTTCCTGAGGCTATATCTAAGGGGCTACCGTCATATGCTGTCACCTTTCCCCCAGCTTCTCGTAATAGAATCACACCAGCAGCAATATCCCAGGGCGAAAGACCTCGTTCCCAGTAGCCATCGATACGCCCGCAAGCAACGTGAGCCAAATCTAGAGATGCGGAACCACTGCGCCGAACTCCTTGAGTAAGATGGGTTAGGTGACAAAATTCTGCGTAGTTATTGTCTGAAGTTTCACGACGGTCGTAAGCAAATCCCGTAACTAACAAACTCTTACTCAATTCAGACGTACTTGAAACTTGAATTGGGCGGCGATTGCGCGTAGCACCCAAACCTTGCGCCGCACGGAATAATTCATCATGGAAAGGATCGTAAATCACACCAACTTGTGGGACACCATGAATCAACAGCCCAATAGAAACAGCGAAGAAGGGGTATTGGTGGGCAAAGTTGGTAGTACCATCTAGAGGATCGATCGCCCAAAGAAATTCATTATCTTGATTGCCCAGTTTTCCGGATTCCTCAGCTAAAATGGAATGTTGGGGAAAGTGACGCCGCACAATATCTAAAATCACAATCTCTGAAGCTTTATCAGCAGCCGTTACTAGATCCCCAGGTCGCCCCTTTTCAACAACAGCATCTTCTATCTTCCCTAAATAATCTTCCAACACCGCACCTGCAGCAAGGGCTGCTTCCGTAGCAATGTCTAAGAAGGTTTGTAAGTTATTCATACGTTGGTTGTTAGTTGTTGGTTGTTAGTTGTTAGTTGTTAGTTGTTAGTTGTTAACTACTATCTACTAACCACTAACCACTAACCAATAACTATTCTCTAACGATACTGACGCCGAAATTCACCAGGAGTGAGACGCATGGGTTTTTGCGGGTTCCAAATGCCTTCCCCCATGAGTCTCGCCCATTGTTGAGCACGCTCCAAACGGCGATCGTATTTGTTGTTGGGCGATCGCGGTGCAAACAGCCCGTGTCCTTCTTTCACTAACTGTTGGTTCAACAAAACCCTATCTTTCCAAGCATAAGCCAAAGTTCTGCCAAAAGAGTCTTTCACTTCCACGTCAAACTCCAGCGTGACAAATTGTTCGCCTCCAATCAGCGTTTCTAAGCGTTGTTTTGCTGCATCACCCCAAGGACGTTGCTGCAAATCTGGTGCATCGATATTCAGCAACCGTACTTGAGTAATTAAACTAGGTTGTTCGCCTATACCGACCACTTCCAGAGTTTGCCCGCTCACAACCTGTGCTACCTTAACCACTACTCGGTTTGGATCTTCCACCTTCTTTTGCGGTTGACAACCTACCAATAGCAATAAACACAGTAAAGTTAGAATCCTAACTACCATTGCGCCTTTGCGTCTTTGCGTGAGGCTAATTTCACTCTTCATCTAGCGGTAAGCCCTTCCGAACTCTCCCCCGAGCAAAATATTGTCCAAACTGTAGTTCATAAACTTCATCTTCGTCCTGTGTCTCTACATCTAAATCGGAACGGGCATAACTCACACATAACAGAGCATAACCTTTCTTTCTTAATTCTGGGGATAGCCCAACTGCCTCTGGTTGGTAAATTTCTCCCGACAGTACCCTAACAGCACAAGTGGTACAAGCCCCATTTCGACAAGAAAATGGCAGTTCCACGCCTTGTTTTTCTCCCGTATGCAGGATGTAGCGGTCATCGGGAACTTGTAGCGTGTGAACAATACCCTTAGCGCGATCGCGAACTCTTACAGTGTAAGTTTGGGACATCTGAATTTTTGATTTGAGATTTTGAATTATTTTAGAGGAAACCTATTGCGTTTTCCTAGACTTGCTTGTACTATGGTAAATCGTGACATCTTGGAGAGGTGGCCGAGCGGTTGAAGGCGCAGCACTGGAAATGCTGTAACGCGGCAACGTGTTCGAGGGTTCGAATCCCTCCCTCTCCGTTATACAAGGGTTCTAGCTATTTTAGCTAAATACCTGAGGAAAAAGCTAGCTTTAAAAGCCTAGCTTTTCTTGTTTATTGACGTGACACCTAATAATTGATTATTGGGATATATTATTAGAATATTCAAGGGATAAAGTAGCCAGTAAGTCTAATATGTACTTATCACCTAAAGAAGCTAGTGAAAGATATAATATCCACCCTAAAACCCTTAGCCGTTTAGCCGACAAAGGGATAATAGAGTGCATGACCGAATTGCAGCGCTTCGCTGCTTGACAATGCCCGGTAGCAATCACCGAAGATATAATGCGAATTCAATTGAAAAGCATTTAAAGTTACCAGGAAATAAAAAAACCGTATTGTATGCACGAGTTTCTACCCAAAGCCAAAAAGACGATTTGCAAGCACAACTATTAGATCTCCAAGAAAAATCCCCTGGGAATGAGTGTATTAGTGAGATAGGATCAAGATTAAATTTTCAGCGCCAAAAATTCTTAGGCTTAATAGAACGAGTTTTCTTAAAGCAAATCTCCTTAATTGTCGTAGCAACAACCACAGGTTGGTTAGATTTGGTTTTGATTTTTTTGAATGGTTGTGTAATCTTCATGATTGTCAGATTGTAGTACTTAACAATTTCATTGCTAAGCCCCCATGATGAATTGATGCAAGACTTTATGTCTATAATGCATTGTTTTAGCAGCCAATTATATTTTCTCCGACACTATGAAAAAAAAATAGAACAGGATTATCAAAATAGCCTTGACAAATAAGACAAATAGCAATATATTGAACAGACCAGCTTTGGAGGTCGAGCAGAGTTATGGCATTAAAAAAACAAAAAGGGAAGCGTATAGAGACGAAAACTCTAAGAGCTAAGCTGATTCGGGATGGCATTGATTTAAACGAAACACTACAAGTTTATAGAGAGAGTGTTGCTTTTTATATTCAGGTTATTAATCAGCATCCTGAGTCGGTGGATCTGAGTCAGGCTCAAATGCGTCAAGCTTATGAAGAATTAACTTTAGGTGACGACGCAAAATACCCCTTTCTGTTTCAAGATATGCCACGGGATTTAAGGTGGGATGTAATTAGTACTGCGTGTGGTCATTATAAATCGTGGCGTTCTAATTATAAAAACTGGGAGGTAAATGAGGCTAAACGATTAACTCGTTCTCTCAAAAAGAATAAGAAACACAAACCATCAAAACCACCACTACTTCCCGCAGAAGTGTTTGATAGCCCAACCTATTACAAGTACAGTATGTTTAAGGATGACACGGGTAACTCGGTCATTCTGAAAATTAGAAAAAATCACAATTGGGCATGGGTAAGATTTAATTATTCGGCTTATTTGTTTGATGCTGCATGGGGAAAAGGTTGTCCAAGTATCGTGATTAAAAGAGATGGTTCTTGTTGGATAAATTGGACGTTAGAAAGATATCATGATGCAACGGGAGGATTAAAAGCATTACAAAACGAGCGTGTATGCTCGGTTGATATTGATTTAGATGGCGACACAATTTGCACTCTTTCAATTCTAGAACCCGACGTTAACTCAGAAGTAAAAGAAGTAGCGAGACACTTCATAAAAGGACACGCTTCTCATGTCAGACGTAGGAAGAGGGAACTAGGGAAGATCGCAAAGAAAATGAACCAGACTGGGACTATTGGTAAGGGGTTTGCTAGCACCATTTGGTCAAAAATTAGTAGAAGAGAACGAAGTGAGGGTTATAGAATCGCATCCCAGATCGCAGAGTTTGCCAACGAGCATCATTGCCGAGTGATTGTGTTTGAACACTTAGGCAATCTACGTCCTCAAAGAGGTAAATATTCTGCTAGATCAAACCAAAAGCGTGCATACTGGTTGAAGTCAAAAATAGTTGATCGTACTTGTCATATTGCTAGAACAAAATTTAATATTTTAACTTCTAGAGTTTCTCCAAAAAATACTTCAAAGTTCTCTGCTATTGATAATACTGAATTAATTAGAACGTCAGATCATCAATTAGCAGACTTACTAGCCAATAATGAGAAAATCTGGTTAACAAGATACAAGAACGAGAAGTATATGCCAGGATTGCACGCTATTGCCCATAATGGATACTGGATTCATTCAGGTTTGAACGCCGCTAGAAATATAGGAATAAGGTTCTATCAGCGATCTAAACCCGACACCAAGTTTATTATTTCAAAAAGCTTAGGCAGTCATGTTTAAGTTGGCGTACTAGCTATATGCTTTTACGTCAGTCCCATGTGTAGAGGGATGACAATCACCTACCCTTTAAGTAGCTGCTACCATTGCGGTATGCCAATTTTAATAGATGAGTGGTTTTCTAGTAAAACAATGCTCTGGCTACCCTTATAGAGGTGATGCGAAAATGTAAAGAAAGTCAAGGTGTCCAATTAATCCCAACTTTCTCCTACACTTAGTGTGCTACTTATTTTTTAAGTACTCCTTAAATGTTTAGATCGGGAACTGTGATAGACTCTAAACGGCTTCCAGCATAATGCTTATAGATTATTTCTGGACTATTCCCTACTAGTCTTGCTATATCTTTGACTTCCATACCTTTTTCTAGTGCCAAAGTTATGAAAGTATGGCGTGTTTGGTACTGTGGTCGATAATGGTCAATTGCGCCATCTTCGGCTAGCTGTTGAACAATACCAACATAAGTGGCTCCTTTATTTTCACAACCACGCCATACAAAACCATTGAATACATCTGCACGAATTGTTTTACCAGTTAAGCTTTTGAAGATCCTATCGTCTTCTCCTATGATGTTTGGCTTAATTGATAGCAATAAATTTTGTAATTCTTTATTGCACGGAAACTTCCTAAAATCCTGATTTTTTAATCGTTTAGTAATTAGTTTTCCTGATGCACACACTACAGCTTCTTGGAAAGTAACCATTGAACAGTCATTGTTAATGTGTCGCCATCTTAATCCAACTGCTTCTGATGTTCTACAACCTGTTAAAAAGAAAAATTTTACTAATGAGTAATAGTGATGATACTTATGATGGTTTTTAAACGCTTCTAAAATTTTTCTCATTTCATCAATAGTAAAAGGGTCAATATCAATAAAATCTGTATCTTCTATTTGCTCCTCGATTGACTTTTTATTTTTAGGTTCCTTAATTGTTGCTGCTAGTCCTTCAAAAGGATTCTTGGAAATATACTTCATTGTTAACGCCCAATGACAACAGGCATTCCACTGAGTGATTATTCTTTTAGCTGTTTTTAGAGAATTATTTTCTACCAAAAATGTAAACATTTCATGACTTTGACTTAAGAGTTTGTAGGGATTTTTTTGAATATGTCCAGATACTCTTTGATAGTTTAAAATTACAGTTGTTTCTGCAACTTGTTTATTGTTGGCTCGAAAATTTACGTATTTGTCCCACAATTCTATAAGTTGAACGTCATTTGAAGGTATTAACGATAGCTTGGGTTTTTGTTCTTTATCTTTATCGTATTTGTACTCATTAAGTGGTTTTAATCGATCTTGTGCATAGTCTCTTTCTATTTGCTGTGCTATTAGTTCCGCTTCTCTCCAACCATCTTCATTATCCTTTAAGCCTAACGATACTTTGACTTGCTTACCATCTTTTGCCCAAGCCCTAGGGAGCACTAATTTTAGAGACTTACCATGAGCAATAATACTTACTTTGTTGTCTTTTGACTTTGAATACATAGATTTTGAATCCTTGTTTGAACCCAAATTTCAAAATAATACTTTAAAAGCTTTAATTTAGCAATATTTTGAACAGCCGCTTAGTGCTGTTTGTGCCGGAGCAAGATGGGTTTGAATCCCTCCATCTCCACAATATTTGAGTTTCAGTAAGTTATTATTCTCCTGTAGCGATCGCCGCGATTGATTGGTTGAAGTTTTTTTGCAAATAGCCAAATGTGTTACTGCAATATATTGATATGCCCGACCAGTACGATGCTGTTCTGACATTTGAGCAGTTTCTCAGACAACAGTTCCCTGAAAGAACGGAGTAATTACTATGGTTATATCTTGCACCTATAAATCTAGAGAAGTTTTTCAGATAATTTCTCACCAAGTCAATATCATAGCTTCAAAGCCCTATTACTGAGGAGGTAGAGTACTTTGGAATGTCTTAATTGTTTCTAAAAAAGAACGTAAAATTTTTCCTATGTAATCCCTCTCTTCTTTTGTTTTTAACGTCCCTTGTAAGAAATAACCTAGTGCTAGCAGTTCTTTTTTTTGATTGGAGTTAAGATAATTTATCTCCCCATGAATCGCCAATCCATTTGGCACCCAATTATAAATTATTTGCAACCATTCTCTAGGTTTTTCTTGTAAGAGTTCTGAAGCATCTGAATTTAAATTTATTAAGCATTGGTTAAGATACTGCTCTACCTCGTTAAGTACTTTAGGCGTCTTACATGATTTATTATTTTGGTTAACTCGTTTTAAAGCGTCAATTAAACGAGAAAGTTTATCAACATCATTTTGATGCAAAGGACTGATTGCGTTATGCACAACAAGCCGATCGTAACCAGTTAAGAGTTTGGCGATCGAGTTTGGGGGAACTGGGTCTGATTGCCTGGTAATACCGGACTGTTGGCTGACTGAAGAGAATTCGGATTGCTGAGTGTCTCGTTGGATATCTTCTCTTTGGGTATTGTGGTTGAGGTTGGAGTCGGGGTTGGAGTTGGAATTGTAGTTGGAGTTGGGGTTGGAATTGGAGTTGGGGTCTTGTGATAAACAATTATCAGAATTGCTATCAGAATTACGAGACCCAACATGACGATTATGAGACGACTCGGAACTGTTGGAGATGGAAGTGGTATTGGTGGTTGTGTTGGTAGTAATGTTTCTGGTGTCGGTACTGATGTTTTTTTTTCAGCTTCAGTTTTAGGTGCTTTCCAGACATTGCCCTTGTAAACAATCCGTTGCCGATAAGGCGCATCTATCGGTACTTTGTTATAAAAGAACCGCGTATAACCATTAATAGTTTCAGCATGAGAAAAGGTAATGTGTCCAATGGTTTGCACAGGTGTTACGACTACTGCCACTTTGTGATACTGTTCATCTTCTCTGAAGAAATCTGGCTCTTGCGTACTTAGCGTGCTAAAATTGTAGAAAAATAAGCTTAAAACTATTGCTGGGCTTAGCTTACAGCTATTATTAGTTTCAAAATGTTACTCCTTGTTAAAATTGAAATTATAAGTGCCTGTAAGCCTTGTAAATACAAGCATACTTGTAGATTTTAATGAAAATTTAGCACGCTATGTACGAAAGAACCGGTTATTCAACTTTTGAGCAGCAATATCGTAAAGATCTGTGTCAACCTTGCGCCATTGGTAGCGTTGCGGTTCAGGCATGAGTTTGAGCGATTTGTAGTAAGGAAGAATGACTTCCTCTAAAAAAGTTGTTTCTGAATGCAGAATGACTCTAACTTCAACTGAACCTTGCTTGTTATGAACCAGGCTACGAACGGCTGTACAAGCTGCTCCCTCATAGGCTGGAATTTCCCGATCGGTAAGTCCACTTAAACTCTTGAGCAAGGTACTCTTTCCTTGTCCCATCAACCCCATAACGCCAATATTCAGGGTATTTCTGGAAAAGCGATTCCTGAGTTTAGACAACACAAGCAGTTCCGATTTAATGCGCTGTTGAATATCACTAAAATCAATTTTTTTTAAATAATTTTTAACTTGAAGAATAGCATTTTCTTGTAATAATAACTTTCGGCAATCTTCCAACTGATATAAGTTAGACGCTTGTGCCTGAAGCTCTTTTTCAACTTTTGCAATTTTCGTCGGAAGATAACTCGATCTACGCTCAATAATGTTGGCAATCTGTTCCGCTCTAGAAGGCATATTAACTCGACTTTGTACGGTATTTATATTAAAAACAATAGGTGTATACTATCAATGCGTTATCTAAGATAGCGTTACATAAGTGGAAACGTTTATCAAGAAATTTATATATCTCCAAACAGGCTATTTTTTTATTAGAGATATAATTTCCATATACCTATCATTCCCACTAAAGTTGTATTTGTTTATTAGGTGGCGTTTTGTTTTTTCTATGTTATGTTCGTACCAAGTCCACACAAGTAAATAAGCAAGTCCCAAAATCCTCTTCATCCCTGCTGAAGCTTGAGTGACAGGAACATTACCATAGGGCAAATTAATTGTAGGAATATCGCGCACGTCTTCCACAGAAACTCGCTTAGGTTCTCCAATCTCTATCCATTCATCAGGATGAGGTGCAAGTTTTTTAATGACGTTGGTAAAGAGTTGAAAAGGATATTTGTTGGGTTGGTTTTGCCATGTTACCCAATCTTGAATTAGACCGTTACAAAGAACTTTACCCTTTTGTTTTAAGCCATTCCAAAGAGTATCTGAATTAAAGTTATAAGCATTATCCCGTTTACGAGCGGGGTCAAAAACTGAAAAACCACCATCAACGCGCACGTAAATGACTACACTTTTTGAGAAGTTATCCAAAGACCAATTCCCTTGCCATTTCTGCTCGGAAAAATCAAAGTAGCTCTCAAAGTCTATTTCATGAAAAAGAAGTCTCCCATTTCGTGTATCAATTTTGGAGAGAATTTTTGGTAATTCCTCTGTATGTCTACGTGGATAAGCAGGTTGGTCTACCCAATTTCCAGTCAGTACCCACCAAGCAACATCAAGTAAAAAGCTTTTACCTAAACCGTTATCACCTGTAAATATATTGAGTCGAGCGCTGAATTCAACATCAAAATGGTCGGTTGGGCCAACTTGCTGGAGGTGAAGTTCTTTTAACATTTAACTATCCCCTTTGCCCTTAATTGTTTACCAATTGTAGGGCGACAGATTATTTGACTGCAACGACAAATTACAAGTCAAGTTCTTCGTGCTTATAACTTTACTTTAGGTGAGTCTGATTTTTAGGTTTTCTAACAATAATTTGTAGAAATTGATCGAACAGCCAATGCAGAGGGATTTAGATTGGTGACAAACAATCTGTCTACAAACGCTGGCAATGCGTTACGATTTTATTGTCCGCGTCCTGGTTTACAATCTGCAAAACCTAATGCCTCTGTATCGAGGAAGCTGGCGATCGCCATCTCAATAACTGCTTCAACTGGATACTCAATTTCAGTGGCACGAGCAATTAGGGCAGCTTTAATTCGTTCAGGTAAGCGTTCCAAGATGACTTCGGCATCAGAGGAGGAAAGTTGCTCCAAAAGTTTTGCTTGCATAGCTTTACTATTCGCTTGGTATTTGGACATTATAAGGGGGTTCGGAGCTTCTTAAGATGATGGCTTCTAGCTCTAATAATAGCGCAGGGTTTTCCCAGTAAGAAATTGGCTGCACAGCAATACGAACCTCTTCCGAGCTATATTTGTCGAGCCACGCCCACAAAAAAGCTTTATGCCCACCAACAAAACGACCCCGTAGACTCTTAGTTTTGCCAATGTAAAGCAACCCATCAGTTTTGTGCTGGATGGCATAGATTCCAGGACGAGCAGGAATTTTGCCAAACTCGCGGCTCAAGGGAAGGCATTGCTCAAAGGGAGTGAAGGCGATGGCATCCAGGATTTCCCGAGCCATCTTTTGCAGTTCAGAGTCGTTTGGCGGCATAAATTCCTCTTTCCTAACCCCTATTCCCTATTCCCTTGTATTTGTGGTTGACGCGCTACCATTTGTTCGTAAACAAAACGAGACATTTTTGGATAAATTTGCCAGTCTTTAGCATACATGGAATCGTCAGCACCGATCGCTAAAATATAAACAGTTTTCCCATCCGCTGTTGCTATTAATGCAGCTTCTTGACGGGTACCAGTCGTCCAACCGGCTTTAGAATAAAAATTAACGCCTGTATCTGCTAAAGACTGACCGAGAAAACCGACAATCGGGTTAAAACCTTGCTGTTGGTTCTTCCAAACCTCTGGATTCAAGTCTCTTTTTAACCAACCACACATTTTTTTGCTAATTTCTGGTGAAATAGCTTGCTGAAGATAACACGTTTCATACATAAGTCTTGCAGAGTGAAACGTTGTGATTTCATTGCGAAAAGGATCTTTTGGATCGTCAGGATTCTTTCTTATACGTAATTCACTTCCCTGTGGTCCTAATAATTTAAGGGAAGCAATAGGATATGTCTTGTGAGTCAAATTAATACCTTCGTAGCCGGCTTGCTCGAAAAAGTGAGTAACCTGTTCGCGTTTCTTTCGCCATGTTTCAAATTCTTCATCATCAAGCTTGTGCTCAAATTCCGTATCGCTTATTTTATCAACAATAAAACTAGCTGCTTCGTTGTCAGACTCCTGAATCATTCTAGCAATATACAGATAAAAACCTGCTTCATCTGACCAAACACCATTGGCTATTTGTGCATAGAGAAACACCATCCAAAACATCTTGGCGACGCTTGCAGGATATTTTAAGGTCTCTTGCTGATATCCAGCAATTTCACCAGTTTTAGCATCTATTAAAGTAATTGATAAAGACTGTGTCGGAAAGCCTCGATCTGCTGCTAAATTAACAACATTGTTAACAATTGTTTGTAACTCCTGATTCTGCTTAAATTCAGGAGGCGTTCGGAAATTATAAACAACTTCTATATTTTCATGCCCTGGTTGACGGGAGGGAATGGGTCGTGAATCTGTTGCAGACCAGTTAGGGGATGGCGGAGGGACAAAAGAGGGATAAGTAGGCTGTGGGGTTGGGTGTGGGGTTGCTTGTTGTGTGGGTTGCTGTTGGATTGGTTTGTGTATCAGAGCATATAATCCTCCCACTAAGGTATACAACCCAAAACCCATGATAGCCAATCCAGTTGCAATCACCGTCAAAGCCACCAATCTCAAAATCAAAAGATTTTTGAGAGAACCTTTATATCGGCGTCTTCTCCGTCTGTAGTTGGGATGTTTTCCTTGTGGATATGGTGGCTGTGGATACGGTGCTTCAAGAACTGCAGATCTGCTCCTTTGTTCCCCTTGTCTGTAGGCGAAATTGTTTCCCTGTGAATATGGAACTTCAAGCACTGCGGATCTGCTGCTTAACTCCCCTTGCCTGTAGCCTGGAGTTTTAGGTTGTGGTTGGGGTACTCTTCTTCTCAAAGGTGCGGACGGATACCCTTGTCTGTTTTGAGAGTATGCTGTCTGTTGCTGAGGTTGAACGTTGCTCTGACGTCTGGGGTCAGTTGCTCTACGCTTACGCCTTACTTCTGTAGGTGGTGTTGCAACCTGTTGGTTGCGTCTATCCCATTTTGTTTTTGTTTGCTGACTCACTAGCTACACCTTGAATTGTGTGATTTATAAAGGGTCAGGGGTTAGTAGGGGCGCTTTTGCCGCCACGCCCCTACTAGTATGGGCGCAGGGCACTGCACCCGTACAGGGGTTAGAGGAAAACAGCGATGACAGATAGTGTGATGGATAATACCAGAATTTAGCGAAGATAACACACTTTCTTGTAAAAATTAGTCATGTGTTAAAATATCTCGGCAAACTTTTGATGCTGTCAGGTTGCAACTCTATGCCATTGAGCGCTAAGCACTCACCTTCTACAAATCAACTGCGACAATTACTAGAACGTCCTGAAATCTTGGTAATTCCTGGCGTTTATGATTGTTTGGGAGCAAAGCTTGCCGAACAAGCAGGTTTTGAAGTCTTAGCAACTAGTGGCTTTGGTATTGCAGCTTCTACACTTGGTTTGCCTGACTATGGTTTTCTCACTGCTACTGAAGCTCTGTATAGCGTGGGACGGATTGCTCAGTCAGTTAATATTCCTCTGATTGCTGATATGGATACTGGCTATGGCAACGCTTTAAATGCGATCAGAACAGTCAAAGATGCGGTACAACAGGGAATTGCTGGAGTGATTTTGGAAGATCAAGAGTGGCCCAAAAAATGCGGTCACTTTGAGGGGAAACGTGTTGTTCCTATGGCAGAACACGCAGGAAAAATTCAAGCAGCAATTCAAGCACGTGGTGATAGTGGGTTGGTTATTATCGCTCGTACTGATGCTCGCGCCCCTCTGGGTTTGGAGGAGGCAATTCATCGAGGTCGTGCTTATATTGATGCTGGGGCGGATGCACTGTTTGTAGAAGCCCCTCAATCTATTGAAGAACTGCAAAGCATAGCTTCGGCTTTTCCCGATGTGCCATTAGTTGCAAATATCGTAGAAGGTGGCAAAACTCCTCAACTTTCTGCCTCTGAGTTACAGCAAATGGGCTTTAAAATTGTGTTTTTTCCACTTTCTGCTTTACTGGCAGTTACAAAAGTCATGACCGCTTGTTTTCATCAGTTAAAAGAACAAGGTACTACGGCTGATTTTCCAGACATGGTTAGCTTTCAGGATTTTCAAGAACTGATTGGTATTCCTAAGTACCGTGAACTGGAACAGCAGTTTTTGGGGAGTAGGGACTGGGGACAAGGGGGACAAGGGGACAAGGGGACAAGGGGACAAGGGGGACAAGGGAGAAAGACAAATCCAAAATCCAAAATCTAAAATCTAAAATCCAAAATCCAAAATCGCTAATCCCAATAAGAGGTATGCCAAAAAGTTGCTGAAAAGCGATCGCGATCGCGCTAGTTTGAGTAAATAGTACGTTATTTTAATTTGAAAAACGTAAATTAATGAATCAAACTTTAACTGTATCCGATCGTCGGCAAATTAATTCTGAAACACAAAGCGTTCTTACCAAACAGCACATACCTGGCAAGCAACTCATCATTTTAGTTTTGGAAATGCTTTTGGCATTACCCCTTGGTATAGTCTTGGCAAAATTCCATATTGGTGGAGTCGTCTGGATTTTTGGTGGTATCATCTCTGGGGCTATAGTACTTCAAACATACCGCGTTTTTTATAAAAATACCCCGAAACCCAATCGGGCAGCTAGAAAGACGGGCATGGCACTTGTAGGGCTAAACGTTGGCTTTTCTATCTCTCACGGTCATTTAACCAATGCTGTCTCTAGTTTTCCGGTGTTTGCTTTTCTTACCTTTTTCTTGCTGTTATGTGGTATTTTTATTGGTTATATTTACTCTCGTTTAAGTAAAACAAACTTGTTAACAGCGCTATTAGCTACAGTACCAGGTGGTGTTGGTATGATGTCAGCGATCGCAGCAGATTATAACCGCAATGTTCCTCTGGTAGCGATGGTTCAAGCAATACGCGTGACTACCGTAGTTTTTTTGATTCCCTTAATTGCCAGGATCTTATCCGGAAATCAAATCTATTCACAAACACTTCCGGTTTCAGGGACTTTGCTCAACTTTGAACCAACACAATTAGGATTATTATCAATATCCCTCTTGTTTGGCACTTTAGGAGTTTATATTGCTATCTTATGCAAAATTCCTGCAGGTGAGTTTTTTGGTGCAATAGTTGCTGGTATAGCCTTTAATCCAATCCTTACATTATTTGGCAATAGTATCGATTACACTCTACCACCACTAGTTAATATAGTAGGACAAATGCTGTTAGGAATTACCATTGGTGAGTACTGGGGTGACAAACCAAGTTTGGGCAAAAAGAGCGTGGCTTATGCCTTTGTGTCTGTAGCAATGACCTTACTCACTGGCGTTGCAGCCACCTTCCTTGCCATGCAGTTAACTTCGTGGGATTGGTTGACTTGTCTTTTAGTAACTGCACCTGGTGGTTCGGCAGAAATGATTTTAGTTGCCTTAGCTCTACATCATAACGTAGAAATTGTCACAGCCGCTCATCTAGTACGATTGATTGCAATTAACAGTTCTCTTCCCCTATGGCTTTATTTATTTGAACGGCTTGACAATTAAATTTTGTAATTGGTTAGTGGTTAGTGGTTAGTGGTTAGTTGTTAGTTGTTGGTTGTTAGTTGTTAGTTGTTAGTTTTTAGTTGTTAGTTGTTAGTTGATAGTTGTTAGTTGCTACTATCTACTAACCACTAACCACTATCTACTAACCACTAACCACTAACCACTATCTACTAACCACTAACCACTATCTACTATCTACTAACCACTAACCACTAACCACTATCTACTAACCACTATCTACTATCTACTATCTCTTATCTAGTCAACGCCATCACTTGCTCAAAATCAAAATTGTCAACCAAAACTTTTAATCCTTCTATCAAATCTGTGTGCTCCTCTGGAATTTTTGCCATGAGCTGAAAAATGAGTTCATCATTGCCTTGGCAAGCAGCATTGTGAAGTTGTGCTACCCACTCAGCAGGCATACTTGCTATTTGATTTGCTAAATAAGTCGAATTAGAAATCAATGCACGATTAGATGACCTCATATCTCCATTCTGACTATCTTCTTTATAAAGATATTGCACGCCCAAATGTTTACTAATTTTTGCCAAGAGTTCTTGCTGTTGAAAGGGTTTACTTAAAAGATCATCGCAGCCAGCACTCAGTATCTTTTTTTTGTCTTCTTCAAAGGCGCTGGCTGTGAGGGCAATGATGATGGTTTGAGCTTGGAAATCCCCAGACACTAGTTGCTTTTCCCTTTCCCTTTCCTTAATCAATCTAGTTGCTTGATAGCCGTCCATCATTGGCATCCGCATATCCATAAAAATTAAGTGAGGCTGCCAATTGTCCCAAATAGCTAGGGCTTCTTGTCCGTTGGTTGCTTCTTGTACCTGGAATCCGATGCTGGAAAGAAGTTTGACAAGTAGCAACCGATTGGTTTGTTTGTCTTCAACAACCAAAACTTTATAAGCTAGTTCTCCTGGTGCTAAACTAATAATCTGCTTGGGTGTGGTCTCGTGGGAAATATTCACTTGTTCCTCAGTTGCTTCTTGTGCCAGGATAGTAAAGCTGAACTGAGTTCCAACGCCTAACGTGCTGTTAACCCAGATTTGTCCCCCCATAATTTCTACAAATTTATAACTGATGGATAAACCCAAGCCAGTGCCTTGTCCGGATTTTAATCCGGTTGTGGTTTGCCCGAAAGCTTGAAATAACCGCCCGAACTCTTCTGGACTAATACCAAGTCCGGTGTCTATCACTTCAAATAAGAGGTAGAGGGAAGAGGAAGAGAGGGGGAGGGGTGGAAATATTTTGTTTTTGTATTCTTTTGTCCCTTTATCTCCTTCCACAGCTACGGAAATCCGCAATTTGACGCTTCCTTGAGAAGTAAATTTGATGGCATTGTCAAGCAAGTTAATGAGTACTTGACGGAGTTTGCTTTCATCAGATCTAATGTATTGGGGAACTTCTATAGTCCGCTCAAAAATCAGCTGTAAATTTTTAGATTGTGCCTTGAGTTTTAACATTCCCTCTAAACTAGCTAGCAAGCGGTGCAAGTCAAAGTCATCTTCATTTAACGTGACACGTCCTGCTTCAATCTTGGACATTTGCAAAATATCGTTAATCAAGTCCAACAAATGTTCGCCACTGCGGTTAATAATTTTGAGATACTGCTGATACTCGGCAGATAAAGAGTTATCGTAGTTCATGAGTTGCGTAAAGCCCAAGATGGCGTTAAGCGGTGTTCTTAACTCATGGCTCATATTTGCTAAAAATTCACTTTTAGCACGGTTCGCTGCATCAGCAGTTTCTTTGGCTGTTTTAAGTTCGGTGGATTGCTTTTGGGTTTGCTCAAAAAGTCCTGCTTGTTGAATTGCGACTCCCAACTGTGCTCCAATCTGAACAAGCATTTTAATTTCGGCTTCTTTCCACTCACGGGGGGCAGAGTTTTGGTATGTTGCTAACAAGCCCCAGAGTTGATTGCTGCAATAGATGGGAACTATAATGTATGCGCGTGCTTGAAATTGTTCTAATAATTCTATATAACAATGGTCAAATCCTGCTGTATAAATATCTGGTATACATCGGTAACTTGTTGCAGAACGATAAATTCCACCTTGGTTATCATATAAATACGTGTCTTGTATGACTTCATTTGCATCGACCATTTCTTTCACGGTGCAATTATCGCCTTCGATCGCATTCTGTGTGAGTTCTGGCTGATTTTTTTGAGATGATATCAGTTTTCGCCATCCTTCGGCTACTGATTCCGCGACAACTTCTCCACTCCAATCTGGATTGAAACGATAAACCATAACGCGATCGCAATTCAACACTTGTCGCAATTCTTGTGTTGTCGCACTAAATATCTGCTTGATTTCTAGAGTTTGACGCATCCGTTGAATGACGAAGGCGATAGCCTTTTCTCGTTCTACGCTTGAGGCTAGTAATTCTTCTGCTTGCTTCCGTTCTAGTTCTGCTCCTGCACGGGCTGCAAAAATTTTTAAAATTGACTCTTGACCTAAATCTAGTACTAAAGGTTGAGTGTCCATCACAATCAACAAACCGATAGTTTCCCCGCTTGAATCGATCAAGGGAATACTTAAATAACTTTGGATTTTAGTATCTGCTACATCTATAATTTTAGAAAACAAGACTGCCATTGTTTCAGGATTATTGCAGGGAGTTTTTCCTATAAATTCTTCGTAAGATATATTGGAACTACCCGCAATGTCACATTCAAAGTTTTCATGGCAGTCCCCATTATTCCAATATGCCACGGTACGCAGATGAGTGTTTGATTGATTAACAAATTCACTTATAAAAATATAATTAACTTGTAAAATCTGGGATAAATAATGCACGCAGGGACGGAAAAATTCATTACCAGTTGTTGAAGCTGTTCCTTCAACAATCATCTGTAATGCCGCTTCAGCTTGCTTTCTTTGAGTAATATCACTTAAAGTACAAACAACGCGCTCTACGCTTCCATCTTTAGCTATTTGAGGATCTGCATTGACAAGCAACCAACGTTCGTTTTGGCTTTGAGAATGGTTAATACCTACAACTACATTATGAATGGGAGTCTTTAACGCGATCGCTTGTTGCACGGGTAATTCTATTTTGGGAAAGCTTGTACCATCTTCACGCAACAACGACTGCTCGCCAAACACCTGGGGTTGTTTATTTTCTTCCTGAAGATCGAGCAGATGAATGGCTGCTTGATTGCTAATAAGAATTTCGGCATTCCTATTCACCAATAAAACTCCTACCTGCATCTTGTAGATGAGTGTCCGGAAGCGCTTTTCACTCTCTTCCAAAGCTTGTTGCTGCAATGATTTAGCTATGACATATTGCTCGATTAGAGAAGTTAACAGAACTAAGATCAAAAGGAACAGTGTTGCAACTCCAATCATAACAGCCAGCCAAGACTGAGTGACAAGCGATGATGGTTGGACTGGCACCCTTATGAGAGGTGTAAAATGAGTTGCCCTCATTCCGGTATAGTGCATACCACTAATGGCAACTCCCATTAATAAGGCACTGCCAAGTTTTTGCCAAATCGCTCCTTTCAATTGACGATTTTGCAGCCTAAATGCCAGCCACAAAGCAGCAAAAGAAGCAATTATTGCGATCGCAACTGATAAACCAACCAACCACCAGTCATACTCTATGCTTGCTTGAAGCCGCATGGCAGCCATACCCGTGTAATGCATACTGGCTATCGCAATTCCCATGCAAATGCCTCCACCTAAAACAAGTGGTACAGAGACAGATTGACTTAGCAACCACAAAGCCATCCCGGAAGCCACAATTGAGCATAGCAGCGAGAGCAAGGTTATCTTTAGATCGTAGTTAACCGGCTGAGGCAACTGAAAAGCTAGCATGGCAACAAAATGCATTGACCAAATTCCAGCGCCCATGGCAATCGAACCGCCAAGTAGCCATTGCAATCGTCGCCATCTTGTGGCAAGTGTGACTCGCCCAGATAAATCCAGGGCTGTGTATGAGGCGATAACGGCAATTATGAAAGAAAGTATGACTAATGCTAAGTTATAAGTGCCTATCATTTCGCTATACATATTTTTTGGGGAAATAAAATTCAATAATTGCTTTTTTAAGAATATTAGATAAATCTTTCACAGGTCAATTTCCGAGTTTTCACGCATGATTAGGATATCGATATTTTTTTGGGAGAAATGTGGGTAAATACATCTTTTTCAGGAAACACACTTACAAGTAGAAAAAGACTCAATTTTAGTCTTTTATTTTGTTTGTGATTTAATAGAAAAAGTAAATTTTTTCTGCTTATAGATAAAGTTTTCTTTAAAAAATAGTCAACTATGTGTAACACAAAAAGCTAAGAATGACAAGCTATATTAGTTATATCATTGTACAAAATGATTGCTTGCTCTTACAGATAAGCTTCTGTGATACCGTGCAACGCCGCCAGTAAACGTTGGTTAAGAAAGTCACTAAATATCTTCTCAAAAACGAAAAAGTCCCTAAGAATGAGAACTGGTGGCAGTGTACATACTTTTATCTGAGTGGTGGGTCATAAGCCAAAAGTGTAATGGTTAGTGGTGAGCCATAAGTACTACAGTCGATCGCCCGTGTGCCTGATAAGTCTCTTTCTCAAGAGGAAGCGCGGTTTGGAGATCGCAAAAATCTTCTGGGTTTGGTAACGCAGTATCTACAATGCGATACCATTTGTACCCACTCTCCAAAAGTGGCAGTTCAAACGCGACTGATTCCCAATAAGCATTGAGAATAACGTACAAATGCTCGTGAAACTTTGGGTGACGAAGAGTAAATGCCAAACTGTGCGACTCATAACTCCAATCAGGCTGTCCCAATTGCTTTCCATGCCAGATAATATGTGGTTGGTGGCTACCGTAACTGACTGCTAAAATCTGGTCTTGATGGAAAATTTTGAGTGATTGTGTGAATGAAATGAGTTTTTGAGTAAATCGCAATACCTCAGTATGCTTGTCAATCGCACTCCAATCAAACCAACTTAATTCATTATCTTGGCAGTAAGCATTATTGTTGCCTTGTTGCGATCGCCTTACCTCATCACCCATAAGAAGCATAGGTGTTCCTTGAGACACGAACAGAATAGTTAAAAAATTCTTGATTTGACGCAACCGCAATTTATTAACTGCTACATCATTTGTTTCTCCTTCAATACCGCAATTCCAACTATAGTTGGCGTTAGTGCCATCGCGGTTGTCTTCTCCATTGGCGTGATTGTGTTTGTCGTTATACGACACGAGATCGTTTAGCGTAAATCCATCATGACAAGTGATAAAATTGATACTTCTGTTAGGTTCGCGGTTTGGCTGAGAGTAAATATCGGGGCTTGCCAGAATGCGATTGGCAAGCGCCTTCACCACTCCCACATCGCTTTTTACAAAGCGGCGCACATCATCTCGATAAGGTCCATTCCATTCAGCAAAGCGCTCGCCGACAAAAGCTCCCACCAGATATAGCCCTTCGGCATCCCACGCTTCTGCGATGAGCTTAGTTCCTGCCAAAACCGGATCTGCATCAATCATCAGTAATGCTGGCGGACGAGTCAAGAGTTGCCCTGTCGCTCCCCTAGCAAGTACCGCCGCCAAATCGAAGCGAAATCCATCAATGTGCATTTCTGAAACCCAATAGCGCAGGCAATCTAAAACTAAATTATTTCCCGCTACGCTATCTGCCTTAAAAGTATTGCCACAACCACTATAGTTACGATAAATTGCTCGGTTCTCTCCGAGTATATAGTAGTCCCAATTACTTAAACCGCGAAAAGATAACGTGGGTCCTTGCTCGTCACCTTCTGCTGTATGATTAAATACAACATCCAAAATCACTTCAATTCCCGCCCGATGCAAAGCTTTTACCATGTCGCGGAACTCGTTGACTGGGCTGAGTGGATCGGTACGGGAACTGTAGCCAACGTGAGGTGCAAAAAAGGCGATGGGACTGTACCCCCAATAATTTTTTAGCCCCGGTCGAGCGTCTTCTTTATCGAATTGGTGCGCTGGTAGTAATTCTACAGCTGTTATACCTAATTGTTGGAGATAAGGAATTTTTTCAATTAATCCTGCGTATGTTCCTCGTTTTTCTGGAGACACACTAGAGTTCGGATGTTGTGTAAAACCACTTACATGGAGTTCGTAGATGATAGTTCTGTTATAACGAGTTTTTGGGGGAGCGTCGCCTTCCCAATCGTAGGCACTGCTATCAATGACAACGCCTCTTAAAGCTTGAGCACAGTTGTCACCTGGTTGACTTGCCGCTTGACGGCTGTAGTTTTCCCAGTTTGCGATCGCTTTCGTATAAGGATCGAGCAATACCTTGTTGCCATCACAGCGCAACCCTTGTTCGGGTGCAAACAGTCCATGTCCCCGGTAGGCATAAACTTGTCCGGCTCCAATCCCAGGGACAAAAGCGTGCCAGTAATGAGCTGTTTTGTTTTGTTTGGGATCGAGTGGCAGAACTTGACTTGGTTGAGGGTCGTTAGGGCGATCGAATAGTAAAAGTTCAATTGCAGTGCAATCTCTAGAAAACAAACAGAAATTTACACCACCATCACGGATAGTAGCACCAATTGGGAAGCTTTTGCCCGGTAAAACATCAAATGTCATGTGTTAGGAAGAACCCAATAAATTTTTAATTCCACGCACTACATATCCTATCGTACAGCCAAGAAAACTTCTCTTTCTACACCCGTATTACTGGTTACTGGTTACTGTTTACTGGTCACTGTTTACGTCCTCATAGAATCCTTATGTAAAATTCCTTATACCTACGGATGCAAAAAAATACCACAATCGTGATGCTATAAATATTGCATCAGGGTAACAAGACAACATGGATTTAGCAACCTACTCTACTAACTTAAAGCTCAGCCAACTCCCCAAAGAACTGATAACAGAAGTACAGCAATGTTTAAACGATGGAGGTTACAAAGTCATCATTAATGGCATTGCTGACGCAGCCACAAGGCAGGCATTTGCTGACTTTAAGAAAGCATCATACTTGCAAGATCCTGAATACCTCGGACCGACCACAGCTAAAGCATTACTGAAACTCAAGAAAACCAGTACCGCCCCCCAACCCCAGCCCGGATTAAACTATTTAAGATTAACCCGAACTCCGGCAAAAGACCAGTTTGGTTGCCAAGTCCTTAAACTACAGTATTTTAAAGCTGGTCAAGTGGTTGATGAAATAAATATGCGTTCCGGACAGCCATCAAAGCAGTACTTCCGCAAAGGAGTAGATAGCATCTCTGGCAGTGGCGAACCTCTACCGGAAGGACGTTGGAGAATAGAAAATCTTTTTTGGGCAGGTGGTAAAGATAACTGGAATGCCAGTCACGGCGAGGGTATTGGACCCGTTAGCGTTCCTTTAACTTACGATGGACCTGGCACGACGGAACGATCTGCAATTGTTATTCATAACGACCACAACGCTCAACAAGGAAAATTGGGTTCTGTAGGATGTCCAGTTACGTATCATTTAAATGATATGAAAAAAGTTATAACATGGTTGCGCGACACAGATCCAAGATACTTATACGTTGATTGGAACCTTGGCAGTTGTCCTTCTGTATACGCAGTTTTTCAAGTCTCAAACACACTCCCTCGTCCAGGAGTAGAACTTATAAAAAAGTTTGAAAGCTGTTTCCTTGATGCCTATCCCGATCCACTCTCAGGGAACGAACCCATTACAATAGGTTGACAACTTGAGAAGTACATTTGTACGGTATTATAAGAGATTGTTCAAATGTATGACCAAGACAATTCACGAGCTTTTGCAAAACAAAGAAATCAAAGAATCCGCTCTAAAAAGACTGGAACGATATACCAAAAAGGGGAATTAAATTTGACTCGTCAGCACATAAGACGGATAAAAAATTTCAAGGCAAGAGCAAGTCATTGACTAGCCGTCCTACGTAGCGATGCGTGGGAGTATGAATGGATAAATTGCTGGAAAGTCTAGAACAGATAACCAGCAGCCAAGCTACTGAAGGGCATCAAAGTAGGTAGAAGGTTCAACGCTCAGGGGGTGATAAGCCTAATAAATAATCCCCCCACGAAAATCCATTATCTCTCACCAGATAAAGATATGAGCTGAACTTACTAGGGATAGTAAGAGCTAAAGGATAAAAAGCCTTTAGGATAACAACATTGTGGGGTAGTACTATCAAAGAAGATGGATCGAAATGGCAGCTTGGCGATCGCATCACTCAAGAGCGAGCAGATAAATTATTAATCTCGCAGCTAGGTGCTCGGTACATGAGAGACTTAGAACAAAGCGTTCCTTTTTGGGAACAGATGAATGAATACCAAAAAGGAGCATTGCTCTCCTTTGGTTACAACTTGGGTAGTAAATTTATGACCGAGGGCGATTTTGATTCTATTCGTCGCATCCTCAAAAACAAGCAATGGGAAGAACTACCGGAAATCTTATCCCTTTATCGCAATCCTGGAACCCATGTAGAACTGGGTTTAAAGCGTCGTCGGTATGCAGAAGGGTTAGTTTGGCTGGGCGTTAGCGTAGAAGAAGCCTACCGCAAAGCGATGGCGATCGCACAAATTAGCGATCGGCTATCAAACACATTCCAGTTGCAACGGTAAGAGACCCCCACTCTCGTTCCCAGCCTCAGGCTGGGAATGCCTTACTCGAGGCTCCGCCTCCTGTATCGCTCTGCAGAGCCTGCAGTGCAGCACTCCCAGGTAAAAACACCGGAACGAGTGAGGGTCTGAAGGTTCAATATGATTGATATTCCTGAAAAACTTTAACTTCACCCTTGTTACCAAAAGCTACAACTGCAAATGGCTGTTTTTTGTTTTCTATTTCCATCCCTGGTGTTCCTACAGGCATTCCCGGTACAGCTAAACCTGCAAGAGTAGACTTTTGTTTGAGGAAGCGCTTGATGTCGTTGGCGGGAATGTGTCCTTCCATTAGATAACCGTCAATAATTGCTGTATGACAGGATGCTAACTCTTGAGGTACGTTGTATTTTTGTTTAATGGCTTCTATTTCGTCGGTTTTTATATCTTTGATTTGAAACCCGTGCTTTTGCATATGTTTGACCCAAGCCCCACAACAGCCACAAGAAGGACTGCGATAAACGGTGATTTTTTGGGTTTCTGTATTCGCTTCTATGTCGTTTTCCCAAATGCTGGTATGAGTTACGGATTTTGGGTTACTTGCTACTAGTTGAGAAATATGCCAGGATGCAGTATTTCCTCCCTCTGCTACAGCTACTGTTGCACTGGCAATCACTGCAAATCCAGTCAGAATAATACTTAGTAATACAAAATACACAGGTTTACGAATCCAGGAAGAAAAACGTTTTTGCATTGTTAATCTCTTTTGGTTTCCAATCATGTAAAGGAGCAATACTCTTTATTATCCATTCAAGAACGCTTGGGGGAGCTTCGGATATCAAGATACCGGGATATACTGCTGTCCCCCATTCCGGATGGACTAATACCCGACACCTATTTTGAACGATCGCGTAGTGGAGTAAAGCTTTTACTGTTGCTGTATCGTCGTGATTTTTTTTCCCAGGACGGGAAAGTAAGGGGTAGCCCGTGCGGGGATCGACAAGATCTGTTTGGTAATTGCGATCGCGCAAATTAAATGCGACATCGCAGCCAAACCTCATAAACTTTTCTCGCAATCGTTCTTTTTCTGCTTCTATTTCTGGTGTTGTTTCCAGCAGTTCAAATCGTGCTTCTTGTAAAACAATCGCTATCCATAAAGAAAGCGGATTTTTCCAATCAGGGAATATCTGCTCGCGGTTGGTACAGATGTACTGACTGGGAGAATGAATTGAAATTTGAACAGATTGCCCCATATTACCAACCAAATGAATGGGGCTGACTCGTTCAAAAGTGTAAACTGTTGGGTAGCTCACTTACCTTAATTCGTTTTTTTTACAAGTTTTTTCAATTCATATTTTTTTTGATGATAACTCTTTAATAGCGCAGAAAGTTATCAAATTCTTCTAAAACCCCAGTCCTTATATAAAATTTTTAATAAAAACTTAATTTTTCATCTAAACCTTATCTTTTCTTAACCTACTTCTACATCAATAATTTTGCCTTATCTATTTTGTAGGATCGCCCATTTCATACGGGCAATTTGGCGTAGAGACTAAGCATGGCTAGTCTCTACAAAGATTAATTCAACTTTAAGGCATTGACTGGAACTTCATCCCAAGAATCCACTGTTCGCAATCGCGCTACCCACCCCCATGTTTTTTGCGTCTCAGTCAAGTTTTGCTTAAAGGACTCATGGCAAGCTAACGCTTGGGATTCATCACAGCAAGCAATACAGGCATGGATCATGCCTGATGGATCTATTTGTTCGTTTACCCAAATAGTCATTGTGTTTTTGATACTACATCCGAATTTAATCCCCCTTTAATTTACTCTAGGTTTACCCGGTATGCACGAAGTTTATCAACAAACAACTTCCCGAGAAGATTCAGCGTTAATGGGTTTCATCAAGTAAAGCCGCAACAAATGCCCAAAGATTGAGAGTAGCTTGGGTAGCTTTTGGAAGAATTTGACAATCTGCGGGCGATCGCTTCGCTCGATCAATGCCATTTTAAATTGGATGTCCGAACACTGCTCCAGGCGCTCAAAAAAATCTGGATGCTTTGTATTTAAAATCACAGGAAACGCCCGTGCTGCGGTTTCATTCGTCTTTTCGATGACTTGAACGTTATATTCGTAGGGATTGATTCCAACCGAACGATAAAAAGCAGCCCGTTCAAGCACTGTTAAAGTATGGGTAGCAAATACAGACAAGAGAAAAAAACGGACCCACAAACGAGATTTCCAATTGTTCCACAATTTGGGTTGCGATCGCAGTAACGCTTTAAAGAAATCCCCGTGTCGATTTTCATCCTGACACCAGCTCTCAAAGTAACGGAAAAGAGGATAGAACCGCTTATCTGGATGGGACTCTAAATGACGGAACATAAGAATATAGCGCCAGTAACCAATCTTCTCAGATAGGTAAACCGTGTAGATAATCCACTCTGGTGGGAAAAAAGTATAAGTGCGATTTTTTGTCAGATAACGCAAATCTAAAGAGAGATTGAAATCTGACATTGCCTTATTGAGAAATCCAGCATGGCGAGCTTCATCCCTTGCCATAAAATGAAACGCATCTGCCAAAATGGGATTTCGGTCTTTCAGTCTGCGCGATAACTCTTTAAAGAGAAGAAATCCAGAAAACTCAGATGTACACGAGCGTTCCAAAAACTCAATAAAAGAACGGCGCGTTTCTCCATCTATGTGTTCCCAACTCTGCTCAAACTCAGAATCACGGACAAAATGATGGCGGTTATAGTCAGCACGCAGTTCTTCCACAATAGCCCGTAACTCAGGCTCGTGTGCTGATATATCCATCTGCGCTACAGCCTCAAAGTCAGTGGTATAAAACCGAGGTGTTAACAATGTTTCCTTAACAGGCGCTTTAACACCGGGCTTAAGCAACTCAGGCTCCAAAGTATGAAGAGTCTTAGCCATGAGAATATACAATTGATTAATGTTTTTAAAGTTATCTAACCATAATTTTTGATAAAAATCTATCAATTTTAAAATAATTTTCAAAAAAAATTTAGTAGGTAAGGCTATGCTGCACAAAAGTAGAATATGGTAGGCATTGCCCACCCTACTTGATTTAAATCTACCTATTTTTAGTATAGAAATTCATCAATTTCTGGTCACTGGTCACTGATTACTGGTCACTGATAAAGTTATATATTTGAAAGAGTTGTGAACAAAGTTAAATGCTGTGATTGGCAGTGGTAATTGCTGATACAGTTTTGCTCATAACTGAAAAGAACGATTTGCCCCTAACTTTGAGATTAGCGACAAACTGCATTTAATTCCAGTGAAAAAATGCTTATTGAGTTAACAGGTGAGGAAGGGGCAGTATTAATAGAGGGGCAAAAAATTGCCTGATAAGGTGTAAAAATTCTGCGAAAGTCCTACCAGCTAACAGTTAGCAGCAAACTGTTAACTGATAACTGTTCAACAAATTGTGTATTTTTAACAAAACTGCCACAAAGATGAGTAGTAATCTAGCTCAAAAACTTCGCTGTGGAACACAACAATCTCACGCAGCGATTGAAAATATGGGATTCATGAAATGTTTTCTTCAAGGAGTTGTTGATAGAAGCAGCTTTGCCAATTTTTTAGGTAATTTATATTACATTTATGGTGAATTAGAAGCAGCATTAGAGGAGCATAAAGACCATTCTTTAATTAATTCTGTATATTTTCCAGAACTCAATCGTAAAGCTAATCTGGAACAAGATTTACAGTTTTACTACGGTTATGACTGGAGAGGACAAAGTTTACCTCTAAAAGCGACTCAAAGTTACATAGCCCGGATTCGAGAATTGTCTGCTCGCGAACCCGTGTTATTAATTGGTCATGCTTATACTCGCTATATGGGTGACCTTTCTGGGGGTCAGATGTTGCAAAAAGTTGCTCAATCAGTTTTAAAGCTTTCAGGTTATGAAGGCACATCTTTTTACAATTTTGAGCAAATTCCAGATAAGAGGGCATTTAAGGATCGCTATCGTCAAGCTTTGGATTTATTGCCTGTAGATGAAGGAACGGCAGACAAAATTGTTGCAGAAGCTAATCATGCTTTTCTGCTAAATATGCAGATAGCGCAAGAATTGGAGGAAGGACTTATTAAAACCATTGGTCAAGCAATGTTTAATGCTCTCATCAATGGCAACAACTCTGGTAGTACTGCTAGTAGTTACTAGTGGTTTACCACATTAATTCTGATAGGTAGATCCCCACTCTCGTTCCCAGGTTCTACCTGGGAATGCAGGTCGCGAGGCTCCGCCTCGCACTTCAGGTAGAGCACAGGAGGCGGAGCCTCTAGTAAGGCGTTCCCAGGCTGAGCCTGGGAACGAGGTGACAGCTGTTTAAGTAGGGTGGGCATTGCCCAGCCACCAACCTATCCTTTGTACATCTATTGGAAGCACCTCAATGGTTTTTCAAATTCCTGATGTTAAATTTGATTTGGATATCATCAAAAAGTATGATACCCCCGTACCTAGATACACGAGTTACCCACCCGCTACTGAGTTAACGGAAGAATTTACAGAGAGGGATTTTCAAACTGCGATCGCTGCCTCTAATCAAAGAAAATCTCCTCTATCCTTATATTTCCACATTCCTTTTTGTCAAAGTGCTTGCTATTTTTGTGGCTGTAATGTTGTGATTTCTAACAACAAAAATATTGCTAAGCCTTATGTGGATTATTTGGTTCGCGACATCAAAAAAACAGCTAGCTTAATTGATGCAGATAGAAGAGTGGTTCAAATTCATTGGGGTGGTGGAACTCCTAACTACTTGAGTTTGGAACAAGTAGAACATCTGTGGAAAAATATCACTTCACACTTTGATGTCAACCCTACAGCAGAAGTCTCGATAGAAATCAATCCTCGCTATATTGATAAAAACTATATTTTCGCTTTGCGAGAAATTGGGTTTAATCGAATTAGCTTTGGAATTCAAGACTTTAATACTCAAGTTCAAGCAGCAGTTAACCGCATCCAACCGGAAGAGATGCTGTTTGACGTGATGAACTCCATTCAAGAAGCAAAGTTTGAAAGCGTGAATGTAGATCTCATTTACGGTTTACCCCATCAAACCGTTGAGACTTTTCAGGAAACGCTCAGAAAAACCATCGCACTCAACCCCGATAGGATTGCGGTTTTTAACTTTGCCTATGTACCGTGGCTCAAGCCAGTGCAGCAAAATATCTCACTTGATGCACTTCCAAAAGCAGAGGAAAAGCTAGAAATCCTCAAAATGACTGTTGAGGAACTTACAAACCATCAGTACTTGTTTATTGGGATGGATCATTTTGCCAAACCTAATGATGAATTGGCTGTTTCCCAACGCGATCGCACCTTAAAGCGTAACTTCCAGGGCTACACCACCCTAGCACAAGCAGAACTCTTTGGTCTTGGTGCAACATCTATCAGTATGCTTGAAGATACTTATACTCAAAATCACAAGCAACTGAAAGATTACTATCAAGCAATTGATAGAGGGCTTTTACCAACGAGCAGAGGCATTAAACTGACTCAAGATGATATCCTCAGACGGGAAATCATCATGTGTATCATGTGTCATTTTCAACTTTACAAGCAAGATATTGAACACAAGTACCACCTTAGCTTTGATGAGTATTTTGCATCAGAGTTAGAAGAGTTGAAGCGCTTGGAAGACGATGGACTCGTTAGATTATCGAAAAACCATATTAGCGTTACAGAGATTGGTAGATTGCTAGTCAGAAATATTGCAGTTCTTTTTGATACACATGTGAAGAAGCAAGAAAAGAGATTTTCACGTGCTATCTAAATGTAAAATTGCAAACCAACAGAGCTGCTAATAATTGAGTGATTTGTAGATTGTCGTTGCGAACCAAGCAGGTTAAAACTGAGTCAAAACTTTGTTTGGTAGAAAGTACAGCCAAAATAGTTAACTACACTTGGATGTGGTTTTCTTCCGGACAAGAGTATTAACACCTGGAAAATTTTTGCAAGCCAATCCACTCTCGCTCTAAAGTTACGCAGATGAGATTACGTGTTCTATTACTCAGTGCCATCAGCATTATGCTGCTATCGTCTCCAGCCTTTGGAGCACGTTTGCAGTCTTGGCGCTTCGATCCGGCTAAAAATCAGCTCGACCTAACCACAGACTCTGGAGTCAGACCTCAAGCATTCCTACTCAATAACCCAACCAGACTGGTTATTGACTTACCGGGAACTACTAAATTAAACGATACTACAGTTCGTAAAAGTTTTGGCTCAGCCGTTAGGGAGATTCGTATTGGACAGCCAGACGCCAAAACAACCAGAATGGTGATTGAATTAGCACCCGGTTATACCGTTTCCCCAGAAAACTCACTGGTTAAAGGAGATTCTTCCTCTCACTGGATAGTCAGATTTTCATCCATCGATCGCGCCACACCAGAAAATACGACATCCAGTGAAGAAAAAATTCCCATTGAAATCAGCAACGAATTCACCTTTGCTGGGACTGTGCCACTCAACAAGGAAATGTCACAGATTTATCCTCAGGTCAAAAAATTGATGTCTCGTTACAGCTTTCTTTCACCTGGGATGTTTTTCCTCGATTTAGAAACAGGCAACTATTTAGATATCTATGGGGAAAAGGTATTTCCGGCTGCTAGCACCATCAAATATCCTATTCTGATTGCTCTATTTCAAGATATAGACGCAGGTAAGATTAAACTCAATGAAACTCTGGTCTTGCGGCGCGGTTTGAAGGCTGAAGCTGCAGGTTCAGGAGTCTTGCAATTTAAACCAGTGGGAACCAAACTCAGTGTTTTGGAGACCGCCACTAAGATGATTACTATTAGTGACAATACTGCCACCAACATGATCATTGACCGTTTAGGTGGTAAAGCTAAATTAAATCAGCGGTTTCGGAGTTGGGGACTGCAAAATACTGTTATTCGCAATTTATTAGGTGATTTTAAAGGAACAAATACAACCAGCCCCAAAGATTTAGCAAGGCTGTCGGTCATGATAGATAACGACAAAATGCTCAGTAATACCAGCCGTGCCAAAGTTTTGGGTATCATGCGTCGGGTGCAGAACAGAAGATTGTTGCCATCCGGTCTTGGTAAAGGTGCGACGATCGCTCATAAAACAGGAACCTTAGGAATTATCCTTGGGGATGCGGGTATTGTTGAATTGCCCACAGGCAAGCGTTATTTGGCAGGAATTTTTGTTAAAAGACCCTTTGGTGATACAAGAGCAAGGGAATTTATCAGTCAAGTTTCCAAACTTGTCTATGGCTATATCAATCAACCAAAGTTAACCCAATCGCGCTAGTGGTTCACCACATTGATTTTGATAAGCACTCACCTCGTTCCCAGCCAGAGCCTGGGAACTCCGTTGCCGTTGCGTTCAGACGATGTTGAACCAGTGATAGATTTACAAACATTATTAAGCGAACTATATGACCGCGCTAGTTACGATCTAGTGATAGATTATAGCCTTGAGCCAGTGCCACCATTGTCAGAAGCTAATGCCACATGGAATGATGCTTGGTTGCGGCAGCAAGGACTTCGTTGAATCTCCACACCAGTCGCATAACCGGGAAATTATCCAATAGAAAATTCCAAGCATCATTCGTGAGAAACGAGAAACTTGGTATCTGATACCAAATCCGGTTTTTAACATAAAAACAGACTATCAGTAGATCTGCCTTGTCTCGAAGCAAATTTTACTTGACTCTTCGCAAATCTTATTTGATTCTGAGTGAACATAGCCTTAGCTTGAACACGCTTAAATTCAACTCTAGTGCGTAAAAGATCTAAATCGTTTTTTACCAATTCATCCGTCCGAGCGACAACTATTACTGATAAATCCCTGTCACAATTAACTTTAAGCTCACTTATTTTTAAATTATTTGCTGATTGTTCAATACCAAACTCATTTTTAGTACTACTTAGTAATTCATCAATTTTTTGTAATTGCTGCTCAATTATTTCGATGAGTTCTTGACTGCGTTTTTCTGGGTTAAAAGTCATCAGTTTTATCCAATCTTGACGATTTTTTAGCATTAAACATAAAACTTAACATAACCCCTTTTTTTTGTCTGTACGCTACCGAACCACACTGCTAATTTAAATCTAGAGAAATCTGAGTCAATTTAGTTTGCCTACGATTGCGAGGCTTTCTAGCCCTAAATAAAGCAACTGTTACTCTGATGAAAACTTCAGAACTGTGCTTAATATAACTTAAATTGTCAGAGCTTTTTCGGTAAGTATATGATTTATAATAGATGAGAATTACGTAGAATCACTAGTACAAATCAGCGGAAATAGGGCAACCATTGGTAACAGACCAAAAGCTTACAATAAAAGCTTTTGCGCCTTCTACCCTCTGACCTTATGTACTTCTGACGAATTGTACTAGCGAGCTGACTCCACATTGAGTCAAGACTCGAAGTTCTATGCGATCGGTTGTAACCGAAGCGACTAGCAGTTTTGGTTGGGGTTGTTGTTAAATAGATTCTAGATTCGTAATTTTTGACTTCAATTACGAATTACGAATTACGACTTACGAATTATCCTTGGTGGGCTGTTCTTCCGTGCTCTACTTCCGTGCAGTACTTATTGAAATCATTTTTTTGGAGAAATTTAGATGGCTATTTTCACTGGTACAGATGCAGGTGAAGGTGTATATGGGACATGGAATCCTATCAATACCGATGATGTTCTGTATGGGCTTGGTGGTAATGATGTTTTAAATGGTTGGGGAGGTAACGATACGCTTTATGGTGGGAGCGGAAATGACTCACTCCTTGCTCACAATTTCAGTGGAGCAGATATCTTATATGGTGAAAGTGGTAACGACAGCTATACAATTGGTGTCGGAGATATCGTTATTGAAACGGTAAACAATGGGATCGACTCGATTGACTTGTGGTATGAAGTAAGTGGCGTTTACACTATCCCTGATAACGTTGAGAATTTAACGGTTCGCGGTACTGCATCAATTATCGGAAATAATCTCAATAACACGATTACGGTTGTTGGCAATGACAATCGTTCAATTGATGGCAGAGATGGGAACGATAATTTGCAAGGGGGTGGCGGTGCCGATACTCTTATTGGTGGGAGCGGCAATGATTATATCAACGGTAACAACGGTAATGATGTTCTTATAGGAGGTATTGGAAACGATACTCTTTTCGGTGGAGGTGGCACCGATCTTCATGTCTTTGACACAGCAAGTGCGTTTTCATCTTCCATCGGAACCGATTCAATTGGAGGATTTACTGTTGGGACAGATAAGATTGTCTTAGACAAAACAACTTTTAATGCTTTAACAAGTGTTACGGGTAGTGGTTTCAGCGTAGCTTCCGAGTTTGCTCGTGTAACGAGTGATGCTGCCGCATCTTCAGTCAGCGCACGCATTGTTTTCAACTCTGCAAATGGTAAGCTATTCTACAACCAAAACGGTATTGATGTTGGTTTAGGTAGTGGAGCACAATTCGCGACAATATCTTCGGCATCATCTCTGAGTGCCGCTGATTTTGTAATACAAGCGTAAGCTCTGAAGGAATAGTATTCGCATAAGTTTGCAGTACTACCTGGTGGATGTAAAAAAGGACATTATCAGCGTGTATCTATCCAATCAAGAGTTTTTAGTAGCGCCTGCCATGGTGCGATCGCTTGCCATCACATTGAAATTTAAGCAGTTGAAGGATTGCTTTTGCGAGTTATTCGTCGTAGCATCAGATGTGTCATGGCGGCACAAATGATTCACAGCTCTACATCATGTTTACAAGACTCGTACTCTTTCTTCTAGTCGCGCTCGGCGGAGCGGGTCTCGCAATTCAGATGGCTTGGAATGCACGTTTGCGAACGTCAACCGGCTCTCCGGTTCTCACCACGATGATCTCAGTGTTCGTAACTCTCCTTTCACTCGTGCTGTTGTGGATTAGCGGCGCAACCAACCGTGGTTCCATCCCCGCGTTTAATTCTGTTCCAAAATGGGCTTGGTTCGGTGGGGTTTTTGCCGCCTACTACCTTGTGGCGTCCCTAATCGCGATCCCAAAATTAGGAGCCGCAGTGGTTTTTTCTTTAGTTATTGCCGGACAGATGGTTGCGGCACTCATTTTAGATTCTACTGGCGCATTTGGCGTTGCCCAGATTTCCCTCAACACGTCTCGCGTCTTGGGAACGGCATTATTGCTTATTGGAGTCATCCTCATTCAAAGACATTGAAAAACGCCCTAATCATGCGCTACAGCAAACCCGACCATCTCCCCTGAGAGCCATCATTTATATTCTACGAACTTGGCAAGCACGGATACCACTTCTATTAACAGCACCTTTCATTCCCAAAACAACAGCCCTCACACGTTGTTCCGGAGTTCCATGATGGTGTCTGTGACCCCATTGATAATCCCCAATTCGATGAGCTAGAGTTGCAATCTCCAAAATATCTCGCTTGTCAAAAACGATATTGGGAATTAATGCTAAGTAAACACCTGCCAAACAATCTGCTTGTAGTTCTGAGATAGGCGTAACTCTGGGTTGAAAACCATAAGCCGTCTGCATAGCATGGGCATACTCGTGACCAATAATGTAAGCTAAAGCAGCATCTCCATGCTGATATGCCATTCTAATATCTTGAGCAGTAATGTAAACATTGAGCCACTCCGCGCACGCTTCGTGACGCGGATTCTGGCTGAGAATTAGGGTTAACTTTTCGCCCGGATTGCAAGCAATCAGCTAGCAGGTAAACTCGCGAGCACAGATCCAATACTGATTAAGGTCGCAGTCAGTACCTTGAATGCCTTCATTATCACCTCGGATTTACTAGTACATATAGAAGACGGAAAAATTTCTTGGTTCCTTGGTGTCTTCTACAAGAACTACAATGTCAGTCATACAGCTTCCAATACTGCTCGGATAAGAATTTTTGTACGTAATTGCGTGTTTTTATGCAAAACCTACGCAGTCTTGGTTGCGGTGGCGATAAGTTGAGTACAGCTTGCGCTTCGCGAACAGCCTGGATACCAACTCGATCTGGTGGCTGCGCCTGGGAATGCAAATCTGGAGGCTCTACCTCTCAATGATTGGAGGCAGAGCCTCCGGGAACTGCATTACAAGGCAGAGCCTTGTAACGAGGAGGTAGCCTTGTAACGAGGAGGTAGCCTTGTAACGAGGAGGTAGCCTTGTAACGAGGAGGTAGCCTTGTAACGAGGGTAATGACAATATTATTCTATGTTTGCAGAATATTTAATTCAGCTTGACTGAGCACTTTTGGCTTCATTTGCTGTAAATCCCGCAGCGCAATCTTAGCATCCTCAGTATTGAAGTTGTAGTATTCTGTCAAATTTCCTATGGGGTGATTGAACTCTTGGTAGCGATGCTTGAAATATTTTTCTACATTTCCTCGATGTACCCAACTTCCCAGCACTTCTATACTCACTATCTGAAAGTACTTTTTTAGCTCGCGTTGTATCTCTTCAATTCGTTCATCTACAGACCTCTGTGTCACTCCAATCTTATGGAGGATTTTACCATCACATTGAATTTTTAAATAATAAAGAGTCGTAGATAAAATTCTTTTCAGTTGGGTGCGGTATATTCGCAAATCAACAAGCAATTCTGGTAAATTAGACAAGTTAATAAGTTGAGCACGCTCTGTTTTTTCTTCCAAATCCGATAGTTTTTTTAACAAGAGTGGTTCCTGCACTTGATTAAAATGTACAAGTGGTAAACCACCAAAAGGAATTTTTCCTAATTTTGTAAATTCATAAACTGAAGGGTTAAAGCCAGGTTTTTCTTGCAGCAATTCACGATATAAAAAGCTGGGAAAAATCAATTCTCTCATAATAATTTGATTCTTCGAGCCAAATTCTCGCCAAAGAAGTTTTAAGCGATCGAACTCCTTACCTGAAAGCTGAAGGTTAAAATTTTCATATAAAGGCAGTACGGGTATCTCCCTGTTAGTAGCTGCAACTGCACGACAGGTTTCCTCAGTATGAGCGAAGTGATGCTCTTTTATCTTGCCTTTTTTAGCTGTGAGACTTCCACCACAATAGGGACACTGCAACGGAGTTTTCCCTTTAGGAACATCTTCAATACCGACTAATGCTCCATTTTTATCTACACCATACTTTAACCACATAAGAAAACCATCACTTTCACCACAAACTCAGTTGATTGGGTGTACTATCAAGAGTATTCCAAGGTAGAGAAGGAACTTCTACACGATTTTGTTCTAATAATTTTTGGAAATAACGTGCTGTACTGGGTGACTTCTCTTCTACAGGACAGTGAACAAAAAAATAAATTTGCGTTCCAAGCGAAAGCCACTGCTTAATTTGAGTAACCCACTCTTCCATAAAGGGCTGATTAACCGATAAGGTGGGATGGGAAATAAACCGAATCAAACTAAAGGGTGCTGTGACGCTAAATTGTACTGGAAGTTTGGGTTTGCGCCGTTCGGATTCTATTTGAGGGTCATCATCTTCACTATAGATAGGACGCGTGTCTAGCAATACTTTACCTACATTCAGCTTTTCTAGCAGTGCTGTTAAATGACTGGTATGTGGTTCTGCAAACCAGTCTTGATGCCTAACTTCCAATGCTAAACGAGTTCCTGTTTGTTGCCATGCTTCGACAAAGGACGCTAAGTCATCAATTAATTTGGGTGAATAGCTCGGAGGTAATTGGGCAAAGATAGGTCCGAGGCGTTTACCTAAAAGGCTCATTTCCTCAAAAAATTTTAAAGCAGTGGGGATGTTGGGTTTTAGCAAACCTTTGTGGGTAATATCTCTTGGCAATTTTAGGCAAAACTCAAAACCTGGAGGGGTATCCGCAGCCCAACGAGTGACAGTTTCTGCGTTAGGGACAGCGTAGAAAGTCGTATTGCCTTCAACAGTGGTAAAGCGTCTGCTGTACAGGTGTAAAAAGTCAGCAGCACGAGTACCTTGGGGGTAGAGTTCACCAATCCAACCCTTATATGCCCAAACAGCACAACCAATAAAAAATGGAGATTGACCAGACAGCACAGCCTTACACTTCAGTTTGTTCGTAGTTCATAGTACCTAGGTTAGCAAAGCTTTCCTCCAATGTTTTGCTGGATGTTTAAACTTGTACCGTTCGGGTGTAAGGTATACGTAAGTACAAAATCAACTTACACCGAAAGAAAGAACCCAAAGTTCTTAAAATTTGTAAAGCTGGTAGTAAATAAAGAATTAAAGTATAGGTTCAATTATTTGTAGGTGTGCCATGTTTGATATTAATAAAGATGACAAACACTCTATGAGTGTAGATATTTGGAAGAATATAGACCCAGAAAAAATCAAGCAGAGGATTGACAAAATTTCTGCTAAGTTAGAAGCGGTTATACGTAAAAATAGCATATTGTAAGTTGGGCATTACAAATAAAGCTGTCCAGTCAAGAATATTATTTTTTATAAGTAGGTTGGGTTGAGGAACGAAACCCAACATTTAATGAAATTGTTAGATGTTACTTCGTTATACCCAACCTACACAATACTAAAAATTACGTTCACTAGCCTACAGCAATGCCAAAGGCATACACGATCGCAATTTTTGGCAGAAAAGGCTGAAATAAATGGAGTGCTAATTTTTATCGATAGGTAAGCAGACTATAAAGCAGGTTTTCCCAGGTACGGACTCAACCAAAATAGCTCCATGATGACGATTTTCCACAATTCGTCTAGCAGTTTCCAAGCCCAGCCCTGACCCTTTACCTACGGCTTTAGTTGTAAAGAATGGCTCAAAGATACGGGATTGTATATCCGCAGGAATACCGCAACCAGAGTCGGTAATTTCAACTAGGATACGATGTCCCTTAGATAAAGTTTTGATTTCTAAAATCCCTTGACCGTTCATTGCGTCTATGGCGTTGTCGATAAGATTTGTCCAAACCTGGTTTAATTCACTGCCATAAGCTGAGATTTTGGGAAGGGATGGATCGTAGCAACGCTTTACCGTAATACCTTCTTTTAGTTTGTGGGAGAACAACTGTAATGTATTCTCTATTCCTTCATGAACATCGATGATTTGTTGTGCGCCTCGGTCTAGATAGGAGTAGGATTTCATTGCATTTACCAATGTATCAATCCTTTCGGCTCCGCGCAATCCGCTACGTATCATAGATGTTACCTCAAATGATAGTGCTAGCCAGCGAATTCCCAAATCCCGTAGTTCTGTGGTCGTATTTCGCCAAGGTTGAATCAGCTTCTCAAGAATCTCTATCTTGATACCTGCTGATGCTAGGGGTGTTGCTAGTTTCCACGCCTGCTCAACTCCATAGTTTTCCAGCCATTCTAAAAGTTCATCTTCGCGATCGCTTAACGTGATGGGGTCAACCAAATCGTTGACAATAGAATCGACTCCAGCATCTCTCACGTCTAGCCATTGCTGAGTATGTTCGGGGTCTGCACGTTGTTGTCCATAGATCAAGTTCATCCGCTCTAGTTCTCGTACTGCTGGAACCATTCCATTGAGCGATCGCACCAGGGCGGCGGCTGGGTTATTGATTTCATGAGCTAATCCTGCTGCTAGAGTTCCCAATGCAGCCATCTTTTCACGAGTGCGAATAAAAGACTCCAAACCTCGCAAGCGTCGTTCAACGGTACGAAAGACAACTCGTTCAAAATCACGATATTCATGAAGCAGTGTGAGGAAGTCTGCCGCCGCCAGTTTATACAGCCTACAATCTATTATTGCTCGCATAGTCACTGCCATCGGTTCTTCTGTCAACACTGGAACTTCTCCAAAAAAATTAGGAGCATTGTGCTGACCGATGGGCATTTCAACGCGATCGCTCACACGAGTAATGCTCATTCTTCCCTTAGCCAAGATAAACACGCCTGTGGTACTGTTAGGGTCACCTTCATGAATGAGCGTTTCTCCCTGAAGCAAATCGATAGGTTCGACGCGATCGCACACCCATTCCAATTGCTTTGGTGGAAGCTGTCGAAAGGCATCTAGTTTCAGTAAATCATCTACGCACAGCATAACAAGCTATCCCCCCGTTCATTAAGATGATTTGCCATCCAATACAGTCAACTGCCGCTCGGTTTGCAACCTTAACAAAAGACTCTATACCTCTTGTTATCATATAGCAAGTTAGGAGTTTGAAAGCAGTTTCAATGGTAAGGATGTGGGTGATTTATTACACATAAGACAACCTGAAGATATTCCGCAAAGAAAAACTAAAAAGTGTTCTAAATTAGAGAAATCTTCAGAAGAGGCAGCTTAATCACGGGCTGGCTAAAATTGGAGGGGTTATATACCAGACCTATTTCCCAGACCTATTTCCCCTTCTATGTCAATGAATTGGCTGACCATCAGTATATTTTTTGTAGTATTAGTAACATTCTTCGTTGCCATACTACTGTCATCTCAACGGAAAAAGCACGATCGCTCTGTTAGCTCTGTTAGCATCCCCCGCAGAAGCGCTCGCGATGCAGCTAAGTTAAACCAGGAAAAACACCAACCTCAACAAGCAAGAAAACTGGAAGACAGCAGTGGAGATCTCCAGAAATTAGATGTTAGTCAAAGTAACACAAGAGATACAGATTTGCTTTCAGAGATGTCTTCTAGCGAGCAACTTCGACAAGAGCAAAAGGAATCAAAGTTAACCGCAACACTACAAGAACTCTTAGGATCTGGCAGATGGAAAAAAGCGGACAAAGAAACGCTCAGAATTATGCTCCAAGTAACAAATCGAGAAGAAAAAGGTTGGCTAGATGTAGCATCCATTCAAAACTTTCCCCAGCAAGAGTTACGCGCTATCGACCAACTTTGGGTAGAAGCTTCCAACGGTCGCTTTGGATTTAGCGTTCAACAGGAAATTTGGAAAAGTGTCGGTGGAAATTTAAACGCTAATGACAAAATTTACGAAGCATTTGGCGATCTTGTTGGATGGCGCGTGCATCAGAAGTGGATGCAAGTTAATGAGTTGTCCTTTAATCTTTCATCGCCAGTTGGGCATTTACCTGCTGTCGCTGTTAGGTTGGGTGGCTTGAGTTGGGGTATTGATGGTTTTTTATGGGAAAGGAGGGATGGCTATGTATTTCTCCTTTCTCAGAAAAACTGGTAATTGGGGACACCTCAGTCAAGAGGGCGATCTCCTGGCTTAGGCGTCCACCTCAAGTGAGTGCGATCTTATCGAAGTGGTTTACAAAATATATAAATATTTATCCATAAGTATTTATGCAAACGCCTGTGCCAGTTGCGTAAGTCCCATCTTTTGTATGGAAAGCGCCACCGAAAGTAATAAATGGGTCAACACAATTGATTCAAAAAACCCGGAAGTTATCGCAAAAGCACACAGCATTATTGCCAGTAACATCACAATTGGCAGGTAACGCTTGCATTATAATCCCTCTGCTCTGGACGGTGATTGTTTGTTGAGTTAACAACAATTATTTTCTAAATATTTGTAACGTATTCAGACAACTTACCAAGATCGTCAAATCTAACACTGCGCTCGTAAACCTGTGAAAAAAGATGATAACCAGTAGAGTCATGTTCTCTTAGCCATATCAAGCTTTTCTTTGGTCCCAAATACCATCGTCCGCGTAACTCGAAGTATATCTGTAATAAATCAATAGCAAGCCAGTAGCGCCGATATAAAGATTCAACATCTGAACTCTTCGCTCGCTCCAGCATTTTGTCAACCCACTGCTTTGTGTGCTGTTTTTCAGAAGAAGAAAGTGGCTTTGAACCTTGCTCAATACGCTGCTGTAACTGTTTCAAAAAAGCTTCTCCATGCCCTTCACAATCGTAGAGACAGTAGCCATCTGCAACCCGTAATAACTCATCACTAGAGGCTGACATTGCATCGGAACCATACACCCATGCATCAAGATAAAGTCCTTCAAACTCACGCGCATCCTGAATTGGTGTAGCACCTTCTACAAAGCAAACAACATCAATATCACTTGAAGGAGTACAATCCTCTCTAGCACGCGAACCATACAGAATGATGGTATGCGGCTTGTATTTTTCCTGCAAATCTATAACAACTCTTGATAAAAGATCGTCCATTTTTTGATTCACCTAGTTGGAACTTGATAAATCTTACCATTGCAATTCTCACTTTCACAAAAAAGTACACTTTTGGGTAAAAACTCGCTCTCCAATCCCCGAAGCGCTTTAATTTCACTTAATTGTACTATTAACTGCAATTTGATGTTGGGCAGCGTTGGCGATAACTAAGGGATGATTGTACAGAAGTAAGGCTTTCATCAGAAAAATGGGTAGAAACCTCGTCCTTTTAGGACGACTTTATATTTTTGAACCATTACCGCCTTGGGGTGACTAAGTTCGGTGTACTTTTGTGCTGTACTTTCAATGGGACAGTTACCATCTCAAACCGTTTACCCTGTACGCATAATGGTTTTGCTCCGTAGAGCCTTCCCTTTCAGGAGTAATGTTAGCCTTGCCAAGGTTATTGGTCGGTACTTTTCGGACAGCACTGGCTTACCCCTTGTAAACCTGTTTAACCATCCAATTTCAGAGCTACAAACTGGCAACGCATTTGTAGGTGAGACTTTAACTCTTGCCAATAACGTAGTCAGTTAAGACTTAAGCTGGTCAACTAACTAAAATTCCGAGGCACGAAGCCCCGTTACTTTAGTACGGGGTGCTGACTCCTCTCACCCTTCAATCAGGAGCAAACGTACAGTGTTAATTGTGGAGTAATCAGTTTATCATAAGGCTTAAGTTAAAACAAAAGATAAATAATATGTCGTGGGTAGAACTAAGCCTCAACATCAAGCATGAGGCTGTTGATTGGGTTTGTACACTGCTAGCTGCGACCCGCTATACAGATGATATTTATGTGACTAAATATACTAACTTAGATGCGAACTTCCCAATTACTCCAGATATCACACAACCCCAATGGGCGTTTACAATCCGTCTCTACCTAGCTAGCGATGTATATATAGAAGAAATTGCTAATTCACTCTTATCCTTGCAACGGGCTGGACTATGTAGTCCTCTTCAAGAAGCTTTTGTGGAGAAAAAACCTCAGTTGGAAGGAATTAACCCCATTATTCACCGTATTGGGCAACGCTTTGTCGTCCTGACTCCCGAAACCCCTTATGAACCCACAGCCGACGAAATTGTCTTGAGGCTCAAAACAAATCTTGCATTCGGTAGTGGTTTGCATCCGACAACCATTCTTAATCTGCGACTCCTCGAACGCCACGTAGTTCCTAAGATGAACGTTCTCGATCTTGGTTCTGGTTCGGGAATTTTGAGTGTTGCTATGGCAAAACTTGGAGCATACGTTTTGGCAGTAGATAACGACAGCATTGCCGTGCAATCAACTCAAGATGCTGTCCATCGTAATGGGGTAGAGAAACACGTCACGGTTATGAGAGGAAGCCTGGGACGTGGTAGTGAACTGGGGCATTGGATGGGCGGTACTATTGATAATGTGTCTGCTATCGAGGAAACACAAACTTTTGACCTAATTACCGCTAATATTCTAGCACGGATACACATTACCCTTGCCCCAGATTTTCAGCGAGCTTTGCGTCGGGATAGCACGCGATCGGGTTTGTTGATTGCGTCGGGTTTTGATACCGACTATGAGGATGCAGTGACTGCAACCTTTACAGAAGTCGGATTTGAAGCGATCGACAAGGAACAATTGGATGAATGGGTTGCAATTGCCTATCACCTAAAAGAATAGTTTTGCCCTCATTAATCACTCAGATCGCCTTGTTCCCAGGTTCTACCTGGGAACGAGAGAAGAGAGAGGGTCAAATTAATATTTTGATTTCATATATTCAACTCCCGGTGCCAAAACTTTTTGCCAAGCTTTCCCAATCAATTCTTTATAATCATCATTTTCCTGACACAAAGGATCGAATTCAATGACTGTATTAATCAAAGCATTGACGAAGTCTGTATATAAATTTTTGGGAATATCATGCTTGGTATGACTGTGCATTTCAGCAATACGGCTGAGAACATTGGGTTCTTCTTGCTCGTTTTCCTTGGGGAATCGCTCAATATGTTCATAATAAGCAAATAATAAAACAATAGCTTCTTTTAGTTGCTGATGTTGATGATTCCAACGCCCTTGAGCTTCAAGAGAAAGAAACTTTTGTGCAGCATGAGGACAAAATTGTGTCAAAAATTTATGATAGAAAGTTTTGAAAAACTTTTTATCAAAATCTGCATCACTCGTACACCTTGCATAACTTTCCTTTGCAGTGTTCAAATAAACACTGACACCACGAATGATGTTTAACGCATCCTGAAGTGTTTCATAACGATTTGCTGGATCGCGTGATGTCATCTTAAGAATGGCTTTTTCAAAGATAGTAGGACATCCATGACATTTGTCTGTTATTGATATGAGAGACTTAAATGCTTTATTCCCATTTCTCTTTAAGTCTTTAATATCCTTAAGAGTAGGTGGTAATTCACCGGTAAGAAGTTCATATGCTAAAAGACCGAGACTGTATTGATCGGATTGGTCGGGCGTAGAAGAATCGATTGCTACTTTACTAAAATTTTCAGGAAGTAAGTACGCTAAATCTTCTAAAATGGATTGCTTTCCATAACTTTTTGACTTCCGGTCAAGTTCTTCTAAAATTCGGTTAGGAGAAAAATCTTTACACAAGTCTAAGGGCGAGATAAAAGGCTCATATTCATTATCCTTACAAAGAAGCATAATCGTTGATGGCTTGATATTCCCATAAATATTTTTTAATTCTCTGGCTCGAACAAGTGCATCTCCAATCTTTAAAATGAGTTTGCTAACTACATTAAATGGTAATTTACCTTTATCTGTTAACGTTTGACGGATGGTTTCCCCATCAATAAATTGCAAGATGCAGTAATGAGGTTTTGTGTCTAAATACGCATCATAAATAGTAATAAAATTGGCTTCATCGGAAATCTGAACTGCCTTTCTAAGACTTTCATCAAAATCTGCTTGTAAATCTTCACGATTTAAAACTTTTATAGCTACATCACGTTCTAACGTGCGATCGTATGCTTTATATACTGGAGCAATACTACTTTTAATAAGTTTTCCTAATATTTGATATCTTGGCTCTATAAGTTTATTGAGTTCAATTAATGAGATATCCTCTAAGTTATCTTTGTTGATTATTGAAGGATTAATTTTCAATATTGGAGCTTCGTTTTCTCTTAAATCAATGAGTCGATTGCGGGCTAAATTAAAGGCATCTTTTATACTTTCTCCACTTCCTATAGCGTCATAAAATGTGACAGCAAAATTCTTGGCTGCTCTGTCTCCAATAGACTGATGCATACCAATCACATAATTAACGTATTCACTGATAGCATTAGCTTGTACTTCTGAGTAACAAGCATTTAATACCACACACTCTACACCCTTAGTAGCAAATTCCTTAAACAAACCAGCAAGCTCATCTGCTCGCAACAATACTGGTTGTCCCATATCATCTTCTAACACGATTCCATTTTCCCCAGATCCATGTCCGCAAAAGTGAACAATTTGGGGTTGATAATCTAGAAGGGCTCGATAAAAATCCTCAGTCCTCACAGCCAACTTCATTTGCAGTTTAAACTGCTCGCGCTTGTTTGCACGTCGCAATCCCTCGTCAATTTCCCTGACTTCTTCACTCAAGCCTTCTAGCCAAGATGTACCTCTTGGATTGGCAGATAGTATTAAAATTGTTTGAACGGATACGTTGTTGCTCATAAGAAAGCAGAGTTAAAAGTGTTTTTAGCAAAAAGTTTATTTAAGCTTAAAGAATCACTACAAGTAGTGACGGTATGTTTTCGGTTATGTTGCCAAAATCGACTACAAGTAAAAACCGAGGCTGTATTGCTAAAACTATAGGGATGATTGTTATAAAGTAGCGAACATTGATTTTGAATATGGTTATATTTCTTGGCAGCGATGGGTGCAATTTGCTTTTATCTTTAAAATTGCAATTATAGACGTATTTAGGGGATTTTACTCAGGTTGCTATTTAAAAGGATGGTTATTTTGGGATAGCACATAAGATCTATAAAACCAATTAAATTTAACTATGAAAAATTATAGTTTACTTCTCTTAGCATTTAGTACTGCGATCGGCACGGGCATCGCTATTACTAACAATGCAGCAGTTGCACAGCCATCTTATATTGATAATCATTCGCTTTCTCAGAAACGCATCACCCAAAGAGTTAAAGTTGATGATTTGTTCAAAGAAGCAAGTGCTTTAAGAGGAACTGGAGACTATAAACAAGCGCTTCAAGTCTTGGAAGAGGTTGTGAAAATTAAACCAGATAATTTTCTGGCTTGGTACTTGCTAGGCTACACGTACAGTAACAATTTTGGCAATCACAATCAAGCACTCACAGCTTACGAACAAGCCATCAAACTCAAGCCTGATTATTTATTAGCTATATTTGAGAAAGGCAACTCACTTTATGAATTGCAACGTTACGACTTAGCAATTAATAGTTGGAAGCAAGCAGTCAAAATCCGTCCTCAATCTGAGATGGAAGTGTCTCTGGTTAAAAATATATTACCTAAGAAAATTGCTCGAGTTCTCATAAATGACTTGAAACGCTATGATGAGGCGATCGCTTATTGCGACAAAGTTGTTAACATAAATCCTAACATGGCTACAATTTGGACATACCGCAGCAACGCACTTTATCAGACAAGTCAATACCAAGAAGCACTGACATCATATAACAAAGCACTTCAAATTGACTCTCAAGACTATCAAGCATGGAATGGTAAAGGGCTTACCCTGTATCGCTTGAATCGCCATAAAGAAGCAATTTCTGCTTTAGAAACTGCATCGAAACTCAAACCAGATGACCTAGAAATTGCTGGCTTAATTGTAGCTCTCAAAAACTTTAATGGCTCGGAAAATCAAGGACAACTCGTCGGAAACCAAAGCCAAAGCCAGACATCACAACAGTCTCTTATTCAACTACAAAGAGAACTTCGCACTCAAGAGGATAAATTAAAGGTTTCTCAAGAAGCAATCAAGACATCTGAAGCAAGATTAGCTTTAGTGCAAAATCAGATGCGCGAATCAGATTCAAAATTCCAAGTATCGGAAGCTCGATTAATAGCATTACAAAACGAAGTACGCGTAGCTGAAGACAAAGTAAAAACATCTCAAGCTGAGATTAGGACATCTGAAGCTAGGCTAGTTGCTGTTAAAAATGAAGTCAGTGCATCAGAAGCCAAATTAAAAGTTTCTCAAACCCAGTTAGTTGCACTGCAAAGTGAGATTCGCCAAGCAGAAGAAAAACTAAAAATATCTCAAGCCAACGCAGACAAATTTGAACAAAGACTGGTAGCACTGCGTGGGGACATCACAAAATCAGAAGAGAAGCTCAAAGTCTCCCAAATGGCAGTGGTTCAATCAGAAGAAAGGTTAGCGTTTCTCAAAGGGGAAATCAAAACATCTGAAGATAAGTTAAAAATTTCTAAAGTTGAGATAGACACACTTCAACAGCGATTAGTTGCCGTGCGTGGAGAAATTAAGACGAACGAAGATAAGCTAAAAACCTCCAATGCGGAATTACGTACACTAGAACAAAGATTAATTGCCGTGCGAGGACAAGTCAGCGCCTCCTCTGAACAGCTAAAAATCTCTCAAGCCGAGACTAGGAAAATAGAACAAAGATTGGTTGCTGTGCGTGAGGAAATAAAAACTAGCGAGGCGAAGTTAACAGCATCTCAAGCTGAAGTCAAAACCCTAGAACAGAAATTGGTCGCTATACGAGGGGAAATTAAAACGAGTGAGACTAAGCTAAGTGCATCTCAAACTGAGGTCAAAACCTTACAACAGAAGATAGTCGCGCTGCAAAGCGAAGTACGCACTTCTGAAGAAAAACTCAAACTCTCTCAAGTAGAATTACGACAGATGGATGAGAAGAAGCGAGTTACAACAGAAAAACTGACTGCAGTACAAGTACAGTATTGTGCAATGCAGGAAAAGCTGAGCGAAATGGAGGTTGCAATACGTCAATTGCGGGGTCGGCAACAGGCATCAGATACTGTTCAACGTTGTCCTTTGGCAAATCGTCGTTCAGTAAGCAGCGATCGGTAATCAGTGAGCAGTGACCTTATCTGGTAGTCTGCTACATCAATTTTGAGGGGCTGTAGAGACTTTGTACCACCTCGTTCCCAGGTTCTACCTGGGAATGCCTTACGGGAGGCTCCGCCTCCTGTGCTCTAGCTTGCTTGCGAGGCAGAGCCTCGCAGTTTGCATTCCCAGGCTCCGCCTGGGAACGAGAGGCGAGAGAGGCGAGAGAGGCGAGAGAGCATCACTCTTCCCCAGTCCCTAACGGTACTCATTTTGGATTTTGGATTTTGGATTTTGGATTTTGGATTTTGGATTTTGGATTTTGGATTGAAAAGCGGTTCTTGCGTAATTAGCGTGCTAAATTATTTGAAAAATCAGCTTGAAATCTTTACGGGGCTTCTATTACAGCCATTATTGACCGCAACAAACGTATTCGGGTTGAAATCCGCGACTGTAAGTGCCTGTAAGCCTTGATTTTAAAGGAAAGTTATCGACTGTAATCATAAAGCAGGCACGCGCTTTGTACGAAAGAACCATATTTTTTTATATAAAAAGTGAAAAATTTTTATAAAATCAGGAGTTTTTATTTTATTGATTAAACAGATTGTCAATGTATTTAAAACTAAATTATACATTGAAGATATTTTAGTTAATTAAAAGTTAAATTATAGTTAAATGGTATGGCAGACTCGACCTATAACAGCTTATCGCTTGCCCTTTCTCATTCCCCTACCCACAACACCACAGGGCAAGCGTTAAAGTCTCGTTGTAGTACTAGTAGTCCGTCACATTAACGCCTGCTGGGTTCACAGCAGCAAGAAAAATCTCTTTCTCCCTGTGCTTCCTCTGCTCCCGAAGCTTGCCTTAACCCGTCAATTTTGGCTTGACAGACTACTAGTGGTCTACCACATTAATTTTCATGGGTAAACCAGTTATTTAAGATAATCTACTTAGCATTAACTCGCTGTCCTGTGAAGGTAAACGTTCCTGCAACTGGAGCATTCGTTTCTAGAGGATTTGCCTTTAAATCGTAAAAACGAAGCGTGATCTCCCCTTGCAATGTTTTAGTTTGAGGATTGAAAGTTACACGATAATTTTGTCGAGCAATGCCGGCGGAACCAGAACTTCCCGGATAACTGAAATTAAGTGCTGTTGCAATAATCTCTTGATTATCACTATATTTCCAACTACCTTGTGAATCGCTGAAAGGATTGAATTGACCTGGAACACCCCCTTGGTTCGAATCAACAACAAAGAAGTTGCCATCTTGTGTAAACGTAATAATTGAGCGGGATGCAAATTCACCATTTGATGTGGATACAGTTATGAGATAAGTACCAGCAAACTTGCGGAAATCAGCCCGGTAACTATGGGTATCAACTTGTTCAGCCGCTACTGGATGTAGACTTGAGGCAGGAACGCTGAATGTTGACACAGCACAAATCGCAAACAGTGCAAAAGCTTTACACGTTTTCACCACAAATCCTCCAATGAGTTTTGTATTATCTTGTACGCAAATGTTGCTTTTACTAAATAGAGTATCTAAAGAAGAGGCAGCTTTTTTTTAAAGTTTTTATGAAGTTTTCTTAGATGGAATGTTATGCAGAGTTCAGTAAACTAAAAAGTTATTCATAAGTCAATACTACAAGGAATATAGCAATCCTATTTGATTTTTGAACTACACATAGGGTGTGCAATGCCCACCAACTAACACTTGTGGTGGGCATTGCACACCCTACTTATTTCCTACGCGAACTTATCATAGAACTAGCATGCAGTCACATAAATTTTGTATGAATTTATCATAGAACTAGTATGCAGTCACATGAATTCGTTGTAAAGTCGCTTGTAACAAGATGGCAGTAGTTGTAATCTCTATGAGAAATTCACAATTTTAGGTTTTATTTCTTAGGAGAAAATAACATGGGTGCCCTAAATCTTAATATTATATCCCAAAATCCTCTTCTAAAGAAGATACTTTACACAATTAAGATTAGACGACCAGGAATACCTTCAATCGTTGGGATGTTTTACTACCAGAAATATTCATCTTGGAAACTAGATCCAAAAAGCTGCCCGTGTGATATAGAATTTGTGGAGTATATTAAGGAATCAAAGATTGAGGGGAAAACTATCTTCCATTTTGGTACAGGTGTACACCATATTATTGGTCTAGAAAATCAGAATCTAAACCGACCAAATGAGATTATCGGCATTACAGCCTCTGCTCCCGAACACCAAGCATACGTCCGGTTAGTCCTTAAGAATAGGGTACTGGCAAAGTATTATAAAGTCATTTTTGGAAACATTTACACATTAACAGCTAACAATTTACCACAGCTAGATATTGTTAACCTCTTTCACTTATGTGAATTTTATATACGTGAAGATGCTCCCTTTGTTCATCATAATGATGAATCTCTATTGCAGCTATTTCTAGATAAGCTTAATCCTGATGGAAAAATTTTATTCTATTCGCGTTCATTCGCTTGGAACGAGCCAAAGTTCGCCGTGAAATGTTCTGAAATCGTTAAATCTTTTGAAGAAGCTGGCAAAATTAGACTAATTGGTCAGTACAAAAGTTTACTGATTTATGCTAAAGGCTCTTCATAAAAATAATTATCATCGCATAAAGATATAAGAAGTAGGCAAAGGGCGCTTGCCTACTTCTTAAAGCAAAATTATCGTTCAAGGAAAAATATTTACTGCTGTGGGATTTCCTTACCAAAGAGAGTACGGTACATCAAACGATAAATAGCAGTATTATCAACAGTTCCATTCAACAAATTTGCATTTAACCCATGTGCTTTGGAAACAATTGCTCCCGAATTATCGTTAAAACCCGACCAAGCAACAGCAAAGGGAAAGCGCGATCCTTGTTTATCGGGTGCAGAGACAAATGGTAATGTTGCTGTACCTTCCCTACCATCTAGAGGTGCGCCATTATCAGTTTTTTCAGGAACGGGTTTATCGATTGGAAAATCTTGAACTCTCACTCCTACAACTTCTAACCCCCCAGCATCGCTATCCGCAGCAGTCACCAGGAGAGTATTGGAGTTCTTTTCAATAAAATTCATGGCTACACCGATCGCATCATCAGCTCTTTTGATTGCTTCAATGCAACCTACAGCATTGTTATAATTGCAAAAATTATCGCTACCTTCCTCTTCCAACACAATCAAGAAACCATTGCGGTTCTGCGATACAACTTTAAGAGTTGCTTGCAGCATTTCAGCAGCCGTTGGCGCGGTGGTAACATACAACGCCAAACCCTGCTTTTTCAACTCTTCCTCTGGAGCGTCGTTGTAAGTATCTTCAGCCGCAAAAATCCCCAAAACCTTCTTAGTATTGCTTGGTAATTTCAAAAGTTCATCACGAGTGTAAACAACGGTGTAACCTTTGCTTTTTGCTAGTTCTATCAAATTCAATCCGTCAGTACGTTGAGCTTGTTCTGCAGTTATGTGTCTTCCCGCAGTTCCTTTGGGAAGATACCACGCTTCACCACCTCCCAAAATCACATCTGCACCAGACTCAACAATTTGTTTGGTAATTTCATCAAAATTACGGCGGCTTGCTGACTTGGCTAAAAATGCACCAGTTCCTGGTTCGGGAATAATACCGGAGTTGACGATCGCAGTTGCTTTTCCTGCTGCTATGGCTTCCTCCATAATAGTCTTACGTTGACCGGATGCTGCTACCACTGGTTGCCCCGCTTCATCTAAGCCATAGGAGTCTGCATTCACTTTCACTCCTGTTGCATGGGTAACTGCACCAGCATTGGAAGTTCCTGTCAGTTGGTTTTTCATATGTCCCAGGTAGACAGCGAGATTGGACATTTTATCCCAATTCAATCTGCCATCAGGACCATAGTAAAGCATTCGGGCTGCACCCCAATGCGATGCACTCGTACCATCAGGATGAATGAATATGACATTACCTTGAGGTGAGTTGGCATTACCTTGACGTGAATCGGCATTGATTGTGGGTAGCGAAGCACAACCCACTATAACTGTCAGAGTCAAAATCGCTAAATTAACAACAAATTTTCTGTTAATTTTTTGCAAAGCTTTCAAGCTTTTTAGCATATGTTGTCATTCAAGTCAATAGCCTAAAATGTAGACGACAATTCAACAACTATGTTCCCATTGAAGTGTTTTTACAGCACAAAATTGGCTGCAAAAGAGAATTTTCACTATAAATTCTCAAGAAAATCTCAGTAAAACTTGCTACCCTCAATGCGAAGCATTGCGTGTTTTGAACAATTGATTAATTTTCGTCTCGATCTGCTCTTGGAGTTAGCTCAACAGTTTGTCAGTACACAAGTATAGTACAATACGGTTCTATTGCGTAGGTTGGGTTGAGGAACGAAACCCAACATTCTCGCGGAGTTTGTTGAGTAAAGCGATCGCTCTACCCAACCTACAATTATCCTTAACTGAACTGTATTGAAGTATACAAAGAAAGGCAAAATCTCGCTAGTACGAACCAAATTATTTGCATCGGCTGACTTAGCTTCTCTTGCTATCGAATGAAGCAGTGTAACAAAAATGTATCAATAATTAGATGCTAGAGGTGCAATATCTCTACTCTGGTTGTTAGTACGGTTAAGAGCGATTCATGCAAACCATTGACAAAAAAAAGTCAACAAAAAAAGCGTGGGCAAAAGCCCTAGCCCAACCTGCCAAGGAATTTCCACCAACCCAACTGCAAATCCTGTCTGGCAAAATTCCTGAAGGTTTGCGAGGTACACTTTACCGTAATGGTCCTGCAAGATTGGAGCGCGGTGGTGTTCATGTAGGGCATTGGTTTGATGGTGATGGAGCCATTCTTGCCGTACATTTTACGGATTCAGGTGCAACAGGGGTATATCGCTACGTACAAACGGCGGGTTATCAAGAAGAAGAAGCAAACGGTCGATTGGTTTATGGCAATTATGGCATGACTGCACCCGGACCAATATGGAATCAATGGTTGAAACCAATTAAGAATGCTGCCAATACTAATGTATTAGCGCTACCTGATAAACTTTTGGCATTGTGGGAAGGTGGTAAACCTCACAGTCTTGATTTGCAGAATTTGGCAACTCTTGGTGAAGATGATTTAGGTGGGTTAACGGTGGGAATGCCTTATTCTGCCCACTACAAGCGAGATCCCCAGACAGGGGAAATTTTTAACTTTGGCATCACCCCAGGATTAAATGCAACACTCAATATTTATAGGAGCAATCGCACGGGTAAAATTGTGCAAAAAGCATCCCATATTCTAGAGGGAGTGCCATTGGTGCATGATTTTGTTTTTGCAGGGCAATATCTTATCTTTTGTATTCCCCCCGTGCGGCTTAACCTTTTACCTACCGCCATAGGATTGAGTGACTTTGGTCATTGTTTGGAGTGGCAATCAAACAAGGGAACTCAAATTTTAGTCGTTGACCGCCACACACTGCAAGTGGTTAGTCAGGGTGAAGTTGAACCTTGGTATCAGTGGCATTTTGCTAACGGTTATGTAGATGCTAGCGGATCGGTTATTGTGGATATGGTCAGGTATCCAAATTTTCAGACTAACCAGTATTTAAGGGAAGTTGCAACGGGAGAAACTCATACCCTAGCAGTTAGCACGTTATGGAGAATGTGCCTCGATCCTATTTCAGTCAAGGTAAAAGCAATGGCAGAAATTATGGATCGTCATTGTGAGTTTCCAGTTGTACCGCCACAACACCAGGGACAAACCAGCCGTCAAACTTATCTCACGCTACATCGTACTGGAGTCGATTCTCGAAAAGAAATCTTCGGTGCGATCGCCCGTTTTGACCACAAAACAGATACTCTGACAGTTGCAGATAGTGGTGAAAATCGCTATCCTTCAGAACCAATTTACACTCCAGATTCCCAAAATCCTGAAAAAGGTTGGGTGATGACAGTTGTGTATGATGGGAATTGCGATTGTAGTGAAGTTTGGGTTTATGATGCAGATCGTTTAGACGAAGAACCTGCGTGCAAACTGGAATTGCCAAGCGTTATTCCCCACAGTTTCCACGGTACATGGAAACCTCAAGCTAATGCCTGAAGCTAACAGATAAAACCGCCCCTAAAAGGCGGTTGAAGTGCAAACCATAGAATTTTCTCTATTCTCTCAGTAATTTTTAATTATGGCTTCCAACTTTTGACATAATTAATTTTTTACGTCTTCGCCCATGTTATTTTAGTGCGATCGGGATGATACAGCGCTTTGCATCTGAATGAGGTACACCCCCCTTTCATCCCCCCGATGCCTTGCTGCGGTGTACACACAAGTCGAAATTACCCCACCCTAGCCCTCCCCTTGGAAAGGGGAGGGAACAAGAAATCTAGTTTCCCCCCTTTATAAGGGGGGATTAAGGGGGGTAATCCAAGTCGAAATTACCCCACCCTATTATTCCTTATTAACGAAATCAATAATATGGGCGATACTAATCGAGCAGGTAGGTACATAGAACAACTCAAGCCCATATCTGTCTATTTTTGATGATTTCTAGCTTGTGCTTGCCTGCTCCTGTTAGCGATATCCCACCAGGATTTAGCAGCAATACTAAATGCCCAAATAGTCAAATGGTGGGCACTGCCCACCTAGCCCTGTCAAGGTGGATTAAAATTTCAGGAAATTAATAGTCGCAGAGAAAAAAGATGAGAAATTGTCGGCTGAATCAAAATTTTGTGAGTCACCTTGACAGGGCGCTTCTATGCCCACCCTACTACCACATCCACCTTAAAATGTTAGGTTGAGGCTGCTCTGGTGCAGGGGGCAGGGGCGCAGGGGGGAAAGGATTGTAGACTAATTAACCGATTAATTTCTACCCAACAAATTAGCCTAGATGCGCTACTACATTTAATTAAAAGTCACCACACTACGAATCGATTCGCCTTCATGCATCAAATGCAAAGCGTCATTAATGCTTTCCACTGGCATAACGTGAGTAATTAAATCATCGATGTTGATTTTGCCCTGCATATACCAATCCACAATTTTTGGCACATCAGTACGCCCTCTTGCCCCACCAAATGCCGAACCTTTCCAGACTCGCCCTGTCACAAGTTGAAACGGACGAGTGCTAATTTCCTGCCCTGCACCCGCAACACCAATAATTACACTGACACCCCAACCTTTATGGCAACATTCCAATGCTTGGCGCATGACGTTTACATTGCCGATGCATTCAAAACTGTAATCAGCACCACCCTTAGTTAACTCAACAAGATAGGGAACTAAGTCGCCCTCAACTTCTTTTGGATTAACGAAATGAGTCATACCAAACTTTTCCGCCAAAGCTTTTTTCTTGGGGTTAATATCAACTCCCACAATTATATCGGCTCCTACCATCTTTGCAGCTTGGATGACATTTAAGCCAATACCACCCAATCCAAAAACCACAACATTGGCTCCTGGTTCCACTTTAGCTGTATTGATAACAGCACCAATACCTGTTGTTACACCACAACCAATATAACAAACCTTATCAAAAGGTGCGTCCTCACGAATTTTTGCTACGGCTATTTCTGGCAAGACTGTATAATTGGCAAACGTAGATGTCCCCATATAATGGTGAATCATCTGCCCATCAATTGAAAAGCGACTGGTACCATCGGGCATAACACCACGTCCTTGTGTCGCACGAATTGCTTGACAGAGATTTGTTTTCATGCTAAGACAATATTCGCACTGGCGGCATTCTGGCGTGTAGAGAGGAATCACATGGTCACCAGGCTTAAGACTCGTGACACCTTCCCCAACTTCTACAACCACCCCAGCACCTTCATGTCCCAAAATTGCTGGGAATAAACCTTCAGGATCGGCACCAGAAAGGGTATATGCATCCGTGTGGCAAACACCACTGGCTTTAATTTCAACTATCACTTCCCCTGCACGAGGTCCATCAAGTTGAACGGTTTCAATTGTTAACGGTTTATCGGCACCGTGAGCCACTGCTGCTTTAACTTCCAAGTTGAGTCTTCCTGTATCAGCTACACTAACTCACTTGAGTGTACTCAACAAAGGATGGCTTCATGTGTTTAATTTTCAGGTTCATGGACTACATGGAGTGGGGTTCGCCTGCCCCCTCAGCGAGCGAGGACACCAGTACCACAAGAGCATAGTATGGTTTATGGCAATTCTTACTGTTGTGAGGTACCGGATATTGAACTAACCGCAGATGCACAGCAAAGCACGCTGATAAAGATGTGCTTCACTTAAAACCATGATTTATCTTTAGTCGCGTTTCGGCTCGTAATTAAGAACAACAATCCCGCAGTCAAATGGTGTAGATTTTACTAATGTCAGATTTTGTTTGCTGTCAAGTGCTTTGAAAATTGTCATTCCGTTACCAATTGCAGTTGGATTAATGAATAAATGAAACTGGTCGATCAATTTTTGTTTCATTAGAGCCGATACAAAGGTCGCACCGCCATAAGCAATGATGTCTTTACCGTCTTGTTTTTTTAGTTTAGTGATTTCGTTAACAAGGTTGCCTTTTGCTAAAACGGTATTGTTCCATTCTGACTTATCAAGCGTGTTGGTAAAAACAACTTTGTGTGTGTCCGTAAATTTCTTACCTGTTGTAAATTCCGGATCGTCCGGATTTGCAGCTACAGTAGCCCAGTAAGGGATGAACCCTTCGGCAAGTTTTCGTCCAAGGATAATGCAGTCAACAGGTTCAGTTATATCATTGACATATTGTTTTAATTCGTCGTCCCAATTCCACACCATAAAGTCCATTTCGCCATTTGGTCCCGCAATGTATCCGTCAACGGTCATTTGAACTTGGAGTTTTAATTTTCTCATTGTCGTGTTTTCCGTTGTCATGAAATTGTCTCGCTTTAGTAAATTTAAGTCTTGTGGGGTAAGCGTCCTCGCCCGCCTTTTTAGACACTCTTTAAAGCGCAACAGCTTAGCACCTCCTGTGGCTGGTTAATATCGTAATTAGGGATTGCAGGGATTGTCTTGTATAAAAACGACAACCTTTCCAATTAATTCAGACGAGCAATTTGACCAGGCGTTTGTCCGAGCAGGTGTTTAAGCGCTTTTGTCATGTGAGGTTGGTCGCTATAGCCAGTGACATGAACGGTATCGAGGATGGACATACCTTGCTCTAGGAGCGCTGCTGCTTGTCTAGCGCGATCGATTTGACGAATAGCGCTGTGAGTTAATCCTGTAGCTTGTAAGAAACGACGCTGTATGGAACGTAGGGAAAGTTCTGGCAATTGACTTTGTAATGCAGCATCTACAATTGGTTCGCGAACGAGCAAGCCGTCATGTATAAGTTTATTAACAAATGTGTCTGAATTTTCATAGTCGGGGAATTGCCATGCAGAACCATTTAACCAGAAGGATCGACTCGTTGCCTCAGATAAGGTCAGCGATTGATTCACGAGATTCTTCAGAGGTAGATGGGGCATAAATATGCCCAGCTTAAACTGGATGCCAAAAAATTCAGCGTCTTCAGGGCAATGTGCGGTCGAAGCTTTCGTCTCTGGTCCCCGCACCGTTAAGGTTGTCTTGCCATGTTGCTTTGTTATCACCATTTCCCAATGGTTAACAGCGACAGAAGTAAAAGAGCCAGCCCCCTCACTTTGAGTCCGCCAGATCGTTTCTACAAAGGATGAGTCTGATGGTCTTTCCTCAAAGAGAAAAATCATACTTCTGCCTCCTTCATTCGGTGTTTTCTATTCTACTGAAAGTAACGAATTTTCTTGTAGTATGCGGGAGGCATTGAATTGTGAATCTTACAACAGTTTTTAGGCAAATGAACCACAGCTTTCCCATGTAGTACGGTGGGGACACCCGTACCACAATAATGTGGTTTATTTATCTGAAAACTGCTGTGAGCTAAGCTGCATACTGTACTATGTATTTTTTATCAAATTTGTATCTTTATTCTACAGGCGAGAACAGTTATAAAGGAACTACTGCTGTACGATCGCCCTATTCTCTAGTTACAGTGGTAAATAAGTGGCAGTGTGGCTCTTGGCAAACTTCTGTTGTCAGCAGCAATAATGCCCTAAATATGTCCATTTACTAAATTAACAGTCATTTTGTATCGCTTATGAACCCTGCCCTGACTCAATTCGGCGTTAATATGTCCAAACTAACTGGCGTTAGAGCCATTATGAAGGACATTATCGAAACTTTACAATCTAGTACGGGGCAGTTGATAAATTTGAGTGCTGGCAATCCTTTGATTTTGCCAGAAGTTGAGCAGTTATGGCGAGATTGTACTGCACAATTGCTCTCTAGCCCAGATTATGGTGAGGTCGTTTGCCGCTACGGATCGAGCCAGGGTTATGCACCATTGATTGAGGCTGTTGTCAATGATTTTAATCACCGCTTTGGGTTAAAGTTGAGCGATCGCAACATCTTGATTACCCCAGGGAGTCAAAGTCTTTACTTCTATGCGGCTAATGCGTTTGGCGGCTACACCACTGATGGAGAACTGAAAAAAATTGTTTTACCCCTCAGCCCGGACTACACGGGTTATGGTGGCGTGACTCTAGTACCAGAATCACTGATTGCTTACAAGCCAACACTAGATATAAATGCAGGAGCGCACCAGTTTAAATACCGCCCGGACTTTAGCAACTTGTCGATTACAGAAAAAACGGGATGTATTATATTCTCTCGTCCCTGCAACCCTACAGGTAATGTCCTCACTGATGATGAGGTGAAAAAAATTGCTGCTTTGGCTGCACCTCATGATGTACCAGTATTTATTGACTCAGCATACGGTCCTCCTTTCCCAGCATTGAACTTCACTGAATTAACGCCGATTTTTGGAGATGGGATCGTTCACTGCATGAGTTTGTCGAAAGCAGGGTTACCAGGAGAACGTATTGGAATCGCTATCGGGGATGAAAAAGTGATTCAAGTTTTGGAATGCTTTCAAACCAATGCTTGTATCCATGCATCAAGGTACGGACAGGCGATTGCTGCGATCGCGATCGACTCTGGTACGCTAGCAGAAATTTCCACTTCTGTGATTCGTCCTTTCTACCAGAACAAGTTTACTGTTTTGGAAAGCACTTTGAACGAGTTCATGCCAAACTCATTACCTTGGTTCCTCCATCGAGGTGAAGGGGCGATATTTGCTTGGTTGTGGTTGCAAGATTTGCCAATAATAGATTGGGAACTTTATCAAGAACTGAAGAAAGTGGGTGTTATAGTTGTTCCTGGCAGTACCTTTTTCCCTGGCTTGGAAGAGGAATGGGTACACAAAAAGCAGTGTGTGCGTATTAGCTTGACTGCTACCAATGAAGAAATTACTACTGGTATGGAACGTTTAGCAAAGGTTGTACAACAGATTTATCAGACTTCTACTGTTAGTGCTTAATGAACCACGAAGACGCGAAGAGCAAGGAGAAAGAAATGAAGGACAAGGGACAAGGGACAAGGGACAAGGGAATAAGGAAAAATCTCCCCTCCCCCCTCCCCCCCTCCCGCCATCAATTCCCTGATGGTTGGATAGAAATTGGCACAATTGTTGCTCCACAAGGATTAAGTGGTGAAGTTCGCGTGCGATCGAACTCGGATTTTCCAGAACGATTTGAGGTTCCTGGAAAACGGTGGTTGTGGTGTCCGGGTCAAATAGAACCGCAACCTGTAGAGTTGATAGCAGGACGCAATGTCGAAGGGAAAAATTTGTACGTCGTGAAGTTAGCTGGGGTAAGCGATCGCAATCGGGCTGAGGAATTGCGGGGTTATAAGTTACTGGTGTTGGAGAGCGATCGCCCCCAATTGGCGGATGATGAGTATCATGTCTTGGATTTGATTGGTTTGTCAGTCTATCTGCAAGAATCTGGCGAGTTTGTAGGAACGGTAGTAGATTTGCTCTCTGCAGGGCATGACTTGCTGGAGGTGCAACTACACACTTCACCCGACAAAGGACAAAGGACAAAGGACAAAGGACAAAAGACTGTTTTGATTCCTTTTGTAACGGCAATTGTGCCGATTGTTGATTTAGAAGCGGGTCGTGTTGAGATTACACCTCCATTGGGATTGCTGGAAATTCACAATTAGTTTGGAGCGCGGTTCGCCTTACTATTTACAAGCCTGATTCTATGATAGGGTTCGTAGGTTGGGTTGAGCACAAGCGTTACCCAACAAATGAAATACCGATTTGAAAAAAGAATGTGACAGTGTAGTACCTCAGAAAAATCTACCTTCCTAGGAGAAGATTGATATAGCCGCAAGTTTTATAGTATTGTGTCATCGGTAAGATGATCCTTATGTTGGTAGCAAATAAACTTACTCGTGAGAATCTGCGAACATCCTTTTGTAAAGGAGTTTTTATATGACTTTAGCAAATCCTCTGCAAACAAAGCCATTATCGGATGACGAACTGCAGAAGATGAACGCCTATTGGCGTGCAGCGAATTATCTCTCAGTAGGTCAAATCTATTTGCTCGACAATCCACTCCTAAAAGAACCGCTGAAGCTAGAACACATCAAACCCAGACTCTTGGGTCACTGGGGGACAACTCCTGGATTGAATTTTACCTACGTTCATCTCAATCGGGTCATCAAAAAGAATGACCTAAACATGATTTACATCGCAGGTCCCGGTCACGGTGGTCCTGGAGTCGTCGCTAACGCTTACCTGGAAGGTACCTATAGCGAGTACTACCCCAACATCTCCCTGGATGCTGAGGGAATGAAAAAACTCTTCATACAGTTCTCTTTTCCTGGTGGTGTTGGTAGTCATTGCACCCCCGAACTTCCCGGTTCTATCCACGAAGGTGGAGAACTTGGCTATTCCTTATTCCACGCCTACGGTGCAGCCTTCGATAACCCCGACCTCATCGTTGCTTGTGTTGTTGGCGACGGAGAAGCGGAAACAGGACCTCTTGCTACAAGCTGGCACTCCAACAAGTTTCTTAACCCCGTGTCTGATGGAGCAGTGCTCCCCATCCTCCACCTTAATGGGTACAAGATTGCTAACCCGACGGTGCTAGCACGTATTAGCCATAAGGAGTTGGAGAGCTTATTTGTAGGTTATGGTTACAAGCCCTACTTTGTGGAAGGCTCCGATCCAGAAACCATGCATCAACTGATGGCAGCAACCCTAGATACAGTCATTCGTGAAATCAAAGAAATTCAGGAAGATGCCCGTACCAATGGTTACAAAGAGCGTTCTCAATGGCCAATGATTGTCCTCAGAAGCCCCAAAGGTTGGACGGGACCAAAAGAAGTTGATGGCGACAAGGTAGAGGATTACTGGCGATCGCATCAAGTTCCCTTTGGAGAGTTGGCAAGCAAGCCGGAGCATATCCAACTCCTAGAACAGTGGATGAGAAGTTACAAGCCAGAAGAACTCTTCGATGAGAACGGCAAACCGATCCCAGAACTTGCACAACTGCCTCCAAAAGGACAGCAACGTATGAGTGATAATCCTCATGCGAATGGCGGTCTTCTGCTGCGAGACTTGAGGATGCCGGAGTTTGAAAATTATGCCGTTGAAGTTTCCAAACCGGGCAAAACTATTGCCGAAGCCACCAAGGTGTCGGCGAAACTCCTGCGGGATGTAATGAAATTCAACATGGAATCCCAGAACTTCCGCATCTTTGGTCCTGACGAAACCAAATCTAATCGCTTGGATACTGTGTTTGAGGTAACAGACCGGACTTGGGACGCTGAGAGATTACCATATGACGCACACTTATCTCCCCAAGGTCGGGTGATGGAAATTCTCAGTGAAAATGCTTGTCAGGGCTGGTTGGAAGGATACCTTCTCACAGGTCGCCACGGCTTCTTCTCCTGCTACGAGGCGTTCATTCATATCGTAGACTCCCAGTTCAACCAGCACGCCAAGTGGCTTGATACTTGCCTTGACATTCCCTGGCGCAGACCAATTGCTTCCCTTAACTACCTCCTGACCTCCCACGTTTGGCGTCAAGACCACAATGGCTTCTCCCACCAAGACCCCGGTTTCATTGACGTTGTAGTCAACAAGAAAGCAAAGGTCATTCGGGTGTATCTGCCGCCTGATGCAAATTGTTTGCTGTCGGTAACAGATCATTGTCTGCGAAGCCGCAACTATGTCAACGTCATCGTTGCCGGAAAGCAACCAGCTTTACAGTACCTTGACATGGATGCAGCCATCAAGCATTGCACCAAAGGAGTTGGTATTTGGGACTGGGCAAGTAACGACCAAGGTAGCGAACCAGATGTGGTGATGGCGTCTGCGGGAGACATTCCCACGATGGAAACCTTAGCAGCGGTGGATATCCTTCGCCAGAACTTCCCCGACCTAAAGGTGCGGGTGGTGAACGTGGTAGACTTAATGAAACTTCAACCTGAAAGCGAACACCCTCACGGGCTGAGTGACAAAGACTTTGATAGTATTTTCACCACTGACAAGCCAATTATCTTTGCTTTCCACGGTTACCCTTGGTTGATCCACCGTTTAAGCTACCGTCGCAAGAATCATGCAAACCTCCACGTAAGGGGTTATAAGGAAGAAGGAACAACAACTACACCTTTTGATATGGTAGTCGTCAACGATTTAGATCGCTTCCACTTAGCTATGGACGTGATAAATCGCGTACCGACACTGGGATACAAAGCAGCTTACGTGAAGCAGGCACTGCAAGACAAGCTCATCGAGCACAAACACTACATTCACAAGTACGGCGAAGATATGCCAGAAATTCGTGAATGGAAGTGGCCATATTAGAGGAATTTGTTAGTTGTTAGTTGTTGGTTGTTGGTTGTTAAAAGAACTACTAACCACTAACCACGAACCACTAACCCTTCCTCACAAATCTTAAAAGATGTCAATTAAACTTGGCTTTCGCTAACATACATTGGCAGGATTGGGTCAAGAAGGGATAGAAAATTTGGAAAAATTCCTTATCCCTAACTCCCAATCCCAATCCCGAAACAGGAGATTTCATCGTGAGTAAGCTGAAAGTTGGCATCAATGGATTTGGTCGTATTGGGCGACTTGTGTTTCGTGCTGGTATCGACAACCCCAACATAGAGTTTGTTGGCATCAACGACCTAGTACCACCAGATAACTTGGCATACCTGTTGAAGTACGATTCAACTCACGGTAGTTATAAGGGTCAGGTCGAGGCAAAGGAAGATGGCATTGTTGTTAATGGACGTTTCATTCCTTGCGTGTCCGTTCGGAATCCTGCAGAGTTACCTTGGGGTAAATTAGGTGCAGATTACGTTGTGGAATCTACGGGTTTGTTTACTACCTTTGAAGGTGCTGCAAACCACCTGCAAGCAGGAGCAAAGCGAGTTATACTCTCCGCTCCTACTAAAGATCCGGATAAAGTACCTACTCTGTTAGTGGGTGTAAATCATGACTTATTTGACCCAGGAAAAGACACTGTTGTCTCCAATGCGAGTTGTACTACGAACTGTTTGGCACCTGTTGCTAAAGTCCTCAATGACAAATTTGGCTTAACCGAAGGGTTGATGACCACAGTTCATGCAATGACTGCAACTCAACCAACCGTAGACGGCCCAAGTAAAAAAGACTGGAGGGGAGGACGTGGCGCAGCCCAGAACATCATTCCTTCTTCTACAGGTGCAGCAAAAGCAGTTGCACTGGTATTACCAGAATTGAAAGGTAAATTAACCGGTATGGCATTCCGGGTTCCTACTCCCGATGTCTCTGTTGTTGATTTGACTTTCAAAACTGCTAAAGCCACCAGTTACAAAGAAATCTGTGCTGCTATGAAAGAGGCTTCAGAAAGTGAGCTAAAAGGAATTTTAGGCTACACGGAAGACGAAGTCGTTTCCACAGATTTTCAGGGGGATTCCCATTCCAGTATTTTTGATGCAGGTGCGGGGATCGAACTCAACTCTAACTTCTTCAAAGTTGTTGCCTGGTATGACAACGAGTGGGGTTACTCAAATCGTGTCATTGACCTGATGTTATCTATGGCACAAAAAGAAGGTTTGTTAGAACGTACTGCTGTTGCAGCTTAACAACTCCCTTTCTGCTCTAAAATTCCACTCCTACAGTAGGATGGGCATTGCCCACCCTACGCTCATAAGTAATCTTCTGGCGGCAAGGGAGAACTAATAACTATTTGCATCACATTAAGTTTACAAATATTTACATAATTAGCTGTATAAAACACGTTCAGAAGCCCGAGATTAAGCCTACAATGTAGGCGGTTATTAAACTGAGGATACATAAAACAATATTTTTGGCAAGAGCAATATTACTCAACTTATACCCCTTCTCCCCCAAGGCAAAGGTTAATGATATATAAAATAATTCGTTTGTAGTTGCGCTTTAGCGCATGCATCCGGACACGATCTCGCAGAATTTCCACTACCAGATTTCAAAATATTTCATCATGCGTAGAACCAAAATTATTTGTACAGTTGGACCCGCTACATCTACACCCGAAAGACTCCAATCCCTAGTAGATGCAGGTATGAATGTAGCAAGGCTAAACTTCTCTCACGGAGAACACGAATTTCACGGTCAAACCATCAAACATCTCAGACAAATTAATAATACCACACAGAAACCTCTTGCTTTAATGCAAGACTTATGCGGTCCTAAAATTCGACTGGGAACCGTACCACCAGAAGGCATTACTGTAGAAACGGGTCAAGAAGTGACTTTTGTACTGCAAAAAGAAGGCAAAAGTGCTGACGAAATCCCCCTACCTTTGCCAACTCTGTTCGCTATGGTACGACGTGGCGAACCAATTCTAATTAATGATGGTCGCATCAAAGTCATGGTTTGCGATCGCGATGCCGATAAAATCCGAGCACAAGTTATCATTGGGGGTCTGATATCCAGTAACAAAGGCGTGAATTTGCCAGAAACACGTTTACCTGTAACCTCCATCACAGAAAAAGATTTAAGCGACTTGCGTTTTGGGATTCAATCAGGGGTAGATTTAGTGGCAGTATCCTTTGTGCGATCGCCTCAAGACTTAGAACCAGCACAAAGGATGATTGAAGGAGCAAATGCAAACATTCGCATCATCGCCAAAATCGAAAGACGAGAAGCAGTAGAGAATATAGATAAAATTATAGAAGTAGCTGACGGCATTATGGTAGCTCGTGGCGATCTAGGAGTAGAAATGCCCATCGAGCAAGTACCCCTGATTCAAAAAGATATTATTCTCCGATGCAACCGTGCTGGGAAACCCGTAATTACCGCCACACAAATGTTGGAATCGATGATTAGCGCCCCCGATCCCACACGTGCGGAAGTCACTGATGTTGCCAACTCAATTATAGATGGTACTGATGCAGTCATGCTGTCAGGAGAAACTGCTGTGGGACAGTATCCCGTAGCAGCCGTCAAAATGATGCACAGTGTTGCTGTGAGAACAGAAAATTCTCTCAAAGAAGGCGCACGTCAGTCCTTGTGGAATTACGATGCGGGAAGCCTCAGCGTCACTGAATCTCTAGCCGAAGCCGTTTGCCGTATCGCCTATGAAACAGGTGCCAAAGCAATCGTTTGTCACTCTTCAAGTGGCAATACAGCAAGGCTTATTTCTAAATACCGTCCAACAACTCCAATTCTTGCTCTGACCCCTGACGAAACTCCTTACCGTCAGCTAGCAATTTCTTGGGGTGTCGAACCTTTACTCATCCAATCAGTTTACACTGCGGAAGAGATGTTGATGAATGTGGAAAAAACTGTTGTAGAGACAGGGCTGATTCAGGAAGGGGATAGAGTCGTCATCACCTCAGGCGTACCCATTGGCAAGTCAGGAACCACAAGCTTAGTGAAAGTGCATACCATAGGACAACCCATTTCAGCATAAAATCAGAAACCTTACCGCTCGATAAAGTCTACTCAGATCTACTCACGTATGAGCAAATCTATTCAACCGGAAAGATAGCGGTCAATCAAACCTACCTTGAAGGGTTCACGCCTTCACAGACGGATGGAGAGAAGAACTCTCGTGCTTGTGCCGAAGCTTTGTCAACCCAAGATTTCCGGTGTTCGCCAAGCCGTCACCCGCAGACCCTGTAAGAGTAGGTGTACCGAACCAAGCATTACGAGAACCTACCTCCAAGTAATGCTTATTGAAACCCTGCCAGTGTGCAAAGACGTGCTGACGAGGTTCGGGTTGAATCGAACTCTGCAAGGCGTATCTCGCTGGCATTCTCTCATAGTAAATGTTCATCCCACGACGCGCTAAAACTAGACCCGCAGCGCTATCACTTCCCATGCCATAGCGTCTCATATATTTGACAACGCCGATTTGAGATGAATATTTGGGACTTACCTCAATAATTTTGATGCCTAGTTTTAAGCATCTAGCTTTTAACAATTCTTTGAACTTGGCATAAGCAAAACCTGATAACATCCGATTATATTTGCGACCGCGTTTACCTTGCCGCTTCTTTTCAGAAAAGTCTAATTTCTCAATAACAATTGGTTTTTTAGTAGCTAGCGCTCTGTTGGTCAGTTCTGTAATAGCACCAGCCAATCTGGCTTCAGTTTGTTCTGTTGAGCATGAATGTAAATCTAAATTGACTTTTCCCCAAGCTATAGGATTCCCGTGACGGTTGGTCGCACACCATCCAATAGCTCCGGGATTAATATCTAAACCTATGCACCCGAAAGCTCTGTCATTACTAGTGATAGAAAAGTTGACCAAACAAGTAATAGCGACTACCCACTTCCCTTTTTTATTTCTGCTAAATACATAAGTGAGAGCGTTGTTTAATGCCCAAGCGGTAACTATATTGTCGTATCCTTGCTTGTTAATTTTGTAAAGTGGTAAGGTCAGATATTCTCCATATGTTGCTTCTAAAAAGTAAGGGACACGGATTTTTAGACTTGGGATAACATCCGGTGTTAGTTGACATATTTGATTCCCGCTAGTTTCGTTGGTACTCCCAACAAATGTTACCGTTCCTAAGTTTCCCAACTTCGGCTTGACACCGCGAAGGACAAATGCAGCTCTCCGGTCTAAGTACATCTTCAATTGGCGTTTTTTCTGGTGTAACTGCTGTTTAGCTAATTGTAAATATGTCTTACCATGAGGCTTACCGTTAATAGGGCAAGCGTTATCAAACTCGGGAATTTTCTTAAGTACAGGTACTTTCTTTAACGTTCCCGTTTTAGTTTTTTGGGGATATTTGATGGCTAAATTATACTTCTCTACGGCTTGGGCATATTCCCTGTGATTCTTCAGTCGTTTGTTCAACCTTTCAATTTCTGACTTAACTGATTTTATTTTGGTGTCTAGTGTATCTAGATGTCTTTTCTTGCATTCAATAGCCGATTCCAATTCCCCCGTCACAAAATTAATGACACTATTAGCATGACGCTTATTGACGCCAAAAGTGTTTTGAATTTGGGAGTTTAACTTCTCCTTTTTCATATCACTTTGCAAGCCTTCTAATGCTATTTGTGACATCTCTGCTGCTACTGGGGAGAACTCCTCTAACATCTCAAGCGTCCGCGTCTCACCAGTCAAGTTATTCTCAATCTGAGTCACATATGTTTGATAAACTTGCGGCATCCGCTTCACCTCCTTTGCTGCTATTTGTTAAACTATTCGCATGACATTTAGTATAACAGGACAAGTCCTAAAATGGCAAGAGATTATAGATTAGTCGTTAGACTTACCAACCGAGAGCGGCAAAAGGTGGAGAATCTTGCTCGAACATTGGGAGTCTCTATGTCAGAAGTCGTTCAGGACTGGATTAAAACTTTACCGGAACCGGAGATCGATCGCCAACCTCTACTCAAAAAAGAGGAGGAATGAGTAGATCAGAGGAGAAATTTGTTTACAGTTACTAGCCCTCACAACCTCCCTCACACCCCTCGTTCCCAGGCGAAGCCTGGGAATGCCTTCCTAGAGGCTCCGCCTCCAGTCTTCAACCTACGTGAGACAGAGTTTCATCGAACTCGGTTTAAAGTTTAACAGAATACTCAAGCCCATCACCAAGAGGCAGTGTCACTGAGACAAAGCCATTAACTGGATTGCGAACATATTCTAAGTAAGATGCAAGTTCCTCAGGGAAAAGACTTAAATCATCAGCGAGAATGACAGAACCCGATCGCAAGTTACCCGATACAAGGTGTAAAACCTCCAAACAAAGATTTTTCCAGCCGTCAAGAAATAACAAATCTACAACGCCTCCTGGATGGCGTAACGTCTGGAGTGCATCCCCTGCACGAATCTCCACAAATTGAGATAATCCTGCTTCCGCAATATTTTGAGTCGCACGAGCAACTTTGTTACTCTCAAGTTCAGAACCAATAACCAATCCACCACCAATATCTCGCAAAGCAGCAGCAAGGTAAATTGTGGAGATACCGTAAGATGTGCCGAATTCGACTATACGTTTGGCGGAAATAGAACGAGCTATTCCATAGATGAATTTTCCCACATCTGTTGAAATCGGTAGTAAAGCTTCGCTGAGCATTGCAGCCTTGTCTTCGGAACTAGCAGAGTACCAATCTAAACCACTCTTGAGAACTTGCTGGATAGCGATCGCATCATTGAGATCTGCCAAAGCGTGCAAGCGATCGAGAACAGCTTGTACTTTTTCATCCAAGAATGTTGATTTAGTTACAATCGAGCTTGTCATAATCTTTAACCATCCGGATAACTAGGTGGACTTGTTCGGTCTTCGTTCTTGTTGTGGAATAAAAGTGAGCGATAACTCGTATAATACGAGCCATAACTCATTTTTATCAACTCGCATTTCATTGAGTGAGTCAGATGTCTCGTAAAATTCCCACAAAACCTCGTAAATTGCCACAGCAAGACCGTTCTAAAATGACAGTCGATGCTATTTTGATTGCAACGGCTCACATTTTGACTGAAGAGGGCTACGATACTGCTAGTACAAATCGAATTGCGGAACGCGCTGGAGTGAGCATCGGCTCGCTGTATCAGTACTTTCCCAATAAAGAAGCTTTAGTTGCAGCCCTTGCCGAGAGCCATGCTAACGAAATGATTGAGATTGTAGAATCAAATTTAAGAGATTCGTTTGACAAGCCAATAGAAGTTGTTTTCCGCGAATTAGTAAAAGCGTGCATTGCAGCTCACGCAGTGAATCCAAAGTTACACAAAGTGCTGAACGAGGAAGTACCTCGAATTGGCAAGCTAAAGAAAGTCAAAAATGCAGAAGAACAAATTAACACCTTGGTTCGTGCTTATTTAGAGAAACAGCGCGATCGCATTCAACCACAAAACCTGGATTTGACAGTCTTTATTTTGGGATGTGTTGTTGAATCTTTAGCGCATACAGCAGTCATTGAACATCCAGAATTTTTAAGTGATGGGCAGATCGAGCAAGAAATTGTCAATCTTTTGCTGTCGTACCTAGTAGGAAAACGCTCCTGAAGTGAAGATTTACAAAGGCTCTAACAGGTCAGTTTCAAGGTTAGCGCTCGTGTCGAGCGAAATAGAATTATTGTTGTGATTGTGGGTGTCGGAATGCGCCCTTGAGGGTGATAGACAAGATATTTATACTGTTTTAGAAACTGAGTTAGACGAAGAATAAAGAAGTTAATTTTCTAAAATATATTTTCCAATAATTTCTTTCAGTTCATCTGGAGCTTCAATAGCTATAGCTGCACCTAAATCTGGACGAATAACCCACCACCAAGTTAAAGTTTCTAGTTGACTAGGTGGTTCATCATTAGGACACCATTCGATGTAACCTTCATTAACCCCAATTAGGTTAGGACACAACATATTGGCTGTCGCTACTCGTTCATCAATTTTTTCAAATTGTATAATATTTTCCCAAGCGACTTCATTAGGAATTGAAATTAAAATTGATTGCACATCAAAGGTTAACATTAAACTGTACCTCCAAAAGCTTTAATAACCCTAATACCAAAGTCTTGTTGTTCTTCAAAACTTTGATTTCCTATCCTGGTAACTTCTAGCTCCCAGCAGCTTTTGATTTCTCTTTTATACGTGTATTTTTTGAATAAATAGTTAAATAAATTACCTTTAACACGACCATACGCGGAGAGAAGAGCAGAGGTTATATTATCAGAACTTGAATGGCGTTAGCCACCTCGGTAGGGCTAGCAATGCCCAAAGCCGTTCCTCTCAACGCTCATAAAGACGCGCACGAGGCTGGTTTCCCTACACGTCGTTCAAAAATCAAATAGGACTCCGGGATGTGGATTATTCATTATAGCTCTTACGCTCTACCTCACGGTATTTGTGCTTGCTGGATTGTTTTTTCCATTTGCAGTATGCAGTTATCAACAACAAAATCTTAAAAAAAACAAACAAAATGGGGATTTCCAGACAATATTATTGACCATTGACTAAGAACTATCTAATTTTTGAGGTTTGTATCTAAAGTCAATTCAAGCTATTGCGGAAATTTATAGATTTGAGATGAAGTTCCACTTACCAACAAGTTTGACAGAGATTGAGAACAATGGCAGCAGTTCTCTGTGCAATCTAAGATGGTAAGAGGTTGATAGGTACTCGTAAGACGAACAACGCTGTTTTTGTGCGCTCGCCAACATAACTAGGAGGATATATGTCTAAAAATTTACTGGAGCAGTTAAGAGAGTTTACCGTTGTCGTTGCTGACACAGGCGATATCCAAGCAATTGAAAAGTTTAAGCCGCGAGACGCTACCACCAACCCTTCCCTAATTACTGCTGCAGCACAAATGCCAGAGTATCGGGACATTGTTGACCAGACTTTACTCCAAGCCCAAAAAGATGCAGGACAGGGAGCAAGTCAAAAAGATGTAGCTGCTTTGGCATTTGACCGTTTGGCAGTGTCCTTTGGCTTGAAAATTTTACAAATTATTCCGGGTCGGGTGTCTACAGAAGTTGATGCACGCCTTTCCTACGATACAGAAGCAACTGTTGCCAAAGCACGGGACTTAATTGCTCAGTATCAAGCTGCGGGAGTTTCTCGCGATCGCGTCCTGATTAAAATTGCCGCTACCTGGGAAGGAATTCGGGCTGCGGAAATTTTGGAAAAAGAAGGTATCCACTGCAACTTGACCTTGTTGTTTGGACTTCACCAAGCGATCGCTTGTGCGGAAGCTGGTGTCACGTTGATTTCCCCGTTTGTAGGTCGAATTCTTGACTGGTACAAAAAAGAAACCGGACGCGATAGTTACCCTTCTGCTGAAGATCCAGGAGTCTTATCTGTCACCAAAATTTACAACTACTACAAAAAATTTGGTTACAAAACAGAAGTCATGGGAGCTAGTTTCCGCAACATTGGGGAAATTATAGAACTCGCTGGGTCTGACTTGCTAACCATTTCTCCAGCGCTGTTGGGTGAGTTAAACGCGACAATAGGAGACTTACCTCGCAAACTCGAACCTAGCAAAGCAGCAACATCGGATATTGAAAAAATTCCGATGGACAAAGCGACCTTTGACAAGATGCATGCGGCAGATCGCATGGCAAACGACAAACTCGATGAAGGGATCAAAGGTTTCACCAAAGCGCTAGAAACTTTGGAAACACTCCTAGCAGAAAGACTGGCTCGTTTGGACGGAAAATCAACCCTCAGCCATGCGACCCAAGATATTTTCCACGTGTACGATTTAGATGGCGATGGCTTCATTACTCGTGAAGAATGGATGGGTACTGATGCTGTATTCGATGCGTTAGACGCAAATAAAGATGGCAAAATTACACCAGAAGAAATGGGTGCTGGCTTGGGAGCAGTCATTCAAATGGCAGAAGTTGCAAAATAAGAGACGGTTGGTTTAGAAACAAAGGCAGAAGGTAGGAGGCAAACAAGCAAGGGCATTCTGTCTCCTGCCCTCTAAAAAAAACTTAACCATCTAAGTTTAAAGTCGATTCATACCAAACGAAATAGTAGGCTGAATCTATAAGAGGATGTTTGAAAAGTGGTTAGCTGTCATTTTAATCACATGATTACCCCCCTTGGTCCACGCCACTTGCTACAAGTCGGGAAACCCGCGATGGCGCAGTGGCTCCCCCTTATAAAGGGGGGAAATAAGAGAAATTGAGTTCCCTCACGCCACGTGCTTCAAGTCGGCAAAGCCGCGATGGCGCAGTGGCTCCCCTTTATAAGGGGAGGGTTAGGGTGG
>NZ_WJFC01000046.1 GCF_009725235.1 Scytonema sp. UIC 10036
CCACCCTAACCCTCCCCTTAGAAAGGGGAGGGAACTGAATTTCTCTTATTTCCACCCTTTCACGCGTGGGGATTAAGGGGGTAATATTGTGATTAAAATCACAACCAACCACTTTTCAAACAACCTCTGATAGATATGTCTTTTTGCGTTGTTTTTAATTAATTATCTTGCTACACAATAATTTCATAATGACAATCACTATTTCAATGGTAACTTTACACTTTTTTTGGTATTTGTTAAATATGGGTCTTTGCAAGCATTAGAGAAACCAGGGGAAATACTAAATCTTTTAAAGAGGAAAATAATTACGGCTTATACCAATTCCGTATGAAGATGCGCCTTATAAAACCCTTGTGTAGTTCCCCCAAGGCATCGGGGGATACCGGAGGCGGGGAAAAATAATTGCGTTTTCATAAAGAAACGGTATTAGTCTGAAGGAGTTTTCTCAAAGTCCACACTGAAAGAAGACCGGGGGTACTGAGAAAATTCTGAAAACTCACTAAGTTTTTAAACATTACGCTAGTCGTTTCTAAGCACGTAGGATTATGCTCCCTATGAATAAAAATTTATCCGCTTCGTCAAGTATTGAATCAGACAAACAATTAAATTACTGGAAACAACAACTAGCAAATGCTAGCTTAGTGTTGGAATTACCTACAGATAAGCCACGACCTTCAGTGCAAAGACGGGAAGTAATAAAGCAGTCTTTTATACTTAATCGAACTTTGTTACAAGCGCTGTATGTAGTATCGCAACAAGAGGGTATAACCGTTTTCTCCACATTATTAGCAGCTTTCCAAACTCTTCTGTATCGATATAGTCGGCAAGAAGACATCTTAGTTGGATGTCCCATCATGGCAGACGATCGCCACCTCATGGAGGCAAAAGCTAGTACTTTGGTGTTGCGAACCAATATGTCTGGCAATCCCAGTTTTCGGGATTTATTACAAAAAGTGCGTTTGGTTGTTTTAGAAGCAAGAGCTAACCAAGGCTTACCGTTTGAAAAACTTGTAGAAGAACTGCAGATAGAGCGATCGCCTTCATATCATCCGTTGTTCCAAGTCATGTTTGCTTTACAAAACACATCCGAGCAAACATTGGAATTCCCAGGGCAAACCATTACACCTGAGGATTTAGATAGCCTGACATCAAAATTAGATTTGACCTTATTAGTAGAAGAGCAGGAGAAAGAACTAAAATTACAACTGGTATACCAGTGCTCTTTATTTTCGCCAGAACGCATCAATTGCATTCTGAATCAATACCAATATTTGCTTGAACAAATTGTTGCCGATACAAACAAACCGATTAATTCCTATTCTCTGGTGACGCCAGAAACCCGTCCTTTACTTCCCGATCCAAGTGCAGTTCTACCCGAACCACGGTATGAGCTAGTCACTGATATGTTCGCATCGCGGGCTAACCTGACTCCAGAACAGTTCGCTATTTGTCAGGGCGATTGTTCTTGGACTTACGGAGAATTAGCTCGTCATGCAAATGCGATCGCAAAATTTCTGCTATCTCACAACATCAAGCCCGGAGATACGGTAGCTGTTTGCGGGTTAAAAAGTTTTGGGCTGATTGCCAGTATGCTCGGCGTCCTTTTAAGTAGAGGAGTCCTGCTAACTCTCGATAGCAACCTTCCTCGCAATCGCCAACAGCTCATGCTTGAGGCTGCAAAAGCAAAGCACATACTGTACGTTGGCGCTCGGCGACCTGAAGATAGCTGGATGCAGGAGATTGTGTCTGTTGATGTCACTTCGGTAGACTCAGACAAAGGGCTATTACTGGATAGCGAAGCTTTTTCAAACTTAGAAACAGTCAATCTCCCCGAACTCGATCCTGACGATGCTGCTTACATTTTCTTTACTTCTGGAACCACCGGCACTCCTAAGGGAGTTTTGGGTTGTCACAAAGGGCTGAGCCACTTTCTCAGTTGGCAGAGACAAACATTTGCCATCACACCTCAAGATCGTAGCGCTCAATTAACAGGTCTATCGTTTGATGTTGTACTGAGAGACATTTTCTTGCCCTTAACCAGTGGAGCAACTCTTTGTCTGCTGCAAGACAGTTATGACCTCAGACCAGATCGCATTATCACCTGGTTAGAACGCGAGCGGATCTCTATACTGCATACCGTTCCAGCACTTGCCCAATCGTGGTTGGTCGGGGTTCCGCAAGCAGTATCCTTGCCTTCTTTACGATGGGTGTTCTTCGCAGGAGAACCTCTGACAGATACTCTCGTGCGTCAGTGGCGTAAATTTTTTCCTCTATCGAGAGAAATTGTCAATCTTTATGGGCCAACAGAAACAACTCTGGCAAAATGTTTCTATCAAGTGCCTGTCGATCCTTCACCAGGCGTTCAGCCAGTAGGATTACCACTGCCTGAAACTCAAGCATTGGTGTTGGGAGAGAACCATACATTGTGCGGTATTGGTGAATCGGGTGAAATTGTTCTGCGTACACCATTCCGCACTTTAGGTTACGTCAATGCTCCGGAAGAATATCAAAAGCGGTTTGTGCAAAACCCCGATCGTAATGATAAGCAAGACCTACTTTACTATACAGGCGATCGCGGACGCTACCGTCTAGATGGTTCTTTAGAAATTCTGGGACGCCTCGACCACCAAGTTAAGATTCGCGGGATACGGGTCGAACTTGGAGAAATTCAGTCTGTACTGGGACAACACCCCGGCGTGAGAGAGAATGTTGTTTTATGCCGAGAGGACATTCTAGGCGAAAAGCGTTTGGTCGCTTATGTTGTTCTCAATCGAGAGCAGCCACCAACAATCACCGAACTGCGAAACTTCTTAAAGCAGCAGTTACCAGAATTTATGGTGCCATCAGTCTTCATGTTACTGGATAAGCTACCCCTGACAGCAAACGGCAAGGTCAATAGATGGGCACTACCTGCACCAGATACAAGCAGACCCGATATTGAAGGAGTTTTTGTAGCACCCCGAAATCAGGTAGAAGAAGACCTAGCAGGAATTTGGTCGCAAATCCTCAGATTGGACTGCATTGGTATCCAAGATAACTTCTTTGAATTGGGAGGACATTCCCTGCAAGCAATGCAAGTCATTGGTCGGGTGCGCCAAACCTTTGGTGTAGAAATTCCGTTACAGTCGTTATTTGAGACACCAACAATCGCGAGTTTAGCAAGTGCGATCGCCTTAAAGCAGAGCCAAGGAAACAAAGAATATCAAACCATAACTCGAACCACCAACCGACAGTCATCTCCTTTATCCTTTGCACAAGCTAGACTGTGGTTTTTGGAACAACTAGAGCCGAATAACGCCGCTTATCACATTCCCGAAGTTTTGCGGTTGCAAGGTGACTTAAACGTAAGTGTGTTGCAACAGTCCTTAGACGCAATTGTTACCCATCACGAAGTTTTGCGAACCAACTTTGTTGCAGAAGATGGCAATCCAGTACAGGTTATTCGCGAACCAAGAGCCGTAGAACTGAAAATTTACGACCTCAAGGCTGCTTCGGAAACTGAAAATTCCCCTGTTGTACAACAGTTACTTCAAGATGAAGTACAGCGTCCTTTCGACCTCACATCAGATTTGATGTTGCGTGGTTGCTTGATAGTGCGATCGCCACAAGAGCATATTTTATTGCTGGTGATGCACCATATCGCCACAGATGGTTGGTCAAAGAGCATTGTATTTGAGCAATTGACAACTCTTTACCAAGTATTCGTTAATGGTTTGCCCAATCCACTACCAGAATTACCCATCCAGTATGCCGACTATGCAAATTGGCAACGTCAATGGCTCTGTGGTGAGGTGCTGAAAAGCCAACTGAACTATTGGCGACAGCAAATAGCAGGTGCAAACCCAGTTTTGGAATTACCTACAGATAGACCGCGACCACCCGTACAAACTTACCGAGGTGCAAAGCAGTCTTTTCTCATACCTAAAGATTTATTTACATCCGTACAAGCACTGTCACGGCAAGAGGGTGTGACGCTGTTTATGACATTGCTAGCAGCATTCCAAACTTTGCTGTACCGTTATAGCGGTCAGGAAGACATTTTGGTTGGTTCTCCCATTGCAGGGCGAAATCATGCCGAGACAGAAGGATTAATAGGATTTTTTGTCAATACATTGGTTTTCCGCAGCAACCTGTCTGGTAATCTCAGTTTTCGGGAATTATTGCAAAAGGTAAGATTGACGGCGATGTCCGCTTACGCCAATCAAGACTTACCCTTTGAAAAACTTGTTCAAGAGTTGCAACCAGAGCGATCGCTCTCGTACCATCCCCTGTTCCAAGTGATGTTTGTCTTACAAAACACACCCAGACAAACATTAGAGTTGCCTGGATTGACTGTGACTCCTGTAGAAATAGATAGCTTAGCATCCCAATTAGATTTGGCTTTGTCAATTGAAGAAACCGAACAGGGATTGCGAGGAATATGGGAATACAACACCGACTTGTTTGACGTCGGCACTATCGAGCGCCTGAACGGGCATTTTCAGACATTACTAGAAGCAATTGTTGCTTTTCCAGAGCAAGTAGTTGGTCAATTGCCAATGCTCACATCCGCCGAACACCAATTGTTAAGTGAGTGGAATAATACTCAAGTAGATTATCCGCAACGGTGCATTCATGAATTGTTTGAAGAGCAAGTCAAGCGCAGTCCAAATGCCGTGGCAGCTGTGTTCGAGAATGAGCAATTGACATATCAAGAGTTGAACAATCGCGCCAACCAATTAGCCCACTACCTGAAAACTCTGGGTGTCGAACCAGGTGTCTTAGTTGGCATTTGTATGGAACGTTCTTTAGAGGTAGTCGTAGGGCAGTTGGGAATTCTGAAGGCTGGTGGGGCTTATGTACCTCTCGATCCAGAGTATCCAAAAGACCGATTAACCTTCCTCATAGAAGATACCCAAGTACCAGTCATACTGACTCACAAAAAGTGTATTGAAAGTTTACCAACTCATGAAGCGCAATTGGTTTGTTTGGATTCAGATTGGGAACTCATAAGTGGGTATAGCCAACAAAACCCTGACTGTCAGATAAGAGCTGATTCTTTGCTGTACATCATCTACACCTCTGGTTCTACAGGAAAACCCAAAGGTGTCATGATTCCTCACCGTGGAATCAGTAATATGCTCCACTGGCGGCAAGAAACGTTTAGACTGACTGCACAAGATAAAGTCTTACAAACCTATTCTTTGAGCTTTGACCCCTCAGTGTGGCAAATATTCTGGCCCTTATCATTTGGTGCTCAGTTGGTGATGGCTCGTCCTCACGGACACAAAGATACGGGTTATTTGGTGAATGAGATTATTGAGCGACAAATCACCGTTATTGGCTTAGTGCCATCTATAATGAATGCGTTGTTAGAGGAAAAGAAATTTGAACAGTGTCGAAGCCTCAGACACGTCACTACTGGTGGTGAAGTTCTATCAGTAGAGTTGATGGATCGCTTTCACGAGCGTTTAAATTTAGGCAATCTTTTGGTAAATTGCTACGGTCCTACAGAAGCGTCTATCGATGTTACGGCTTGGCTGAGTCAGCCCGGTGTACAAAACACTAATGTTCCCATTGGTCGTCCAATTCCTAACGTGCAGACCTATATCTTAGACGCAAATTTACAGCCCGTGCCTGTTGGTCATGTAGGAGAGTTGCACATAGGCGGGATTGGTTTGGCGACAGGTTATCTCAACCGTCCCGAACTGACACAAGAAAAGTTTATTCCCAACTCATGGAGTCATGAAACAGGAGCAAAACTTTACAAAACTGGAGATTTAGCACGTTACTTGTCAGATGGAAATATTGAATTTTTGGGTAGAATTGATTACCAAGTCAAAATTCGCGGTTTCCGTATTGAATTGGGAGAAGTTGAAGCATCGCTCAGCCAACATCCAGCAGTACAACAAACATTAGTCATGGCTAGAGAGGATGTTCCTGGGGACAAACGGTTGGTTGCGTATGTTGTTCTCAATCCCGATTCAAATGCCTTAAACTCAAATGAATTGCGAAGTTTTTTAAAAGAGTGTCTACCAGAGCATATGGTGCCATCTGCTTTTGTCATCTTGGATAAGATGCCATTGTACCCGAATGGAAAAGTAAATCGGCGTGAATTACCTGCTCCAGATGCATCTCATTTTAGCGCTCGTAACAACTTTGTTGCACCCCGAACTTCTACAGAGGAAGCTCTTGCTGAGATTTGGTCGCAAGTTCTGGGTATAGAACAAGTTAGCATTTACGATAACTTCTTTGAACTAGGCGGGCATTCACTATTGGTTACACAAGCAATATCCCGCTCGCGCCAAGCTTTCGGTATAGAAATGCCTTTGAGCCGCTTTTTTGAAACGCCAAGAATTGCTGATTTAGCTGAATTTATTCTCCAAATTCAAGCTGAGACAATAAAGGATGATGAAATAAATTCTTTGTTAGCTGAATTGGATAATTTATCAGATGAAGAAGCGCAATTTTTATTGGCTAATGGCTAATAGCTAATGGCTAATAGCTAATGGCTAATGGCTACTAAAAGTTAGCTCTGGTGCAATACTGCAAGGGCTGAGAGAATTGTAGGTTGGGTTGAGCACAAGCGTTACCCAACAAATGCCGATAAATGTTGGGTTTCGTTCCTCAACCCAACCTACCTTAAATTTGAATTTTTAGCTTAACCGACAAGTATTGGGTGATATCTAATATCATTTGAGGTGGGAATATTTTTGAGTATTTTTGCTGTATTCTCAATACTGTATCCACTGCTTGCTGCTTTTACCAAAATCTCAAACAAACTCTGCTGGTCATGAACTTCTCGATGATAGACTTCCCAAAAGCCGATCGCGAATCGCTCTTAATTCCTCCTGGCTATCAACCGGACATCGAGGCGGCGGCAGTTCAGTATTAGGCCAGCCAGCTAAATCAAAGCAAGGGCATAGCAGAGGCGGCATACCCATATTCCTTGCGGGTATTGGCATATTGCAACGAGCACAAGGAGCCACTTCCCAAGCAGGTGACAGCAATTGTGCTATTGTTTCGTGAGTACCTTCCAGATAACAGTCTCCTGCATCTGGCGAAGTAATTCGCTCCCAACACTCTTCAAATTCATCACTGTACCGATTGCCATTAACAACTTCTCTCAGCTGCAAGGTTGCAGCGCCGTTGTCAATAACAACCCTTTTGCCTAGCTGAAACCAGTAAGCTAAATACTGTTTAACGTCGTTTGTTGATGCCATATAACAATTTTACAGTTTGTATCTGGGCTTTTCAGTTGCGAATCTTGAATAAACAATTAAGAATAGTTTCTAATTAATTAGAAATGATTCATTAGTTATGAGTCATCTGTCATTAGTCAATTGTGTTCGTTACTCCCTCATCCTCCCGAACCTGATATTGGAGAACCAAGTATGTTGAGATTAAGAGCATAGCCCCCAGTGACCAAATAAACAGTATCAGCAATCCCACCTAACTGACGTACCAAAGAACCCAAGCGATCGCGAAACGTTCTCCCCGCAGAATAGGCAGGCACTACACCCCAACCCGTTTCCTCAGCGACAAAAATCAGATCGGCAGCAACAAGCTGCACGGTGTCTAAAAACTCTTGAACGGTATTTTGCCAGTTGCAATCATCTTGTTCTAAAAGATTGGCAACCCAAGTTCCTAAAGCATCTACCAAAAGGCACGTATTTGGTTTAGCCTCAGCAAGTGCAGCTGATAATTCCTCTGGCACCTCCAATGTCACCCAATCGTGGGGACGCCGTTGTTGGTGCTGTTGAACGCGTTGCATCCACTCTTCATCATTTGAATCAAGAGTTGCCGTTGCTATGTAGACAACTGCTTTGTTTGACTGTACTGCCAAAGTTTCTGCCCATTCACTTTTACCAGAACGTGTCGGTCCGGTTACTAAAATAATTTTACTCAAAGCTATTTACCAAATTTTTCATTTCGAGACTGGCATTTTGTAGCCTAATAACTTTAAATATAAAGACTGGCACGATTTCAAGGAGAAAGTGTAAAGTGAATAAATGTAATTTATTTTACAACTTTATCCTGAATCATTCATCCTTTATCCTTTCTAGAGATATTCATATGAGAACAGGAGTAAAACGCATAGAAGCAACTTTACACGATTTGGGGACTCGCAATACCGCCTCCACCGAACCAGAGACTTCCACCAAGAAACCTCTATCGTTTCGGATTAGCATTGGGACATCAGAAACAGCTTCTAATACTGAGGTACCATCTGAAAACGAGTTAACTACTCCACCAGAGGAGGATTTACCCCCTCATGATAATTCCGTGCAGACGTTTCCCGCGCAAGAAAGCGGTTGCAAAGCACCCAGTCTCCCAAAATTAAAAACTCCTAACTTTTCCAGCCACCGAAATGCAGCTAATCCAGGATTAGCAATGAATATATTGCTAGAAATCCAAGAGACTGTTGCTTCTTGGCAATCAGAATTACAAATAATTGTTAAGCAAATTCAAGATATTTACTTAGAGGGACCGATTGTCAATGGTTGGTTGGAGTCTCGCGAACGCCAATCGCAACAAGGAGGAACTGCAACATTGCGCCATGCAGAAGTCGATCGCCTCATGGATTATGTAGAAGAAATTTGTACATCTGACGGTAATGTTGCCTGTCAATCATCTCGTGCTGGGTATCGTTTGTGTGGCTTGGATACCTCAGGTAGAGTGTGGTCGCGCCCGTGTCCGCAAGAACAAGTTGCTAGTGTCAGTGTAGCGATCGCACGTTACCAAAAACTGCGCCAACTCCTGGGACGCAAGCAATATTTAGAAACCCGTCTTGCACGACTGGCAGAAACTCTCGTGATTTTGCACGGTCACATTCAAACACCGTAAGTTAAGAATTCTCGTAGTTGGACAAAAAATCAAAAATTCTTTTGTTTTCTCCGAAAAAACTCGGTTGGTGATATGGAAATCTTTGGTATAGATTAGCTCCAGAGTAGGCTAAAACAGTAATCAGTGAAGAGTTATCAGTCATAACTGATAACTGATAACCCATCACCGATCGCTAATAACTGATGACTAAATATGCCACAAATACCAATTTCTGCCATTATTTGTACTCACAACCGCGAAAAATACTTAGGGGCTGCCATAGATAGTCTTTTGGCACAAGACTTTGCTGGAGACTTTGAAGTCATAGTTGTGGATAATGGGTCGAGCGATCGCACCCGTGAAATTACGGAACAAAGAAACCACGATCCCCGGCTCAAGTATGTTTTTGAACCAGTTTTGGGACTTTCCGTTGCCCGCAACACTGGCGCTCAAGTAGCTAGTGGAGAAATTTTAGCGTACCTGGATGACGATGCAGAAGCGAGCTCGCGCTGGCTGCAAGTTTTGTACACAGCGTATCAAGACAACCCTAACTTAGCAATTGCAGGCGGCAAAGTTACCTTACTGTGGCCCCAAGGAACGCAACCTCCAAGTTGGCTATCTACAGGATTAGCCGCTAACTTAGGAGCATACGATCTAGGCAATAGCGTAGTCTACATCAAAGACCCAGGAGCAACCCCCAGGGGCTTGAATTACTCTATACGCCGTAGTTTTTTGCAAGAAATAGGAGGTTTTGATACAAATCTCGGTCGAGTTGGTACTAATTTACTATCGCAAGAAGAATTGCACGTGACCGAACTTGCTCTTGAGCGAGGGATGCAAGTTGCTTATCTTCCTGATGCTCTTGTAGCTCATAACGTTGCTCCCGAACGCCTTCAGCGCTCTTGGTTCCTAAATCGAGGCTGGTGGCAAGGAATCAGCGATTGCTACCGGGAAAACCTAATTGGCAAAGCTGGTATAGGTCAATTGCTGCGTGGTAGCGAGCGATTCTTGCGAGGTTTGTACAAATCATTGCAGCATTTTTCAGACCCTGCAGAACGCTTTGATAAACTTGTCTATACTTATGGTCAAATTGGTTATTTAAACGCTGCTATTAAGGGTCTTCTACTTACATCCAAAAAAGATAACAAATAAAGCTTAGTTATTATGTCTTCCAAAATACCAGTCTCTGTACTTATTCCAGCAAAAAACGAACAAGCCAATTTACCTGCTTGTCTGACCAGTGTTCAAAGAGCAGATGAAGTTTTTGTTGTCGATTCCCAAAGTAGTGATAAAAGTGTCGAAATAGCTCAAAGTTATGGTGCAAATGTTGTACAATTTCACTTCAACGGACGCTGGCCAAAAAAGAAAAATTGGTCTTTAGAAAACCTTCCATTTAGCAACGAATGGGTGCTAATTGTTGATTGTGACGAACGCATTCCAGACGAATTATGGGATGAAATTGCCCAAGCCATTGAAAATTCTGAATTCAATGGTTATTACCTCAACCGTCGAGTTTATTTCTTAGGAACATGGATTCGTCATGGAGGCAAATACCCCGATTGGAATTTGCGTTTGTTCAAGCACAAAAGCGGTCGTTACGAAAACCTCAACACTGAAGATATTCCCAATACAGGCGATAACGAAGTTCACGAACACGTTATTTTGGATGGAAAAGTAGGATACCTTAAACATGATATGATACACGAAGACTTCCGCGACCTATTCCATTGGATAGAGCGGCACAACCGTTATTCTAATTGGGAAGCCCGTGTTTATCACAATTTGCTCACAGGCAAAGATGACAACGGTACTATTGGTGCAAGTCTCTTTGGAGATGCCGTGCAACGCAAGCGCTTCTTGAAAAAATTGTGGGTAAGATTGCCCTTTAAACCGTTGTTACGATTTGTTTTATTCTACATTATTCAACGTGGGTTCCTAGATGGCAGAGCAGGGTACATTTACGGACGGTTATTAAGTCAGTATGAATATCAAATTGGCGTCAAACTTTACGAATTACGCCAACACAATGGGCGCTTAAATACCTCATCGCAACCCACTGCACAGCCCCCCTCCTTATCTAAAGAAATAGGGCAAACAGTAATATAAAAGTTAGTGGTTAGTGGTTAGTGGTTAGTGGTTAGTGGCAATTCCAACCAACAACTAACAACCAACAACTAACAACTAACAAATAACAACGAACAACTAACAACTAACGAATGACAAATGACAAACCTTTCGTAGATTTACGCAAATACGACCAATCTTGGTTTGACCGAGGGCGACCCGGTTGGTATATTTTATTATGGTGGTTTGTACAAGCGATCGCCTTTCCGCTCACCCCTCACCCCCTAAACGGTTTGCGCTGTGCTTTACTGCGCTTATTTGGTGCTCGTATAGGTCAAGGAGTCCTTATTCGACCAACTGCTCGTTTCACCTATCCGTGGAAAGTCACTATTGGTGACTACAGTTGGATTGGAGATGACGTAGTTTTCTACAGTCTTGACTGTATCCGCATAGGAGAGCACTGCGTCATCTCCCAAAAAAGTTACCTGTGTACTGGAAACCACGATCTTCGAGATCCAGCTTTTGGCTTAAAAACAGCAAGTATTACCGTTGGCAATGGAGCATGGATAGCTACAGATTGCTTTGTCGGACCGGGAGTTACAATTGGGTCTAATGCTGTTATTGGTGCTCGTAGCAGTGTTTTTAGCAACATTCCCTCTGCACAAGTTTGCTGGGGAAGCCCCTGTGTAGCTCGTTATGAGAGAAAATGTGAGTTAACCTCGTAAAAATAACTGCGTAATGTAGTAAGTACTGCCAATTTTCCAAACTCCGACCCCAGTCTCTCTAAAAATTGGACGTAAAATATTCTCACGGTGTCCGGGGCTTTTCATCCAACCATCCACTGCCACTGGTACAGGTTGGGGAATATTTGTACTTTTGAATAAATTTTCACCTACCACCCAGTAGATAATTCCTCCCGATTGTGCTCTTTGGGAAAGAGTACTTCCGTCAGATCCAGTATGGCTAAAAAAGTTTTTCTTAGCCATCTGGCGACTGTACCTTCGAGCAACTTCTGCTAGTTTTTCATTGTTTTGCAAAGGTTTCAGCCCGTATTTAACACGAACTTTATTAATATCTTGCCTAACTGCTGCTTCTATATTAGCTGTTGCAGAAGTTTGGGCGAGAACAGGAGGTTTTCGAGGTTTGCTAGATGGCACTTCAATTTTAGGTAAAGGAGGCAAATACTCTACAGCCTCCTCACAACCTGTAGTTAAAAATGCAAGTGTTAATCCTACAACTGAAATTATTTGGGTTCTCCAGCTTTTGCGCTTGTATTTTTTATGGAATTTCGACAACAAATTTCTCCTCTGAATTTTTCCCTCTATTGCAATCATAAATCATTTGTAAAATTCTCTCTTCTCTCTTTCCTTCGCGCTCTTTGTGTCTTTGCGTTTAACAATTTTTACCTATCAAATAGGACTCCTATCTAATAGATACAATCAGGAAAAATCAACTGATAACTAACATCACTAGCGACGCTCAGAAATTGCTACTAATATTGCTCAAGCACAGGCAAAGTATCACGCAGGTAAAGTATTCCGAGAAACAGTTGAGCAGATAATTTCTGAGTTGAGGCAGTAAGTGAGAACGATAGTTTTCGCATCTTCGTTCAAGCGAGCTTTCAAAAAACTACTGTTGATATTGGTTCTTATGATGAAGTGTATTAACACTTTCCTATTTTCTAGTATATCGATGCTTAACTCCTACAGGAAAATATTCAGGGTCACCAAATGGTGCTAAAGCAACTTGCGGCATTTGGTATTCTTGAGGTACGTAGTTAGCAAATTCGCTATTGAGGCGTTTTAGCTGTTCGAGAATAGAAAATGCGATCGCTTGTTTTTTATCTTCACTTTCTTCTATACCTGGTGCTAATTCCACAACTACAGATAAGTATCGATTTTTATCTGCATCTTCTTTCACCTGCAACACAAATTTACCCGTCACCCATTCTCTAATGACGGCTTGCTCCAATCCTACAGTGACGTTTTCTGGATAAATATTTGCTCCGAAATATGAAACCGTAAAGTTTGAGCGTCCGAAGACATAAACAAACGGTAGCGAACGAATTCCTCTGCCGCCATTTCTTTGAAGCTCCATCACAGGATCGAAGCCCCATTTTGCTAAAAACTGGAGCATAGCATCGTAAGGAACTATACCTCCATTATCCAATATATTATAACGAACCAGAGGGATACCGTTGTTTCCTGAAAATAACAACGCGCCATCTTTGACTTCAAAAAAGCGACTGATGGGATCGTATTGTACTAGTGTCGGTAAGCGCGATTCACCAAATAAAGCGCGTGCTGCTTCTGGATTGTTTGCCAAAAAACGCCGAATACAAATACTTAAAGGTGTCTCATTGCCCAACACGCCTGCATCAGCTGTACCATAGAGTGATGCCGAATCATAGCAGAAATTACGGGAACCGAGGCGATCGCCAACTAAGCTGCGCCATTCCTCACTAAATACCTCGCCTGCCATAACCAACTTTACCTGATATCGCTGCCACTCAATCCCACGAGCTATACCAGTGTCAATAATATCTTTTAAAAATGGTGGGTACCCCAACAGAACAACTTGCTCAAAAGCTGAACCCAGTTCCTGCACAACTCGAAAAATCTCTTCTTTATTATTACCAGGAGTAATCACAGTAATAGGATAACCTTTGCTCGCTAGATAACGACAGCAATTGGCTGTAAACATACCACCAACCCAAGTTCCCAGAGTGAAACAAATGACAGCGAGAGTGGATTTAGTATCTGCGGAAAAACTATCATGAAACACTTGCTCAAAACGCGTCGCAATTTGCATCTCATCAGAGAAAAATCGAGGCCAAAATGTAGGTTTTCCTGTAGAACCAGAGGAGACAGCCACCATATCGCACGTTTCTAGCTGTCCGTAACGGCATAAGTTAGCTAAAGAGTAACGCTGCAAGTAATTTTGTTTTGTCAGTTCCGGAAGTCTTTGGAAATCCTCAGCAATTTGGTACTCATCAGGATTTATCGCGTGTTGTGCCAAGAAATCTTTGTAAGCAGGGACATTACTAGCTATATCGTGAAATAATGCCAAGGCTGCTGTGAATGCATCCGTGTTGATATGTTGCTGTAGGAGGGAGTCTAAGGGTGTAGTTAAAAACTTTTGAAATGCTGTAATAGCACGTTGCTGTTGTTCTACCTTCATTTCCAACACTCCCCCCACTTTTTGTATAGCTACAGATTTAATGGTTCCACCATTACAATAAAAGCATATCTCGCAATTTTTGAATTATACTGCAGGCAAAGAGTTTTGAGCTTTTCCCGGAATGCGCGATCGAAGGAAGTCAAAAAGTGAATATCAAACTGGATGAAAATCTTGGTAATTTGCGGGTTGTTACTAGACTGCGTTTAGCAGGGCATGATGTCACAACAGTAAGAGAACAAGGACTAACTTCAGCACCAGATGAGGAGTTAATTGATGTCTGCCGTGATGAAGGAGGATATTGGTTACCTGCGACAGAGGATTTGGAAATCGCCTGAAATATAATCCTTAAAACTATGCAGGAATCGTGGTCATTCGGTTATCTCCCCGTTCTAACTTTAGTGATTGGTGTGAAGCAATAGAGACGTTAATCACTGGATTGGAAGCTGCAGATGTGACAGGACAACTATGGATTATCAAAAATGGAAATATTCAAGAGTACCGAACAATTGAACCAGAAAACAAAAATTGATAACTGAAACTTTATTCAACAATTTGTAGGAGCAATTGCTAAGTATGGCATTTGCAAGAGATTCGCATAACCATTACAATAAAAGTATATCTTGCAAATTTCATCGCATTTAGTATGACAACCGTCATCTACAGACCCTCATCCTTACTTGGCAGTATCAGAATGGAAAAGGTGGATAACTTTCACCTCTTTAAATTTAATAATGAACTACAAGCACGGATGGAAGAACTTCTAGAACGCAAAAAAGCTGATTTACTGACTCCTGAAGAGGTGATTGAACTTGAGGAAATCGGAGAGATGGACAGGATTTTCACCCATATAAACGCGATGTTGGTAGCTCAGCGATGACTATTGATGATGCTAGCAGAGAGTTTGTGCGAAGACGAGCCAATTATCTGTGTGAGTATTGCCACTCTCCAGAACGTATTTGTACAACAAGGTTTACAGTAGACCATATAATACCAAAGTCTCTTGGTGGTTTGGATGGTTTTGATAATTTAGCTTTGGCTTGTCGGCGCTGCAATAAACGTCGCTACAATTTTTTAGCAGGAATCGATCCAAAAACTCAAGCCATAGTACCTCTGTTTAATCCCAGGACTCAAGTGTGGTCTGAGCATTTCACTTGGTCAAAAAACCTAGAGCGTTAGTACACTAGTCAAATAGTCAAGCAGGGGGGCAGAAGCTTACAACAATGGTAATCTACCATTATGGTTGTTCTATCTTCATTTCTAACACTCCCCAGCTTTTTGTATGGCTACAGATTTAATGGCTGAAAAAAGTAGAAGAAGAAAAGCTACTCTCTCCGGTGCTATAAGATTACCGCTTGTATGTTCTTTTTTCTCCCTTGCTCTTTGCGTCGAGTGCGGTTTATTTAAATAGGTAATCTTTGGGTGAGAAGGGAGTAATATGCGTAAAAGGAGCTTATCGCCTTGTAGCCATCTATAAAAATCTTTGATTCATCCTTCAGCACCATGCACGTCTATTGCAGCAAAAATCACGCCAATAAAGAGGGTAACCGCTTTTGCACTCAGTGCGGAGAACCATTGCCTCTTGCACCAGAACAGGTTGTGGACAATCGGTATCGAATTATACGACATTTAGGGGAAGGTGGTTTTGGGCGCACCTACGTAGCTGAGGATTTAAAGCAGTCTCCACAACAGTGCGTGCTGAAGGAATTTGCACCCCAAGTTGAAGAACAGCAGGATTTACAGAAAGCAAAAGAGCTTTTTGAACGAGAAGCGAGTGTTTTGAAACAACTACAGCATCCTCAGATTCCGCGTTTTCATGAATCGCTGCAAGTGAAGGTTGGTAACAAAGATTTTTTCCTACTGGTGCAAGACTATATAGAGGGTGATAATTATTGGGATCTGTTACAAGAGCGTTACGAACAGGGGCAAAGCTTTAGTGAAGAAGAAGTTGTCAAACTTCTGCAACAACTTCTACCTGTATTATCTTACATTCATTCTCGCAATGTGATTCACCGCGATATTTCTCCTGATAATTTGATTTTGCGGCGTAGCGATCGCATGCCAGTGTTGATTGATTTTGGTGGCGTTAAACAATTACCAGCTTCTAAAGGTTTTTGGTTTACTCAGCTCAGTGGCAATCGCACTATCTTAGGTAAAAAAGGATATGCTCCAGAAGAACAGTTACGTCAGGGCAAAGCCTATCCTTGTAGTGACTTATACTCTTTAGCAGTGACTGCACTCGTATTATTAACAGGTAAAGAACCGCAGCAACTTTACGATACTTATGGAGGAACTTGGCGCTGGGGAACAGACATTCAAGTTAGTCCAAAACTGGAAGCAGTGTTAAAAATAATGCTTGCCTACAAACCAAGCGATCGCTACCAAAAAGCTGACGAAGTTCTCAAAAATCTACAACTATATGCTCCTGTGAAACCAACAAGCCCCCATCAAACGACCAAAATCAAAACAATGGTTGTAGCACCGGGAAGAAAACCCATCAGAACTATTGTTACCAATCTTCATAATAGAACTCAAGCCATTGCCCAAACACTCCCATTACCTGCTTGGCTTCGCCCCTTTGCTTTCAGCCTTGTAGGGACAAGTGTTGTTCTGTTAACCTTTGCAGGAACTTGGGCGCTAGTGAATGCTGTTATTGCTACAGTATCATCTATTACTATACCAAGCATTTCTTTACCAAAATTACCCGATGGTTCCAACCCAGCTACCAATCCCTCAACCAATAATGAAGGAAACCGGATAAATGCGATCGTGAGTCGTCGCCAGCAACTAGAAATTCCAGATGCCTATTTTACTCCAACTATAGATAAACTTTTTTATACCAAACATCCTGAAGCACAAGGACGCGTTTTAACAAATAATCCAGAAGATGCTGCTTTAAGAAATAACTGGTATCGTATTGCCGAAGACTTGCTAGATAAGTTAGAAAGAGCAGAACTGAGCACCAGAGCTAGGAACAAACTAGGAAGGTACAGTGGTACAGATTACCAAACTTGGAGGAAACAAGCAGAATCAGGACAATTAGGAGATTATACTATCGAACAACTCACCAAAGATACAAATAAAAAATTTGATAGATTATTTCCAGGGTTGCGCCGTGGAAGTGAGAAACTCGAAACCCAAACATATGGTCAAATTTGGTATGCTCTAGCTGCCGATCGAGTGAGTAAACTAGAATCTGCAAACTAAGAGAGGTTAGTGGTTAGTGGTTAGTAGTTAGTCGTTTCCCCCTACTAACAACTAACAACTAACAACTAACAACTAACAACTAACACTGTTATGGTTTATTGCTCCAAAGGACATGAAAATCCCACAGGTAGTCGCTTTTGTCTTCATTGCGGCGAAAAATTGGATAACCAGGTAAATCTTGCTGGTATTCAACCGGGGCAAACTTTGGGCAATCGATATTTTATAGTGCGTCAACTTGGGCAAGGAGGATTTGGGCGCACGTATTTGGCTGAGGATAGTAATCGTTTTAACGAACTTTGTGTTTTAAAAGAATTTTCGCCTCAAGTTCAAACACCATACGTTTTACAAAAAGCGGAAGAACTCTTTCAACGGGAAGCCACAGTTCTCTATAAGTTGCAACATCCTCAGATACCCCGCTTTCGAGAATTATTCCGCAATAATATTAACGGGAAGGAATACTTATTTCTCGTACAAGATTATGTAGAAGGGCGAACTTACGGATCTTTATTAGATGCCAGAAAACAGCAAGGTTCGCGATTTTCAGAAGCAGAAACCCGTTTGCTGTTGGAGCAAATTTTGCCAGTTATACAGTACATCCATTCTATAGGAGTTATTCACCGCGATATTTCTCCAGACAATTTAATGCTTCGCCAAATTGACCAACTACCAGTTTTAATTGACTTTGGTGGTGTTAAGCAAGTGGCTGCGGCTGTTGAATCACAATATTATCAACCTGAGGCTGTGGTATCTCCCGTGCCACCCACGCTTCTGGGTAAGGCTGGGTATTCTCCCCCCGAACAGATGCAGACAGGGTTAGTTGAACCGCACAGCGATTTGTACGCTTTAGCAGCAACGATTCTCGTTTTATTGACAGGCAAACAACCACAAGAATTAATTGATACGCAAAGTTTGGCTTGGCAGTGGCGGTTGTTCGCGAACATCACCCCTTCTTTAGGGATGATTTTGGATAAAATGCTGTCTCCAACACCAGGAGTCCGTTTCCAAAGTGCGGCTCAAGTCCTCCAAGCACTTAACCCAGTTCCTGTGGTTTCGCCACCATCACCTCCTTCTCCTCCACCAACACCTCCACAACGCACAGAACAAACCATAGCTATATCCCCTCCTCTTCCCCCTTCCCCCCCTCTCCCCCTCCCCTCCCCGTATCGCCCACTCCCGCCAAAAGTTGGTGGACACCAGCTAAAATCATCGTCATAGCCGCAGTATTGACTATAACGGCTGGTGTAGGTTTTTGGGGAGTGAGTCAGTTAATCAACTCTTCTGGTGATGGAATTCTGTCATCAGACGATCCCAAGTTACCCCCAGAAGAACGACAGCGCAAAGCAAGACTTGAGGAACGCCGACAGCAATTGGGGATCGATGTCCAATTTTTAAACGATGTCGTCAATCAATTGTTTTGGGAAAAAAAACCGAATTTACGCAACCGCACACTGACAGATTCTCCAGATGATTTACAATTGAGAGCGGATTGGGACGCTATTGCAGATGACACTTTATCAAAAATTTCTGTGTTGAGTTCTGGTTCACGCAGGCAGTTGGGTAGTTTTACATCGGCAGATCGCGATCGCTGGAAAGTGCAAGTCAATCAAGTAAATGTTGGTAGCCGTTCTTTATTTGATTTAGGAGATGCGGCATTCTTTAGATATTTTCCACAACAGCGAGGTAAGAATTTTCTCGCTCAACCTATCGGGCAAATATGGCATGGATTTGTGACTGATAAACTCAATGCTATCTTAGCTGGAAGTGCTTTTAGAAAAATTTCATTTGAAACAGGAACTACCAGTACCAGAAGACAGGGAACTTTAAAACCAGGTGAAGGTCAAGTTTTTATAGCAGAGCTTCGGAAAGAGCAGCTGATGGAAGTCAGATTGAGTGCGAGCCTCAAAATTTTGCTTTCCGTCTACTCTCCCAGTGGCAAGCTTAAAATTTTAGAAGATTCACAAAAACGGAATTTATCTCTCAAACTGAACGAGAGCGGATTTTATGAATTTGTGGTTGTCTCTACAGCTTCAAGAGACGCTTTAGATTACACGTTAACCATTACAGCAACTACAGAAACTCCCAAGCCAACGATCACTCCTACACCAACACCAATAGAAACACCAACGCCCACTCCGACACCCACAGAAACACCTACACCAGTGCCAACAGAAACACCTACACTCACTCCGACATCAACAGAAACACCTACACCAATACCTACAGAAACACCTACAGAAACACCTACACCAATACCTACAGAAACACCTACCCCTACTCCATCAAATATCTAAAATCAAAAATGATAAGCAAAAAAAAAGTATACACAAAGACACTATAGGTGTGCCATAATTGCCGTTCTGTGCAGTTATGCACGGCAGCCTCTTAAGTACAATTATTTACTGTAAAGTAGCGAAATACAGCAGATTTCAACTTGGTGAGGTACAAAAATTACCCCCCTCTGTCCCCCCAAAGCATCGGGGGGATGAAAGGGGGGTGTACCTCATTCAGATGCAAAGCGCTGTATGTATTTAATGCCAGGAGTTCATTATTCTGTAGTCTTTTGTGTTTTAAGGGTGGAAATTTGGAAATGCAATCTTACCTGGTGGGGGACACACCTTTGGTTCCAGTTGGCAGACACTGCATTTTAGAGCTTTACGACTGTCCAACATACTTACTCGACAATCCTGTTTTTATTAAACAGGCTCTTGAGGAAGCAGCTAAAGTGGCAAAGTCCACTTTGCTTTCTGAGGTGACTCACCATTTCGAGCCTTATGGAGTTACTGGTCTAGCACTTTTAGCTGAGTCTCACATCTCAATACATACTTGGCCGGAATATGGTTATATAGCTGTGGATATTTTTACCTGCGGTGAATATGCCGAACCGGAGAAAGCCTGCAAATACCTTGTGCTCGCTTTCCAAGCCAGCAGTCATACCCTCTTAACACTTCCCAGAGGGAAGTTATCGCCTGAAATCCAAAAACGACTTGAGGACAGTTTGGTTATTCAATAATTTGTAATTAGGGCTTGCAAGATGCCCGACTTGTTGAAGGATGCTGTTAGCAAATCAGAAATATCACCGCTCAGTTGATGCTTTCTCGTCCTCTCGTTCCCAGCAGAACCGGGAACGAGGTGATAAGGTGACAAGTTATTTTAGAGCAAGTTCATCAAGAGAACACCCAAAATGCCCTGCACCTCGAATTAATTGAGAGCTAGCGATCTGATTATCAAACGAACTATAGACTACTTTATCGAAGAAAAGAGAACCTTTATAGATATTGGTTAACAAGAATTTTAAGCCAGAAAAGAGAAACTCTGGAAGAGAGTTATTTCCAAATTTAATGGATTCGACAGTAGGTAAGAGTGCTTTGAAATGACCTGGATCGTTAAAGACAAGACATAAGCTGCTAAATATTAAATATTCTTCATTGCTATGGTTAATTCCTAACAAGGATGTTGTTTGTCTTTCGGCAATGTATTTTAATGTTTGTGCTGCTGCTACAAATTGTTGAACTTTAAGAATTAATTCATCTGCAGTTAACGAATCGCAATTTAACCAGGATATATAGCTGAGGCACGTGTTGTTAAATTTAATTGCACTTAGGGAGAAGTTAGCTTGTAGCTGTTGAAAGAAACACATAATTTCAGCTTCTGAGAGGACGGGACAAGTGTTTCCATTCTCGGGAAACACTTGAGCCAAGCTGAGTGTTTCTTTGGGGCAATGCAGGGTTGCGATCGCATGAGAAAACCAAGAACCTAAATTATTTTGTGTCTCTTCATGCGCGAGTTGTCTAAGAATTTTGTCCTGTTCAGTTTTTGAATTTGTAATGAAGAGGAACCCTTTTGGGCTTAAAGCATGAATTATATGAGTTTCATAATCTTGAAATGTTCTTAAGTGATAGATTTTCATAATCCTGTCTCCTTAATTTTTCCTTTAGATACGTAGAGCGACACCCAATACTACGTAGGTTTTGCTAAAAACACAAATTCAAGGTAGGTTGGGTTGAGGAACGAAACCCAACATCTATCAGCATTTGTTGGGTTTCGCTTACGCTCTACCCAACCTACAATTTCTCTCAGCCCTTGCAGTATTGGAGCGACACCCTTTTAAAGCGTGAGCGTTAAATAACAGAAAACCTATACAAAAGTTTTTTAAGTCAGTCGCCATAAATAACACAAATAATCCTTAGTGGTTCGTAGTTGCGCTGAGCACGCTAAAGCGAAACTACGAACGGAAGTTAGATACTTTACATTTAGTTACAAAACCGTGTTTTTTCTTGCCGACCTACTTAAGTACTTTTGCTCAGTTTGGTGCCGTTCAGTTTTTAAGCTAAAGGAAAATTGTGAGGAAGTTGTGAGTGACACCTGTTCCTTAGTCGATCTAATCAAAGTCTGTGGGCAAATTTGGATTGCGGTAATGTTCAAAAAGTCGAGCGATTTGAGTTGGTGTCACGCGCCCAAGAGACAGTTGTGGAATGCCATCTTCAGGAAAAAAATCGACTTCTTCGGTTTCAATACTGGGTGATGGAGAACCACTTATAAGTTCGCAAAGAAAAAACAGCTTGTAGACGTAATTCGGATGGGGTGGATGTCCGTGTCTGTTCCTGTCATAAACAGCTAGCAGTTTGACAGCACGGGTAAGATAACCAGATTCTTCTCGGATTTCTTTGACGACGGCTTCGCTTGGCGATTCTCCAACATCAGCCCATCCGCCAGGTAACGTCCAACAACCGTCTTCTCGTTCTTTCACTAACAATATCTGATTGTCGCGAAACACAACTCCGCGCACGTCAACCTTGGGTGTTGCGTACCCAACTTCACGAGTAAATAAATCAAGAATATAGCTATGTTCGACGTTTGAATGAGTCGCTGCGATTTCAGCTGCAATAAGCTGTATTGATTTAAACCGTTCTATGTCGTAAGGATTTTGAGAATAGGTCAGACCAATTTGAGCGATCGCTTGCAATTTTTGCGCCCATTCAAGCCACTGCATAATTTTTTGTTAGTAGTTAGTAGTTAGTAGTTAGTAGTTAGTAGTCTTTCTACTATCCACTAACAACTAACCACTAACAACTAACCATTATCCCATTTTACGCTTCATCCAAGGCAGCGATACCGGGTAGTACCTTACCTTCGAGCAACTCCAAGCTAGCGCCCCCACCAGTGGAGATGTGACTCATTTGGTCGGCTAAACCAACTTTTTCCACAGCCGCTACAGAATCACCACCGCCAATAATGGTGATAGCGCCTGTTTTGCTGATATCGGCAAGAGTCTGGGCAACTGCCTCAGTACCAGCAGCAAACTTATCAAATTCAAACACACCCATTGGACCGTTCCAAATGACCGTTTTGCAATCAGCAAGGGCATCTTGGAAAAGTTTTACAGAGTCGGGACCAATATCCAACCCCATCCAACCATCGGGTATATTTTCCACACTCACGGTTTGTGAGTTGGCATCAGCAGCGAATTTATCTGCGACGACCACATCAGTAGGAAGTAGGAAAGTTACGCCCTTTTCCTTTGCCTTAGCTTCCAAAGACTTAGCTAATTCTAGCTTGTCCTCTTCCACCAAAGACTTACCGACACTTAAACCACGGGCTTTAAAGAAAGTGAATATCATACCACCACCCAGGATCAGTTTGTCACACTTCTCCAGGAGGGCTTCAATCACGCCAATCTTGCTGGAAACTTTAGAACCACCAATAATAGCCACCAAAGGACGTTGGGGATTCTCGATCGCGTTTTGCAGGTACTGCAATTCTTTTTCAATCAAATAACCAGCAACAGAAGGGGATAGGTATTTTGTGACACCTTCAGTAGAAGCATGGGCGCGGTGTGCGGTACCAAAAGCATCATTAACATACAAATCTGCATTTGCCGCTAATTTTTGGGCAAATTCAGGGTCATTTTGTTCCTCTTGCTTGTAAAAACGGACGTTTTCGAGTAAGAGAACTTGACCGTTTTGCAGCCCTGCCACCTTGGCTGCAACATCATCGCCGATGGAGTCATCAGTTTTTACAACTTCTTGCCCCAATAACTCAGAGAGGCGCTTGGCAACCGGAGTTAGGCGAAGTTTATCATCGACACCCTTGGGTCGTCCAAAATGACTTGCTAGAATTACCTTAGCTCCCTTCTGTGTCAAATCCTGAATGGTTGGTAAAGCTGCCCGGATGCGCGTATCATCTGTGATGTTACCGGCATCATCTAGAGGTACGTTAAAGTCAACTCGCACTAGGGCGCGTTTACCAGACAAGTCTGCTGCAGACAAATTTGCCAAAGATTTCTTTGACACGTTACGAACCTCCTGATTGCCTTTTTGATATGTTTTGATAAGTAGACCCATCCAGATTTTACCGACTCAGGGGGGCGGAGGTGAATCCAAATGTTTAAAACTGTTTTATTTCCAATTGACCAAAGTAGGGAAGCACGAGAAGCAGCCGATATGGTTGTGAATATTGTGCAAAAGTATGGTAGTAACTTGGTGCTGCTGAGTGTGGTTGAAGAAGTTGCAGATTCCACTGGAAGTGTAATGACATCCCCAGAGACAGTAGCCCAACTGCTAGAAAGTGCCAAATCCTTGTTTTCCCAACAAGGAATTTCAGCCGAAACTCTTGAACGGCAAGGAAAACCAGCTTTTACTATCTGCGATGTTGCAGATGAGGTAGGAGCAGATTTAATCATCATGGGCTGTCGCGGCTTGGGATTAACGGACGAGGGGTCACAAGATAGCGTGACAACTCGCGTCATTAATCTTTCCCCCTGTCCCGTGTTGATAGTGCCGTAGCAGTGACCAGTGACCAGTGACCAGGTAGATAGTTTTTTGGCTAGGGAGTGTATCTACCTTTGAGTTCTTGTAGGGTGGGCATTTTGCCCGCCTTATTACTTATGACGGGCGAGACGCTCATACCACAATTTAAATCCAAAATCCAAAATCTAAAATCTAAAATTTTAAATCCACAATACGCTTGGCTAGATTTTCCAACAAGAGCGACTGTGCTGAATTTATAAAAAAGTGGTCACCTGGAAGCATCTTTAATGAGAAAGCAGAATTTGTTTGTTCTCGCCATGCTTCCAGTTCCTCATAATTAGCTTCTGTATCTTCCAAGCCACCAAAAGTAGCTATGGGAAAGTTAAGCGGTGGCTCATAACTGTAAACATAGGTTTCCAAAACTGCAAAATCTGCTCGTACAATAGGGACTAGTACTTCCATCAATTCGGCATTTTCCAGTACTGCTTTGGGAGTCCCATTGAGGCGGCGTAATTCTTCTTTGAATTCAGAATCGCCTAAAGTGTGGATCGGAGGCTTTGTATTGGGGATTTGAGGAGCGCGACGACCAGAAACGAACAATTGTACTGGTTCTAAAGTGTACTGTTTTCTTAGAAAACGGGCAAGTTCAAAGCTGACAAGGGCACCCATACTGTGACCAAAAAAGGCAAATGGTTTGTCTAAATGTGGTTTGATAGCTTGAGCTAAAGCCTCAACTAAAGATTCCAGTAGAGTGAATGGAGCTAGCTTCATTTGGCTTCCCCGTCCGGGAAGTTCCACTGGGCAAACTTCTACATTTCGGGGTAGACTGTCTGACCATGTGCGAAAAATCAGAGAGCTACCACCTGCATAGGGGAAGCAGAACAAACGTAAGTTTGCGCGAGGGTTGGGTTTGGGATAGGTTACCCAGGATTTAAAGGTCGATGTATTAGTCATAACTTAATAATTTTACTTTAAACAAATCTCCGATGGGCGCACTCCAAAATGGTGTGTTACGGCGCATGAAGTGAGTGTATACTTAAATGCGTAAAAGTTTAGCACCTACCAGAAGAGAGAAATAATGTTCTAATAGCGAATATTTATGATGATGTATGTTTATGATAGATATTTTATATGAATACTGTGTTGCTCAATGCTGCGTACTTCTCTTAAGATGACAGCAAAGAATTGATAAATACTCTCAACAAGTATTCTCTTGTAAGGTTAGAAGCTACAAGCAAGCGATCGCTATTTGCTCAAGCTTGCTTAGACTTTTAGGGTATGCCTCTTTTCAGCTAGGTGTTAGTCTTGCATGAGAAATATAAAGGACGGGCTGGATGCTCATCCCACACAACTATGAAAAATATCCTGGAAATATGCAACGCCAGCGCTCCAATATCATTTCTAAGAGGGAATTAGGACTTACGCACTGTACAAATTGACCATCATATGAATCAACGAATAATGGTCGTTTCAGGCTTGTAGGGGCGCAAGGCATTGCGCCCCTGCGGTAGGTGATGATGGTTCTCAGGTATGTCTTCATTTCCAAGCAAGTGTCAATCATCTTGCCAATAAAACTTCTTCAGTACTTCAATAGAATTGGCAATATTGGTCGTGCATCAAGAATTTTTCCTCTCATCTCACTATCAAACGTCAACTCTAGCAGTGGGGATGTTCTTTTTTCTATAGTGACAATCCCATGCAAACACAGCAAGGAGATAGCATGACTTAAAGGTCGATCGCCACTAACTGTCACTTTAACTCCTGTTAGCTTGTTTATACCGAGAGGATGAGACATTAACTGCCGATGTGCTGACAATGAGGCATCAAGCGAAGTTGTAAGAGCAATGGAGTTAGGAATAACAAAGCAAATAGGCTCTTCCAAACTGGCAACATTAGGGACTGCAAAGTGAACAGACACATCTGGTTGCGTACTTTCTATTCTTCGTCGCCTAAAAGATAAGGGTGATTTGGCTGTAACAAACTTGGAACGTAAACCAATACCGAAGGGTGATGCTCCCGTGCGCTGCCAGTCAAAACGTGCTGAAGTATGGATACCAGTACACGCAGCGTGCCGTTCAAAAGCACGTTCGTCTTCTACCCAAATCAGTTCAAGATAAGTGTTCTCAAAAAAAATTATCCTTGAGGCTGTTCCTTGTTCTACACGTTGAACCAGATGCGGTGAGCAATGAAGACCAAGTTCTTGAAGAACTAAAGCATCGGCAACACATTTTGTTGTGCAAACAAAAATGTGATCGATTTCTAGTATGAAATTATTCACGCTTAGTTGTAGTGAGGAAGTCAACATAGCAACTATTTTTAGATGTGGCTTTATCTACTGAACTTGGAGCGAGGTCAAGAGATTTGATTTGCCTCGCTCCAAGTGTGGAGAAGATTGGAATGGAATTTAGAAAGTTTTTATTGACTTGCCGTAAGACGAGCAAGACCATGACTTGGAGGTTAATAGATTGCGAAGCAAAGACCTGCTGTACAAGCAACCGCTTTATAAAAGTTAACCAAAATTGGTTAACAAAGAACCAAAAAAACCTGCCCTTAGGGCAAAGTCTGACAAATTTTGGACGACATTACCCAAATCTAAAACATCACTATGTGGGATACTCCACAAAAATTTTGGCTCTAAAACCTTGGTTCTTTCATTTGTCATGAGTGAATACAGTATTTAATTAAAATATTTCTCATTAAGAATACCATGGAATTGAGCAATCTACAATCGGATTAACATTATAATATTGACTTAAATATTTTGAAGGGCTTTGAAAACTTGTGTAGCTTGGCAAAAGCAATTAACCAACTAGAGTGAAGTCAGGATAACCTTGAAGGCATTGCGGAATTTAAATATGAGTAACTTTCTCAATAGGAGCGCATTTGTTACAAAGAATTTTTTGGCATCTAGCGTGCCTACTCAAATCTAGTCAAGTGGCTTCTCGAAAATTCGTAATTATTACCCTACGGAAGTTTCGGGGAGCTTGAATAAAGAAGCTCCGTATTTGTGCTAATCTACACTAAATAGTAAATGCCATACAATAATATTATACGCTTAAAGTATATAACCTAATGCTACAAGGAAAGCAGCCTAAAGGAATTGTAAGCAAGTTGGAAAAACAGAACCAAGTAGTCACTGGTTTTGACTATGATGCTTTGGATAACAAACAGCGTAGTGTTGTTCAGCAGCGAACCGGAGAAATTAAAGAGCGTTTGCGGCGCACAGCTCAGGATATATGGGAAATCGGTCAAAAGCTGGCAGAGGTGCGATCGCAGCTAAAGCATGGTCAGTTTGAGACGTGGCTGAAAGCTGAGTTTGGGTGGAGTCGGCGTACAGCTTATAACTTTATTAATGTTTATGAAGCGTTTGGTGAATGTGCAAATCTTGCACAAATAGATATTGGCACAACTGCTCTTTATATACTAGCTGCACCATCAACCCCACAATCCGTGCGTCAGCAATTTCTACAACGAGCTAAAGAAGGTGAAAATATAACTAGCAAAAACCTTCGTCAGGTGATTGAGTCAGAAAAATCACAACCAACTTCTGCTGTTGTTTCGTCTAAGCCACCAAAGCCACTCACTCAAGAGCAGGAGAGCACTACTACAGTACCTCAGGCAGTTGCTGAGGTCAAAACACCAATGATAGAGGTGACTGCACCGAAGAAATCTACGACTTCTTCTGCTGTTGCTATCGGTAACGAACTTCAACCAGGGTGGTATTTGCTGGGAAAGCAGCATCTTTTATTTTGTGGTGATACAGCTTCACAAGAGTTTATCGAACGCATACCCTTTTCTGCTCTTGCGATTGCGATTACCTCTGATGACTGGGATCACGATTGGTTAATTGAACGGGCGAAGAGGGTGATCGTTCTTCCAGAATCGGATCTCAAAGAGCAAGTGATTGAACAGCTCATTAAGATGTTTTCTGCAACTGAGGAGACAATCATTTTACCCTGGTTACCAAGCCGAGATATGATAGAAGTTGCTCATAAGCTACAGAGAAAGATTTTTGCAGGCGATCCGTCAGAGGAGCGGTGTCTTCAAGCGATCGCTCAATCGGGGCTAACGGCTGCGCTATTAAGGATGCCATAGCTGTTAAGTCTTCAATCTTTACAAATCAACACACCTTTTTTAAGTTCTGTCTGGAAGAATTGGGCAACAGCCTTACCTTGAACCGTCTGCAAGGCTTGGCGATCCTTGTTAAGCAAACATCCCATTAATAAGATCGCGATAGCGTTCCATTACGATGTGTCGCCTAACTTTTAGTGTTTGTGTCATCATGCCATTTTCTATAGAAAACGGCTCCAAAATCAACTTGAATAAACCAATGCGGTCATTAGGTCGATAACCAGGACGGTTTTGCACTTCCCGATTCAATTCTTGCCGAAATAAATCCTGAACTATTTTACTCTCTAGATCCACTTCCGTTTTGAATTCTGAATTCTGAATTCTGAATTCTGAATTCTGAGTTTCTGCCCATTTTTGCAGGGCTTCCAGATTGGGAACAATCAAAGCACCGAGACTACGTCGATCTTGCCCAACAAGCATAATTTGATCGATATAGGGCGATCGCAAACAAGCGTCTTCTATCGGTTGTGGCTCGATATTTTCTCCATTTGTTAATACAATTGTGTCTTTCGCCCGTCCAGTCAGTACCAAATCATTTTGCGGTGTAACCCAACCCAAATCACCGCTATCAAACCAACCTTCGGTGTCAATTGCTTTCGCCGTTGCTTCAGGATTTTGGTAATAGCCTTGCATAATTTGCGGTCCTTTGAGCAGCACCAAACCTCGCTCTCCAGTGGGTAGGGGTTTGCGAGTCTCAGGATCTACTATTTTAGTTTCTGTACCAGATATCGGTTGCCCTGCAGAACCGCGTAAATTATGCCAAGAACGACGCACATGAGTGACGGGAGAAGTTTCCGTTAAACCATAGCCCTGCAAAAGCTCGACATTAATAATCTCAAAAAAGTTATCTATATGCTTGGGAAGTGCTCCACCACCACTAATCATCTGCTTGATTCTTCCCCCTGTTGCTTCTCGTACCTTGGCATAAACTAGCCGTTCTCCCAAAGCGTGGAGAGGTAACAAAGCTGATGCTTGTATTCTAGCTGCTAAGCGAGCGACTAATGAGGGGTTCAAATTTTCTAAACTCAATCCTTGGGCAACTCGTTGCGCTTTGATATATTTCTCACTAACGCCCAGAAAATAGTTAATCAAGCGTTGCTTATTTGCAGGTTGTTCGCGAAACTGCTTTTGTGCTCCTTCATAAATCGATTCCCATAGGCGCGGTACACCCAACATATAATTGGGTTTAAATTCTTTCAAATCCTGTTTGACAAAGCGTAAGTTGGTGTAGATTTGCGTGCAACCTTGAGAAAGTAAAAAATATTCAACCGTCCGTTCATAAACGTGCCAAGTAGGAAGGATGCTGAGGGCTATGTCTCCTGGTTGCGGTTGCAGTACTGTCCCTAACACTATCACCTGATGTATCAAATTGCCGTGAGAAAGCATCACCCCTTTGGGTTTGCCTGTGGTACCAGAAGTATATATGAGTGTCGCCAAAGTATCGTGGGTTTGCTTTACTGGTGTCAAACTACGCTTTGCCCCAATTTCCAACAACTGAGTGAAGTTAACTATTTTTAGGGTTTCGTCTGTCGGGGAGGCTTCATCTGAAAGTAAGACGACTAATTGAATTGGCAGCTCGTGAAGACGCTCTTGTAACTTATTGAAAGTTTTTAAATCTTCCACAACCAGCGCCGTGCTGCCACTATTGGCGATGATAAATAACAGTTCTTCTCGTTCAGCTTGGGAGCTACGCACCGCATCAACCGCCCCTGCAGTCATAATGCCCTGATCTGCAACGAACCAACGAGGACTATTATCCGAAATCAGGGAGACACGCTCAAGGGCTTTCACCCCTAATGCTTGTAAGCCAGCAGCAAATTGTTGAATTTGTTGATTGAGTTGAGTAAATGTCAAAATGACTTCTGGTTTAGCATGAGGGTCGCGAAGGACGACAATATCATTAAATCGCTTTGCTGCCAATGGCCAAATTTCTGGAAGAGACTTAATGTTGGAGTAATCTGCTAAACGCTGTAATCCTTGGCGTTCTTGCTCAGTAATGTTAGATAGTAAAGAAGAGTTACCGTATGTTTTTGTCATAAAACATTGTCTAAATAGTAAATCTGTTGTGTGTCCAGTTTATTCCGATAACGGCTGAGCTATTGAGTATGCCATAGTTGTTGAGTTTTTAATCCCTACAAATCAACATACCTTTTTTGAGTTCTGCCTGGAAGAATTGGGCAACAGCCTTACCTTGAACCGTCTGCAAGGCTGGCGATCCTGGTGAGTAAAGAAAATAAGTCCATCGGGATCTCGAATAAAGTCAATGTCACGGAGCATACAGCCGAAGGAGCAATCCAAATTAATGGGTTCTTCTGTGCCATCTGGGGGTTCAAAGTGAGCCACAAACTCACGACAGCCAAAATAAGGTTGTTGAAAGCATTGACCTTTTTTCAGACGGCGTAAGAATTGTTCTTCATAAGCACGTACTAGCTTATCAGCATGAGGTAAAAGTTCCGTGTGTGCTGATACTAAGTAAGCAACGTCTTTAAGAATCAGTGAGTGCCGTTGGGTTCTGTCTGTTTCGATAAAGTATTTACCTACACCATTTTACGCCAATTTGCCAGCTAGGCGATCGCTCTGTCGTGATTTAATCTTGTTTCTCATAATCGACTTTGAGCATTACATCCCGATTTTAGGGGGCAGACTCGCCTCTTTTTTTGTCACTATCAATTGTCAATTGATTACGGCGTGTGGGTGACAGTTCTATTGTAGAATCGCTACTCCTAAATTTAGCTCGATAACGATACCGCCACATCACAAAGCCAGTGATGAACAAAATTAACGGTGCAAGTCCAACAAACACGTAGAGAATGCGCGTTGGTAATCCACCGAAAGTACCGAAGTGTAAAGGGACAAAAGAATTGAGGATGCGATCGCCCAATGATAGCTTTAAAGAACTATCTACTCGCAAAACTTTACCACTATATTGGTCGAGATAAACAATGCTTTGACCATAATCTGCATTTTCTTGGGGAAGCTTCAAGCGAACCATTAAGGCTTTTTCTGGTTTGTCAGGAAAATAAATTCCCCTGAGCGTTGCATCTGGTAAAGCAGCTTGAGCGGTTTTTAATTGTTCTGTAAGTCCGAGCGCTTCCTGACTTGTCAGGGGAACAGATACTGGATCTGCTTGCTTCTTGCTGAAGGTGACAGCGTAGATCATTGGGTTGACGAACTCAGCAAAGCTCCAGCAAAATCCTGTAAAAAATGCAAACAGGAGAAAAACTGCTGTGACAACGCCAGCCACTTTGTGAACATCAAAGTTAACCCGCTTGGGATGGGCATTCCACTTAATTTTGAAGCCGGAAATCAACTTGCGCCAACCGGGCCAAAGAATAATACCTGTTATGCTCATGAAAGACATCAGTAAACCAATAATACCAACAAACTTATAGCCCATGTCACCACTTAAGAGAGTATAGTGGAGTGGGTAGACGATTTCAAAAAACTTATTCACAAAACTTGGCTGCAAGTTATTGCCGAGAATCTCTCCTGTGTAAGGGTTAACGTAGTTTTCTGTCCAGTCCTTTTCCTTGGTTTTTAGGACAACATTTATCGGCTCATTTGGCTTCAAGGGCAGAATAATAGTCTGGAGAGTTGCGTCTGGTTGATTGGCATATGTCTTTTTCACAGTATTCAGGACAACTTCAACTGGGAGTTGTGTACCTTGAGGGGTAATTTTGCCAATTCGACGATGCTGCTCGAAGTTGCTAATTTCGGAGTGGAAAACTAATAGACTACCAGTTAAGCCGACAATAATTGCAATCAGTCCCACCGCTAAACCGATGTAGCGGTGTAGGGTAAATACCAAGTCGCGTAGTTTTTTAGATTTCATAGTAGGTACGTTGAAATATTTTTGTTTGCCAAGCTAGAGGGGAGTCAGCCGTGGAGAGTGGGGTCTCTTTTTATTTGTCTTTTATAGGTCCAATGAACTACTTTTTTGCGCTCGCGAAATGGCGGTTTCCGCATCGCAATTTTGGCAAAGCCTAAAAAACCCATTCTGTCGTCAGTAATTTGAAAACTTAGATCGTACAGGAGCAAACGGACAGTTATCAGTGGGATTAGCTTTTACGAAAGTCACTTGCACTACTTCAGGAGTTGGTGCTGTTTCTGGTGTTGGCGACTGTATTAACTGTTGAGTGCTGGTGTGAGGAAGTTCTACTTCCCCTAATCGTGGAATCTCTCTAATCGTCCTAGGATTGAGTAATACAAGAGCGATCGCAGAAGAATTTTGTCTGTGTTGAGAGGGTACTTGCTGAGCAGTTGCACGGATTGCAACGCAGAACCAAATAGAGCTTGTAAGCAATAAAATTTTCAATATTTGCCTTAACACCATTTGCCACCCCTACACTTACTCCCTATCTGCCATTAACTCTCAATAATTTAGCAAATAGCTGCTAGTTACTGAGATCGGTAATGAGCTACTTGAGAATAAATCTTACAGGAGATGACTCAGCAATTGCAAAGAATTATTAGATTTTCTTTACAACAAGAGATGACAGACGGCAGGATTTTACTTTGATGACTGTGATTTCAGTTACTTGATTGACTGAGTTAATTGATAATTATCTTCAGTCAAAAAATTATTAATGATAATTATGGCGTTGCATAAATGCGGGATGATTAGGTAAATACGGGTAATTCTCTATACTTTAAGTAATGAAGTAGTAATCTAATTGAGTGTTTAAGCATATCCACGGATTTTGAATAACATAGTGTTTTTCGCCGTAATCTTGCCAGATAATGACGTAGGCGAGTATTTTCGCCTTCAACCCTAGTCATATAGGTTTTACTAACAATATGGTCGCCTGGATCAATAAAACAAGGGTAAACTACCCAACCATCTGTTACGTAAAAATAACATTCCCAACAAGAAACAATGTTCCACAAAAATTTAAACGTTTCACTACTGCGATCGCCAAGAGTCCAAGCTAAAATTCCTGGGCGAAAATGATTTACCGCTGTCCATAACCAAACTTTGTTTTTTTTGACCCTACAAAGGTTTCTAGCTCATCTAATTCACCAACTTCTGGTATCTCTTGAAATTCCGGTGCGTCTGGAAGTTGCGAGCCAACTTGTTTAACCCAGTTAATTATGGTCGTATGATGAACCCCTTTGTCTCGCTCGATAGCTCGGAATCCCATGCCATTTACGTATAATCTTAAACATTCTTTTTTTACTTCATCTGAGTACCCTCTCGGCGGACTGTAAACATCTATAAATTGACGACCACAATTAGTACACTTGTGGTTTTGTTTACCTCTTCGCTTGCCGTTTTTCAGAATCTCCGTAGACTCGCAGTATGGACATTGCATAGTAGAACACCTCAAATCCTCCCTCTATTATGCAACGCCGATTCTGTTTGGGGTGCTGGCGACTGCACTAGTAGCATTTGGGCGCTGGTGATGGGACGCTCTATTTCACTGAGTTGCCGAATCTTTCTAGTCGCCTCAACAAGCTGCGCTTTGGTCACAATAGGTGCAAGTCGAGTAGAACTGACGCTCTTGTCAGTAGATGCCGTATTGTTTTTCCGGTTAGTTGATAATATTTCCTCACTTCTACTAGGAGTTGTGACCAAGACTACGATCGCGCCTGTTAGCAACAGACACCGAACAAGTTGCCCTAATTTCATTGTTTCTGTCTGAACTCCATCACGCCACTGAATCTGCAGCTAGTTACGCAAGCAGGATAGAGATTATTAAAAGTTATTTGCACTGAGTAAAGCAAGCCCAATGAGACTACAACAAATAAAAATTTACACAAACAGAGGAAATCTTAACCTAATTATTGCTACTTCTTATCACTTATTGATGAGATTTAGCCGTTATGTTAAGTCGGTATTCAGCCAAACCTTGGAAGCCTCTTGTGTATTTCTACACTAAACAATTCACCGTATTTTAAAAGAAAGCATTGCGCTATCAAATCTTCTTGGTGAGTTCATCTCAGTAACTAAGACTACACAGAATCTGTAGACTAGAGCGAGACAAGCAAAATTTAGAGATTTTGTATTTATCATCTATCAAAAGTCATAACTTTTGGCAAATTAGTGGCACCAGATAGTTAGAGAAAACATTGATAACTTTTGTCTATAACTCCGGAGGTTGCAAAAAAAATAAAATGCCCGTAGAGTAAAAAGAGTTAACTGAAAATTAATAGCAACAAGTTAGAACCAAGACCTGCGTGGCTATCTGGGTGGTTGCGCTATAGATTCTGTAAAGTAACTGTTGAGGTTTATCAGAGAAAAATTTTCCAAACATTAATTATGAAGGCTTAAAGGCAGTGTCTCTTCTCAAGAGAGGGTTGAATTTGTCATTGAGCTTGCCCTGTTTAACCATTGAAAGCGTATATCTGATTGCTTGAGGCAGAAAATGACTCAAATTTTCAATAAATTACAAAACATTTCCCATCAGTATGCGACAATTGTTGATGTTCTGCGCGATCGCAGTTCCAGAACACCGCACACACAAGCATTCACCTTCCTTGAAGACGGAGAGACTTTAGAATCGACGCTGACTTACCATGAGTTGGATCGGCGCTCTCGGGCGATCGCATCTCAACTCCAAGACTTGGGGTTAAGTGGTGAACGTGCTTTACTGCTGTATCCGCCCGGTCTAGATTACTTAACGGCATTTTTTGGTTGCTTGTATGCAGGAGTCGTAGCGGTTCCTGCTTACCCGCCGCACAATCAGCGCAACACCCCCAGAGTACAGGCGATTGTCTCAGATGCACAAATTCGTGTTGCGCTAACTACAACCACTCTGTTGTCTAAATTACAATCTCTGCTTGCTCAAAAAACGAATTTAAAGGATTTGCGATGGCTAACGACTGACAACCTAGCACAGGAAATAGAAGACTCTTGGGAACATCCTGCTATTCATCAAGATTCTCTAGCCTTTCTACAATACACATCAGGCTCTACAGGAATGCCGAAGGGAGTGATGGTGAGTCATGGCAATTTGCTACACAATTCGGAGTACATAAAGCAAGCGTTTGAACTCACACCAGAAAGTGTGTCCGTTACGTGGTTACCTAGTTTCCATGATATGGGACTGATTGATGGGATTATCCAACCCTTGTATACGGGATTTCTGGGTGTTTTGATGCCGCCCGGAGCTTTTATTCAGAGACCAATTCGATGGCTTCAAGCAATTACGCGTTACAGAGCAACTCATTGTGGTGGTCCCAACTTTGGCTACGAGCATTGTGTTAACAAAATTACTCCAGAACAACGGGAAACTCTTGACTTAAGCAGTTGGCGTAGCGCTTACAGTGGAGCAGAGCCGATTCGCCAAGAAACCTTGGAGAAGTTTGCAACATTTTTCAAACCCTGTGGTTTTCAGTCTAGCTTTTTCTATCCCTGTTATGGTATGGCTGAAGCCACTTTGATGGTTTCAGGCGGTGATGTGAAAGATGAACCGATTTACTGTACTGTTCAAGCAAATGCTTTAGAACAAAACCAAGTTGTGGAAGCATCTGAAAATACCGAGAATGTTAGCCATTTAGTAGGATGTGGACATTCGTGGCTGGATACAAAAATTGTGATTGCTGACCCAGAATCACTAACTCTGTGTGCTTCTGACAGAGTGGGGGAAATTTGGGTATCAGGAGCGAGTGTTGCTCGGGGTTATTGGAATCGTCAAGAAGAAACGGAACAAACCTTCCATGTCTACTTGCAAGACACAGGAGAAGGACCTTTTTTGCGAACTGGGGATCTAGGCTTTTTGCACAATGGAGAGCTTTTTATCACCGGGAGAGCCAAAGATTTAATCATTATCCGGGGTCGCAACCTCTACCCACAGGATATAGAACTGACAGCTGAGCGCAGTCACTCTTCATTGCGTTTAAGTAGTAATGCTGCTTTTTCCGTGGAAGTGGGTCATGAAGAACGGCTGGTTGTGGTGCAAGAATTGGAGTTTCGCGCTAAACCGAATATTGATGAAGCGATCGCAGCAATCCGTCAAACAGTCACCGAAGAACATGAGGTGGAAGTGTATGCGGTAGTGCTCATTAAACCAGGTAGTATTTGCAAAACCTCTAGTGGTAAGATTCAACGCCGCGCTACTAAAGCAGATTTTTTGGCTGGCAAATTGGATGTAGTTGGTAGCAGCATCCTCAAAACAGCTGATGTTGAAACCCAGGAAAATAGGTTGCAACGCGACGCTCTCTTGGCGCTTACCCCACAAGAGAGTCAGCCGTTGTTAGAGTCCTATTTAGTAGAACAAGTAGCGCGTGTGCTTTCAATCACACCGCAATCCGTCAACTCTCAACAACCACTTAGTACTTTAGGACTCGATTCTTTAAAAGTTTTTGAGTTAAAAAATCGAATAGAGGTTGACTTGGAAGTGACTGTATCTGTTGCTGATTTCTTTGAAGGCTTGAGTGCGCGATCGCTTTCCATCAAAATACTTGCTCTTCTAACAACAGAGGCTGATAAACCCTCCGTTTCTCAAGTGCAAAAAACTACTTCCTTTCATCCTCTCTCTTTTGCCCAGCAGCGATTGTGGTTTATCAATCAACTAGCTCTGAACTCCCCTGTATATAATATTCCTATCATTATTAACCTAACAGGACATATTAACGTAGCTGTACTAGAGAAAAGCCTAAACGAAATCATCAGACGCCACGAAGTTTTACGGACTAACTTTATAGTCAATGAAAGCAAACCCGTTCAGGTTATCAAATCAGATGTAGCTTTAACTTTGTCAGTTGAGGACTTGCGAGAATTATCAGAGAGCGAGCGCACAAAAGAAGTACAACGTTTATCCACTCTCATCGCTCAACAACCCTTCGATCTGTCGAGGGAACCTCTTTGGTGTGCAAAACTTCTACGAAACGCCGAACAAGAGTACAAACTACTCCTGACACTGCATCATATTATTGCAGATGGATGGTCTACAAAAGTCCTTATTAAAGAACTAGCAGCACTGTATGAAGCATTCTCGCAAGGAAAACCCTCTCCACTTCCTGAATTACCCATTCAATATGTAGATTTTACTTATTGGCAGCACCAGTGGTTACAAAGCGAGCAAATTCAACCTTTGTTAGAGTACTGGAAGCAGCAGTTAAGTGGAAATTTGCCAGTATTGAACTTACCGACCGACCGACCGCGATCGCCAGTTCAAACCTTCAATGGTGCTCAAGCGAAATTAGTTCTGTCTCAAACTCTGACAAAAGCACTGAAGAAACTGAGCCATGAAGAAGGCGTAACCTTGTTTATGACCTTGCTTACAGCCTTCAAAATCTTGCTTTATCGCTACACAGGGCAGACTGATATTGTAGTCGGTTCGCCAATCGCCAGTCGTAACCGAGCAGAAATTGAGTCATTAATAGGATTTTTTGTTAATGTTTTGGTACTGCGTACAGACTTTTCTGGCGACCTGAGTTTTCAGGATTTGCTAGCGCGGGTGAAGTCAACAGCTTTAGAAGCTTATGTTCATCAGGACTTACCTTTTGAAAAATTAGTAGAAGAATTACAGCCAAACAGAGACTTGAGCTACAATCCACTGTTTCAGGTGATGTTCGTTCTTCAAAATGTGCCAAAACCCAATCTAAGTCTATCGGATGTATCAGTGACTTATGAAGAAGGTTACAACGGCACATCTAAGTTTGATTTGACATTGTTCATGGAGAATTCCGAGCAAGGTTTGGTTGCGACTTGTGAGTACAACACAGATTTATTTAATCCAGATACCATTACCCGGATGCTGGGACATTTCCAGACTTTACTGTCAAGCATAGTTAGCGATCCCAAACAACGTATTTCAGAATTGCAATTATTAACGCCACCTGAAGTACAGCAGTTACTAGTGGAGTGGAATGATACCAAGAAAGAATATCCACAAGATAAGTGCATTCATCAACTGTTTGAAGCCCAGGTAGAGAAAACGCCGTCTGACATTGCTGTTATCTTTGAAAAGCAACAAATAACTTACCGAGAGTTAAACAACCGAGCAAATCGGCTGGCACGCTACTTGCATCAGCTAGGCGTGAAGCCAGATGTTATGGTTGGTATCTGTATGGAGCGTTCTATTGAAATGGTGGTAGGATTACTAGCCATTATGAAGGCAGGGGGTGCTTATATGCCCCTAGATCCAGCCTATCCGAAAGAGCGCTTGGCTTTTACTTTGGCAGATTCTCAGGTATCGGTATTGTTAGCACATCCTCATTTAGTTAATGACTTACCACCAAATTCGGCACAACTAGTATGTATAGACACCGACAGTACAGCGTTTGCTGATTACAGTGCAGAAAATGTAGTCAGTAATGTGAATCCAGAAAATTTAGCCTATGTAATTTATACATCTGGTTCAACTGGGAAACCCAAAGGAGTACAAATTCCTCACGGTGCTGTGGTTAATTTCCTAAGTACCATGCGTCAAATCCCAGGACTCGCTAAGGAAGATATTCTCCTATCTGTCACCACGTTATCTTTTGACATTGCAGCACTAGAATTGTACCTGCCACTGATTGTTGGCGCTCGTTTAGTATTAGTTAATCAAGAGGTGATCGCCGATGGCACTCAGTTGTTAAAAGAATTAGTCTCCAATGATGTAACAGTTATGCAAGCTACCCCTGCTACTTGGAGAATTCTGGTAACTGCTGGGTGGCAAAGCCAGAATAGCATAAAAATTCTTTGTGGTGGTGAAGCCCTCGACTCTTCACTTGCTCATCAATTGCTAGAACGAGGTCAAGAAGTGTGGAACTTATATGGACCGACAGAAACCACTATTTGGTCTGCTGCACTTCATGTAAAATATAAAGAGCAACAGCAGGCTGTTAGCTCTATTGGTTGTCCCATTGCCAACACCCAGTTCTATATTTTAGACTCACATCAACAATTAGTTCCTGTTGGAGTTCCAGGTGAATTGCATATTGGCGGTGTTGGACTGGCGCGAGGTTATTGGAATAGACCTGAGTTAACTGGAGAAAAGTTTATTCCTAGTCCTTTTGAATCAGGAAAACGTCTTTATAAAACTGGAGATTTGGCGCGTTACCTAACAGATGGCAAGATTGAATTTTTGGGCAGAATTGACCATCAAGTGAAAATTCGCGGTTTCCGTATTGAACTAGGAGAAATTGAAGCTTTATTAGAGCAACATCCACAGGTACGAGAAACGGTAGTAGTAGCTAGAGAAGATATACCAAATGACTATCGTCTAGTTGCATATCTAGTTACTCATGAGAATGCTAAGCTTTCTGTAAATGAACTACGGGGATTTCTTAAACAAAAACTACCCGAATATATGCTTCCTTCTGCCTTTATCGGGTTAGATGCTTTACCTTTGACTCCTAATGGCAAAATAGACCGTCGTGCTTTACCAGCACCAGACAATCAGCGTCCAGAGTTAACAGCGACTTTTAAGCCACCCCAGTCTGAAATGGAACAGCAGATTGCCAAGTTTTGGCAAGAAGTGCTGCATCTAGGTAAAGTGGGTATTCATGATAACTTTTTTGATTTAGGCGGGAATTCATTACTGATGCTTCAAGTTAATAACAAACTGCGTACAATTTTGCAGCAAGATATATCAGTAGTGACGATGTTTCAGAACTCAACTATTTACTCTTTAGCGCAATATTTAAGTCAAACAACAGAAGAGAAATCTATTTTTGAACCGATGCGCGATCGTGTGCAAAAACAAATAGAAGTGCGTCAGAAACAAAAACAATTACTTATGAGGAAATCAAGAAATAATTCTCGCTGATGTTAAGTGGCAATTTTGGAGTTTATCAATAATGCTTTCTATCCCTCCTCGTCCTTGGCAGCTATTAGTAATTTCTGCTCAGACTGACTCAGCACTAAAAACTGCTACTGTAAACCTTGCAGATTATTTGAGACAGCATCCTGACTTAAGCCTTGCGGATGTAGCTCATACATTGCAACGCGAACAACAGGCTTTTAAGCATCGGCGGATGGTTGTTTGTCAGGATATAGAAGATGCTCTAGTTGCACTTGAAGATCCCAAGCGGATACTTACCAATATCCAAGAAACAAAAGAACGTCCTCTAGCCTTTATGTTTCCTGGACTTGGTACTCATTATGTAAATATGGCTTGGGAACTTTACCAAGGTGAACCAATATTTTGGGATCGAGTTGACTACTGTTGTGAATTTCTTAAACCGCTTCTCAATCAAGATTTGCGAGATATAATTTATCCTAAAAGAGCTTCTCAGCAAGACCAGCAGTTGTCTCTAGAAAATTCTGAAGGCTTAGATTTACGAAAAATGTTAGGTCGCAGCCAGACACAAGCGGACGCTTTGACTGTGGCTGCAACATCTTTACTCAATCAAACTCACCTCGCTCAACCAGCCATTTTTGTGATTGAATATGCCTTAGCGCAGCTATTGATATCCTGGGGAATTCGTCCTCAAGCAATGATAGGCTATAGCATAGGTGAATATGTAGCAGCAACTTTGGCAGAGGTTTTATCTTTAGAAGAGGGTTTAACACTGATTGCTGCAAGAGCGCAGATGATTCAAAAATTGCCAAGTGGAGCAATGCTTGCAGTTCCACTTTCGCAAACAGAGATATCTTCCCTACTCAATGACAAACTCTCACTTTGTGCGGTCAATGGCCCATCTATGGGTGTAATCGCTGGTGAAACCGATGCTATAAAAGCTTTGGAACAACAGTTAACTAAAGAAGGTTTAGCTTGTCGTCGTCTAGAAACTTCTCATGCTTTTCACTCTCACATGATGGAGGGTGCTGCCTCTGATTTACATAAGTTGGTAACAACATTTAACCTGCAAGCCCCAAAAACTCCTTATATATCTAACGTCACAGGAACTTGGATAACAGCAGCATCAGCTACAAATCCCGATTATTGGGTTAAGCATATGTGTCAACCTGTATTGTTTGCTCCGGGTATACAAGAATTGTGGAAAAAACAATATCCAATTTTGTTGGAAGTAGGCCCTGGACAGACTCTAGGTAGCTTTGCGCTGCAATGCATAGAAGATAATCCAGCGGTAAGTCAGATTATCTTACCCACTCTCAGATATTCCTACGATAAAAAACCAGATCTGGCATTCTTACTGAAAACATTGGGTAGGCTTTGGATAGCAGGAGCACACATAGATTGGGCGGGATTTGTATCGGCTCAAAAAGTATGCCAAGCTTAGTTCCTTCGTCTGAATTACATAGCTAATATTAAGACATCCACGATTATGTTATGTCAGAAAAACTAACAGTACCGAAACCTACACTTTCTACAATCGATGCAGGAGCTTTGATTGTTGGAATGGTGGTGGGTGTAGGTATTTTTGAAACGCCAACTTTAGTAGCAGCAAATGCCCAAGATGCTGGAGTTACGATATTTGCATGGTTTTTGGGCGGAGTCATGTCTTTGATTGGTGCTTTGTGCTACGCAGAGCTAGCCACAGCCTATCCGGATGCGGGTGGTACATATTATTACCTGATGCGGGCTTTCGGTAAGAATTTAGCCTTTCTGTTTGCTTGGGCGCGGATGGCGATAATTCAGACAGGCTCGATCGCCCTGCTAGCATTTGTATTTGGTGATTATGCTTCCCAGATGTTACCTTTGGGGGAGTTTTCTTCAGCCTTGTACGCCAGTGGAGCGATCGCACTCTTGACAGTCATAAATTTACTGGGTTTAAAGCAAGGTAAACGGGCGCAAAACTGGTTAACAGTAGCCAAAATTTTAGGATTACTGTTGGTGATTGTCGCTGGAATCGTTCTTGCAACAACCCAAGGTGGGAATGAAGCGATGGAGCAAAGCACCAGCCTTGCGAATGCATCTAGCAATCAAACAGGTAATTTTGGTTTAGCGATGGTATTTGTCTTGCTTACCTATGGCGGTTGGAACGAAGCTGCATATATTTCCGCCGAAGTGCGCGAAGCAAAACGAAATATGGTATTGGTATTATTAGGAAGTATCATTATCATCACAGCCATATATCTACTAATTAACTTTGCTTACTTGCACGGCTTGGGACTAGTAGCAATGCAAGTGTCCAAAGCACCAGCAGCCGAATTAATGCGTCGTGCCTGGGGAAATAGCGGTGCAGTCTTTGTGAGTTTCCTAATCGCAGTCTCTGCCTTGGGTACAGCCAATGCTACTATTTTTACAGGAGCGCGGACTAACTATGCTTTAGGGCGAGACTTTCTAGTGCTGGGATTTTTGGGCAAGTGGGGAAAACGCACTTCCTCACCTAGCAAAGCCCTGATTTTGCAAAGTGCGATCGCCATCCTCCTGGTAGTCTATGGTGCAATCCAACGTAAAGGCTTTAGCACAATGGTAGATTACACTGCACCCGTCTTCTGGTTTTTCTTCCTACTCTCAGCAGTCAGTCTTTTAGTTCTACGTTTCCGAGAACCAGAAACACAACGTCCCTTCCGAGTCCCTCTCTACCCTGTGATCCCCTTGCTTTTTTGTGCAATTTGTGGATATATGCTGCAATCCAGCCTTGCTTACACGGGTTCCGGCGCACGTCTGGGAATCGTAGTTTTACTTACAGGCATACCTGTATTACTGCTTAACTACCGCATTTCCAGTAGTCAGCACCATTCAAATATCAGAGAAAAGAAAAAAGTTTAAATATTTTCTTGCATCAAGTCACATTCCTAATAGGAGACAAATATCTAAATATCATGTTAGCAAACTCACTTTTAAAAATCTTTCTTGTCACTATGAGTGTAGGTAGCCTCTTAGTTGCAGGCTGTACCCAACAAACAACTTCCGAATTCAACACCAATCCTGCAACAACAAACTCCAATACGGTAGAAGTTCAGCAATCGACCCCCGAAAGTCTACCCAACAAAGGAGATCCAGATTACCTAGATGGTGCATTTTACGAACCCACACCTCAAGCAATAGTAGATAAAATGCTGAAAATAGCAAAGGTAGGCAAGGATGATATACTTTATGACCTTGGTAGCGGCGACGGTAGGATTCCCATCACTGCGGCGAAAAAGTTTGGTGCTCGTGGTGTCGGTATAGATATCAACCCAGAACTTGTCAAAACAGCAAATGAAAACGCTAAAAACGCGGGTGTAACCGATAAAGTCAAGTTCCTTCAGCAAGACATTTTTAAAAGTGACTTCAGGGATGCAACAGTCGTGACTCTGTACTTGGATGACGGAGTTAACATAAAATTGAGACCACAATTATTTAAGCAACTTAAACCTGGTACTCGTGTAGTATCTTTCCAACATCATATGGGAGACTGGGTAGACTACGAGCATATAGAAGAAGCTGATTGTCAGCCAGAAGATAATTGTAGTTTAGAAGATAAACATAGTGTAATTTATATGTGGAAGATTCCGGAAAATGTGCCAGAAAATTTGCGACCCGATCCTAACATCGATTCCCAGCGTCTTAAATAGCAAGGTTTTTGTACTACAGGGGTAATGTGACCCAAGTCAAACTGTTGGCGTTTTTAGAGGATGATAAATTGAAGTTATGAACATTCAAACAGTAGGTGTTGTCGGTGCAGGCGTAATGGGGATAGGGGTTGCACAAAACCTCGCTCAAACAGGTCATCAAGTTATCCTGGTAGATATTTCAGAAAATATCCTAGATAAAGCTAAACACGAAATTAGGAATAATATTCGCTTTCAAAGTTTTTTCAAAAAAAGCGTAGGCGAAGCCCGCCAAAGGCATCGCAAAGAAAATCCAGATGATATCATAGAAAAAATAGAGTTTTCTACAAACTATAAAATTTTAGAAAATGCAGATTTTGTAGTTGAAAATGTCACCGAAAAATGGGATATTAAAAAGCAGGTATACTCACTACTAGATTCTATTTGTCCAGCAGATTGCGTATTCGCTGCTAACACATCAGCAATTCCTATTACCCGCATTGCTTCAGTTACAAAACGTGCTGATAAGGTTGTTGGTATTCACTTTATGAATCCTGTACCGATGAAGCCAATGGTGGAGATGATTCGTGGCTACCATACTTCTGAGTTAACAATTGAGACAGCAAAAAAAATGCTAGCTCAAATGGGAAAAGAATGCATCATTGTGAATGATTCACCCGGTTTTGTTTCCAACCGCGTGTTAATGTTAACTATTAACGAAGCTGTTTTTCTGTTACAAGACCAAGTTGCGACAGCAGAAGATGTAGACAAAATCTTTAAAGGCTGTTTCGGTCACAAAATGGGTCCTTTAGAAACAGCAGACTTGATTGGGCTAGACACCATTTTATTTTCTATCGAAGTCTTGTACGAAAACTTTAACGATAGTAAATACAGACCATGCCCCTTACTCAAAAAAATGGTGGATGCAGGATTGCATGGTAGAAAAAGTGGTAAAGGATTTTACGTATATCAATAAATAGGAATAATCTCAGAATCATGAACGAAATTCAAGCTAGAATCAAAACTTTCCTGTCAAAATTTTTCGGCAATCACGATTTACAACCAGATGAAGACATTTTTGCTCTAGGTTTTGTCAATTCCATGTTTGCCATGCAACTTGTTTTATTCGTAGAGCAAGAGTTTCAGATATCTATTGAGAATGAGGACTTAGAATTTGAAAATTTCCGGACAATAAATTCTATTACCAATTTAATAGAACACAAAACTGCTATTATTGTACAGTCATAAAATAGAAATTGCCATTTTCTAAGGCATAAATGGTACTATGAAACTAGAAATATCTGCTCAACAAAAAAACGATCAAGCTGAATTTAGAGCTTTTGTTAATCAAGAAATATGTCCTAGTGCTGGCGAATGGGATAGGAAAGAATTTACTCCACCAGAACTAATTAAAAAAATAGCTCGACTTGGTTTTCTCGGTGCCATATTGCCCCAAGAATATGGTGGTAAAGGAATGGACATGATTACCTATGGCATACTCAACGAGGAAATTGGACGCGGATGTTCTTCGGTACGAAGTTTACTGACAGTTCACAACATGGTTTCCCAAGCGGTGTGTAAATGGGGAAATAAATCTCAAAAAGAGTATTGGCTTCCCAAGTTTGCATCAGGAGAAATCATTGCTGCTTTTGCATTAAGCGAACCAAATGTAGGTAGCGATGCTAAAAGTGTAGAAACAACAGCAACACTTGCTGGTGATGCTTATGTCTTAAATGGGCAAAAGAAATGGGTTACCTATGGGCAAATAGCAGATGTCTTTTTGGTCTTTGCCAAATGCGAGGGGAAAGCAGGTGCTTTTGTAGTTGAAAAAAATAGCCCAGGACTTTCAGTAAAACCGATGTCTGGTATTTTAGGTATAAGGGCTTCAATGACTGCAGAATTGCATTTTGATAACTGTCACGTTCCTCTAGAAAATTTAGTAGGTAAATTAGGCTTTGGATTCTCCTACATTGCTTCTTCTGCACTGGATTATGGTAGATATAGCGTAGCAACAGGTTGTGTAGGTATTGCTCAAGCTTGTTTGGAAGCTTGTGTTAAGTATACAAACGAGCGAAAACAGTTTGGTGTTTATCTTAAAGAACATCAATTAATTCGCCAAAAGATTACTCAGATGATAACTAACGTGAAAGCAGCGAGACTGTTATGTTATCAAGCTGGTTATCTCAAAGAGATTAACAATCCCAACTCAATTATAGAGACTTCTATTGCCAAGTACTTTGCATCCACAGGAGCGACTAAAATAGCAAGTGATGCTGTACAGATTCACGGTGGTAACGGTTGTAGTAGTGAGTATCCCGTAGAAAGATATTTGCGCGACTCGAAAATTATGGAAATTATTGAAGGTAGTACTCAAATTCAAGAAATTACTATCGCAGAATCAGGTTATCAAGATTATCTTTTATCCAATGTTCCTACTGTTAAGGAAAAGAAATTAGCAGAAAGTATTTAAATTATGATTAATACTAAAGAGCAAGACGTAAATAGTAAAATAAAGATGAAAATTTGATTAAATGTGTCGTTTGAGATTTAGATAGTACTCTATGGTATGGAGTTTTGCTGGAAGATGAAAAGGTTTATTTACGATAAAAAGATTAAACAACGATTATTTGCTTTTTTTTCTTCTGTTTAAGACATATTCATACTTTCAATTAGAACGCCGAAATTCAAGAAATTAAGTAGAACGGTGTAAATAAACCAAATGTAATGAAAAGTAAAGTTGCCTAAAGACCTCTTCCCTTCTGCCTCCTGCCTTGTTATAACGACGATTTTTAACACCGACCTACTTGCCACCACCAAGTCAACAATTGAAACAGTAAATTCGACTTTGAACCAGTAATGATATAGGTGTTTTATGAAAACTCACGCTGTTGAAAAAATTTTGAGAATCAAAAATCCTAGTAAAAAGCAATTTTTAGAGATGTGGAAGAAATATCAACCTTTTATAATTGAAGATGTCTCTACACATTGGGATGCTTGTAATAAATGGTCTAACAATTATCTTCGAGAACAATGTGGAAATAAAATAGTGTCAATACAGGTTCGTGATAAAGACTTTTTCTATAATGATAGAAAATTTGCTAATGGTGAAGGCTTTGTCAATAGGAAAGAAATGAAGTTTAGCGAGTACATTGACTATATAGAAAATGAAGTTAATGGAAAAAACAATAATCATGATTTAGGATTTTATTTAGGTGAAGGACCTTTTGAAGAGTGGTTTCCTGAAATTGTTGGAGATGTAACTTATCAAGGATACTTCAATAGGAAACCATTTGTTCAGTTTTGGTATGGTTGCTCAAGTAAAGGTCATACTTCAACTACTCCCCTTCACTTTGACGGAATGCATAATCTTTTTGCTCAAATTAGAGGTAGAAAAAAATTGCTTTTATTTTCTCCTTCAGATTATTTGTCATTCTATCCATCTATTGAGGATAGCACTGGATATGCACATCATAGTAAGGTACTTCCGCATCTTTATGATTTAGAATTATTTCCCAAATTTCCTTGGCAAGACAAAATAGAAGTTATACTTCAACCGGGAGAAATACTCTACATACCAGCTTTTTGGTGGCATCATGTTACAGCAGTAGATGAAAATATATCATTATCTTTTTTTTACGATTTTAAAATTCAAGATTTTTTCATGCAAAAAAAGCTTTTATCAACTGTTCTAAATATTGCACCTCATTATCTTTATCATGCAACCTCTTCTAAAGAAAGTTTATCGAATACTATAGCCCTAATTAAAAGTTGGATTTTACCTACGAATTTTACAGATACCCTAAAATAAGTAAGCAATTATGGAAGCTAGTACTCAAATTCAATAAATTACCATCGCCGAGTCAATAATTGAAATAGCAAATTCGACTTTAAACCATCAATGATGTACTTACCAGAGGAAATAAATCTTAAAAATAATATTGGCTTCCCAATTTTGCATCTGGAGAGATAATAGCTGCCTCTGAGTCAGGCTATAGAGATTATGTTCTTTCAAGCGTCTGTTTCTATAGGCTTGAAAAATAAACTAGTAGAAAGGATTTAAGCTATGATTAGTACTAAAGAGCAGGACGTAAACAGTAAACAAAAAGACAAAAAAAACATTAAATGTGTCGTTTGGGATTTAGATAATACCCTATGGCACGGAGTTTTGCTGGAAGATGAGAAAGTCTCTCTGCGAGAAAATATAGTAAATTTGATTCAGACTTTAGATAATCGTGGTATACTACAATCTATAGCTAGTAAGAATGAACACACTGCAGCAATAGCTAAACTGGAAGAGTTTGGTTTAAAAGAGTATTTTTTATATCCACAAATAAATTGGAACTCTAAAGCTAGTTCCCTGAAAGAAATTGCTAAGTTACTGAATATTGGTCTGGATGCGATCGCCTTCATCGACGACCAATTATTTGAACTAGAAGAAGTAAAGTTTTCCTTACCCGAAATTCTTTGTATTAACGCAGATGAGATAGGAACAATTTTAGATATGCCTGTCATGAATCCCCGGTTTATTACGGAAGATTCACAGATTAGAAGGTTGATGTATATTAGTGATATTGAGCGTCAAAATGCAGAGAAAGAATTTGTTGGCACAGCAGACGAATTTTTAGCTACTCTCAAGATGAATTTCACTATATCTTCTGCTAAAGAAGAGGATTTGCAACGTGCAGAAGAGTTAACACTAAGAACTAACCAATTGAATACAACTGGTTATACTTATTCTTACGATGAACTGAATCATTTTCGCTCTTCAGAAAACCATAAACTGCTGATTGCCAGTCTGGAAGATAAGTATGGTAGCTATGGGAAGATAGGTTTAGTTCTGATTGAATGCCAAGCAGAAATATGGACAATCAAGTTGTTGCTGATGTCTTGTCGGGTGATGTCGAGGGGAGTTGGGACAATTATGTTGAATCATGTCATGAGGCTGGCTCAAAACAATAATGTTCGTCTTTTAGCAGAGTTTGTATCAAATGATCGCAACAGAATGATGTACATATCTTATAAGTTTGCCGGGTTTAAGGAAATTGAGAAGAATGGCAATTTGGTAGTTTTTGAAAATGATTTAATTCGGATTCAAGATGTGCCAGGATACGTAAATTTTCAAGTGATTGATTAAGCTATTATATTGAATTCAATTTTCTCTGAAGATCCGCTGAATTTTGGTGAAACGAACCACAGAAGCCAGAAAACACAGATGGAAAGAGCAGATAATGATTTAGAGTCAATAGTTTGAAGTTAAGAAAAGCAATAAAGGTTTAATGATTATGAATAAGCAAGATGAAATTGATAAAAATTATGAGTTAATGGAGGGAGTTGCTATTATCGGGATTGCGGGGCGTTTTCCTGGAGCCATCAGCGTAGAGTCTTTTTGGCAGAATTTACAAGATGGGGTGGAGTCATTATCTTTATTTACAGATGAAGAGTTAATTGCTGCTGGTGTACCTGCAGCGTTGGTAAATGATAGTAATTATGTGAAAGTTGGTGGTATTTTAGATAATATCGATTTATTTGATGCTGGATTTTTTGATTTGAATCCGAAAGAAGCGGAAGTCACAGATCCTCAACATCGCCTGTTTTTGGAATGCGCTTGGTCGGCTTTAGAAAATGCTGGTTATGACTCAACTAAGTGTGAAAGCAGGATTGGTGTTTATGCTGGTGCTAGCTTAAATAACTATTTCTCTTTTGATTTAAATCACGACCAATTAGGGTCTGGGGAATCATACCAAAAGTTGATTGGTAATGATAAAGGATTTCTCTCAACTCGTGTTTCTTATAAATTAAATCTTACAGGTCCAAGTATTACAGTTCAAACGGCTTGTTCTACATCATTAGTTGCTACTACCCTCGCATACCAAAGTTTGCAGAATTATCAATGCGATATGGCTTTGGCTGGAGGGGTTTCCATTCGATTGCCACAAAAAACTGGTTATTTGCATGAACCAGGAGGGCCACTATCACCTGATGGTCATTGTCATGCTTTTGATGCCAAAGCACAGGGAACGACCATTGGTAATGGTGTAGGAGTTGTTGTTCTCAAACGAGTTAAAGATGCGATCGCTTCGGGTGATTGCATATATGCTGTGATTAAAGGTGCGGCTATCAATAACGATGGTGCGATGAAAGTTGGCTATACAGCGCCTAGCGTCGATGGACAAGCAGAAGCGATCGCCGAAGCGGTAATGCTAGCAGAGGTAGAACCGGAAACAATCAGCTATATTGAAGCCCACGGTAGCGGTACAGCTTTGGGCGACCCGATAGAAATTGCCGCGCTGACCAAAGTTTTTCGTGCCAGTACTGAGAAAAAGAATTTCTGTGCTGTTGGTTCAGTCAAAACCAATATTGGTCATTTAGATGCAGCAGCTGGAATTGCAGGATTAATCAAGACTGCTCTGGCTCTAAAACATCAATTGATTCCACCAAGCTTAAACTTTGAGCAGCCCAATCCTGAAATTGATTTTGCTAATAGTCCTTTTTATGTCAACACAAAGCTAACGGAATGGAAGAGCTCAACTCCACGTCGTGCTGGTGTTAGCTCTTTGGGAATGGGGGGAACAAATGCCCATATAGTTATGGAAGAAGCCCCAACACTTCCAGCTTCTAGTCCTTCTCGTCCTTGGCAATTGTTGGTACTCTCTGCAAAAACCGAGTCTGCGTTAGCAACTGCTACGCAAAATCTTAGCCAACATCTGACGCTACATCCCGATATTAATCTTGCAGATGTCGCTTATACTTTACAAATCGGACGCAGAGACTTTAGTCATCGGCGAATATTGATTTGCTCTGATGTCCAAGACGCAATTCGGGGATTGAATCAATCAACCTCACAACAAGCTGTAACTCAATTGCAAGAGTCAGGAACTCGCTCCGTTGCTTTCATCTTTCCTGGGGTAAATGCGTTGTATGCAGATATGGGCAGAGAACTCTACGAAACTGAGTCAGTGTTTCGCGCCCAGGTAGAACGGTGCTGTCTCATATTAAGACCACATCTAGAGTTAGATTTGCAATCCGTAATTTATCCTAACGAATCTGATAAGGAAACCGCACTAGAGAAACTCCAACAAACTTGCTTTGCTCAAAGCGCACTGTTTGTCATTGAGTATGCCTTGGCTCAATTATGGATGTCGTGGGGTATTTCGCCTCAAGCAATGATTGGACACGGTATCGGAGAATACGTTGCTGCTACTTTAGCCGGAGTTTTTTCTCTTGAAGATGCCTTGGCACTAGTGGCGAATGAGTTTTCCACTGAGTTGTTACAAAAAGTTCAACTCAATCCTCCGACAATTCCATTTATATCTAATGTTAGTGGAACTTGGATTACTCAAGCTGAAGCAACAGACCCTAAATATTGGGTACAACCACAGCAACCAGCACATTTTAATGAAAGAATTACCGAGTTACTCAAAGACAGTCAGCGAATTCTACTAGAAGTTGGTTGTGGAGAGACTTTGAGTACTGAAGAATTGACTATACTAACCTCAATACCCCATCCTCACGAGCAGCATTCAGATGTAGCATTTTTACTCAATACCTTGGGTCAACTTTGGATGATGGGAATCAAGATTGATTGGTCAGGTTTTTACGCCAATGAATACCGTCATCGCCTCCCCTTACCAACCTATCCTTTTGAGCGTCAGCGTTATTGGCTGGGGCCAAATCGAAATACAACTATAGCAATCAAGTTGCAAGAAACCTTAGAGTTAGGCAAACAACCAGATATTGCTGATTGGTTCTATATTCCTCGCTGGAAACAGTCCACACCTATTCAGCTTTTCCAAAAGGAAAAACTGATAGAACAAAAATCATGTTGGTTGGTGTTCGTCAATAGCTATGGAATAGGAACAGAGGTTGCCGAAAGTCTCAAACAACAGGGTCAGGATGTGATTACCGTCAAGATTGCAGATAATTTTGCCAAACTTGGTGAGTGTGCATATGCAATTAATCCCCAACAAAGGGATGATTATGATGCCCTGCTTCAAGCACTACAACGACAGAATTGGACTCCACAGGGAATAGCCCATTTTTGGAGCGTTACTCCCAGCGGTGCTTCATCTGTTCAAGAGCTATGTGAAGAAACACAGTTACAATTACGGTATCAATTTTTTGAAGATTGTCAAAACCTTGGTTTTTACAGCCTACTGTTTTTGACACAGGCCTTGGTGAAGCAGAATATAACCGACTCAATCAAGCTGATGGTTGTCACCAGCAATATACATGATGTAACAGGCGGTGAGAATTTATGCCCTGAAAAATCAACCATATTAGGTCCATGTAAGGTAATTCCACAGGAATATCCCAACATTACCTGTTGCTGTTTTGATATTTTACTTCCAGAATCTCAAACCCAGCTATCAAATAAATTCATAGATTATCTTATTGGAGAATTTGCAGCGCAGCCAACTGAAAACATTGTCGCCTACCGTGGTCATCATCGCTGGATTCAAACATATGAACCAATCCGTTTAGATAAAAGTGGTGTTAGTAGAAATAAGTTAAGAAAAGGTGGAGTTTATCTGATTACAGGTGGTCTTGGTAATATTGGGTTATTATTGGCAGAATATCTAGCTCAGACAGTACAGGGAAAACTAATTCTACTTGGACGAAAAGGTCTACCAGAAAGAGAGGAGTGGCAAGAATGGCTAGCAAATCATGATGAGGATGATAGTATTAGCCGCAAGATTCGCAAAGTGCAGTCACTTATAGCTTTAGGTGCAGAGGTTCTCGTCATTAGTGCTGATGTTGCTGATGAGAAACAAATGCGTCATGCAGTTGCGATCGCCACTCAACAATTTGGTGCTATTAATGGTGTTATCCATGCTGCGGGAGAGAAAGCAGGTTGTGTAATCATCGATACTTCCAAAGCCCAAGCACAATCCCAATTTAATTCCAAAGTTTATGGACTATTTGTTTTGGAAAAAGTCCTGCAAGGACAAGAATTAGATTTTTGTCAATTAATATCTTCATTATCATCTGTGTTGGGGGGTTTAGGATTTATATCCTATTCTGCCGCAAACATTTTTATGGATGCTTTTACCCATAACTATAACAAAACTAGCCTTTACCCTTGGAGCAGTTTTAATTGGGATGATTGGGTAATAGAAGATGAACAGCAAGATAAAAATGTGACGGACATATCTCATCAATCTTTATATAGATATGGCATGACATCGAAAACGAATAGCATAGATGCATTTGAAAGGCTACTATCTATGTGTGGATTGCCTCAAGTTGTTGTCTCAAGTGGAGATTTACAAGCTAGAGTAGAGGAATGGATTAAGCTGGAATCATTGCCAACCAGAGAATTATCAAATAGTGAAAAGTCATTCTTAAAACACCAAAGACCAAACCTGGGGGTTGAATATATTGCACCGACAAATAAATTAGAAGAGATGGTTGCTGACATATGGCAAGAAATTTTAGGTATCGAATCCATAGGAATTCACGATAACTTTTTTGAGTTAGGAGGAAATTCTATAAACGCGATTCAAATAGCAGCCAAAGCAAATCAATTAGGATTGAAGTTAACAACTCAACAATTCTTTGAACACCAAACAATTGCTGATTTAGTAACAGATATATGTATTAATCAAACTATCCAACCAGAAGAGGATTTAGGAACAAAAGAGTTAAACCTCACACCAGTTCAGCATTGGTTTATTGAACAAAACCAGCTTAATATAGATAGTTGTAACCAGTCTTTACTACTGGAAATACAACAGGTATGCAATCCGAATTTGTTAGAGCAGGCTTTACAGCATTTGATTCAGCATCACGATATATTTCGCCTACGTCTTGTCGAAAAAGAATTTGGCTGGAAACAAATTTATGCAAGTTATCATGGTAATATTGAATTGAAACGAGTAAATTTGTCTGCACTCACAGAGGCTGAACAAAAATTAGTTATTGAATCTGTCACTACGGAGCTAGAAGCAAGCTTAAACTTATTTGCAGGTTCACTTATAAGCTTTGCCTTCTTTGACTTAGGAACACAGTACCCTAGCTACCTGTTGATTACCATTCATCACCTTGCTGTCGATAATGTATCTTGGCAAATCTTCCTAGAAGACTTGCAAACAGCTTATCAGCAAATTAGTCAAAATCAAGCAATAGATTTGCCAGATAGTAAGACATCATATGTGCAATGGGCAGAACTTCTACAGAGGTACGCTCAATCATCAGAAATAATACGAGAGCAAGAATATTGGCTCCAAGAAATACAAAAACCATTCAAGTGCTTACCTGTTGACTATTCAACAGATGGAAATGTTACAGATAATGTAGATGTAGTATCAGTATCTCTAAATAAACAAGAAACAAAAGCTCTACTTGATGATATCCACAAAGCATATAATACCCAAATAAAGGATGTCCTAATCACGGCTTTGATAGAAGCTTTTGCAAAATGGACAGGAGAAAATAAACTGCGCTTAGATATTAAGACAAATAGCCGAGAACAAATTTTTAAAGATATAAATGTATCTCGTACTTGTGGCTCATTTACAACTTATTACCCAGTTATTTTGGACATTACAAAATGTTCTGACCTAGGGGATTCATTAATTACCATTAAAGATTACTTACGCAATATTCCAAATAAAGGTATATGTTATGGGATACTCAAGTATTTAGGTAAGGAAGTGGAAATACAATCAAAGCTGCAAAATTTCCCCCAAAGTGAGGTAAGTTTTGACTACCTCGGTCAATATGACAAAATGACATCAGCCTCGTCTTTGTTTAGTCTTCCTCAAGATTCTCAAGGTGTTAGCTACAGTAGACCAAAGAATCCAACTTATTTACTAGACATTACCGCAATTCTTGTCAAAGAAAAATTGCAGTTATACTGGACATATAACCGAAATACTCATCGACAAGAAACAATAGAAGCTCTAGCGGAAAATTTTATAGAAGCATTACATCGTCTCATTGCTCACTGTCAGTCTTTGGAAAAAGTTGTTTATACCCCTTCTGACTTTCCAGACGCTAACTTGAGCAAACAAAAATTAGACCAGTTTCTAGCAAAAATCAACCACAAAATTTAAAAATATGAAATCAGAAAATATAGAAGATATATATGAACTTACACCTCTACAAAAGGGTGTTCTCTTCCACTGTCTGTACGAAAATGAATCACAGCTTTATTTTTTTCAAATAGTATATAATATCCATAGCAGTATTAACGCCGATATTTTTGAAAAAGCTTGGCAAATTGTAATTGATAGACACACAATTTTACGTACAGGTTTTTATTGGGAAGAGATTGAAAATCCCCTACAAGTTGTGTACAAACAGGTAAAAGTACCCCTAACTCATTATGACTGGCGTCATTTAGATAGAGTTGAACAAGGAAATCAATTGCAATCTTTTATCGATGATGATCGCAAACAAGGGTTTGAGTTATCCCAGTCTTGCCAAATGCGTCTATCTTTAATTCGTCTTGCTGATGATTACTACCAATTTATTTGGAGTTATCATTTCATGATTATAGATGGTTGGACAGATTCATTAGTAATTAAGGAGTTTGTACAAATCTATGAAGCACTTTCTCAAAATCAGCAAATACCTCTAGCACCTACTCGCCCTTATAAGGATTATATTAACTGGTTGAAACAACAGGATATATCTAAAACCGAAATTTTTTGGCGGAAAGCACTACAGGGTATTAAAACACCTACTCCTCTTACTTACATCGAAAAAATTGACCAGTCACCCACTCAGGAGCAAAGATACGATGAAGAAAAGATTAAACTATCATCAGAGGATACACAGACTATACAATCTTTAGCCATACAAAACCGTCTTACACTCGCAACTATATTTAATGGTATCTGGACTATTCTTCTCAGTCGCTATAGCAGACGCAAGGATATATTATATGGCTGTACTGCTAATGGACGACCAGTAGATTTAAATTCAGCAGAGTCGATAGCTGGTGTATTTCTCAATACTTTGCCAATCTATGTCAATATAGATAACCAACAGCCTTTATTGTCATGGTTCCAGTATTTACAAACTCAACTAGTTGAGGCACGTCGCTATGAGTATACTCCATTAACAGAAATTCATGGATGGAGTGAAATTCCACGCAGTTTACCTCTATTTGAGAGTATTGTTGTAATGGAAGACTTTTCAGTCAAGAGATTTGCAAAAGACCGTGGAATTAATTTGAAAATTGAATACCATAAAACCTATTACAAAAGTAATTATCCTCTAAATCTAGTGATATATCCAGACGAAGAGTTATTCATCGCTTTTTCGTATGATTCTAGAAGATTTGAAACAGCTACTATTGTGGCAATACTTGAAGATATTGAAATCATCTTGCAACAGATGATAAATAATTGTAATATAAAAATTCAAGACTAAAATTTTTGAGATAGAGGAGGAAGAATAACTTTAATGCTTAAAAAGAAGTATCTTTTGATTTTGCTTTTACTTCTTACAGTTAAACTATTACAGTTTTTAATTATAGTGTACCAAAGTTTACCTCATCCTTGAAATACTTACATCCTAACTAATACTTAGTGAAAGTGATAAAAGAGAAATCATGAATATAAATTTACGCCCAGATAACTTTTTAAATCAAAAGATTTATTGGATAAATAAATTATCTGAAGAACTTCCAGAAACTAACTTGATTCTCGACTTTATAAGACCTTCGCTTTCTAATACTAAAAATAAGTCTCTTAACTTTGATTTATCCTATGATTTATCTCAAGCAATCATGAAGCTAGCTAAAGGTTCTTACTTTTCAATGTACTTGATACTTGTATCCGCATTGAATATACTGCTGCAAAAATATACTCAAAACAATGATGTTATTGTAGGCATACCAATCTATGATGAAATTGGTACAAGTGATTTAAGTAGCAAAGTTATTCCCTTACGTATTCAGGTAACACCTGAGATATCATTCAAGGATTTTTTGTTTCAAATTAAAGATGCAGTTATCGGTGCTTACAGTCATCAAAACTATTATTTTGATGAATTAATTAATTTATTAAAAATACCGACAAGCCCGAACCGTTGTTCACTTTTTGATATAGTAGTTTTATTAGAAAATATTCATAAAAAAAATAATTTAATTCATCTCAATAATGATATTACATTTTATTTTTTAATTAACGATGAAAATATTAGTGCAAATATAGAGTACAGCGAACACCTTTTTCAAGATGAGACTATCCAATTGATTAGTAGATATTATACTAATGTTATTGAAAGTATTATCAATAATGTTGATACTAAAATATCAGATATTATTTTATTGAAAGACTCCGAGCAGTACCATCTGTTAAAACAATTCAATGACAATACTAAAGAATATCCCATTGAGCAGACGATCAATAAATTATTTGAACAACAAGTAGATCAAACTCCAAACAATATAGCTGTAGTTCATAGACAAACAAAACTAACTTATCAAGAGTTAAATGAAAAAGCTAATCAATTGGCTATAATGCTGCGTCAACTAGGACTCGGTAAAGGTGAGTTTGTAGGCATATTTAAAGACCGTGATATAAATTTTCTTATCGCTATTCTGGGTATATATAAGGCTGGTGGTGCTTATGTACCGATTGATAGCACTTATCCGTCAAATCGAATTGAATATATGTTATCTAATAGCGAAGTTAAGTTTCTCTTAACTGATACTTCCTTATTAACTGTTTTGACAGACTTAATAGATAACTGCCTTCAATTAAAATCGATTATTTGTTTAGACGGGGTTATTCCCGAAGGCATACAACTAACTCATCATCAGAAATTAACAATATACGATCAACTTGGTTTTATTAACCTGCCCAAAGAAAATATAGAGTCAATAAATGATGCTAGCGACCCAGCTTATACGCTCTATACCTCCGGTTCTACAGGACTACCCAAGGGAGCAATAGTTAGACATGATGGTGCAGTTAATCACATTTATGCCCAGTTTGATGAGTTGAAATTGACCGAGGAATTTTGTTTTCTGCAAAGCGCCCCTTCTTCAACTGATATTTCGGTTTGGCAGTTTTTAGCACCGCTTTTAATTGGCGGAAGGACGGTAATAGTAGATATTGAAACTGTTGCGATTCCTGAGCAACTATTTAAAGTACTTAAATCAGAAGAAATAACAGTTGTTGAATTAGTACCAGCATTATTTGGCGGGTTGCTTGAACACACTTCGGGGATACCAAGTAACGAAAGAGAATTGCCGTCTTTAAAATGGATGATGGTTGTCGGGGAACCAGTATCGGTTAATTGGGTAAATAAGTGGCTGCAAATATATCCCGAAATCAAAATTGTTAACGCTTATGGTCCGACCGAAGCTGCTGATGATATTACCCAGTTTATCGTTGACAAGCCCTTGCCAGAAAACCAGCGAACTATTCCCATTGGCAAACCGCTCGCCAACTTAAATCTCTACATCCTGGATGAGCAAATGAAATTATTACCGATTGGTGCTCCAGGAGAGATTTGCGTATCGGGAATCGGTGTGGGTGCTGGTTACTGGAAAAACGAAGAAAAAACGAAATTAAGCTTTGTTGAGAATCCGTTTACAGATGCCAGCAAAAAGTTACCAAAAAATCGTGCTGATTTGATTTATAAAACCGGAGATTTAGGAAGATGGCTTCCTGATGGAAACATTGAATTTCTCGGACGAATTGACCATCAGGTGAAAATTCGTGGCTTTCGGGTTGAACTTGGTGAAATTGAAACGTTTTTGGGTCAGCACCCGAATGTACGTGAAAATGTAGTTGCGGTCTATGAAGAGGAAGTAGATAATAAGGTACTAGTTGCCTATGTGGTTGCAAAGACAGAGCCAGTACCTAGTATTAGTGAATTACGTAGCTTCTTGAAGGAAAAATTACCTGATCATATGCTTCCTTCTGCCTTTATAATGTTGGAAAATCTCCCCTTAGCACCAAGCGGGAAAATAGATCGTAAAGCTCTACCTAAACCAGACAATCTTCGTCCAGAACTGGAAACTAATTATGTTAAGCCGAGAAATGAGGTAGAGCGCTCTATTGCCGATATATGGCAGAAAATACTTAAGATTGACAAAGTAGGAATTCAAGACAACTTTTTTGATCTGGGTGGACATTCTTTAAATGTGCTTCAAGTCTACAGCAAGTTGCGAGAAGTATTTAGAGCAAAATTATCCATAACTGACCTTTTTAAATACCCGACAATCAACTCCTTGTCGCAATATTTAAGTCAAGTAGAAGATGAGTATGAATTTGCTTATGAACGTAATCAACGAAATCAGAATATGGAAGCCGGAAAAACAAGATTAAAACAGCGTTTAGAACAAAGAAAGCAAAAAAATAATTAATGAATTCATGTAGGCGTTAATTGCTTTATTAGGATGAAATTATGGAAAACTCAATGGATAAATCAAATGATTTTTTAAGTATTAGAACTGGTTTAGAGATAGCTGTTATTGGTTTAAGTGGATGTTTTCCAAAAGCTAAAAATATTGATACCTTTTGGAAAAATCTCCAAAACGGAGTAGAATCAATTCATTTTTTTACAAACCAAGAACTAAAAGATTTGGGCGTAGATTCTTCTCTTCTCCAAAATCCTAGCTATATTAAGGCACAGGGTGCAGTTGAAGGTATTGATTTGTTTGATGCTTCATTCTTTGGTGTTAGTCCTAGGGAAGCTGAAGTAATGGAACCTTCAATGCGTCACTTTTTAGAATATGCATGGACAGCAATTGAAGATGCTGGCTACAGTTGTGAAGCTTATAATAAGCCAATTGGAGTTTATGCTGGTGCTAATTTCAGCAATTATTTATTTAATATTTATTCAAACAACGATATTATTGCTTCTGTTGGTGATAAACAAATAGAAAAAGGGGTATCTCCAGCTTATTATACTACATTTGCTTCTTACAAATTAAACTTAACTGGACCAAGTTATACGGTTCAAACCACCTGTTCAAGCTCATTAGTTGCTGTACATTTAGCCTGCCAAAGTTTGCTTAGTGGCGAATGTGATATTGCTTTGGCTGGAGGAGTCTCAATCTCAGAAGCATTAGGTTATTTATACCAAGAGGGAGGAATAGAATCTCCCGATGGACATTGCCGTGCTTTTGATGCGAAAGCCAAAGGAACTGTCAGAGGAAGGGGCTTAGGGATTGTAGTTTTAAAGCGTTTAGAAGAGGCTATAGCAGATGGAGATTGCATCCATGCGGTCATCAAAGGCTCTGCGATTAACAACGATGGGTCGGATAAAGTTAGTTACACAGCACCGAGTGTAAATGGTCAAGCAAAGGTAATTAGAGATGCTCAAGATATGGCTGGAATTGAACCCGATACCATTAGCTATATTGAAGCACATGGAACAGGTACTACACTGGGCGATCCGATTGAAATTGCTGCCCTGAAACAAGCTTTTCGCACCAAAACAACTCAGAAAAAGGGCTTTTGTGCAATTGGTTCTGTGAAAACTAATATCGGACATTTGGATGACGCTGCTGGGGTTGCAGGCTTGATTAAAACCGTACTAGCCTTAAAACACAAACAAATCCCGCCTAGTTTAAACTTTGAAGAACCATCACCCCAGATAGACTTTGCAAACAGTCCTTTCTATGTAAATAACAAATTATCTGAGTGGAAAACTAATGGTACTCCTCGTCGTGCGGGTGTTAGCTCCTTCGGTTTTGGTGGAACAAATGCCCATGTAATTTTAGAAGAAGCTCCTATACCTAAACCTTCAAGCCCTTCAAGGTCTTGGCAGTTATTATTACTTTCAACTAAGACAAGTACAGCACTGGAAACTGCTACAGATAATCTGGCTAATTACCTCCAGGAACACCCAGATTTAAATCTTGCTGATGTTGCTCATACCTTGCAAGTGGGTCGCTGGACTTTGAACCATCGCCGCATGGTAGTTTGCCAAACTCAAGAAGATGCAATCAATGCATTAAAAGACCCTCAAAGAGCTTTCACCCATTATCAAGAACCTTGTAATCGTCCGATTGTATTTATGTTTTCCGGACAAGGTTCGCAATATGTAAATATGGGTCGGGAATTATACGAGAGCGAAACCGTATTTAGAGAGCAATTTGATTACTGCTGCGAACTGCTCAAACCTCACTTGGGCTTGGACTTGCGTACAGTTCTTTATCCCAGCGAAGAAAAAGCTCAAGAAGCAACACAAAAATTGCAACAAACAGCAATTACTCAACCAGCGCTGTTTGTGATCGAATATGCTTTAGCCAAGTTGTGGATGACATGGGGTGTACACCCTGAGATGATGATTGGTCACAGTATAGGAGAATACGTAGCTGCTACTTTGGCTGGAGTCTTTTCTTTAGAAGGTGCTTTGGGGATAGTAGCAACACGAGGAAAACTGATGCAGCAGTTACCTGGTGGTGCGATGCTCTCAATTGGGCTTCCAGAAAAGGAGGTACAAGAACTGCTAAAGCAGGAAGTATCTCTAGCTGCAACTAATGCACCTTCTTCCTGCGTAGTATCGGGTTCCACAGAAGCAATAGACCAATTGCAACAGAAGCTACAACAAATAGGTGTAAATTGTAGACGTTTGCATACTTCCCACGCATTTCATTCTCAAATGATGGAACCCATCATTGAGACTTTCATCCGGTCGTTACAAAAGGTCAAACTAAATCCACCGAAAATTTCTTTTATATCCAACGTCAGCGGTACTTGGATTACAACAGCCGAAGCAACAGACCCTAATTATTGGGCAAAACATCTGAGACAGCCTGTACGTTTTTGCGAAGGGATTACTGAGTTAGTAAAAACACCCGAAACATTATTCTTAGAGGTAGGACCAGGACGAACGTTAAGCACTTTTGTTAAACAGCATCAAAAAGAAGAATCTTTAGTGCTGACATCACTTCGCCACCCTCAACAGCAAGAGTCTGATGTCGCATTTTTACTTAATAGTTTAGGTAAGCTGTGGCTATTTGGTGTGAAAGTAGATTGGTCTGGTTTTTACACTAATGAGCGCCGTCATCGCATTCCTTTACCAACCTATCCTTTTGAACGCCAACGCTATTGGATTGAGTTAAACCAAAATGCGACTTTGGCTAGGATGCAACAGCCATCAATGGACAAAAAGCCGGATATTGCTGATTGGTTCTATGTTCCTCGCTGGAAAGAATCCACACCGCTAGAACTTTTCCAACAGGAAAAATCCTTGGAACAAAAATTATGTTGGTTGGTGTTTGCTGATACCTATGGAGTAGGAGTAGAGGTTGCTGAAAGGCTCAAGCAAAAGGATCAGGATGTGATTGTCGTTAGAATTGCAGATAATTTTGCGAAACTCAATGACTATACATATGCAATTAATCCCCAACAAAGGGATAACTATGATGCTTTGCTTGAAGCACTACAACAACAGGATTGGACACCACAAGCGATCGCCCACTTTTGGAGCGTTACTCCCAAAGATATTTTATCGGGTCAAGAATTATCTGAACAAACACCCTTACAATCAAGGTATCAATTTTTTGAACATTGTCAAAATCTCGGTTTTTACAGTCTGCTGTTTCTCACACAAGCATTAGCAAAGCAAAATATAATTGAGCCAATGAAGCTGATGGTTGTTACCAGTAATGTGCATGATATAACTGGCAGTGAGAATTTATGCCCTGAGAAGGCAACCATATTAGGGTCATGTAATGTAATCCCACAAGAGTACCTCAATATCACTTGTTGTTGTGTCGATATTGTTTTCCCAGAATCTGGAAGTAAACAATCGCAAAGATTGATGGATTATCTGCTGACAGAACTAATAGCACCAGTCACAGATAGATTAATTGCTTATCGTGAAAATCATCGCTGGATTAAAATCTATGAAGCTTTACATATAGATGAAAGCATTACCAGCCAAACCAAGTTGAGGAAAGGGGGCGTTTATTTAATCACTGGTGGGCTTGGGCGCATTGGTTTAGCAATGTCAGAATACTTGGCAAAAACAATGCAGGCTAAGTTAGTTTTGATCGGGCGAAAGGACATACCTGAAAGACATCAATGGTCTCAATGGCTGCTAACTCACGATCAGTCCAATGAAGTTAGCCAAAAACTTCGGAAAGTAATGATGCTTGAGGAATTAGGTGCAGAAGTTCAGGTTATCAGTGCTGATGTCGCTAACGAACAACAAATGCAAAGAGCTATAGCATTAGCTAAGGAACACTTCGGTGAAATTCATGGTGTAATCCATGCAGCGGGAATTAATGACGATGCTTATTACACTATCCAAGAAACTTCTACAAATCAAAGCCAATCACAATTTCATCCCAAAGTGTATGGACTATTTGTTTTAGAAAAGGTTTTGCGAGGTCAAAATTTAGATTTTTGTTTATTAACGTCCTCTTCATCATCTGTTTTGGGAGGTATAGGATTAATTTCCTATTCTGCTGCTAATCTTTTTATGGATGCTTATGCTCACAAGCACAACCAGACGAGCTTGTTCCCCTATATTAGTACTAACTGGGATACCTGGCAGGAGAACGACAACGGAAAGCAAGATATTACTTTTGGATTAGGGTTAGAAAAGTTACGCATGACACCGCAGGAAGGAATAGAAGTCTTGAGGCGTTTATTATCTATAAATACAACTCTTCAGATAATTGTTTCTGCGGGAGAGTTACAACCAAGGATTGACCAATGGATCAAACGAGAATTTTTACGAAATAGAAAAGCACTCAAAGAAGAAAATTTAATTTCAAATCACCAAAGACCAAACTTACCCACAGTATATGTTCCTCCAAGAAATGAGATAGAGCAAAAAATTACGAGAATTTGGCAACAACTCCTTGGTATAGGAGAGATAGGAATTTATGACAACTTTTTTGAACTGGGTGGTGATTCGTTGATAAGTGTCCAGGTTACATCCCAGCTGCAAAAAGAACTGAATGTTCAAATTCCCATAGTCAGTATTTATAACAGACCTACTATAAGTTCTCTTGCTGAAATCATAAGTGGTGATGAAAATCAGAAAAACTTAGGGCAGTCTAGTCTTGATAGAGGTGAAAAACGAAGAGAGAAGAAAAAGCAACGAAGAAAAAGCAATATCGACAGATTTTAAAGCATTTTTTCAATAAAATAGGTGAGATGAGAGATGTCTAACTACAAGAAATATTCGGAAAAATTTGACGAAATAAATGATGATTTAGGCATAGCTATTGTTGGTATGGCTGGACGATTTCCTGGCGCAATAAATATTGAAGAATTTTGGCAGAATATCAGAGATGGAAAAGAATCAGTCACTTTTTTCAGTGATGAAGAACTAAAAGTTTCGGGAATCGCTCCAGCAGAAGTGAGTGATCCTCAATATGTAAAAGCAAGACCCATCCTCAAAGATATAGAGATGTTTGATGCTTCGTTCTTCAACTTTTCTGCTAAAGAAGCTGAACTTACAGATCCACAACATCGCCTCTTCTTAGAGTGTGCTTATGAAGCTCTTGAAAGTGCTGGCTATGGTTCTGCTAAAGGTTCTATTGGAGTTTATGCTGGCTCCTCCACCGCAGGTAGCTATATGTCGAATCATTATTCAAATCCTGAGGTCATAGCATTACAAGATATAGCTGTTTTAGGAAATGATCCAGCTTCTTTAGCAACGCGTATCTCTTATAAATTAAACTTGAAAGGACCGAGTATTAATATTCAAACTTACTGTTCTACATCCTTGGTGGGCGTTCATTTAGCTTGCCAAAGTTTACTTAATTATGAATGTGATATGGCTTTGGCTGGCGGTGTTTCGATACAAGTGCCACAAAAATCTGGTTACCACTACACACAAGGGGGTAGTTTGTCACCAGACGGGCATTGCCGGACATTTGATGCTAAAGCTCAAGGAATCGTTTTTGGTAACGGTTTGGGCATTGTGGTTTTGAAAAGATTAGAGGATGCTCTGGTAGATGGAGACACCATCCATGCCATCATTAAAGGTTCTGCTATTAATAACGATGGGTCTTTTAAAGCTAGTTATACAGCGCCCAGTGTAGATGGTCAGGCGGATGTGATCTTACAGGCTTTATCTGACGCTGGAGTAAAACCTGATACTATCAACTATATTGAAGCTCACGGCACAGGAACATCCATAGGAGATCCCATTGAAATAGCGGCATTAACACAAGCTTTTGGCACGATTACTCAAAAGAAGAGATTCTGTGCTATCGGTTCAGTAAAAACCAATATTGGGCATTTGGATGCTGCGGCTGGTGTTGTTGGATTGATTAAAACTACGCTAGCCCTCAAGCATAAACAGATACCACCTAGCCTGCACTTTGAGCAGCCTAATCCTGAGATAGATTTCGATAATAGTCCTTTTTACGTTAACACTGCACTGTCTGAGTGGAAAAGCAATGGTTCTCCTCGCCGTGCGGGAGTTAGTGCTTTTGGTTTTGGCGGAACCAATGCCCATGTAATTGTAGAAGAAGCCCCGGTTGTAGAAAGAAGTGATGCTACGTCTGTACATTCTCGACCTTGGCAATTATTAATGCTATCTGCCAAAACCAGTTCCGCACTGGAAACAGCCACAACAAATTTAGCTAAATATTTTCAAAAACATCCCGATTTAAATCTTGCCGATGCGGCTTACACATTGCAGGTTGGGCGTAAGGCTTTCGACTATAGGCGCACGGTTGTCTGTCGAGATATTCAAGATGCTGTAAATGCACTCCAAGACCCAAGACGGGTTATTACGAATACTCATAAAACTCAACAACGTTCTGTTGCCTTTATGTTCTCTGGACTGGGAACTCACTATCTTGATATGGCTCTTGAGCTTTACCAAACTGAGCCAAGATTTCGTATCTCAGTTGACCAATGTTGCGAAATCCTCAAACCGCTCCTTGGTCTGGATTTGCGAGATGTCTTGTATCCCCAGAGAAACAGCGAGAATAGCAAGCCAAAACAAGATACCCCCTCAAGCGGGTTGGATTTGCGAAAAATGTTAGGTCGTGGAGAGGAACAAGCAGATGCAGAAACGTTGCGTGTAACATCTCTACTAAATCAAACCGTTCTCACCCAACCAGCTATATTTATTGTTGAATATGCTCTAGCTCAATTGTTGATCTCGTGGGGAATTCGTCCTGCGGCAATGATTGGCTACAGCATCGGTGAATATGTAGCAGCAACTCTAGCCGAGGTTTTATCTCTAGAAGATGCTTTAACCTTAGTAGCTAGAAGAGCGCAAATGATTGACGAGCTGCCAGAAGGGGCGATGCTGGCAGTTCCCCTCTCAGAAGAAGAGATACGGCCCCTCCTGAATGAAAATATTTCCATGTCTGCAATCAACGGTTCATCATTGTGTGTGATTGCAGGTGCCAAGGATGCGGTGGAAGAATGGGAACAGCTATTAAGTGAGCGAAATTTAATTGGTAAGCGTTTACAGACATCTCACGCTTTCCATTCTGCGATGATGGAGGCGATTGCACCTGCCTTTGGTGATTTAGTCAAAACATTTAGCCTTAAACCCCCAAAAATTCCCTACATTTCTAACGTCACCGGCACCTGGATTACAGCAGAGCAAGCAACAGATCCCAGTTATTGGGTGAAGCACCTCTGTCAAGCAGTGCGCTTTGCGGAGGGAGTGCAACAATTGTGGCAAAAAGACAATCCGATTTTATTAGAAGTTGGTCCAGGTCAAGCATTAATTAATTTCGCATTCCAATGTATAGAAAGTGAGGATAGAGCTAAATTATTGATGCTTCCCACCCTGCGGCATTCTTATGAGCAGCAGTCAGATATCGCCTTTTTAATGAATACATTGGGTCGCCTTTGGCTGGCAGGAGTAGAAGTAGATTGGTCTGGTTTTTATGCCAATGAACAACGCGTCCGCATCCCTTTACCAACGTATCCATTTGAACGTCAGCGTTACTGGATTGAACCGAATAGGCAAGCACAGGATAATGATCAAACCTCTGCATTAGGTAAGAAGACTGACATAGCCGATTGGTTTTACATTCCTTGCTGGAAGCAATCCAAACCACTTCAGCTTTTCCAAAAAGAAAAATTATTGGAGCAAAAGTCATGTTGGTTGGTGTTTGACGATACCTATGGAGTAGGAGCAGAGGTTGCCGAAAGACTTAAGCAACAGAATCAGGATGTGATTGTCGTTAGAATCGCGGATAATTTTGCAAAACTCAATGACAGTACCTATGCAATTAATCCCCAACAAAGGGATGACTATGATGCCTTACTTCAAGCACTGCGAGAACAGAATTGGACACCCCAGGGAATAACTCATTTTTGGAGTGTTGCTCCTAGCGAAACCCTACCAGAACGAGAATTAGGTGAACAAGTACAGTTACAATCACGCTACCAATTTTTTGAAGATTGTCAAAACCTTGGTTTTTACAGCCTACTATTTTTAGCACAAGCCTTGGCGAAGCAGAATATAACTGACTCAATCAAGTTGATGGTTGTCGCCAGCAACATACATGATGTAACAGGTGGTGAGAATTTATGTCCTGAAAAATCAACTATATTAGGTCTATGCAAGGTAATTCCACAGGAATATCCCAACATTACTTGTTGCTGTTTTGATATTGCGCTTCTAGAATCAGGAACCCAGCTATCAAGTAAATTAATAGATTCTCTAGTTGGAGAATTTACAGCACAGCCAACTGAAAACATCGTTGCCTACCGTGGTCATCATCGCTGGATTCAAACATATGAACCAATCCGTTTAGATAAAAGTAGTATTGGTAGAAACAAGTTAAGGAAAGGAGGAGTTTACCTAATCACTGGTGGACTTGGTGGTGTTGGTTTATTATTGGCAGAATATTTAGCTCAGACAGTACAGGCGAAATTAATTCTTCTTGGGCGAAAAGGTCTTCCGGAAAGGGAGCAGTGGCAAGAATGGCTGGCAAATCATGATGAGAAAGATAGCATTAGCCGCAAGATTCGCAAAGTGCAGTCACTCATAGCTTTGGGTGCAGAGGTTCTGATCGTTAGTGCAGATGTTGCTAATGAACAACAAATGCATAATGCAATTGCGATCGCCACTCAGCAATTTGGTGTAATTAATGGTGTCATCCATGCAGCGGGAATTGTCGAAGATGCACATTACCCTATTATGAAAACTTCAAAAGCCCAGGCGCAATCGCAATTTTACCCCAAAGTTTATGGGCTATTTGTCTTGGAAAAGGTTTTGCAGGGACAAGAATTAGATTTTTGTCAATTAACATCGTCATTATCATCTATATTGGGAGGCTTAGGATATACTTCCTATTGTGCGGCAAATATTTTTATGGATGCCTTTACCCATAACTACAACAAAACTAGTCTGTTCCCTTGGAGTAGTTTTAACTGGGATGATTGGATAACTGAAGAGGAACAGCAAAATGCAGATGCTTTAAGCACTTTGTATAAATATGGTATGACATCGAAGGCTAATAGTATAGATGCATTTGAACGTCTATTATCGATGTGTGGGTTTCCTCAGCTTGTTGTCTCCAGTGGAGACTTGCAAGCTAGGATACGGGAATGGATAAAGCTTGAATCTTTAGAAACTAGTGAATTACAAAAGGGACAAAACTTATTATCAAAACATCAAAGACCTAGCCTGGATATAGCATATATTGCTCCTAGAAATGAAATAGAAGAAGCAGTTGCTAATCTTTGGCAAGAAATCTTAGGTATCGAACAAATAGGTATCCACGACAACTTTTTTGAATTGGGAGGACATTCCGTAAATGCGATTCAAATTGCTGCCAAAGCTAACCAAGTAGGTTTAAAGTTAAGACCCGATCAGTTTTTTCAACATCAAACAATAGCTGAATTAGCAGCAGATTTATTCGCTACCCAAACTAATCAGTTAAAACAGGATTTAGGTACAAAAGAATTACCTCTTACACCTATTCAGCATTGGTTTTTTGAACAGAATCAGACCGTTCTACATCATTGTAACGAGTCTTTGCTACTAGAAATACAGCAAGCGTGTGATCACAAATTGTTAGAGCAGGCTTTACAGCATTTGATTGAATATCATGATGTATTTCGCTTGCGTTTGATTCAGAAAGAATCTGGTTGGCAACAAACTTATGCTAGTTGCAATGATACTAATGACACTATTGAAATAAAACGAGTAGATTTGTCGGCACTACCAGAAATAGAGCGAAAATTCGCGATAGAGTCACAAGCTGCGGAATTAAAGGCAAGTTTGAACCTATTTGAGGGACCACTTGTAAAGTTTGCCTTCTTTGACTTAGCGCCACAACAAACCAACTACCTGTTAATTATTATTCATCATCTTGCAGTTGATAGTATTTCTTGGCGAATTTTGCTAGAAGACTTGCAAACGACTTATCAGCAAATTAGTCAAGGCAAGGCGATACATTTGCCAGACAATACCAACTCATATGTAAAGTGGGTACAATCTCTACAAAATTATGCTCAATCTTCAGAAATAGCGCGAGAACTGGACTATTGGCTCCAAGAGAGTCAAAAAGCATTTAGCCATTTACCCGTTGACTATTCAACATCTGACAAGATATTAGTTGATTTGGATACAGTATCAGTTTATATAAGTAAACAAGAAACAAAAACTGTACTTGACGAGATACACAAAGCCTATAATACTCAAATCAATGATGTATTACTAACAGCGTTAGTGCAAGCTTTTGCCAAATGGACAGGAGAACAGAAACTGCGGTTCGATATAAGTTATAATGGTAGAAATACAAAATTTAAAGATGTAAATATAGCCCGTACTGTTGGCTTACTCAGAACTTTTTTCCCAGCCATTTTAGATACAACAGAATCATCTGACCTAGGAGATTCATTAGTAGCAATCAAAGAATATTTACGTGGTATTCCTAATAGTGGGATTGGTTATGGTGTACTAAAGTACTTAAGCAATGAGCAGGAGATACAATCAAAACTGCAAGCGCTTCCTAAGAGTGAAGTGAGCTTTAATTACTTAGGTCATTATGACCAGGTTATTTCAGATTCAATTTTATTTGCTCTACCCCAAAATTATCAAGGTATCAACTACAGTAAGCCTACAAACGGAGTTTATTTACTGGAGATCGATGCAATCGTGGTTCAAGAACAATTACAGTTGCATTGGACTTACAGTAAATCTATTCATCGTCGAGAAACAATTGAAAACTTGGCTAATAATTTTCTTGAAACAATACGTTCTCTCGTTACTCACTGTCAGTCGGTTAAAAGAATAATGTATACACCTTCTGACTTTCCAAAATCTAATTTAAATAAGCATAATCTGGATAAGTTCATCACAAAAATTAGCCAAAAAAGTGAGAAGAAAAACAAATGAACACAGCAAATATTGAGGATATATATGAACTGACGCCTTTGGAAAAAGGTATCCTCTTCCACTGTTTGTATGCCGAGAATGAATTGGAACTATACCTTTTTCAACACACCTTTACCTTCCGTAATCTTGATACAGATATTTTTGAAAAAGCTTGGCAGTTTTTAGTAGATCGACACACTATTTTACGTACTGGATTTTACTGGGAGGAGATTGAAAATCCACTACAGGTCGTATACAAACAGGTAAAGGTACCGATAAATCATTATGACTGGCGTAATCTAGATCGAATCGAACAAGAAAATAAATTGGAAAGTTTTATTAAGAGCGATCGTGAATCTTACTTTGACTTTTCACAACCATGCTTGATGCGTCTGTCTTTAATTCGGTTTACTGATGACTACTACAAAGTTATCTGGACATATCACTTTATAGTCATAGATGGTTGGGCTGGCTCAATACTAATGAGTGAGTTTCCACAAATTTATGAAGCACTTGTTCAAAATAAACAAATATCTTTAGGACCCACTCGTCCTTACAGAGATTACATTGATTGGGTACAGGAGCAGGATATAGCTAAAACCGAAATATTTTGGCGGCAAGCATTGCGGGGTGTAAAAAGACAAACTCCCCTTTCATATATAGAAATGATTGATAAATCGTTTTCTCAGGAACAAAGATACGATGAGGAAATAATGAAAATATCATCAGAAGGGACACGTACGATAGAATCCTTGGCAAAAAAATATCGTCTCACCCTTCCAACAATAATTAATGGTATTTGGGCTATCCTCCTCAGTCGCTATAGCAGGCAAAGCGACGTAATTTATGGTTGTACTGTTACTGGTCGTCCAGTAGATTTGTATTGTTCAGAGTCAATATGTGGTGTATTTGTAAATACACTACCAATTTATGTGAAAGTAGACACTAACCAGTCTTTTTTGTCTTTGATGCAAAATTTACAGATTCATCTAGCAGAAACACGTAAGCATGAATATACTCCATTAACAGATATTCAAAATTGGAGCGAAATACCACGAGGTACAGATTTATTTAAGAGTCAATTAGTCGTAGAACAGTTTCCAACTGTAGAACTTACACACTATTGGAAAGAGGTTTTAGGATTTACAGAAGATAAAGTATATTACAAAAATAACTATCCTCTTAATTTAGTTATATATGTGGGCGAAGAGTTATTAATAGCTTTTTCCTATGATAATAAAATATTTAATGTTAGTACTATCATAGGGATACTTAAAGACATTGAAACGCTTTTAAATCAGTTTATCGCTGACCCTAACATACAACTCAAATATTTATCCTTTTCTACGGATAAACAGCGATTAATAACGTCAATCTTGGAGAAAGAAGTATCAGTTTTAGGGATATCTGAATCATGATAGTGTTAGATGAAATAGAAAGAAAATACAAACTTTCTAGTGACAATTTTACCAAAAATTATGTCGCTCAAGGAAAGCCCGTCATAATTTCTGGAGTTATCCCTAGCTGGAATAGCTTTAGTCAATGGTCTTTAAAATACTTCAATCAATTATCACCATCTCTGAATATTTACGCTAAAAATTTTAGTGATAAAGAGATTGAAATATGTAGTTTAACAATGGGAGAATATATAAAATTAATAGAAAATTATGAAGCGGATTCTTTGAATAATCCTTCACCACCATATTGTCACGATCTACCTTTATTTAGCTTAATTCCTTCATTAATAGAAGACGCTCAACCATTCCCTTTAGACTATTTACCAAAATGGTACTGGTATAAGTGGTGGCGTTACTGTCAGTTTTTCTTGGGCTGTTCTAATAGTATTACTCCACTACATTTTGATTGTCTCCTGACTAATAATATTTTCTGTCAAATTGTTGGGCGTAAACAATTTACTATATTACTACCTGAAGATGCAAAATATTGCTATCGCAAGGGCTGGCGATGGTTTCTTGTGAATCCAGAAAATCCAGACTTCAATAAGTATCCTGAATATAAAAATGCCAAACCAATTAGGTTTATTGTTAATCCTGGTGAGATTTTATATATGCCTCCTGGAACTTTACATCATGTTAGAAGCTTAGATATGTCAATTTCTTTTAATATTGATTGGCACACAAGAAAAAGTTGTTTGAATGCTATAGCAGCCAGTGTCAAAGGTATGCCTCCCCAAAACTCTTACTATAACTTTTTACTTGCTATGGGATTAGTATTTAAAATACCTTCTTCAGTCATATTCAAATTCTATAAATCGTATTTGAATTATGTCTCTTGATAGTCAAATATAAACTCTTATAGTGATATACTGAATAAGTATATTAGAATGAACAACATTCTTAAACGGAGAGAATTATGAATATTTTTGAAAAGTGCGAATCAAACGTTAGAAGCTATTGCCGTAGTTTTCCAGCCATATTTCATCGGGCTAAGGGTTCGATTATTTATTCTGAGTCAGGTCGAGAATATATAGATTTTTTTGCAGGTGCAGGCGCATTAAACTATGGGCATAATCATGACTATATAAAAGAAAAAGTCATTTCCTATTTGGATGCTGATGGGATATCTCACGGCTTAGATATGTATACTTCTGCTAAGGAAAAGTTTTTAGCTAAGTTTAATGAAGTTATACTAAGTACAAAACACTTAGATTATCGCATTCAATTCTGCGGACCAACTGGAACAAATGCCGTTGAAGCAGCTTTAAAACTAGCTAGAAAAGTAAAGAAAAGGCCTGGTATATTTTCTTTTATGGGTGCCTATCATGGAATGACTTTGGGCAGCTTATCAATTACTGCTAATACAGCAATTCGAGCAGGGGCAATTGGAACATTAAGCAATGTTACATTTATGCCCTATCCCTATGGGTTCATGGAGAGTTTTGATACGATAAAATATATAGAGTCAATTTTAAATGACGTTAATTCAGGAATTGAAAAGCCAGCCGCAGTCATTTTTGAAACAGTCCAAGCTGAAGGTGGGGTTGTTGTTGCTCCCATTGAGTGGATGCAAAGACTAAGAAAGTTGTGTGACGAACATGATATTTTATTAATCTGTGATGATATTCAAGTAGGTTGCGGTAGAACAGGCTCTTTCTTTTCTTTTGAAAGAGCGGGTATTGTTCCCGATATAGTTATACTTTCTAAATCGATTAGTGGATACGGATTTCCTCTGTCCGTATTATTAATTAAACCAGAATTAGACATTTGGGAACCTGGTGAGCATAATGGCACATTTAGAGGTAATCAATTGGCGTTTGTTGGGGCTACTGCTGCTCTAGAGTATAGAGAAAATAGCAGCCTTGAACAGGATGTTAAGGCAAAAGAACTTTTCTTGAAAAATTTTCTGTCCCAACAAATATCACAAATCAACGAAAATATAGCTATACGGGGAATAGGAATGATTTGGGGTATAGATTTGACAAATTTTGGTGGTAACAGTTTGGCTAAAAACATCACAATGCATTGTTTTGAAAAGGGATTAATAGTTGAAAGAGCAGGTAGAAATGATACCGTAATTAAATTATTGCCCCCTCTAACAATTGATATGCCTACTTTAAAAGAAGGTTGTTTAATCATAGAAACAGCTTTTAATGAATGTTTGTAAATTAATTAGACTAGACTAAAATAAAATATGAGTTTGATTCCAGTATTTCTTCATACTCACTTCTTGTGAATAACTTATTGTGGTGATAATTTATCTTACCTAACCACTTAATCAAACTATTGTGCTAATACAAGCAATTTCAACCAGCTAAAAATGATGGATACAATATTAGAATTAGATCCCCAAGAGCTATTCTCTCAAAAAATATACTGGTTAAATCAGCTCTCTGGAGAATTACCAGAAACAAACTTAATACAGGATTATGCTAGACCCTCTCAGTATACTGGAAAAAATAGAAGTCATTATTTTGAGCTACCTGATTATTTATCTCAGGGAATTATCAAGTTAGCTAAAGGGTCTGATTTTTTGTTGTACTTAATGCTTTTATCAGCATTCAAGATACTTCTGCAACGGTATCTTAGAACTAATGACCTTATCGTTGGAATACCAGTTTACAAGAAAATAAATGGTGTAAATCTAGATTATTTGAATGATAGTAAGCTGATTCCCTTACGAACTCAGTTATATAATGAAATGACATTCAAAAGTTTTCTCATTCAAGTTAAAGATAATTTAATTCAGGCATATAGTCATCAGGACTATTGCTTTGATGAATTAATTGAATTATTAAATTTACCTCAAGCAGAGAATCGATGCTCATTATTTGATAT
>NZ_WJFC01000047.1 GCF_009725235.1 Scytonema sp. UIC 10036
ACTACGAACAACTAACCACTAACAACTAACTACTAACAACTAACTACTAACAACTAACAACCAACAACTAACAACTAACAACCAACAACTAACAACCAACAACTAACAACCAACAACTAACCAATTTTCTCTTTTGGAATTCCTACGAGGGACAATCCAGCGATGACGCGTAAATTTTGGCTGCGGATTAATTCAGTAAAGTCTAGCCCAGTACGTCCTTCAATCTTGGCTACAGCCTCAATTGCGGATAACAAATGCTCGGCGGCTTCGGCTTCTGAGTAACCCCGGCGCTCTGCTATGCGAATAGCGGCTTCATCAGCATTAATCTCTGATTCTTGAGAACGATTCATTCGCCATATGCGAAGCAGTGCTAACCCGGTTAATCCACAAGCGACAACTATACCGACTGCATCTGCTTGGGCTGATTCTACAAATCCTCCTAAAAGACCTGCTACGGCTATACCTTGATAAATATCGGGCTTAAACCATTTGACTCCTATTAACCAACTCACAGTTCGTAAGAGCAACAGGTCACGTTGTGGTTTTGTCAAGCGACGCCATAAATCGAAGTTAATGTATATTGGTCTGTCTTGATTCCAAGGCAGTGGTAAGGAAGCGTCTATCACCTTTTGCTGTTCTGGCTTACTAACAATTTTTGTTAGCATGCGCCCAGAAGCAGGCATGATATCTATCAAACGGCGTATTTCAACATTTGGTTCCATCTTCAGCCAATTGTCATTTGTCATTTGTCATTTGTCATTAGTCCTTTATCACGGTTTTAACGTGTTGACAAATCTTTACAGAGTTTGGTTTTTCTCACTGACCGACTTAAGTAAAGCTTTTGATATACAGTAAGATTACCTTATTTATCTACATAATAGAAAAGTACAAGCCAAAACATTGTAAATAGTTATTTTTACTTAAACAAGTATTTATTGATTAATACAAATAATTATGGACGCTTTTACTCCTATTCCCCCTAATTGGACAACTCAAGCAACTCATGCTTATGAATTTTGCTGTCCTAAATGTCGCTCAAGTAGTTTAGAAGCCGTACAAGTCTGGATAAACCGTCGATCGCCTGTCTTAACCGAACAAAATCGGCGTAAATGGCAGGAGTTTTACGAGTGTCATTGTGGTTGTGCTTGGTGGGCTTGGAGTAGCGATCGCCCTCCAACTGATTTGTCTTCCTCACAGGATAATCCAATTTAGAAACATCAAAAAAGCCTGCCAAAGCAAGCTTTTTTTATCGGGACACAAGGTAGTGTTTCAAACACTACCTTGTGTCCTCCTATTGAGGAAGGGCTGCTAGAAGACAATCTTAGAAGGTGAAGGTAGTACGCAATGTACCTACGTATTCGGTATCGTTTCTATCATTATGTTCTGGGTTAAAGATAACTATAACACCAGGAGTAATAGAAATATTGTTGCTAAGTTGTAGTCTGTAAATACCTTCTAAATGATAAGAGGTGTCAGTATCTCTTAGAGCTCTGGTTCCACCACCTAAAGCATCCACTCTAGCTTCATTGCTTGTTACTTTAGGTGGTTGACCAAAGATAATACCTAGCAAGCTACCTTCTCTTCCAAAATCTCTGATACCCAAGCTAGCACCCCAGTACCATGCCTCTGCATCATCAGAAAAACCGACTCTTGTGGTGACGCCACCAGCAGTGGTGACACCAGAACTTTCAGCTATCGCTTGGGTGTAACCTCCCCAAGCAGAAACAGTTAGCCTGTTGGTGGGTCTGAAGGTAGCTTCTATACCGTAGTGGTTGCCTGTAGTAGGAACGTTGCCAAATGGTTGAGATGCTATATTGCTGCCGGTAGATTCAAACAGGTTTACACCAGCACCACTGGTGACACCACCAACAGTCCGTGCGGGATTTTGATAGCTGTGAGCATAAGTAAAACCAAGATTGAAGGCTTTGCTAGGCTGGAAACCTATTTGAGCTATAGCTGCATAGTTACCATCAAATAGACCGTCTCTATCTAATGGACTATTAGCTCTGTTACTATTCCCTCCTGCTAGGTAACCCAGCGAGACATTGAGAGCACCTTGAGGATTGATGGTGACCGTTGCACCCGCACCGCCTTGACCTTGACGGTAGATAGGGCTAAAACGACCGTAGCGGGAGATAGAACCCCGACCGGAACTTGCCAGGTCTGGGTGGAAAGTATTGATATTTTCGTAAAATTCACCACCAGTAGCGTCAATCTTAACGCGTATGGCTTCACCTAAGTTGAAGGAATAGTTGAGTTTATCAAGAACAACGTCGTTTTCGTCATTCCCATCGTAACCCAGACGGGTCATGTTGGTACCACTGACAGTATTATTTCCAACAATGTTTCTAGCTTGCAAACGAGTTTGCAATAGGTCTGAGCCAAAGAAACTGGAGTTCAAGCTGAGACGAACCCGGTCAGAGAAAGTAATGTTGCTATCCAAGTCTGACTGTGCTGCATTTGGGTCACGTCTCAATGCACGAGCGCCGATAGCAGCGTTGTCTCCAAAAACGTCTGACAAGCTGAAAATAGCTTCCCCAACTAGTTTGGTGGTGGTAGAGAATTGATTGGCTTCTAGTTCAGCAGTGCGAGCTTCTAGAGCATCCACACGACCGCGCAAAGTAGCCAATTCCGCTGAAAATTCTTCTTGCAAGCGCTGTAAGGTAGCCAGGTCTTCTTTCCGAACCAAGTCAGCAGTAGCTGTTGCAATCAGTTCGTTAACTCTGTCCAAACAAGCATTCAAACCTGCTGCAAACTCATAACGGGTCATAGCACGGTTACCGCGATAAGTTCCATTGGGGTAACCTGCTATACAACCGTAGCGTTCAACCAAGGATTGCAATGCTTGGAATGCCCAGTCAGTGGGTTGTACGTCAGAAAATTGAGAAACCGATGTAACCTGACCAAGACTTTCGTTTTGTTGTTCTAATTGAGCGACGGAAGTCACGTTTTCAGTGACTTCTCCGGCTAAAGCACTATTAGCTGTGAAGAATGTTGCAGCCAGAACAACCGGGCTTAACTTCAGCAATTTCCAAGGTAGTTTCGTCATATTTTTCGTCTCACTCACACCTACTAACTCAACCGTGATATAATCCCCAAAAATAAAAAAATTGGGAATTTACTACCGATCTTTAGTGAGAATTGTACCAGATGTTCGTAGTGATTAAAAGTTGCTAGAACCTCACTTCTCTATATTTATTTCTTATCTTGAAAACACAAAATCACGCGGCGCTTGTGGCGTAATAGAGTTCCTTCTTCTTCAAACTGCTGAAGAAGCCGCGTGACTGTTACTCTTGTTGTATTTAAGACTTCTGCCATTTCTTGATGGGTTACGTTTAGCTCTATTAACTTACCTTGTTCTACGTCACGACCAAACTTTTCACTTAACCAAACAAGAAACTGCCATAAGCGTAAAGAAATGGGTTTGCGATGTACTATACTTAGAAGCTCTTCTGCTTGTTGAATGTGAGACAGCAAGGCGTTAATATCTTGATTCCATAAATGAGGTGGAACAATGCTTGCTTCTACGCTAGTTAAACACTCTATCTGATATGGCTTAACTCTAGATAAGGGATGACCAACAAGCTCCCCGCTTCCCCAATAGCCTAAAGTAATAAATGTGCCATCTTCACTCCAGGTTAATGTCCGAACTGCTCCTCGCTCAATTCTCCACAGAACATCATTACGTGCTGGAATAATTTCACGCCGCGTGAACAAGCGTTGCGGCAGTTGACTGTTAGAAGTGGGACTAAGTGACTGAGACGTGTTTGGCGTGTGACTTGTGGAATATATCATGGTCGTGGGGTGTTTAGTAGAGTGGGATAGTTTAACTGAGCCAAGAGCCACAGGACATACCCTAAAATTTGCAAGGAGATGCTAACTCGCAGGTATTTGAAATCAAGCGTCTGATACCAGGAATTTTCTTTTGCCTTAACTTCAGTCAAAAGGTGGATTTCGGCACATAATAAATTTTGATACCGTGGAATCATCTTGCTTCTAGTCGTTGGTTCTGTAGTATATTTTTATTTGAAAAATATTTATTAAGAAAAGAGTTCAGCGGTAGCAAGTTGTGTATGAAATAATTTTTCTTACTTGAAGAAAAATTAGATTGGCAGTAGATAAAAATAGTCTACTGCCGATCGCACAATTAAACAACTCGCGATCTTGAGATAGCCACTACCGCCGGTTTAGGAGGAGCGTCAGGAGTTTTACTAGGCCAATTTGACCCAATAGGAACCTGGCGAGATTGTATAAATTCTTCACCTGTTGTTGTAGTTACAAGAAATTTTCTCGTCTCTGATTGTTGGTTTTTCCGAATTCCATTAGCCTCCCCTGGATGCTGTATTGCAAGAAACATTGTTTTCCTGTCTTCGGTAAAACAAGGTCCTGTTGTTTCACATTCCATCGGTCCGATGGCAAATAAGAAAGCCCTACCTGCATTTTCGCCACTTGTAGGAATATGCCACAGAGCATTATTTCCAAACAAACCAGAAATGCTAGCTGGTTTTCCATCTTTAATACGGGATTCTACTGAGTTATTCATCTTGCTAGTAGACATATCTGTTACCATCCAAACACTCCCATCGTTATCTAGTAACAAATTGTCTGGATTGGCGAAACCCATACCGCCTGCGGATGGTTCACCACCTGTGGCTAGCATTATCCAACGGAAATTCATGGCTGCAGGATCGCGCCCCTCTTCTTGCAATCGCATAACCCAGCCGTACTCATAAGGAGTTTCACCTTTGGGACCTTTGAAAACACCAGTATCAGGACCGCCCTCATCATCAGGCGATCCAGAAGTGAAACTAATGTAAAGGTCGCCGTTGGGGGCTATTTCCGTATCTTCAGGACGCGCCGTACAAGTTGCACCTGCTGCATTAGCTGCATAATGAGCATCAATTAAGATCGCTCCTTGTTTTTCCTCTGGAGTTCCTACGTATAGGTCTCCCAGTCGTTTGAACCGCTTTTTGTATTGAGCAATTTGCTCGTCTTGATTTGCTTCAAAATCACCGCCTTCAACACGGGGCGGAAGTTTCCGCAAGCTTCCCACGGCTTCTGCTTTTTGTACCGGACCTTTTGGTAAGCGAATGAGGTTTCCTGCAATCGTACTGGGAAGATCGGGATCGATAGGTGTATCCTCTTTGAGAGGAATCCAGCGACCTGTACCATCAGGATTAAATTTGGCTGCGTAAAGCATTCCTTGTGCAAGCAATCGGGAATTAGCTCGATCTTTGGGATCGCTGACTTTGTCGCGGCTGACAAATTTGTAGATATGTCCTCCCCTGCGATCGCAACCGGAGTAAAACGCGAGTGGTTTTCCTGCTTCTACCCGTACACCCACAGCTTCATGGTGATAGCGTCCCAACCACGTGTGTTTTGTGCCATAGTCATTGGGGTTAGCTGGATCGACTTCCACAATCCAACCATATTTATTTCCAGATAAACCGAAAACATTTCCCTGTCCGAAAAGTTCCTCATCACCCAGCGCAAAAGGTCGCTTTTCTGGCTCAAAGGATGTACCATCAGCATAGACTGGTTCTGGAACTTGAGCTTGGAAATTTTCCTCAGCACTGAGGACTGTACCCCAAGGTGTTGTTCCACCAGCACAGTTGGCGAAAGAACCGATAATGCGATCGCCCAACTTATCTACATATCCCAGTCCTTGTTTTTTGACAAATACTGCTACTGCGGGTCCGGTTGCTTTTAAATACCGCCCATCTTCTAACCCAGATACACCACTGATTCGTCTATCTGCCCCGGAGTTAGTGCGTTCCCACTTACCATCTGCTGTTTTGCGAATTGAGATAATACCCAATCCTTGATCCAAAAGGGCTTCCTTACTGATTTCTCTTATTTGAGCTTTGATTGCATCGTTTTCTGGTAATCCAAAGGCGTTCACCTCGTTTTTCCCAGATTTACTCGCTTTCAGTGCTGCTTTTACCTCATCAAACGGCAAAGATTTTCCAATCACCTGCTGATATGTTTGCATCCAAGGTATAGCGCTAATATACTCAAAATTAATTGATAGATATCCCTCGTTTTCCCCAGTTTGCACAAACGATAAGTAATCGTTATTGTAACCAAAACGAGAATCTCCTACCTTATCACCCCATGCAGCGATGACTTGGTACTCATATCCTTTTGGCAATATCAAATCATCTTTTACTTCATAGGTACTATACCACTGCTTTTGTTCTTCTGGTCGGAAACCAGCTGTTTCTAGGGGAATCGGACCTTTTATTGGGTTAAATGTGAATGTTACTTCTGTACTTTGCGTGGTAGGCTGCACTGCAACTTTTGTGTCGCATCCTCCCAGGGAACTCAGTGCAACTGTACCTGCACTTCCTCCCAACAACAGCAAGAAATCCCGACGTGTGATACTCATCTGCTTAATCAATTACACCATTGCCATCTGTAAGATAGCAAACAACTTTTATGCTGTTTCTGCCTAATGTAAAGGTGTAAGTTTAAGAACAGGTAAGCTTTTGATAAAATGTGTACTATTTAACAAATATTTAATTCTATTATTTTCTGTCTTTTCGATAAATATTTTTTATCAGTTGTCATCCTGTTTGAATTTTGAACTAAGTGTGGGGTTGACGATATCCATCACTCGTAGGGTGGGCTATGCCGGACAAAATCTTAATAGATTGTACAATACCTATCCCACACTACTTAAAATCTCTACGATCGTCAATATGTACTCTTTACCCAAATCAGACAGACCTATCAACCGGCAGAACTTTGATATAAAAATTTATACCAAAAGGAAGATACAACAGGCAGATCCAATCAAAACAATGCATTGCGAGCGGAAAAATTTTTCCTCCCTAAGCCCTACCCCCTACCCCCTATATTTCAATGTCGCTGACCCGTAACAATGTAAGCTACGCGTTGACCAATGTTAGTTGCATGGTCTGCCATTCGTTCCAAACAGCGAATTGCCAGGACAAGCAGTAAGATTGGCTCTATCACGCCGGGAACGTCTTTCTGATGTGCCAGGGTTTGATAGAGACGCTCATAAGCATTATCCACAGCATCATCCAGTCTCTTTATATACCGTCCACCCACATCATCCAAATCAGCCAATGCCACCAAACTCGTTGCCAACATAGCTTGAGCGTGATGAGACATAACAGCAATTTCTGGTAAAGAAGGATGAGATGGGTAAGGAAAAATTTTAATTGCAATTTCAGTCAAATCTTTGGCGTAATCTCCTATGCGCTCTAGATCGCGCACAAGCTGCATAAAAGCACTTAAACAACGCAAATCCCGAGAAGTAGGCGATAATTGGGTCATTATTGCCGCACAATCCGATTCAATTTGCCGATAAAAAGAATCAATTTGTTCATCTAATGTCGGAAGTTCCTCAGCTACAGTTAGGTTACGAGTAAATAGCGCTTGGTGACTCAGGCGAAATGATTGTTCCACCAGAGCACCCATACGCAATACATCTCGCTCCAATCGCCGAATCTCACGGCTCAGCTCAGGTCTTTCAGGGTTGGGACTGTGGAGGGGGACTTTCACACTTGTAGTCTCAATCATGAATATTTTATTAACTATAGTCTTGACTTTGAGAATTTGCCACAACGTTAGGCAGTTGAACCTGTAGCCATGCACCCCCTGTTTTAGGATGGTTCATAGCTTTTATAGAACCTCCATGAGCAAGAACTATCTGTCGAACGATTGCCAAACCTAAGCCACTACCAATAATTACCGATGACGAGAGATTATCTTTTATTGTGACACGAGAACGGGAGCGATCGCCCCTATAGAATCGTTCAAAAACGTGCGGTAGATCTGCTTCAGAAAACCCCGTTCCCGAATCAATAATATTAATCTCTAATACTGGCTCGTTTAGATTCTCATTCCCAGGGACTATTATAGCCTCTACTTCAATAGTTGTGCTAGGGGGGCTGTACTTAATACTGTTATCCAGCAAATTCAAAAACACCTGATAAAGTCGGGACTCATCAGCGTTAATCCAAAAGTTTTCCACACCTGAGTATGCTATCTGAATTTGCTGGCGCTGAGCCAAAGGTTCTAGGGTTTCCCAAGCAGAAGCAATGAGCGATCGCACTTCTACTAAGTTCCAATTAAGTTGGATAGTTGGGTTAGCTTCTAACTGGGTAAGTTCTAACCAACATTGCACCAAATTGATTAATCTGTCAACCTCTTGTAAAAGCCGACCAACCCATCGGTCTAGAGGTGATTTTACACGCTCTTGTAAAGTTTCGACAATCAAACGAATTGAAGTTAGAGGTGTTCTCAATTCGTGAGCGAGGTCAGAAAGAGCTAGTTCCCGTGCTTTAGTGAGATCCAGCAAAGGTTGTTGATTTTCTATAAATACACCCACTTGTCCTTTAGGTAAAGGCAAGCTCGTTCCTCGCAACATCAAAGACTTGACTTCTGAAATTGCGGCTGCATCCTCACAAGAAGGATGAAACTCCCACTGTTTCGCTTGCGGCTGTTGACAATTCCGTGTTTGCTCAATTAACTGATCCAGTTCGTAAGACCTGACTAACTCTAGCAGCAAGCGCACTTGACCTGGTTGCCATCTTTGCAGGTATAGCATTTTCTGTGCTTGGTCGTTACACCAAAGCAGCTGATTTTCCTCATCTACCTGCAAATAACCCAGTGGTGCAAACTCAAGCAAATCTTTTTGGGTTTGCAGCACCTGATGTAATTGTTGCCTTTGTTGCTTAACCAGTTTAATTTTGTGCCGCAAGTTAGGAATAAGTAGCACCACCCTACATGAGGGTACGGTTAGGGGTTGTAATATTTGAGCCAAGTAATTGTTCAGTTGAAACTGTTGCCACAACCAAAACCCAATACCAACCGCCAAACCCAATAAAAATCCCAATATAAGCATTGCTGGCTGCTAGCTGCTAGTTGTCTTATGTTCACTAACACACTAACGCTTCTATCAGCCAGAAACTAGTCATATTGTCAATTTTATTTACAGAAATTGTAAATATCCAACTTCTTAGAGAAGTCGGAGATCTAGCTGGATCTTGCAGCCCATCAAATTAACCAAACCTATATCCAAAACCTCTAACCGTCACAATATATTCCGGACGGCTGGGGTCAATCTCTAACTTTTCGCGCAACCAACGAATGTGAACATCTACAGTTTTACTATCCCCCACAAAATCAGGTCCCCAAACTTGATCCAGTAGCTGTTCCCTCGACCAGACACGGCGAGCATAGCTCATAAACAGTTCTAACAAGCGGAACTCTTTGGGAGATAAATTAACTTCGTGACCGCGTACAAGCACGCGACATTCTTGAGGATACAATGTCACATCCTTGTACTGTAAGACAGGCAGTTGAGGCAAAGTACTCAAACGCTGACGACGTAACAACGCTCGACATCGAGCAACTAACTCCCGCATACTAAAAGGCTTGGTGAGGTAATCGTCTGCACCTACTTCCAGCCCAAGAACGCGGTCTGTTTCGCTACCTTTTGCGCTTAACATCAAAATAGGTACTGGATTTCCCTGATAACGAAGTAAGCGACAAATATCCAATCCGTTGATTTGAGGTAACATCAAATCTAAAATAACCAGATCGAAGGGTGACTCGCCCGAGTTTGGCTCGAAATTTTTCAAGTATTCTACGGCCAAGCGCCCATCAGAGGCAGTCAGCACCCCATAACCTTCTTCTTCCAACGCAAGAACAAGCATTTCCCGGATGAGTTCCTCATCTTCCACTACTAAAATCCGGCTTCTTTGTCCGATTTCTGCTGTATGTGGATACTTAGTCGATTCGCTAGTAAACATTGATATCACAGAGTTGAGTGGTTACGCCTGTATCAAACAAATTATGCAGTTTCAGTGAAATTACGCTCTAAATACTCGCGTTTTGTTTTGCAAAATGTAATATATGTAACTTCTTCCAATTATAAACCAACGTAACGCCAGCGCCAAAATTGTTTTTGACTTTTTTGCTTTTATTTAGAAAGTAAAAGAGCAGCAAGTAACCTTATTTCAGCACATTGCTTATTGAAAAAACTTGCTGAACTTCACAATTGCTCAAGACCGTTAATAAATTGATATATTCTGAAAACTTTATCTATTTAATTGTAACAGGCAGAACATCATTGATTAATCTCTCAAGTAGAAAACAACCTTCATATAAACCAATCGCTGGTCACTGGTCACTGGTCACTGGTCACTGTCAAAAGCTTGACAGCCATAAATCACTTTGAGTATATTTATTTAGTACAATAGTACTAAAAACAGCTGAGCATTTCTCATCTCAGACTGTGTTTTCTCATTTCAGTATTTTTACTGCACTTACAAAGCATACTCCAAGGCTACCCTGAACTTAATACTGGGTAAGTTTTGGTATGACTTGCTACTTAGATAACCAATGTAGATTCAGGAGATGAAATATGACAGTAGCTGCATCAAAAGAAAGCAAACAACAACTTATGCAAACATTTCAGCAAATTCTTGCAGACAGGAAAAAGTTAGAGTTAAAAATAGCTACCAAGCAAGAAGAAGCCGAAAAAGTAAAAAATACACAAATTTTGGAAGCTGTTTCTACATATACAGTTGACAATATTGTTAAAGGGCTAGCAGATTTACAATTAGAGTTTGGTAGCATTGTCAATTCCTTATCTGAAAAATTAGCAAAAGAGACTTCTAAACTAGATGAATTAAATCAGGCAATAGAGATTGAAACCAAAAACTTGCAAGAACTTCAAAAGATTAGAGTCGTAGCAGATACTCTCGATATTCTTACCAAAGAGCATCAAGAAAAATTAAAAATTCTAGAACAAGACATTGCCAGTAAAAGAGAATTATTAGAAAAAGAAGTAGCCAATGGACGTAAAGATTGGCAAAAAGAACAAGCAGAGTATGAAGAAGCTATCAAAGCTTATAATGATTTACTAACGAAGGAAAGAACCTTAGAAGAAGAGGAATATCAGTATAAATTAGAAAACTCTCGAAAAATTAATGCCAATTCCTATGAAGCTAAAAAACGGACTTTAGAAAGAGAAATACAAGAAACAACACAAGAAAAAGATAAAAATTGGGCAGAGCGAGAAAAAATAATTACTAAAAATAAACCTTTGTTTGACGAGTATCAAAAGAAAATTGCTACTTTTCCAAATGAATTAGAAGAAGCTATTAAAAAAGCAAGAGAAGAAGCTATTAAAGAAACCAGCCAGAAAACCAAAATTGAAGCCGACCTGTTGGAAAAAGAATGGGAATCTACCAAACAAAGTTATGAATTAAAAATTCAATCATTGGAAGAGACTATTAAGAAGCAATTAGAGCAAATAGAAACTATTTCTACTCAACTACAAACAGCGTTGAAACAAGCTCAAGACTTAGCAATGCGGGCTTTTGGAAATAGTTAATGGCTAATGGCTAATGGTTAATGGCTAATGGAAAAAAATTAGCAATTAGCAATTAGCAATTAGCAATCAGCAATTAGCAATTAGCAATTAGCAAAGGAGATATATTGTGCCAGCAAAAAAACCAAACGATAAAAATACAAAGGCTGAGATTCTTCAAGCTTATGAAGAATTAGCTAAAGAAAAAGTAGAACTGAAATCTCAACTTGACCGATTACATAAATCAGCAAATTCTGTTAATAGTTCAGTTACTAAAGACGAGACAAAAATAGAAACAAAACCAACAATTATGAATCAAGCCTCTAATGTTCAGCAAAAAATGAATTCCACAATTGAAAGCTTAGTAAAAATCCAGTTGGGTTTTGGTAGTGCGGCAAGCGAATTGTCAGAACAACTGACGACAAGAGCATCTAAGCTAGAAGAAATCGGTAAATCCTTGGAAACTGAAAGTCAAGAGTTAAAACAATTACACGCTTTAGAAGTATCAGAAGACACTTTGGATAACCTCATCGCCACCTACGAAGAGAATTATAAAGCCTATCAAGAAGAGTACAATCAGCAATACGAAACATTATCACAAGCAATTCAAGAGCAAAGAAAAGCTTGGGAAAAAGAACAAGAAGAACACAAACGCTCGATAAAAGAAAGAAATGAAAATCTTAATAAAAATCGTCAAAGAGATGCATCGGAATACAAGTACGATCTAGAGCTTCGGCGTAAATTAGAAACCGAAGAATACGAACAACAGCAAAAAGCACTATATAAAGAATTGGATGAATCCAGACAAGAAGTCGAAAAACAATGGGCTGAGAGAGAAAAGATTATCTCAGAGCAAGAAAAACAGTTTGAAGAATCTAAAGCAAAAGTAGAAGCTTTTCCTAAAGAAAAAGAAGCAGCGATTAAAAAAGCTACAGAAGAAGGCAAAGGTATTGCCCATTATCAAGCTAAGATAAAATCAGATATGTTTGCCAAAGAAGTGGAAGGTCAAAAGCGCTTTTACGAACAGAGATTACAATCTTTGGAACAAACTATCGGCAATCAGGAATCTCGCATTCAGAACCTTTCCAAACAACTTGAATCTGCTTTGAAACAAGTTCAGGATTTGGCTGTTAAAGCTATTGAGGGAACTGCAAATGTCAATTCTTATCAAGCTATGAAAGAAATTGCTTTAGAACAAGCTAAAAGTCAAGTGAAGAATAAATAACTGGGATAGTGGTTAGTTGTTAGTGGATAGTGGATAGTAGATAGTGGTTAGAACTATCAACAACTAACCACTAACAACCAACAAATTCTTTACTTACTAGCACCAGACTCTGTTTTCTTCGGTTTTGTTGGTTTTGGAGCTTTTTTAATTTGCTTAGATTGCGAACCCTGTTTTGGTGTAGTCATATTTTTAACTGTTGAAGTACTGATATATCTATCTACATTTTGCTGACAATTGATTCCGGATTGGACTGAAAGTTTTATTTAGGCAATTAGATATCGCGAACTGCAAACAAATCCCTATGATGAGATAATCATTATGATAAGAGCGCTATAACTCCATCAGGGGAATCTTTATGAGTAACGCACAACCAGTAGAATTACCTCTCTGGGTACGAGATCGAGAAGAAGTAATTGCGATGGATGCTTCGGTTGAATGGCGAGAGGGAAGACCAGATTATTCCCATACTAATCAATTCCGCGAACAAGAGCGCCAGTGCAACCATGCCGAAGGTTCTCTGAATGCGATCGCTCACAATCTTGTAAGAACTTTTGAGATGGAAGCCACCCACAAAATCAATCCACAACAATGGCTTTCTGTTGTTACTGAGAAGTTTCGCATGAGTACCAATGGAGGCAAACAATACACAGCGCAAGATGTAATAGATGTCGGGACTTACAACCTCTTTTTAGGGGACACAGAACATTATCGTTCAACCGAGGAAACCTTTGATTCCTCCTATAACCTCTTTCATACAGCTTTTCCGGAAGGATTTCATTGGGAATTAATCGCAGTGTTATCCCCACCGCCCAATGTTGTCTTTAAGTGGAGACATTGGGGGCAATTTAAGGGGAAGTTTAAAGACTTTGCTCCTACAGGTGAAACGGTAGAAATAGTTGGATTAAGTGTTGCTAGTGTTACCGAAGAACTGAAAATCGAATCAGTAGAACACTTCTTTGATAACAGTGCTTTTCTCAACAAATTAACCACTTCTAAATGCCCCTTTCACTCTTGAGGAAGTGGATGAAGTGTAGCCTTAAAAAGGGGGAAATCCTTAAAGTCCCCTTTTTTAGAGACGCTACTGCATTCGGGAGCTAGTTCTGCCTCAGGGTTAGCCCGACAAGGGTGAACTGGCATTCGGGTTAGCGACTTGTAGCAAGTGGCGCAATACTACAAGGGCTGAGACATAAATTCCAAAACAAGTAGGTTGGGTTGAGGAACGAAACCCAACATCTAGAAGCATTTGTTGGGTTTCGCTGTCGCTCAACCCAACAAAGCTAAAATTCTCAGCCCTTGTAGTATTGGCAAGTGGCGTAAATTTACTCCCTTCCCGCTTTAAAATTTCAATCATCTTGTAGGTCATCTTCTGGCGGGGAGGGAGTAGGAGGCTCTCAAAAATAAAGTTCAGTAAAAAAGAAAAATAGAGACGCTTTCTTCGCACGTCTCTATTGGAGAGGAAACCCATTAAGTGAAAATTTAAAATTTTAAATAAAAATTTTTATATAATTGTAAAACTATTTAGAATTTTTCAAACGCAATTTACTTAATAATTTTTTGATGCTCTTTAGCAATTTTTGGATATTGAAGCTTTCAAAACTGAATACACTAGATTCAGTTCTCAGTGGTCTGCCATTATTGGGAATTTTTCGACGTTTCATAGTGGGTTATTGATTTTTTCTTACATACTGAGATACACGATCGCCAATTCACATTCCGGAAAATTAAAAAATAACCGGCTGCAAGCCGGTCGAAAAACGTGAAAACACCTTCGACCTTTACTGGGTTACGCAAAGGTAGAAAAATCTATATTTGGTGGAATATCTTGAATACGTCCTTGTCCTACTGCACGCAATGCTTCTCTTAAAGAAATATCACCAGTGTACAAAGCACGCCCAACAATAACGCCTGTGACGCCTTGAGGTTCTAAAGCTAACAGACTTAACAAGTCTGTTACAGAACTTACGCCACCAGAAGCAATGATAGGTATGGTAACAGTAGCTGCGATCGCACGCAATGCTTCTAGATTGGGTCCGGAAAGAGTCCCATCCCGATGAATATCGGTGTAAATAATAGCGGCGGCTCCCAATTCTTGCATCTGTACAGCCAATTGTGAAGCAGAAACTTCTGAAGTTTCCAGCCAACCACGAGTTGCAACTAGCCCGTTACGAGCATCTATACCAACAACAATTTGTCCGGGAAACTCTTGGCAAAGTTGTTGTACAAGTTGGGGCTGTTCTACAGCTACGGTTCCTAAGATGACTCGCTGCACCCCCAGATTGAGTAACTGTTTTGCTGTAGAGTGTTCCCGAATTCCTCCACCAACTTGAATTGGTACGGAACAAGCGGATGAGATCGCCTCAATCGCTGCTAAGTTAATTGGCTGACCTGTTTTTGCGCCGTCAAGATCGACGACGTGCAATCTGGTAGCACCTTGCTCAACCCACTGTTTGGCAACTTCAACGGGGTTCTCGTTGAACACTTGGGATCGCTCGTAGTCACCTTGGTATAGCCGTACACAGCGACCTTCTAATAAATCTATTGCTGGGATAATTTCCATAAGGGTTAGGGGTTAGTTGTTAGTGGTTAGTTGTTGGTTGTTAGTGGTCACTGGTCACTGGTCACTGTTTCCCTTCATCACAGCCTCACGAAAACCGAGCACAATTAGGATGTTAGAAAGCGTCAAAAAAAGTTCTGCACCGCCATGCAGCCAATCAACGTTTGCCAGAGTATTACCATAGTGTACTTGAGCATAAATCCCCGCCGGGATGGTAACGGCAACAAAAACGAGAGTGCCATAAAATCCATACAGTGCCAAACGAGGCGTTGGCTGAATACGGCTGAGATACCACAAGAAACCCAAGTATGGAAATAGGGAAAGGGCAAAAAGGGTTTCTTTTGAAATCATTGCTTTTCTGGAGAGTAAGGATTGGGGAGTGGGGAGTAGGGAGTTGTTTTGGTACGATAGGAACGCCAAATCCAAAAAGCGGCTGCCCAAAGCGTAAAATTACCTATTAAGGTCATGGTAGCTTGTAGAGTGACCAGCCATTCTAGAGATTTTGCGTTGTCAAAATAATGCCAGGTACAGGCACACATAGCGCTGACGAGGGCGGGTAACATCGCAAAGGATAACGCCCCCCAAGTACGGTTTCCTGTTACTTGCCCGTACTTCCAGATTAACCAAATAGCGGCAATCCACTCAATAACGCTAGATATATGAATAATCCAAGTTGGAATCGAAAGAGCATGCATAGGAGTCAATAGTCAATAGTCATTGGTCTTTTTAAGAAAAAATTGATAATCTAAAATCCAAAATCTAAAATCCAAAATAAAACAATGCGGGTTCTGTTATCTGGGTATTACGGTCAAGGTAACGGTGGGGACGAAGCCTTATTAGCAACACTTCTACAAATGCTACCACCATCAGTCACACCTGTGGTTCTCTCTGGTAATCCCAAAGAAACAAGCGATCGTTATCATGTGGAAGCACGGGAGCGCATGAAAATTTCCCCTGTTATACAAGCTTTGCGCTCTTGCGACGCTTTTATCTGGGGTGGTGGCAGTTTAATTCAAGATACCACTAGCCTTATCAGCCCTTTTTATTATGCGGGAATTATGGCGGTAGCTCAAAGAATGGGTTTAAAAACAGTTGCTTGGGGACAGGGGATCGGTCCGTTGAAGCGTCCTATCACTCGTTGGTTAGCACGGCAAACTTTTAGTGGTTGTACAAAAGTAAGTGTCCGCGATCGCACTTCTGCTGCTATGCTTACTGATTGGCATGTTCCTTGTATTTTGGCTCCCGATCCGGTGTGGGCTTTGGAAAGTAAACCAGTTCCTAAACTCTGGGATTTGCCTGCTCCTAGAGTTGCAGTGACACTAAGAAGGCACCCCGATTTAACAGAAACACGTCTTGCCAACTTAACTCGCGCCTTGGTTGATTTTCAAAAAGCAACACAAACTTTTATATTGTTGCTACCGTTTCAGCAAAGTGAAGATTTAGAAATAGCTCAAGCCATACAACCAAAACTTGAAGGTGTCAGCCAAATAATGTCCTTAAAAGAACCAGAACTTTTAAAAGGAGTTTTTCGCGGTGTAGAAATGGCAATTGGGATGCGCTTGCACAGCTTAATTATGGCTGCATCAGAAGGGTGTCGCTGCTTTGCTCTCAGTTACGATCCCAAAGTCAATCGGTTGATGGAAGATTTAGAGATGCCGGGATGGAATTTAGCAACTTTGCCTGATGACCCTAATGTGATTAGTAAAACATGGATCGAGCATTATGCCAATGGTGACCCATTATCTACAGATAAAATACAGTCGTTAGTAGATAGAGCGCTTATGCACCGCGAGGTTTTGAAAGAAGTTTTAGAATAATAACAGCCAACTCACTTTTTCTCCCATGACTACTGTTACCCCTAAACGCTTCACTTTAGATGAGTATCATCGTCTCATGGAATTGGGATTTCTGACAGAGGATGACAGAGTGGAGTTGATTAGGGGAGAATTAATACAAATGGCAGCAAAAGGTACGCGACACTCTGTTTCTAACACAAAGTTATCCAGAGAATTAGAGAGATTGCTAGGGGATAGAGTTGTTATCCGCGTACAAGAGCCTGTGGTACTACTCCCAAATAACGAACCCGAACTCGATGTTGCGATCGTGCGGGGACAAGCTGACGATTATTTACTGAACCATCCTCAACCTGAAGATATTTTCCTAGTTATTGAAGTAGCTGATTCTTCTCTTGACTGTGACCAGAATACAAAACAGGAACTATATGCTGAAAATAAAATTCAAGATTATTGGATTGTTAATTTAGTAGCTAATCAATTAGAGCGTTACAGTCAGCCTTATCTTGATGAGTAAGGAAAGTATGGCGATCGCTTAAAGCAGATTGCTTTGCGAAATGAATCGGTCACAATTCCATGTTTTTCCGATCTATCTTTGGATTTGGATAAAGTTTTTCCTGGCTTGGGGAAACAGAGGTAAAATCCTCCGAAGGGAGTTTGCTGCCTATAAAAAAGATTCGATATTGGATAAATTATCTGCCTCCTAGCTCTTGTTGTTACTTCATCAGGGTTTTTATGCTATGAAGGCTAATAAAAATGATATGAGACTCAGTGTAGCGTATAATCCGAAATGGCGCAACCTCAGTTTGAATTTTAATATGTTCCTGCGAATTTGGATACACTCTTTATAGGAGAATTGCAGTCAATGGAGCCAGAAGTATTTTTGGAACAGAGCAATGTAATACCCTTAACCAAGGCACTGATAAAAGTGCTAAACGATAAGCCTAATGCTAGCGATCGCCTAACTCTTCTAAACAATGCTGGAATTAACTCAGCTTGGATAGGTAATTTAAGGCTTGAGTCACAACCTAACACATTGGCTCCTTCACTAGTAGCAGCATTCAAAGCCTACCGTATTTCCCGTGGGCAGCCAGACTATCACCCAATGGTTAAACTCCTAGAACATCTTAGTGAGTTCATTGAAAGTTATGGACTTTCTGACGAAGAGGTAGATCTATTTAGTCGGCTCATTGACCAGGGTCAGGAGAACTTCAAGGCTTTAAAGGTTCGCAGTGCCGTTGGCAGAATCGAGTCGCCTAAAGGAAATGGCATTGGGACAGGAGTACTATTAGAAAAAAATCTTTTGCTAACCTGCAATCACATTTTTAGCAAAACTCAAGTGCAGCAAGCTTGGGTACGCTTGGGTTACAAAACAGGAAGTTATGGACTTGAAGATATCTTTGAACTTGACATGAAATTTGTCTGTTTCCACAACCGCCTCGACTATGCCTTGGTTCGTATTAAAGGAGAACCGCCTCAACAATCAATTGTCGTTCGTAACTATACTTTCTTGAATGATGGTCAAGATATACGCCTCATACATCACCCGTTGGGAAAACCAGTAGTGATTTCCGATATAGGAAAGATCGTGCAGGTAGGAGAAGATTATATCGACCATAACATTAGCGCCGATGAAGGTTCTTCCGGAGCGCCAATTTTTAACACCCAGTGGGAATTGGTAGCGATTCATCGGGGTCATTCCGGTATTGGTCGTTCTGTGCTACAAGGAATATTAGCAGGCATTCCTATGTATTCTATCAAGAATCATATGCCATTAAATTTAGTTTAATTCGACAGAAACAAAATTTTATGAATAAGATTTTTCAGAGTTTATCTGAAAGTTTCAGCCGTGAGGCTAGGAAGTATAAAGCTCTTTTCCTACCAAAACATCGCGTTGACATAGAATACGATGATACACCCATTAATGCAGGGGAAGCCTATTGCCGTATTTGGCTAGAGGATATGAACATAGCTAAAGATGTGGACTGGTTCAAACATCGTTATCCAGTGGTTCATGCTGCTGTTCGTTTCAATCATGGCGGAGAGTTAGTGACCATTCCTTATCTAGCAGCCCCAGGACAATTGAATGACTTAGGAAGCAACGATTTGCATAAAGTTATTCAGGATCGATATGCTCTCACTCCCCTGTTTCCATTTAATCAAGGTTTGGTAGAGTTGCAAGCTGGATTGTTCAGCATGGCTGCTACTGACTCTATTGGCAAGTTTATCGAGACGATGGGAAGATTTGCCAAATTGTTACCTGTACCTGAACTATCAAGTGTTCTGAATTTTGCAGAACCTGTGTATCGGGGAATTGAAGATTTATTTAATATTGGAGAGCGGCGGTTAGAGCTAGGCTATCAACAAACTTTCTCTGATGCTGACGGAGGTAGTAGCAATTATTTGAGAGAAGGTTATTTTGCTGTCATTTTAGCGGAGGAACATGAAATTAATAGTGATACTCTTTGCGTGGTGAATGATAACCTGCGAGTTGGCTCTCCCGGAACTACTAAAGTGTTTATCCGTGATAGTAAACCTTTCAAAGGTTATAGCTATATGCTGTTTCGTATAGAAAAGCGCAAGCAGCAAGATTGGGAGTCGTTGCTAAGCATAAAAGAACTAGTTGAGCAAGCCCAAGATGGTGTTTTGTTAGGGGAATATGAGAAAGTAAAGAAATTTCTTTTGCCTGCCATAAAAACTGCAATTTATCGCAGTCCTGATTTGACCAAAGCTGACCGCAAGCAGATGGTGTTGAAAATTGAAGATTTCATGCAGGAGTTGGGGTTACAAGCAAGAAGCGTACATCAGCCCTCGCTTTTCGCCATCATGCAGCGTCCCTTACCTCCCATTGATGCAGAGACAGAGGCTGAGCTAGATGCTCTTGAAAAGCTGCTAGAAAGTTAGACTTAGTTCTATGTAAGATACCAGAATCATAAATTAAACATAATATGACTAAATAGATGGAATTTCTCACGTATGTGGAGCGCAGTCAGCTTCAGCAAATTTTGATTAATAATAATTACCTTCAGGCAACTGATGCCACTTCTCGTCGTGACTTTTTAGAGAATTGTGGTTTGTATCAGCACTGTAACTCAGTTGAATTGGATAAAAAGTTGCGCTTTTATATTCCTAATTTATGCAACCTATTATCCAAAGTATATATTGAAGTAAATGGTGATAATAAATTAGGTTTAATTGTATTTTTGGATAATATTATTTTGTTCAACTTTCTTTTTCAATTAATAGAAGAGGAGAAAGTATTTATTCAAGACGTCATTAAAAAATATGAAGATTGGAAAGATAATTATCATAATAATTATCACAACCAAAAACGGAATATAATCACTGACAAATTAGCTCAAGCTCGTCAGAACACTTCTCCTGCCATAGGCATTCAACCCTCTGCTAAGATTGACCGTAATATTATTATTAACTTTGATTTAAAAGAACTCATATTAAAATTCAGTAAGCAAATTAAATATGAGGGAGCATTTGCTTTCTCGGTAGGAGGTGATGTATTACTTTTAGAGCAATACATTATTGAGCGGATTCGACGCGAATTGAATCAAACCACACAGCGTCATACTGAGAGGTTTGACGTACAACTTTATCGAAGCACTATTATTAACCATCAAGATATAGAACGCGATTTTCTTAATAAATACGAGTATGATTGCCTTACCAATGTGTTTGGATATCAGGTAAATACTGACATAATGCTGATTGTTTGGAATTTTGATATTCCCCAAAAGAACATGAAATTGTTAGCTAAATCATTTTGGACAGAATTGAGCGAACGTGTCATACCATTTTTAGCAAATCAAAGTCGTTGTTTTGTTTTAGTTTGGGCGAACGTAGGTAAAAAGCCTCTAGAAGGATTTACAGTTTTACCAACTCCAGATAAATTTGAATTTACGGAGTTAGAAGCTTGGTTTCGTAGCCAACTTAGAAACGAAGGAGTTCCAAAAGAGCGTATTGACTATTATCTCAATAGACTAAAAAAACAATGTGGAAATTTAGTAGGTACCTATCGGGAAATGAACCACATTATCCAAAATTTATAAGGAGGTTACGGACTCTATGGATAATTTGGCAAGGTTTTTTATCGGTAAAGGAGAGGTTCACGATAAACCCTTTTCTGATGCATGGAAAGAGAAAGAACCTTACATTGCCTCTAAATCGCTAACCGACGCAGTCAACACTGCTCTTTACCTCAGTCGTCCTTTGTTGTTGGAAGGCGATCCAGGCTGCGGTAAAACTCGATTGGCATATGCCGTTGCTTATGAACTCGGTTATCCCCTCTATACTTGTTATCTGCGCTCCACAAGTCGAGCTCAGGATTTACTCTATGACTATGACGCTTTGGGTCGGTTGTATGACATTCAAGAGGGAAAAACAGCACGCGAGCTGATTCAAGCTTTAGAACGTCCGACAAGTAAGGCTATAGAGCGTCCGACTAAAGCAGCTTTATCACGACAAAAGTATGTCACTTTAGGAGAGCTAGGAGAGGCAATTAAGCAATCCCAAAACGATATTCCCTCGGTAGTACTAATTGATGAAATTGATAAAGCGGATATCGACTTTCCCAATGACTTGCTGCTGGAACTAGATCGGCTGCAATTCCAAGTTAAAGAAGTGCCGGAGATGAAGTTTGATGCCTTGAAGGGCAAAACCCGGAAGGAACGGAGAGACTTTTTGCCGCTTATTATTATCACTAGTAATCGAGAGAAGGAATTGCCCAAACCTTTCTTACGGCGTTGTTTATATTACTATATTGAATTTCCAGATCGGAATATCCTAAGGGAAATCCTCAGGAGCCATTTTCAACCCAAGCTCACTACCTTGTTTGAAGTTGCCGTCAAACAATTTTGGGAATTGCGGGGAGTATTAAAGAGTTGGGATAAAATACCGGGAACTAGCGAATTTTTGGATTGGGTAAGGATGTTGGAACGAGATGAGCAGATTAACAAAGTTACAGCAAAGGAATTAGAAAATACGCGTCCGGTGAACTTACCTCATTTAGAAACTCTGGTTAAAACGCTGAGAGATCGCGATGCCCTCAAGAATTTGAGAATCAAGAATGGCTAAGCTAAATTCTTTACTGTTACAAGTCTTTGAGAAGTTGCGCGGACAAGGCGTGCCACTAGGGGTATCAGACTATTTAGTGGCAATTGAGACAATTCAAGCAGGGGTAGGATTGGAAGATGCTGCTAGTTTCAAAGGATTGTTTCGCTTGCTTTGGGCAAAATCACATGAAGACCAAGAGCTATTCGATTTGGCTTTTGCACAATTAGTAGAACCCCAACTGCAAACCATCTCTGTACCTGAACCTACTACTCCCACCAGTCTCACTCCTTCATCTACCGTTCCTGAGTTAGCCCCGGATTTACCTGAGTTAGAACCTAGTCAGCCTGAACCAAACCTACAACAAGAGCTAAAGCCAAAACAAGAACCCCAAAGGTCAGGGGTCACCTTGGCTTCTAGGTTTGAGAATCAATCATTTGTGTGGAACACTGAGCTAATCGAGGAACCACATTATTATCAGTTAATGCCTCGTTTGCCTATTAGTAAGCGCGATATGGCAAAGGTATGGCGGCAACTGCGCCTTCCTCAACGAGTAGGTATCCCAGAAGAATTGGATGTGGAAGGTACGATTAACAGTATCTGTCGCACCAGCTTCTTACTGAGTCCGGTGTTGCAGCCCCGCCTTTCTAACCAAGCACGACTGGTGGTATTAGTAGATCAGCAGGGTTCTATGGCTCCCTTTGCACCCCTAATTGAGGCAGTAATTGAGAGTATTTTACGGGGAGGATTACTGGGGAAGCTCAGCCTCTACTATTTTCACGATTGCCCCGAAGGATTCCTTTATCAACGCTCTAGCCTAACCAATGCCCTGCCTCTGGAAGCCGTTTTAGATGAGCAAGCCAAGGGCAATAGAGTACTAATTGTTAGCGATGCGGGGGCAGCCCGAGGTTATTACGATAGAGGGCGAGTAGTGACTACTAAAACCTTTCTCAAAACCCTAAGTGCCTACACTTACCGCTACGCTTGGCTCAATCCCATGCCTCAAAATCGATGGATTACAACAACGGCAGAAGATATCTCCTGCATGGTGCCAATGTTTTCTTTAGATCAACAGGGGTTGAATGATGCAGTAAATATTTTGCGGGGTCATCCTTTTCCTACAGGAGTTGGTCTTGATGAGTAACACCCTTGAAGCAATTATTAATGCTCCGAGTGTGGTAAGGGAACAATGGCTGTCTCTTGAATTGGCAGTGCAGGAAGTATTGTCATTTGAACAACGCTTTGGTGCTAAACATTTGATACTTGCTTGCCATGCTGCTTTGCCGCTAATTTTAACACCAGAACTCCTCAATTTAATTCACATCAATTTTTTAGAAGAGGAACAAATTCCTTGGGTTGCTGAAGTGGATTTTCTCCTCTCACCTTTGTGTCGTTCTATTGATGATGGTTTATATGAAGTAGAGCCATCAATACGAGAAGTATTGCTAGTGGAGCTAGAAAATCGGTTTGGTTTAGAATGCCCCTTTGGGTTAGCCAATTTTTTACAGTTCTACTTAGCTCATAAATCTGGCTTGAAACAACGTTCAGAAGTCACTCGCATTCAAAAGTGGATTGCTCAAGCTTATATCTCTCCCGATAAGGTTGTTGAAGAACTGACTAATTTGCTGGAATCAAGCTTATCTGAAGAAAATCATCTGCTCAGCCTACAAGAACAAATCCAATTTACTACGACAGTAGAACTACTTGGTGAGCCACTTGAGAAATCTAAGTGTCAACAAAAGTATAAATATTTGGTCAATAATTCACGAGTTTTGGCTGAAATTATTTATGGAGATGAGCAAAGATTACAGGAAATAATTCAGAACAATGAAGTAGAGCAACAGATACGAGAGGGAGCAGCTATAGAGCTTTCACCGCTCCTTCTCAGGCAGTTATGTATTACAGATACAACCTCACAAATATCAAATGCCTCAACAACAAACATTTCTCCAATCAATGATATCTCTCCACCAATCGATATCCCCCAAATTGATGTTACTATACCTGAATGGCTGGAGAAATACCTTACAGAGGCGTCTTCAACGACTAATGAGCCAGTAGATGATAACACAGCCTTAATCGCAAGAGCATTTATTTTTGCATATCAGTTGTATCAAGGTCAGTATCGACGCTCAGGAGAACCTTACATTGGTCATCCTGTCGCTGTCGCGGGTATACTACGGGATCTCGGTGGTAGTCCTGCTATGATAGCAGCTGGCCTACTACATGATGTAGTGGAAGATACAAATGTCACGATTGAAGAAATCGAGCAGCGCTTCGGTATTGAAGTTCGGCAATTGGTGGAAGGTGTAACAAAGCTTTCTAAAATTAACTTTAAAAGCAAGACTGAAAGCCAAGCAGAAAATATTCGTCGAATGTTCTTGTCAATGGCGCAAGACATTAGAATAATTGTAGTGAAGTTGGCAGACCGCCTGCACAATATGCGGACTCTAGAACATCTTCCCGAAGATAAGCGCAAAATCATTGCTTTAGAAACACGAGAAATTTTTGCGCCTCTAGCGAATCGGTTGGGGATCTGGCAGATTAAATGGGAATTAGAGGATTGTTCCTTTAAGTACTTAGAACCCGAATCTTATCGAGAAATCCAAGAGTACGTAGCCGAAAAACGAGGAGCGAGAGAAAAGAGATTAGCAAGTGTCGCTGAGACTTTGCGGAATCGTTTGGTAGAAGCGGGAATTAAATGCCTTGATATCATCGGGCATCCAAAACACCTCTACAGTATCTTTCAAAAGATGCAGCGCCAAAATAAAGAATTTCACGAAATATACGATTTGGACACGTTGCGAATTATTGTAAATACTAATGAAGAATGTTACCGTGCTGTAGCAATAGTACATGATGCTTTCCGCCCGATTCCTGGGAGATTTAAGGATTACATTGGACTGCCCAAGCCAAATCGTTACCAGTCATTGCATACAGGCGTAATTAGTCCGTGGGCGCGTCCTCTAGAAGTGCAAATCCGGACGTTAGAAATGCATCGGATTGCTGAGTATGAAAATGCAGCCGAATGGGAGTATTTGGAAACTGGCAGTTTAAGCAGTTTAAGTAAGACCATGCCAACAGCAATATATGAAAAGTTTACTTGGTTGCGGCAGTTACTAGAATGGCGGAATTACCTCAACGATGCTCAAGAATATTTTATCCCAGTTAGTTGGAACCTTGGAAACGAACGTTATCTTCGTCCTCAGACTTACTTAGTGAATATTCAGATTGAAGCTCTTGACCGCGTAGGAGTGCTCAAAGATATTCTTTCACGGTTGGGTGAGCAAGGTATTGTAGCCCGCCATGCTCAGGTGAAAACGACTAACGCTCAACTAGCATTGATTGACTTGGGGATCGAGATACCCGACACATCACAACTAGAAGAAATATTCACCCAAATCAAAAAATTGAGCGATTTTTTGATTGTACGCCGCCTCGGTTTAGAAAATTATAATGATATTGTAGGCTAAAACTATAACAAGACTTTCACTACGTAGTGCCATGTTGTAACCTCTGATTTTCCAGTTACCGCACTTCATCTCGTCTAAACTGAACTTCACCCAAGTAAAAAGAGCTAACTGTTGTCCAGAAAGGCTTTTAACGTTTGTTTGATTCGCTCTTAGAGGATACGAAATTGTCACAGGAGCTTGCAGAGCGATTTTGAGGTATTGCTTTCACATTTTTTAGCCTACCACAGATGTGCCAATCGTTTCATACATACCTCACATGGGTACACTTATATTTGCGATCTTTTGCCAAATTCATTGTTGAGTAAGGGTTTTAAAGTTTTTTGATACATTTATACCAAAAAAGTCAGTCTAAAGCTCGGTTGGATGTGACGCACAAGAAAACATTGCCAGCGTTGTTACTGAGATTTATCAATCTTTTTGATTGGTGTGAAGATACAAGTGTAAGTTAATTGTTCGAGCTTGCTTTAACCATCACTCTTGGCATCATTATTGTTTTTTTGTTCCATAAGATAATCACAAATACGGTGAATTTGTTGGCTATTCTCAGCAACAAGCTGCATGGCTTGAGTGGTAACTGTCATTAATTCAGTTAAGCGATCGATACGTTGCTCTAACTTACCAAGAATTGCAACGTTTTCTAAAGTTTGTCTTTCTATACGTATAAGCATATCATCATGCTTGGCAACCGTTTCAACGGTGCTCGTAGCTATTTGTGCAACCTGTGTCATAAGTGGAGCTAACTGATTTAGCATTTCAGCATGGGTTGCTAGCATTTGTTCTAAACGCTCTAGTCTGTTTTGCGATCCGTTCTGTGTCATACTGCTTCCCCTATCTTTTGCTCTTCCTTTTCAGAAAGTGGTTTAAATGCATCAAAATATCCCTCTTTCCACAATTGCTCAATCGCCTTTTCCGCCAAGCCCATCCTTAGACCTTTACCGTTTCTCCAGCAACGCTTATGGTAATTAACCCGGTACGATAAAAGCTGGTAAATAATTATACCACAAACTACTATTTCGTATATTTCGCTTTTTTCGGATATTGCGATTTTGTCTTGTCGAATTAGAATATCACTAGCAAACACAATAACAGGATTTTCCAATTCCTGTCTTTATCACAGGAACAAGTAATCTGACACCTTGCCCCTTCTAAATAAGAATAGGGCGTACAGTGCCTATCTTCTTATAAAATAACAAAGTTCTGAAGCTGTGCTTTTGTAATTAAGACGCTGGGACAAGAGACAAATAATTTGATCGAGGTATAGAACTATGGCTAAGAACTTGCTTGTAACTATTGACACTCCCAAAAAAATATGTGGTAATGCCAGAAAACAGTTTGAGCAATATTACCAAAAAGATACGCCTAAATTAGTTAACGCAAATGGTGAAGAAATACCTATTTCCGATAATGTTTTTAAAGTTTTACAAGAAATTTTGCCAGCACTTGAGCAGGGTAAAACAATAGTAACAATCTCCCCAGCAAATAGTGAGGTGACAACTCAAGAAGCTGCAGATATCCTGAATGTTTCCCGTCCTTATCTCATCAAACTTTTAAACAATAATGAAATTCCTCATGTAAAAACGGGTAGTCATCGTCGGATTAAATTAAAAGACGTAATGGACTATAAAGAAAAGAGAGAAGCCCAAACTGCTCAATCATTCAACCAACTTACGGAAATCATGCAAGACAACGGTTTATTTGACTAAGATAATAAGTAACATTTATTGCTTTAGACTGTGAGAAACTTTTCTGCGCTTCTCGACGCTTGTGTTCTTTTCCCTACCTCTTTATCTGATACATTATTAACTACGGCATATAAAGGATTATATCGAGTTCATTTCTCTATTCAAATTGTAGATGAAGCGGTTCGAAACCGAGTCAAGAGGGGGAAAATGAGTCAAGCGTCTGCAGATAAATTTAAAGTAGCCTTGTTTGATGCTTTTCCTCAATCACTAGTAGAAGCGCCCAAAAATTTGGAAAACAAGGTTGAAAATCACCCAAAAGATCGTCATGTGCTAGTATCCGCTGTTCATGTAAAAGTTGACATAATCGTTACATCAAATTTGAAGCATTTTCCTGAGTCATCTCTCTTACCTTGGGATATAGAAGCCATGCATCCAGATGATTTCTTAATTTATCTATGCGCTCGACATGGAGATGACGTTTTGTATGATGTACTTACCAAACAAATTAGTAAGTACAAAAAACCTCCTTATACTTATATAGAATTTTTGTCACAATTTCAGAAACAATTTTCTAGCCGAATGTTGAATTATACTCTGAACTCTTGATAATTTTGCGATCAAAAAATTGTTGACAAGAGTTTAGAAACCTTTGTGGAATTTCTAAATTATCTCCCCAATGCAAGTGAATATAAGAAGCGTGTAAGGAAGACGGTAAACTCCATCCTTCATCGCCTGTAAATTCTTGAGAATCATAGCGGTAAGTTTGAAAGAGCGATCGCTCTGGAGTTAATGTTAAACGGGAACGATGAAACTCATGCCCGCAAACAGTGTTACCTGCACGGACTAACAAGCTATCGTGTTGGGCAATTGCTCGACGATACCCTAATGTCAGACGCTTATCCATAACAGCTGTTGTTGGCAAAACTCCTACCATTGACCAAGATTTCCCTTCAAAATTAATAATTTCCTTGCACAAGTACATTAAGCCCCCACACTCGGCTATTGTCGGCATTCCAGCAACAATAGCTGAGTAAACTGCTGTCAGAACGTTGCTATTTTCTGCTAATTGCCGTGCGAAAACTTCTGGAAAACCTCCTCCAAAATACATTCCTTGAACGTTTTTTGGCAGTTCGGTATCTTCTAAGGGACTCCAAAAAACGAGTTCTGCACCTAGCTCTTGCAGTAGATCGAGATTGTCTTGGTAGTAAAAATTGAAAGCGCGATCGCGTGCAATTGCTATTTTAATAGGGAGTGGGGAGTAGGGAGTGGGGAATGGGGGGAATTGTGTTTCCTTGTCTCTGTGTTTTGTTGTCTTTAATAGTGGTAGCAAGCGTTCCCAATCAAAGCAAGAATCTCCTAAATCGGCGAGTCGGTTAATCAAAGCATCCATTTGAGGGAGCTCTGCTGTGGGGACTAAACCCAAATGGCGATCCGGAATTGTAATGTTGTCTTCGCGTCGTAAAACTCCCAGTATTGGTAACTGTAAGGGTTCGAGAGCATTTTTGAGAAGATCGAGGTGGCGATCGCTTCCCACGCGATTTAAGATGACACCAACAATCTTCACTGCGGGATCGTAAGAACGATAACCGTGAGCTATTGCTGCTACAGAACCAGATAATCGACTGCTATCGATCACCAGGACTACAGGTAAATCTAACAGCTTTGCGATATGGGCAGTACTGGCGATTGGGGATTGGCGATTGGGGATTGGCGATTGATATTTTTTCTCCATTTCTTGTTCCCAATCCCCAGTACCCAGTCTCCAATCCCTAATTCCTACTCCATCAAACAATCCCATCACGCCTTCGACTATAGCATATTCACTGCTTTGAGCGTGATTTATAAAACAATTTTGTACGTAAATTTCCGAAGTTAACACTGGGTCTAAATTACGACAAGCACGACCAGTGACATACTGGTGAAACATGGGATCGATATAATCCGGTCCAACTTTAAAAGACTGTACTTGAAGACCGCGACGACACAAAGACGCTAAAAAGGTGAGCGTGACTGTCGTCTTGCCCACCCCACTTCGTTCTCCAGCGATAATTAAAGGCATTGCTAATGGCTAATTGCTAATAGTTAATTGCTAATTGCTTTTTATACCATTAGCCATTAGCCATTAGCCATTAGCCATTAGCCATTAGCCATTAGCCATTAGCCATTAGCCATTAGCCATTAGCCAACTTAAGTGCCTGAGATGTAACTGCAAGACTTTCTTCCAAAAGTGCTTCGCGACCCCAACGTTGAACTTGTTGACTTAATAAAACTTCTGCTTTTTGCTCGGAAAGGGAAGTTACGTGTTCAAACAAACCTTGTGCTTGAGCACCACCTTGTGTTTCCAACCGCATACAACCACCTGTCTCAGAACAAATGAGGGTTCCGCAGTTGGCTTGGGGATTGGTGGAACTAAGACGCAAAGCAATTAAGTCACCGGGAATATCGCCTACATCAGCAACTGGTACGCCTGCTAACTCTGCTTCTACTTGTCTTTGTTCTGGTGTCAGGAAGCTAACTCGCGTGATATCGTAATCTCCACTTTCTTTTTGATAAGAAACGGGACGCCATTGCAATCTGCTTGCCAACCACCCCAAATATAAGAGTGCTTGTACGGAACTGCCTTTTTCGTAATCGATATTAACTCTATCAATTTCTGATAAAGCAGCACGACGTTGTGGTGGATCGTAAGCTTCAGCTGTTAACTCTTGCCATCCTGAAAGACGACGCCAGTTAAGATCGGCTATAGGCACACCATTGTCTACTAACTCCTGCAAGTTAAGTAGATCGTTTTCTGGCTCGTTAAAGTAACAGGAATCAACGATGACGTTGTTACAAACGCCTGACAGTCTCTTAAATAATGGGTTGTTTATATCTGGTGTTCCCTTCCACCAAAGGAACTTGGGCAACCCACCAATCAATAACGCTTGAAGCATCCCGCCTATTCTTTCCAAAGCGGCTGCGGTTCCTGTAAGAGTAATATACTCACAGCAGACGAGAGTATTTGAAGACTGTTTTTGGATGGGGCAGTAGGCAGAAACTTGAGCCTTGACACCAGTGTCTTCACCTGCTATTGGAGACAGGTTAATAATTCGGCATGGGTTGCGGATGGCTATTTCATCTGCAATGGTGGGGCTTGCAGCACTTGAGCCATAGGAAACTGTACCATTGCCATCAACAGTCGCACCATTGGTATGGCGTTTGGCAAATTCTTCCCGCAGTAGGGCAATGGTTTCTTCTGTTGCTGTTCCAGTCTCAGCTAATCCGTGCTTTTTTTGTAACTCCTTCAATGCTGCTTGCATCTGAGGTCCGAAAATACCATCAATGGGACCATGGTAATATCCCAATGTTGCTAACAGAAGCTGAGTTTCTTCTGGTTCGTATACCACTAAAGTAAATGTGGTTGCCCTTGTAGCAGCAGGAAGCGTACCATCCTCGCCAGCAATGCCATAACTTTGCCAAATTTGACTGAGTTCCGCATCAATTTCTGTGAGCGAAACATCTTTGGGTGCTTGAAGTGAAAAAATTGTAGGAGCTTGGGAAGTCATAGTAATAATTGCTAATTGTTAATTGCTAATGGCTAATTGCTAATGGCTAATAGTTAATTGCTTGTTCTAACAATTAGCTATTAGCTATTAGCTATTAGCACTACAGTCTCCGCCAACGGCGACTATCTTGGTTAATCAAGAGTTCTGCTTCAGCTGGTTCCCAAGTACCGGCTTCATATTTGGGAACTGTTGCCGGATCTGCAGGTGCATCCCACACTGAAAGCACTGGTGTGACTACCTGCCAAGCCGCTTCCACTTCATCTGCTCTTGTAAATAATGATTGGTCGCCCATCATACAATCTAGCAGCAAGCGATCGTATGCATCGGAGGTTGCTGCAATTCCGAAGGAACCGTATGTAAAGTCCATGTCAACGGAACGAGTCCGGAATTCTGCCCCAGGCATTTTCACCTCGAAACGTAAAGAAATTCCTTCGTTTGGTTGAATCCGCATTGCTAAAATGTTACTACCCATCTGTTGGGCAGCTGACGGAAACATCCGAGAGGGAACTTCACGGAAGTGGATAGAAATCTCACTAACTTTTTTTGGCATCCGCTTACCAGTCCGCAGGTAGAACGGTACTCCTTGCCAGCGCCAGTTATCAACCAAGAACTTCACTGCTACATAGGTAGGTGTTGTCGATCCAGGATTAACCCCTGGTTCTTCATGATACCCAGGCACGGGTTTCCCTTTCATCCAGCCCGCACTGTACTGACCCCGTACTGCTGAACGTTGTAAATTTTGAATATCAGCTAAACGAGTTGCTTGCAGAACTTTTACTTTCTCTGTCCGCAGACTGTCGGCATCTAAAGCATTTGGTGGTTCGATCGCTGTTAAGCAGAAAAGTTGCATGAGGTGGTTTTGCAACATATCCCGCAATGCACCAGAACTTTCATAATACCCTGCGCGGTCTTCCACGCCTACTGTTTCAGCTACAGTAATCTGAACGTGGTCAACAAAGCGACGGTTCCATAGTGGTTCAAAAATGGCGTTGGCAAAGCGGAATACCAACAGGTTTTGAACTGTTTCTTTACCTAAGTAGTGGTCAATCCGGTAAACTTGGCTTTCGTGGCAATATTTCTGTACCACTCTGTTCAAGCTTTGAGCAGAGGCTAAATCCCGACCAAAGGGTTTTTCAATCACCAAACGATGCTTGTACGGGTCTTCTAACATACCCGCATTTCCAAGTTGCTTAATACCCTCAGCAAAGAATTTTGGCGCAACGGAAAGATAGAAAATTCTATTTCCTCTTGTACCGCGTTTTTCGTCTAATTCAGTTAATAAATTATTCAGCTTTTGGTAGCTTTCTGGGTTGTCCATATCCCCAGAACAATAATACAAACCTTGGGAGAAATCTTGCCACAGCCCTTCTGGACCTAGCCCATCAGAAAACTCCTCAATACCCTGGCGCATTTGTTCGCGGAAGTAATCGTGAGTCCAGTCTCTCCGCGCTACGCCAACTATAGTGGTTTCGGGGGGAATACGCCGTTCTTTGCGTAATTTGTAAAGCGCCGGCACGAGTTTGCGCTGAGTTAAATCACCGGAAGCACCATAGATAACTATAATCTGAGGTTCGGGCATCCGTTGCTGTTGCAAACCAACCCGCAACGGGTTTTCTAGGAATGTGACCATAACAAGTTTGGTTGTGAGTTTTGTGATAACGGGGATTGCTAATTGCTAATTGCTAATTGCTAATTGTTCGTTGCCTTAGCGATTAGCCATTAGCCATTAGCCATTAACTAAACAGGTGACAACTGTCTTACCTTAGTTTCTAAGGATTTCATCAACGATTCAAAGGGCTTGACAAACTTATCAATACCTTCAGTGAGAAGTTCATCCATGACAGCATTGAGATCGATGTTGATGTCTGGATCTTTGAGGCTTTCGATGAGTTGATACACTTCTTCTACTCCTGTTTCCACACGATTGGCTACATTGCAGTGGTCGGCACAAGCGTCTATGGTTACAGGTGGTAGGGTGTTTACGGTGTCGGGACCGATTAACTCATCAACATACATCACGTCGCTGTAATTGGGGTCTTTGGTGCTAGTGCTTGCCCATAACAAGCGTTGCGCTTGAGCACCTTTGGCTGCCAATGCTTTCCAACGTTCGTCGTTGATAATCTTTTTGTACTCTTGATAAGCAATTTTGGCGTTAGCGATCGCGACTTTTCCTTTCACTGCTTTTAGCTTAGCTTCTACAGTGATATCGTCAACGCCTTTTTGCAATTTAGCATCTATCTTACCATCAATGTTGGTATCTATCCGACTGAGGAAGAAACTGGCAACAGAGGCAATTTTACTAATATCTTTACCTTCTGCAACTCGTCTTTCCAAGCCCCGAATGTAAGCCCAAGCAGTATTGATATAGCTTTGAACGGAGAACAGCAAGGTTACGTTGACGCTGATGCCTTCGTAAATTGCTTGCTCAACAGCTGGCAAACCCGCTTCTGTACCGGGAATTTTAATCATGAGATTTTCCCGTGCAATTTCTTTGTAGTAGCGGCGTGCTTCTTTAGTTGTTGACTCAGTATCATGAGCAATGGTTGGCGGTACTTCTATACTGACATAACCATCCAATCCCTTAGTTGCATCATAAACACGACGTAAAATATCACACGCATTGCGGATATCTGCAAAAGCTAGGGACTCGTAAATTTTGTATGTTGGAAATCCAGCACGGATTCCTGATTCAATATCAGCATCATAAATAGCATTCCCAGCGATCGCTTTTTCAAAAATAGCTGGGTTAGAAGTAATCCCACAGATTCCTTTGTTTTCAACCAAGTCCTTGAGTTCACCCGATTGAACAATGTCACGGCTCAAATTATCCATCCAGATACTTTGACCGAGTTCTTTAATCTCTAGTAATTGATTAGTCGTCATAATTGTACCTGTTTTATGTTCATTGCTAACTGCTAACTGCTAATAGCTAATTGCTGATTGCTAATTGCACTATTAACCATTAGCCATTAGCCATTAGCCATTAGCCATTAGCCATTAGCCATTAGCCGTTAATGCCCATTCTGAATAAAAGACTCTACCTTTGCTACATCCTTTGGACTACCAATAATCAAAGGAGTGCGTTGATGCAGTTTCTTTGGCACCACATCTAAAATCGACTTATGTCCTGTAGTTGCGCGACCACCTGCTTGCTCGATCACAAACGCTAAAGGAGCAGATTCATATAGTAAACGCAATTTCCCTTCTGGTTTTGGTAGCGTTCCTGGGTAAAGAAATACACCACCTTGCAACAATATTCTGTGGATATCGCTTACCATCGCTCCACTATAGCGAGCTGTGTAACCCTCAGTTCTATGAACGTAGCGGATGTACTCTCTAATTGGTTCATCCCATTGCCAAAAGTTACCCTCATTAACGCTGTATACGGAACCATGGTCGGGAATGCGAATGTTCTCCTCAGTCAGGATAAACTCTCCTAAACTGGGGTCAAGGGTAAATGAGTGAACGCCCTTACCTATAGTATAGATCAGCATTGTGCTGGGACCGTAGAGTATGTATCCTGCAGCAATTTGGTTGCGTCCTGGAGCCAGTAAATCTCGTGCTTCTCCGTCAAGATCTGTTCCTTCTTGTTGCCGAATCGAGAAGATAGAACCCAAACTGAGATTTGTATCAGTATTCGATGAGCCATCAATAGGATCGTATAGCAGAGTGTAGCGACCGATGGGACAGTTTTCAGGAATGTAATAAGGTTTTTCCATTTCCTCAGAAGCCAAGCGACATACTAAACCGCTTTGCTTGAACACTGAGATAAAAACATCATTGGCATAGACATCCATTTTTTTAACGGATTCTCCCTGTACGTTCACTTCCCCGGTAAATCCAAGAACCCCTTCCATTAAGCCTGCACGGCTGAGACGACGTGCAACTAGCTTACCAGCCAGAGCAATTCGATTCATCAACGTACTCAAATCCTGTGCTTCTGGCGAAAAGCTCTGAAGTTGCTGTAGGACATGACGGGATAATGTAGTACAATCACGGTCTAACGCCCGGTCTGCGGCTTCATTATTGAGCGGCTCCAAAGATTCTGGCGCTTTAGTCATTCATATGTCCTCCCGTTCATAGTGGGTATTTACTGAGTTCATCCCGTGCGTCACAACTGTTGGTTGCTGCCTCTATCTTAGAAAGGTAAACTGACCACTGAAATGGGTTTTTAGATAAACTAAAGAATCAATTCCAAATTACAGCTATACCAAGCCGAAATCCTAATTTGGAATGGTATACACAGTAAATATACTTATTAATTCCGGGTGTCGAGCGCTGTTGCCTTTCATCCTGTAGGTAGAGAGGTCAGCTTGATAGCTCGCTACAATTGCTAGTGAATCACAAAGCATATTAATCCTACTGTTATTCAAGCACCCACTCGCTGGGAAAGTTGTCTCTTAGTTGGTTTATCTGTGCCAAACCTACTCTAGCAAAGCACAATGTGGCAAGTTGTGACCTGTCTCACTTTGTCACAACTTGCGGTTAGCACTCCTAATTTAAGTGCAAAGAACAACTGTTTCTAGAAAACTTAGCAGTTTATGGCTTGCGTAACTAGAAGACAATTTGCTATCATCGTATTCTGCTTTTAATAAGACTCTTGTTTTTTCGCCCAACTACCTCGTCGGTTGCCATTGCCATTATTTTCTTCTCGTGGCTTGGCTTTATTGACTCTGAGTTGACGACCCATCCATTCTGCGCCATCTAATTCTGATATGGCAGCATCCTCTTGGGTGTCTTCATTCATGTCAACGAAAGCAAAACCTCGGAGACGTCCTGTTTCGCGATCGGTAGGTAAAACAACTCTTTTGACCTCGCCGTATTCTGCAAATACAACTTTTAAGTCTTCTTCAGTGGCGCGGTAGGAAAGATTTCCAACGTAAATAGTCATGTGAATCACGTAAGTCGCAACGAAGAACGAAAAACTCAGCATAAAGGTACAGGTAAAACCAACAGCAAATACTGCTTTAGGATCATCTGACTTGCAGGTAGAAAAGTGTGTAATGAAGGTGTAACTTAGGGCAGTTACGTCATTACAAAGTTCCCATCTGTTAAGCTAAGTTTTCGCATACGCTCATATCATAACCGATCGCGTTGTTTTTCAAAGTATGAGATTTTACAAACATATATAAGATATAATCAGACTCGCTTATATACCATGGTTTTTCTATGGTTAATAGAAATTTATTGAGATTTTTCTAAGCTTTAGGACAAAAATCTACCTATTTCTATAGATGCGAAATTTACTTTTTAGTAATTATTTAACCTAAGTTAAGGGTAAGGCAAGTTCATCGCCAAACCCTTACCCAACTTACGGCCTTCAAATGTTAGTCAATAGAGATTGTTTGTGGACCATTTGCTTTGCCATTCTGTGCCTGAGTGGTTGCAGCAGTGTAAGTATTTGCACCTAATTGTTGGGAAAGCCAACTTTTAACGGGGTCATCTGCAAGGTTTAGTTTTAACACCCCAGAGACAAATCCACCCATAAAGGAAATTGGGTGTTGGGTAAGTTCTTTAAATATTGGTGTTAATTCTTGAAGGAACATAATGAGTCTCCCAGTACTGTAGTTAAAAATTAGGGGGTAGGGAGTAGGGGGTAGGGAAGAAGGAAATCCCCGCACCCTCGTATCCTGGGGAAGAAGGAGACCCCCTCATCGCCGTACCCTCGTTCCCAGGCTCAGCCTGGGAATGCCTTAGTAGGAGGCTCCGCCTCCCGTGTTTAATGAAGTTGTAAAGCAGGGTGGGTCATGCCCACAAATATCATACTACGCGTAATCTCGCCAGAAGGTTGAGGCAGAGCCTCGTCAGCTGCATTCCCAGCCTGAGGCTGGGAACGAGAATGGGCTGGGAACGAGAATGGGCTAACAACGAGAGATGGGCTAACATTCCCAGGCGGAGGCTGGGAACGAGAGAACCCTAACCCCTCTCATTATTTTGTTCGGGCATCATGCACTTGTCTGAGTCACAACCCGCAGGTCCGGCTTCCATTAACTCACCAAAATCATAGTTACTCAAAACCCCATGAAAATCATCTGTTTTACGGCGCATTTCTACTTCCTTCATAAACTGTTCGTATTGCTCTTTTGAAATTGGCTCGAAAGGCAATCGGGGGAAAGTTTGGAGGTCATCAAATCTGGCAAGCAATGCAGCACTCATGTAACCTTCATCATCTCTGATGGCTTCATATATCCGAGTTCCCAAAGCTTCCACTTCATTTTCTCGGAGTTCAATGGTTGCTGAAGTGTTGTGTGTCACGTAAAACTTTTGGACTTGCATATAAAAATCCATTTGGGCGAGGGCGCTAAATTGACTGATGTCGATTTCATCAGCACCCGGTAGATCTGCCCAAAGTACAGAGACTGGGATCTCCACAAGCCATTCGCTGACTCGCGGATCGAAGGGATCGTGCAATAAATTACCCTGTTCGTCTTTATCGGATTGGGAGGGGATGACATTATAGCCGTAGTCAATACACGCTAAGGCAACAGGGTCATTTTTACGGAAGGTGATCCGCCGCAAAAATCTTTGTGCTTTAGGAGGATGCCATCCTGGACTAGCACCTGTTAAGAGGGATTTCGTACCGCTAGGCTGAACAGTGGTGCAACGGTTAGGACGTTTGAGATTGTGGCGATCGCAATAATCCCAAACAACACGATGCACAGTATCTTTCCAGAAACTTAGGTATTCCTGTTCTCGACGTTTAAATGCCAGTCCTTGAGTTGTTTCCTGTCTACCTTCTGCCCACCAACGCAACCAATCAACGCCAAAAGCACGGACGAAGAAATCAAATAACCCCGTGAAAGAAACACCCACAATTGGATCTAATTCACGGCTGTACTGATAGCGAGGTTCCAGAAACTTGTGGTGCAAAAGTGATGCTACAGAAAGCGCTCCTGCTGTGAAAGCTTCTTCTTGTTCCTTGTAGTTCAGTGGGTCAATTTGATTGAGGTGAACCTCAGCCAAATTACAGTGGAAGTTACTACCTATAATTTCCAATTTTGTTATCCTAGAGGCTTTTTATCCCCTAGTTCTGGAGGTTTTCCTCATACCCATAACAGGGATACAACTGGTCAATTCCAATTCAGTTCAGCATATCTTTTCTACTACAAAGTAGCCGGAGACTCGTGAGGGCATTATATTCTTGTCAGTTCCCAATGATGAATTTTCATTATTTTCTGAAAAGTTTCAACCCTTATGCGTTGCACTGCCAAAAGACTTTTAAATCTTAAGATTAGCTCAGGATTAGCATGCGGGAGAATTTAATTTTCTAACCGTTTAGCTTTCCCTGAATTTCCCCGGTTTTTTACGTGAGGCAAAATTATCTACCACACGGATTTAAACCAAATCGAGCTAAACGATGCTTTAGCTCACTTTTAGAAATTTGAGGATATTTTTCCTGCAACCAAGCTTCTGCTTTTCCTTGTGCATAAGCCTTGAGAAAATCGACTTTTTGGTCTTGACTAACAAGTAGATCGCAGTTAGCTCTAGCTACAGCTTCACCAGCCCATTGAATTGCACCTTCACCACTGTAATATTGTTTGCGGACGGCATCAATACATTCTTCCAGAGTTGGTTTATGATGAAACACTCTACTGTGATTCGCCATCCTAAGAGCATCCCGCTCTGGATCGATGCGCCAGTTACCCTGAGTATCCTGTTGCCATAAGTTATCTTTGGCAGTACTTCCTAATTCATCCTTTCCATTGAACTGGCGCATTCCAGCTGAGTTATGAACTAGCAAGCCATCAGCAATAAATTCACCATCGCTCTCAACTTCTATGTCAAAAGTTTCAGCTTGACCAGCGGGAGCAACAAATTGAACTTCTATTGGTAACCAATGAGGATTTACCAAATCTTCTGCTATTAACGTGTCAAAATTGGCATCTCTGAAAAGTCCAGGTCTGCCTTTTGGATCGACCCAAATGACATCAGCACGACACAGAGTTTCTGGTTTCCATCCTGTGGCGGCTAATTCACGAACAAATTGATAGGGTAAGGTCAAGCCATTTTTCTTTGCTACCTTAATAGTATAGCCATCACGAACAGCAAATTGATTAATCAAAGCGACAGCAACAGCTTGAGATTGTAAACCTTGAATATGAATGCAATGACATCCTTCATAAACTTTTTCTCTACCTTTGAGAGTTTTTGGTTGACGTTCATATAAGGTTGTAGCAATACCAAGAGAAAGAGCCAGCTTTTGAATCTCCCGTAAAAATTCCAATTTGCTAGAGTTAACCAGTACGTTTCGGGAGGGAGTTCCATCTGCGTCACTTAAGCCAGCTAAGAAAGCAGCACGAATTTCCCGATTTCCTTTCCAAACAAATTCTGGAATAACAGGACATTGCCAGGGCTGTTTATACTGTCCTAGTTCCTCAGCGAGTTCCTTGCGATAAACGTTGATATTAGCATGACTACCTTGAATCTGTACAGCAGGGTTGTGACCTATACTGCTAAGAATTCGGAGAATTTTTTGCCCCAAAACACCCTGTAAGCGTTGAGTAGATAAGGCAAAGCTAACAACTCCACCCCCACCATTACGCCTTTTGGTTGATTGCAAATCGGCATGACCATCACCAATGAAAAAACCTACTAACCATGCCCAATCGGTTGTAGAACATAACTGTCCCCTCAGATGAGGAACAGAGATCAGGCGATCGCCTGGTTGTAACTCACCAGCATACTTCCACTTATAGGAGCGCAATCCGTCGTATACAGCAACGCGATGGTTAGCAGTACAACGAATTGAGGTAACAGGGGTGCGTATTTCTACAATATCCTGTATACCTTGGATAAATTTATTTACCACTGGGCGGTACTCACCAGAGGAGGTTAAAACTAAATCCCCTAGCTGAATATCTTGGATGGGTTTCATGCCATCATTTGCAGAAACCCTTGTGCCGTAGGCGATACATCGGCGAATGTTACCGGCCACGATCGTGACAGCAGCTTCATCAATCAACAAACAGCACTCAACTGAATTTAACTGTCTTCCTACTGCTTTATTTAAAATTGATGCACAACGCTGGTAAAGCCCTGGTAATTTGACAGGATTGGCAACTCCCCCAAAGCCGTTAAGTGGCTCTCCTGCTTTACGGACATCACTAATATCGACAATGACTTGAACTTCCCGTGTAAATTGTTCATCGGTTGAGAGTTCCAACAATCTTTGATAAGACTGTACCCAACCCTGGCGGCTATCTCCAACATAAATTGTTACGAGATTGTCTTCTATGTTAACTTCTGTCTCCTCACGACGATGTTCGGGAAGAGTACTGCCAATTTCTCCTTGGACTTTGATAGATAGGCGATTGCGGATAGGCGGCAGTTGGTTGATATATTTGGGTTCTAGAACTGCTCCTGTTCCGCAACCCATCATCGCTAAGTCCATCATTAAACCAAAAGCACTCCAATCTACAGTGTTAGTAGATGTGCAATTGTAGGCTCCAGAAAAATTTTTTTGCTGCAATAACCAGGTTGTACCTCCAACCCACAACCATCTTCCACTGGGTAATGCTTTTAAATTTCGCTGCATCCGCTCCAGGATCTCAGCCTCTTCTGGCAGAAGCTTACCCAATTCGATTAAACCCGATAAAGTGCGATCGCACACTTGCTCCCAAGTTTCTCTGACTCCACCCTCTTTGCGGCGGCTGTAAGTTCTAAAAAACACAGGATTGGCTGCAGGGGCGGTTTCCGGAAATTGGGCATTCTTTAGGCGTTCTCTTTCTAGCTCGCGAACCATAATTAATGAAGTCTTGTTGCTTTCTGACACAGATTACGACTATACGCTAACTGAATGAGAGGGTAAAGATTGCAAAATTTGGAAATTTACGCTAAGTCTAAGGATATACTTTATGCTGTTAGTTACTGGTCACTGGTCACTGGTCACTGTTGTTGGAGGATAGTTGGAAAATCTTGCGCCCTGGCGATCGCCCCTTGCTCGTGCTCTTCATCGCAATCGTAGCGAGCCACATTCGCGATATTTTCAACTAGCAACCGTTCAAGCTGATGGGCGTCCTGCCAACCGTACTGTTGTGTTTCGCGGCTTTCTTGACGACACCAACCAGCTGAAAATTATTACTGATTCTCGAAGTCAAAAATTTAACCAAGTAAAGGAGCGAGCTTGGGGAGAAGCTTGCTGGTATTTTACGAACACCCGCGAGCAATTTCGTCTTGCAGGAGAATTGGTACTTGTAGATGCCAATCATCCCGAGCCAAAAATGCAGAAAGCCCGTCAGATTGCGTGGCAAGAGATTTCAGACAACGCCCGCTTGCAATTCGCTTGGCCCGCTCCCGGTGAACCCAGAAGCTTGCAAGAGGCTTTCTCTCCATCACCGCCCGATTCAACTTTGCCTCTCACAAATTTTTGTTTGTTGTTGCTCGACCCCGTTAAAGTGGATCGTCTTGAATTACGAGGCGATCCCCAAAATCGATGGTGTTATTTGCAGGATGAATCGCAGACTTGGTCTGTAGTAGCGGTTAATCCTTAGGTTTTAAAGATTATCAGATATTCTCGTTCCCAGGAGAAACCTAGAAATTTCTCCAGAGATACGACAGACTCGAAGAGCTTAAATTTGTATGAATGTAGCTTTATTCTTAAAGATAACTAGTGAGCTTGAGTTATATTTTGCTTTGCATGGTTATTTTTTCAAGCAGTGCAAAGCAATTACTGAAGAAAAGTATAAACACTCTAACTCATTATTTTGTATTTATACTTTTCCAAAAATTAAAGAAAAGATAACGTTATTGAATCTATTGCAGCAAGTCAAGTATCATGAAACACAACTTGAGTACAGGAACAACCCAATCTGCGGCTTCTGGATTAACAGAACCAGCAAAAGCAATAACAGCAAATTCAATAATTTTACTTAGCTCTCTATTTATCTGATATTTAGCTGATTTTGACTGCATCCAAGCTAAACCATAAACTTCTGGATGTCGAATGGCAAGTTCCAGCATCAGTTGGTAACTCATAAGTCACTCCTTAATTTAATGTTTTTCGTGACTTTGAATTTACGAGTTGCCAAATAGAGAAAAAATTGCTCAAAAATAGAGATAAATAGAAATAAATCAGTAACAGCTTATTCCAGTGAATTCTCCAGCCAGTACACTTGAAGACAAATACCAGTTTTTAGAATCAACAGCAACACAGTACGGTTTCATAGGCGATACTCGGGCTGTTTTCCTACAGCGCTTTAATGAGACAAACCTCACCAAAGACAATACTGTTCTGGCTAGATTCATTGAATGGAGCAGAAAACCAGAAGATGAAGCGCAAAAACTGCAAGACGAGTTGAAAAAAATTTGTCAGATATTGGAACAGGATAACTGTCCAATTAATAAACCAAAGCGAGGGCGATTGCCTAAAGGTAAAAGTCCATGGCAACAAGCTTTTAAATGGTTGTGGGAAACCAAGTTCCAAGAATGGCAGCAAAAGCAAGATCTTGACGTTCCCAATCCACAAGCTCAGAAAGAAGCAGTTTGTCGCTTTCTGCAAGATATCGAAGACAAATTCAAGTACGTTTATCCTCTCCACCGCCGCGAGCAACCGATTATCCTGAAAGACCAATATATAACTATTCAGGTGACGATGGAAAGAAAATATAGGCACGATGTTGAAACCATTTGGAGTTATGCCGAGTCGGAAGCTGAATTGAAGCGTGCTTATGCCCTTAAGGGAATAGACGATTCCCAACCAACCCAGGTAGACTGGAAAGAGGCAAAAAAATTGCTTCCAAAAAAGTCAATTATGGTGCTGGCAGACCCAGGAATGGGAAAATCTACATTGTTGAGAATGGAAGCTGGTTTAACTGCCAAAGAAGAACGGGAGAGTTTGGAAAATAACCTAAAAAACATCGAAGACGTGACTTTCCCGCTATTTCTTAAGCTTTCGGAATTAGCAGAACTTACCAAAGAAGTCACAGCAACTGTCATTGAAGCTATCTTGAAATTGATAGAGGGTAAGTGTGGAAAAACCTTAGCAACATTTAAGTCTCTTTTAGAGGATAAATTACAAACAGGTAAATGTCTGTTGCTATTGGATGCATTAGACGAAGTAACCAACGAGTATCGAAATCAATTATCTGAGAAACTAAATGATTTTCTCCGCAATTATCCCTGCCAAATAATTTGCACTTCTCGTATAGTTGGCTATGTTGGTTTTGTAAATAAAGCGCAAGAGATAGAAATTGTCCCATTCAGTCAAAAAAAGATAGATGAATACATAGAAACTTGGTTTAAAAATGCAGCAGTATATTTAAATAATGATTCCGTTTCTGCCTCAGAACTAATTCGAGAATTACGAAATAAACCCCAAGTTCGCGGATTAGCGCAAAATCCTTTACTATTGTCATTGATTTGTTGCCTGTATCAAGAAAAAGGGTTGACACTACCAGTACAGCGCTGGAAAGTGTATGAACAAGCGGTGCGATATATGGTAGGTAAATGGAGTAAAAATCGCAATCCAGAACTGGATGAGGCGTGGGTAGATGCCAAAACAGAATTACTTGAGGAAATTGCCTATCAATTAAGTATTAATAATCAAAATAAGTTCACCGTGCGCCAACTCCGCAAAATTATTGATAAATACTTACAAAGAGAGAATACATCAACCGATTTTGAAGGTAAAAATGCCTCTTATCTAGTTACGGAACTATCTGAACAAGATGGCATTTTGCAAAAGTTCCATGAGGATAGTAACGAATATATATTTTTGCACCGGACTTTTCAAGAGTATTTAACAGCTTCTTATTTGAATCAATGTAGGGATGGAATCGCATTAACCAAGGCGCATTTTTGGAATTATGAATGGCATGAAACCATAAGCTTGGTAGCGGGATTAATGAGAAACCCTGTACCTTTGCTTGAGACGATTACGAGGGAAAAAGATGATATCTTCGGAACGTTAATGTTATTAGCGGGGCGATGTATTGCTGCTAGTGAGGAGATTTATCACCCAATAATTACAGAGATAATAAACAAAATATATGAGTTTTGGTGTCGCTACCCAAATGCGGGGTTTATTCAATCGGTTGTAGTAGCGTTGGGTCAAAATCATTCGCAAATGTTTGAGAAGTTACAAACAATATTGGAGAATGAAAAATTTAGAGTGTATGCAATAGAAACTTTAAGTAAGATTGGCAGTTTCCAAGCATTGAAAACCTTAATCACGGTTCTTAATCATAAGGATGAGCGGGTTAGAAGCAGTGTTGTGGATGCTTTAGGTGAGATTCATATTTCTCAGGCAGTGGAGCCCTTGGTCACTGCTCTCAATGACCAAGAAGCATTCGTGAGATGGCGTGCGATAGAGGCTTTGGGTAAAATTGGCAGTCCCCAAGCAGTGAAAGCTTTAATCGCATCTCTCAATGACCAGGAAGGATACGTTAGAATGAATGTGCCATTTGCTCTAGGTAAGATTGACAGTCCCCAAGCAGTGGAAGCCTTAATCACTGCTCTTAGCCATGAGGATGGATCGGTTAGATGGTATGCAGAATCAACTTTAGGTAGGATTGGCAGCCCTCAAGCAGTAAAAGCCTTAATCACTGCTCTCAGCTGTAGGGATAAAAGAGTGAGATGGTATGCAGTCAAAGCTTTAAGTAAAATCGGTACTTCCCAAGCAGTGAAAGCCCTAACCACAACAGCCCTTAGTGATGAGGAAGGGGTGATTAGGATGAATACAGTAGAGGCTTTAGGTAAAATCGGTACTCGCCAAGCATTAGCTAGCTTAATTTCTGTTCTCAAAGACGAGGATTTGGATGTTAGAGTGAGTGCAGCAGAAGCTTTAGCCAAGATTGGTACTTCAGAAGCAATTGCTAGCTTAATCACAGCCCTTAGCCATGAAGACAGGCGCATTAGAGTGAGAGCAGCATTAGCTTTAGCTCAGATTGGCAGTTACGAAGCAGTTACTACCTTAATTGCAACTCTCAGCCACGAGGACTGGTGCTTTCGTTCATATGCGGTAGAAGCTTTAGATAAGATTGGCACTCCTGAAGTAGTTCAAGCCTTAATTACAGCACTCCGTGACGAGGAATCGCGCGTTAGATGGCGTGCAGCGGAGGCTTTAGGTAAGATTGGCACTCCTGAAGTAGTTCAAGCGTTAATTATAGCACTCCGTGACAAAGAAGGGTTCGTTAGATGGTATGCAGCAGAGGCTTTAGCTAAGATTAATAGTCCTGAAGTATTTACTGCCTTAACTACAGCCCTTAGGGACGAAGACTGGCGTGTTAGAGAGGGTACGGCAATGGCTTTAGGTCAGATTGGCAGTCCTGAAGCCGTCCAAGGCTTAATCAAAGTTCTCTGTGACGAAAAAGCAGAAGTTAGATTAAATACAGTATTAGCTTTAGCTAAGATTAGCAGCCCCAACACAGTTTCAGCTTTAATAAAAATTCTTGGTGACGAGGATCATCGTGTCAGAAGCAATGCTATAGAAGCTTTAGCTAAAATTGACACTTCAGAAACTTTGGCAAAGCTAATACAACAACCCGAAATCGACATCTACTGCCCTGATATATTTCTCTTAGCAAGGAAGCTAGCAGTTCGATACACCAAGCAACTACCCCGCCGCGAGCAAGGAGAATCTTTAATTCCCTTATACCCTGAATTACTCAAGCACAAGAAAATAGAAATACTTTAGATTCTACTTGCGTCTAAAAATTATTGGTAATATTAATGAGCTGTTGGGGAGAACAATGTTTTTGCCTCGAACTCTGGCTTCATTTTGGATATAAAAACTAAGTATCTGGTTCAACAGCAGGAGTTAAATCTTCTCGATCGAGAGTCAAAGCACCGAGTTTCATCACCTCGATTTCTAGTTCATCTGCTATTGCTTCAACAAAACTCTCTATCAGTCCTTTAGGAACTTCATGTTCTTGTAGTGGCATTCTCAGTTCTAAGACTCCGTCGTCATAAGCAATTCTGCAAGCGCGATCGTCTCCAACTTCTGCCATTAATGCCTTAAATGTTTTTTAAAAGTTTAATTGTTCGCGTTGAAATATCTAGATTCACGCATTGTACAAACTCACCATCATATAAGTTAACGGATAATAGTCATTTCAAACCTGTAAGGGCGCAATGCCTTGCGCCCCTACAGTAGATGATGGTTTTCATTTGTTAAAATGACTCTTTTCCAATCCCCAGCCCCCAGTCCCTAGTCCTCAAATTAAATCCCTGCACCATCCAAAAACTCTTCTATGATCTTATTGTCAATTCGACAGCGAGTACGAGTTTCTGTAAAAACTGGCTCCTCAGTTAGGACGTGGGTATGAGAAGAGTAATGTTCTTGCAAAGCAGCAGCTACGTTAGAAACTGACAAGCTTTGCTGCACGTCTTGCAATTGTTGAATTTGCTGTTCGAGTTGTTCGATTCTGTCTACCAAAGCACGTATTACTTGCGCTTCAGCATCTGGTAAACTTCCATGCTCTAGCGGATTGACGCGAACTCCAGCACGATAAATAATCCGACCGGGTACGCCAACTACGGTACAGTCAGATGGAACATCGCGCAAAACAACCGATCCTGCACCAATACGGACATTGTTGCCAATCTGGATATTGCCGAGCACTTTTGCACCCGCTCCAACAACAACATTTTCACCTACAGTAGGATGGCGCTTACCACACTCTTTTCCCGTACCACCAAGGGTAACGCCTTGGTAGATCAGGGTATAGTCTCCAATAATTGCGGTTTCTCCAATAACTACGCCCATGCCATGGTCGATAAAAACTCCTTGTCCGATTGTGGCACCAGGGTGAATTTCTATTCCAGTTAAAAACCGCGCTAGATGGGAAATGAGACGGGGAATAAAAGGAATACCAATGCTATACAACCAATGAGCAAGCCGATGAAATAACAGAGCTTGCAATCCGGGGTAGCAAAACAATACTTCCAACCAGTTGCGGGCTGCTGGATCTCGGTCAAATATAATGCGGAAGTCAGTCAAAAGAGTAGATAACACGCTTATAAAACTCTCGTTTTGCCAAACAAGTTACACTCTATCTTAACGTTAATTGCTAATTGCTAATTGCTAATTGCTAATTGTTAGTTGCTGTTTTCCATTAGCCATTAGCCATTAGCCATTAGCTCTGCTCCTCTATGGTGAGTCTATAGTTCCGCCTTTCTCCCGGTTTGAATGTGCCTACCCACAGACGATATGTACCTGCTTTCCAAGTGTTATCTGTGATGCTAGCGTCTTTATTTCTACCACTATCATCGCCACACCGAACTATACTGTTATCTGGTCCTTGAATGACTAAAGTTGTATCTCCGCCACCTGTGTCAACTTGTATCTTGAGGCGAGAAAAGTCTTTTTCCAAAATTAAGATATGATCTGGCTTGGGATCGCCATAGCCAATACAGACATTTCTGTTGCGATCGCGATTGCTTATGGCTGACAGGGAGTACGATCCACCTGTATAACCTGTTATTGTTCCTTTCGTTGATTCAAACCCAGGTGACAGAGCTAGCTTACCAAAGTTTGCTGTATCTGCTAACACGGGGTTTGAAGCAAGAGCGACGAGTGTAGCTAGGAACCAAGCGCTTTTTATTCTAGATAGGGGGCAACTACGTTTCATGATACCCCTCCCTTGAGTCGAGTAGAGTTGTTTTCTATACTCAGAATATCAGGAAAAACATTGAAGCTTACCGTTTCTTGTGGCACCTTTCATTGTGGCACAGGAAACAATGGGGCATGGGGACTGGGGAATAGGTAAGAAATAATGCCCGATGCCCAATCCCCAATGCCCACTAACAACTAACGACTAACAACTAACAACCAACCACTAACCATTAAATTGAAAAAACACACCACCTTTCAGCAAGTCTGTATCGCTACCGTAACTGCTCACTGTTAGCGAGCGCAAATTTTGAAAAAATGATTTGCCAACGACTTCCACAAGCTTAAGAAAGGGGAGTTGACGTTCAATTATTGGCTGACTCTTTGTCCAATCGAGGTAGACATAACCTTGGTTGGGTTGGGGTAGAGCCGCAATACTATTTTGGAAATCACTCTTGTTAACTAGAGAATTTTCTTTGGCTGTAAGAGCTGCATCCATTGCCTCAATTGAAGAACTGATAATCTCGTAATTACCAACATCTGCATATGCTCCTAACACCTTTGCTTGAATTGTATAAACCTGTCGATCTTTTGCAAGTGCAGATTGACTGGGAGTTGCGGCTAACTCAGTCCAAGCAAATATTTTTTGTTCGCCGATCTTCAGGGAATTCAATGAAAGCCCGCCGGATGTGGCAAGTTCATTTAAATGGGAAATGGCTACAGGTGTCGCCTCCGATTTTTCTGCTACAAAAATCCAGTCGGGATTGATTTTGTCTTCACGGGGTAACAGCCCTATGGCATACTCTCCCTGTACCCAGCTAAAAATATCGTCTTTCCAGTTGATGTTCCAGCGCTTTTGAACTTCAGCTAGGGGTTGCAGCAATCCAGAGAACACATCTTCCTTAGCACCAGATATAAGTGCGATCGCTTGTTGCCAAAGTAGGGCTAAATTGCTGCGCTCCAAATTGCTTAAATTTGAAGAACCAACTGACAAGCCTGCTGAGGCTGGAATATACTGCAATGCACCAACTGGTTTAGCAGTTTCTGTAGGTGAAAGCAAATTTTTTTCTTTTGCCAGTAAAGCAGTTTCAGCTATCAATCCTTTGGGATTTGGGACTAAGGAAACAATTTGGCTGTTGTAAGTTGTGGTTTCACTTTCCAAGCCTTGCCATTTTGCCACATTGGGGAGATTCAGGAAAGCAACTGCGAGTGCATTCTTGGGGGAAGCTTTTATCGCTTGCTGATATTTGCTAGAACTAATCAAATTCAAGTCTGGGGCTTGAACGTTATTAATTGCATCGCGCAAAACTTTTGGCTCGTTAGCAAATAACACAAAGTTCTTACCTACCACTGCACCAGCAAGAGCGGTTTGAATTTGAGATTTTGGATTTTGGGTTTTGGATTGGCGATTTGGAACTGAAAAATATCCGCCTGGTTTTTCTTCTGCGGGTGTTTCCTGTGGAATCTCATAAATCAACTTGACACCCTTATACTGTTCAACAGTTAAGTTTGCTCCAGCAAGCGATCGCTTGGAAAACAATAACTCCAAAAATTCACGACTTTTTTCTGGTTCTTTAGTGGCTAGTGCCATAAGATACCCAGGTTTCCTGCCATTTTCTGGTTCGCGATCCAAGTCTAAGGCGGTTACAGCCAATGTGATTTCATTGCCCAACCACGGCTGAATATCTTTTTGGTAATCAATATCAGTATTTGCCAATAAACTCGTTTTTAACTTAGAGAGTTCTCCATCTCGTTCCGAACTTGGCAATTTTTCCGGATTTGTCAGCAGCGACACCATCACTGGCGCTTGCTGGGAAACAAAGATAGCAGCATCTGGCTGTCCGGAAGGGGTAACGAGGTTTGGCGGAGCTTTGGCACTGTTACAACTAGTGATGCCAATGAGAAGCAACATGAGGAGACAAGCAGTTATGGCTTTGAAAAATAAGCGTTGTGTCATATTTGTTACATAGACTGTTGGAGGCGCACAAACAAATATATAGCTGCTGGATGATAGGCAGCGTCACTACTAAGATTTAGTGTAAGTCGTTAGCGCTCATTGCCCATGCTCTCTAGGCATAAGTACTACCTTTTGGTTTATGCCAAATTGGAGTTTTTAAATGTGTGCCATTGTATCTTCTAGGTTTCTGATGTAGTTTTTTCGTTACTGCACCTTGGAAATTGAATAGTTCGATAATTTACTTGACATAAACTTTTTTAACTTTTTGTCCACCTTTTTTGAAGAGTCTTATCTTCCTCCCATATAAGTGTCGAAAGCTATGAAAACTCACGTTCAAAACCAAAAGTCTCAATAAAATAGCACACATCCTCAAAACTCAATTTTGGTAGTTGCTTGAAAAATTACTCTATTAATTTTTCTGGCTTACCTATGCATAAATACTATCATAGATAGTATCATTTTTGGAGAGAAGTCGGGCAGTCAATAGTTTATGTTACAGGTAAAAATTATTCGGGCAGCCTTCCGTGAAATACAGAAACTGCCACTGCCCGATCTGAATAAAGTTTATGAAATTTTACGTTGTTTAAGCCAGGAAGAACAAACAGACACTAAATTTCTCAGTGGATACGACAACCTAAAGCGAACTAGAGCAGGTAATTTGCGCGTTATTTGGCAACGAGAGCCAAGCAGTGATATTGTAGTCATCAAAGCGGGTTTACGTGGTGATGTTTATGACGATGCATTTGACAGTCGCGATCGCGATTGTCCTATAATAATCACAGAACTTCTCAAGCCTCAAGGAACCGAACTGGCTGAACATCCAACTTACAAGTGGAATCAGCAACAAGATTCTGATTGGTACAAATTCGTTTATAGTACGTATCGCTACTCGCCTATACTGACACAGTACCAAAGAAAAGTACTTGAAGAACCATTAAGAACTTTGTTTGCTTATAACCAATGGTTGACTGCTGATACGTTTAGAAACAGGGTTTGTATAGTCCAAAGTGCTCCGGGAACTGGTAAAACAGTATGTGCAACTCTATTTGCCTGTGAAATTCACAAACAACATGAGTGTAATACGATGCTGATTTTACCAGAAGCGTTGCGTGGAGACATAGCTGAATATTCAGAAGTTAAGCAAGCAAGCACACAAGAAAACTTCTGGTTAGTTACGTTTCGAGAGTGGATGGGCAGAATTAAGCCCGAATTGCAAAATAACCTTGCGTCGTCTGACGAAGAATTATACGCATTGCGGGAGGCTACTAAATTTGCTTCTCAACCAAGGCGTCTCAATTTCAAGAAAATTACTTATAGAGATGTTTTACTTTATCAATCCTTCGTACTAGATACAGCAGTTGATAACCAAACCAGAAATGCAATTTATCAAGTGAATCGAGAGCAAATTGAAAAATTAAATCAAATTAATCAACAACGTTGGTTCAGTGCATTATCTGGTAGAAAATGTCGTGCAAACGCTGCTGAGGAATTAGCAAAAAATCCCCCATTGCCACCTTTCAATAATGGCTGGACGCTGCTTGTTATTGATGAAGCCCAAGATTTTATGCTATGTGAACTTCAAGCTCTAATTGCAGTATGTCAAGCATGGTTAGAACAAGGACATTCAACATATTTATTATTATTGGGAGACTTAAATCAGCGAATTCAACCAACAGATTTTGACTGGGGACAATTACGCCTGAAAGAGCCAATCAAATTAGAAAAAAATTATAGAAATTCGCGTCATATCTTAGAATTTGCCAACCAATTTTGGAATATAGCACAACACATAAGTAAAAATTTTCACGGGAAACACTTACCACTACCTGCATCTTTAGAAGATGCGTTTGAGGTTGGAGAACCAGTGCATTTGCTAGAATGCTCCTCCCATGAGGAAGCTCTCAAATTTTTGCAGCAACTTGCTCAAGAATCGGAACGCGAAGAAGATGGACGTTATTTACTTCGCTACTTGACTAATGCTGTTAAGGTTGTTTCTCCTAAATTAGATATATCTTACAATAACTTAGTAATTTTAAATGCAGAACAGGCAAAAGGACGAGAATTTGAAGCCTGTGTGGCGTTTCATTTATTTGATGGAACTGGTGAACCATCATTAGAAGAGTGTTTTCAGTGGTATACATTATTGACTCGCGCTCGTTCTCGGCTGCTAGTAGTCGTCACTTCAGAAGAATTAAATCGTCTCAAGTGTCACGAGCGGAATTTTTTTGAAAAGTGCGCTCGCATTGATTGCCAGACAGCTATAAATTGGATTACTGAATTTGCTTGTGATGTCGATCTCACTCAAATGACTGCTGATATTCAACAGCGTTTGTGGAGCCGCTGTGAAAGTGGAAATTTGTACTGGGATACTTATTTAGTTTTGGAATTGGCAGCAGTTAGGGAAGAAAATCTTTACAAGTGGGAACAAGAAGCGATCGCTTCTCTAAGTAAACATTCTCAACAACATCTACAGGATGAATTAAACAAGACTCACAGTATTTCTCTACGCTGTTTGCTATTAAGAGCAATGCAGCGTTCTTGGCAAGCAGTTACAGAAGCTTATCAGTTAAAAAACAGTGATTTTCCAGAATATCAACGGTTGCTCAACAGTATCGCCCAAGATTTGGAAGCCAAAGGTTTGCCTTATGAAGCAGCAAGAGTGAAAGCACGACTCAGCGATCGCAACCAACATCAAAATCTTCCTTTTTGGGAAGAAATTGGGCATCCTTCCAATCAATTTAAACCTTTAGTCACATTACTGTGTGAAGCTTTTATATCTCGAATTAGTCATCTTAATGAAAACAGGTAGATAAGTCAATGACACAATATACAGATAAACAAATAGCAGAGCAACTCGAACAACTTGCTATCGTAATTCTATCAGCAAAAGAGTCAGCTAACACAGTTTTACAGCAAGTTCAAGCAATTCAAGATGAAATTTCACAATTTGTTGAAATGACAAAAGCTGAAATTCTTAATTCACAGAATCAAATAGTTGAACAAGTCTTGATGCGAGTGCAATTGCAGGAGGAAGAAATTTTGAACCAATTTCGCACTCTGGTAGCAAACACTTTGACAGATTTGGGAGGACAAGCGGGTTTAGAAAAGCTACGACAAGAACTTCAAGAAGGACATCAGGTATTAAGTGAGATCCAAAGCCTTAATCATCAGTTGCAGTCAAGTATTGGAGCATCACTGAGTAAACTGCAAGGTATGTTGCAAATACATTCAGCAGTACAGGAAACAGTATCCGGGCTAGAGACAATGCGTTCGGAAATTTCTGATTTAGCCCTACAAGTTCAATCAGATAGGAAATCTATTCAAACAATGAGAGTAGAAGTTGAAGATTTTAGCAATGCTATTGAAAATAATAATAATACATTAGTAATGGAATTACGTGGAGAAATCAAGCAACTACAAAGAGAGATACAAAAACAACAAACTCAAGAAAAAAAACAGCAGTACCTGCGTAATTGGTTATTTGTAATTGCATTTAGCACTGCTTTGATAGCTCTTGTTTTGGCTCTATAGGAATCCTAGATAACTCATAAGTAATTTTACGTGGGTCGCATTGCCCACTGAAAGCGTGATGTGGCAAGCTGTCTTCCCTACCTACTTGTAGTTCAAAAATAAAATAGGATTACTATACCTTCTGTATGTAAGCTTTACAGCTAAAATGAAGACAAGATAGTACACTCAAGGCATATAAACCTAAAAGCAAACCTTGTATTTTCTCTATTGATAATGAATACTGTTGAAAGTCAGCAACAAATTATACAACTATTACGACGTTTATCGCCCGAAAATTTAGCCTTTGTTACTGAAATGGTAAATTTCTTGATATACAAACAAAATCAGGAAATGAAAAGCGTTCAAGCTAATTCCTCGGACACACCTCTAACTGAAACTCAAAATGGTACTGACGTTTCTCATACTAAGTTAGGTAGCTCTACTCTTGGCGATCTCTTGGAATTGGCTGGTACTTGGGAAGGTGATGATATTCAAGAATGCCTGCAACTAGTTCATGAAAGCCGTGCTTCACTGGAGTTTTAAGGCTCGATAACAAAAAAACAGACGGTTTTCTGTCACCATAAAGATACAAGCAATTATCGTAATAAGCAGACATGAGCGAGCAATCTTTCACCCAAGTCAGCGTCGAGGAACTGGGACAACGTTTATCTTCACAAGAGCCAAACCTTCAGCTTGTGGATGTACGCGAACCACAAGAAGTAGCGATCGCTAGCATAGATGGCTTTGTCAATCTACCTTTGAGTGAATTTGCTCATTGGGGGGAGCAAATTCACTCTCTCCTCAATCCCCACGCGGAAACTCTGGTACTCTGTCACCACGGTGTCCGTTCCGCTCAGATGTGTCAGTGGTTAATAACTCAAGGGTTTACAAATGTTAAGAACATTGTAGGTGGGATTGATGCTTACTCTCATCTAGTCGATCCTTCCATTCCTCAGTACTAATTTTGTTTGAAAAGTATATTTTTAAACTATTTTCCCTAGCAATACTAACTGGCTTTTGCTATCTTTAACTCAGTAGATTCAGATTATAAGCGTGATGGAGCAAGTTTCTCACTTGCTCAACTCCTATGAATTTATTTTGGGTTAGGTAAAAATTAGTAACTTGAAATACAGCGCCCTTTAGAAGGTTATGAAATCATGCATGGTATATGCAAGTTTTCTAAATCGAACGACCTGAGCTTTTGAATCCAACTCACTTTGTGTTAATGCACACTTTATTAGGGGCTATACTGGAATTCTACTCTACTTATTTCAAAATAAGTACATATTTTGATACCTTTATTTACCAAAATTAATTTTTTGGAGTTATATCCATTAACTTTTTCAAAGTTTACTTAAAATTCTGCTTCAGCAAACCATTCCCTTATGCAAGTTCAGTTAACCAATCGACAACAACACATACTTTGGGCAACCATACGTCATTACATTGCCACGGCGGAACCCGTCGGTTCCAAAGCTCTTGTTGAGGAATATAACCTTGGTGTGAGTTCGGCAACTATTCGTAATGTAATGGGCGCATTGGAAAAATCAGGGTTCTTATACCAACCCCATACCTCCGCCGGAAGAGTACCTTCCGACTCCGGCTATCGCGTTTATGTCGATCGCCTGATTACACCTTCTGAAACTTTAGGTAAGGAGGTAGAGGTGGTACTTCAACAAAACCTGAAGTGGGAAGAGTGGAGTTGGGAAGCGATTCTACAAGGGGCTGCACAAATCCTTGCCACCTTAAGTGGTTGTATCACTTTAATCACCATGCCACAAACTGGTGCTGCTGTTATCAGGCATCTACAACTGGTGCAAATTGAAGCCGGAAGAGTCATGCTGATTGTCGTCACAGATGGATATGAAACACATTCAGCAGTGTTGGACTTACCTCCCGAACAAGATAATGCACAACTTGACGCAGAAGCCATCGACCACAAGTTGCAAATAGTATCGAACTTTTTAAACAGCCATCTGCGGGGGCGCAGTTTGCTGGAACTTGTCAATCTCGATTGGAGCGAACTGGATCGAGAATTCCAAAGCTACAGCAACTTCTTAAAAAAATCATTAGCAGAATTAAGCCGTCGCACTCTTAAACCATCTACAACACAAATCATGGTTCGCGGTATCGCTGAGGTTTTACGTCAACCAGAATTCTCGGAATTACAACAAGTGCAAACGCTTATCCATCTGCTGGAAGAAGAACAAGACCAACTTTGGCAGTTAATATTTGAACAACCAGAAACTGAGGAAGTGGGTAAGCCACGAGTTACTGTTCGTATTGGTTCTGAGAATCCTTTGGAACCCATTCGTACTTGTTCGTTGATATCCTCCACATATCGTCGAGGCTTAGTACCCGTGGGCAGTGTAGGTGTATTGGGACCAACGCGCTTGGATTATGAAAGTGCGATCGCAGTTGTGTCAGCAGCATCTGATTACCTGTCAGAGGCTTTCAGTTTCTTGAATTCTTAAAAGGGTTAGTGGTTAGTGGTTAGTGGCTAGTGGTTAGTGGTTCTTCCATTAACAACTAACAACTAACAACTAACAACTAACGAATAACCATTAACCACTAACCACTAACTAGTTATATGCTAAGAAAAATTGCCTTTGGGGTTTTGTGGTTGAGCGTTATTATCTACGCTTCCTTCTTCGCCCCAGAAATTCAACCCGATACATTTGAGTTGATTAAAAATCTTTGTATTGGTGAATGGCAAGGAATTAATCCCCTGGTGATATTGCTTTTTTACATCATGGGTGTCTGGCCTTTGATTTACAGCGCAGTCATCTTTGCGGATGGTAGAGGGCAGAGGCTTCCTGCTTGGCTGTTTGCCACAGGTTCTTTTGCCGTTGGAGCTTTTGCTCTGTTGCCTTACTTATCGCTTCGTGAACCAAATCCAAAATTTCCTGGTAAAAAAAATTTGTTTTTGACAATACTGGATTCTCGCTTGACTGGTATTGCCCTAACTGTTGGCGCTGTTGTACTCGTTGCTGGCGGTATTGGGGCTGGTGACTGGGGAGATTTTGCACGTCAGTGGCAAACCAGTCGCTTTATCCATGTCATGAGCCTTGATTTTTGTCTGCTGTGTTTGCTGTTTCCAGCATTACTTCAAGATGATATGTCTCGTCGGGGGCTGGATAATCCTCAGATCTTCTGGTTAGTTACGTTAATACCTCTGTTTGGACCTTTGATTTACTTATGTATACGTCCGCCTTTACCAAAATTGGATACAGAGTTTAGAGGTCAGGAGTTAGGGATTGGGAATTAGGGAGAAGCATGAATAGAAAAATAGCTCTTTGGTCATTATGGGCTGGATTTATTGCCTACGTTTTATTTTTGGCACCTCCCCTACATTTAGAGGAAACACTCACTCTTTTGAAAAACATATTTACCCTGAATTGGTCAGCAATTAATCCAGTTGTACTCTCAATCTTTGCTCTGGTGGGTATTTTGCTACTCATTTATAGTGGCGTTTTGTTCTTTGATGGTAGAATGCAATGGATTCCTTTCTGGCCTTTTGCTTTGGCTGGTGTTGGTGCGGGTATTCTTGGTATTTTGCCTTATTTAGCTTTTCGGGAACCCAATCAAGAATTCGCTGGACAAAAAGACTCTTTTTTGAATTTTTTGGATTCTCGCTTGTTCGGTATTGTTCTCACTTTAAGCACTCTGCCCATACTAGGTTATGCTTTTGTTTTGGGTGATTGGACAGATTTTTGGCAGCAGTTTCGCAGCGATCGCTTTATTAATGGTATGAGTTTGGCAGTGTGCCTGTTTTGTCTGTTATTTCCCACCGTACTTGGTGATGAGATGGCAAGAAGAAGATTAGATAACCCTCCATTGTTTTGGACTGTAGCATTTGTTCCCCTAATCGGTTCACTTGCCTATCTTTGCCTGCGCCCCCCAATACTGGAAAATAATATTGCTCGGCACAGGCAAACCACATTAGTTCGGAATTCGTGATTTTTCAAAGAAGAATTGCGGAATTACGACTCAATCTTCAATTTATAAACTTTTGGTAATTGCCACCAGGCTGCATTAGGGTATTCATGGTGTTCGTGATGATAGCCAAAATGATAGCAAGTGAGAAATGACAACCAAACTGGAAGTGAAATCGTCTGAGCGCGGTGTGGTTCCGAATAACCTTCTTCTGGTTCTTGATGAGGTAAGAAAGTCCCAAAATAAAATAATTGCAAGGAACTTAAGACGGCAGGTATTGCCCAAAAGTAAGTCAAATTACCTTTGGGTATATGGAGTAAGTAATGAGATAGGTTATAGATACTGGTTAAGACAATAATTTGCTGCCAACTCCAGTAATTTTTCATGAAATATAAATACCAGGCAAAAAAGTTTTTCTGTTTACCGTTGTGGAAATCTGGATCTGATTCAGTTGCCGGGTGGTGGTGGTGTATCCAATGCTTTTTGATTAATTTATTATAGGATAACCAACCGTAAAGTGACAAGGATAACGAACCAACAAAGTGATTGATTTTGCTATTTTTAGGAAATACCACTCCGTGCATAGCATCGTGAGCAGTAATAAATAATCCCGTATAGAGAAATGTTTGCCAAATTACGCCTAGTAATAAAGTTAAAAAAGTCGATTTGGAAAGATCTACTGAAAGTAAATAAGTTAAGCTGGCTGCCCATATACCTATTATGGTAATAGCAATAAAAAGCCCAGTAGTAGATTCACCATTTAATTTGATTTGAAGTTGAGGACTGGGTGGTTTTTCTAATTCTTGGATCACGCTATTGACTCCGTATTTGGTGAAAATTCAAAAAATCATTGCAGGGCAAACCTATCGTTCATCAGATAACCTCTGAATCGCGATCGACGCTGTGCTTCAAGCAACACCAACACTTCTATTGTAGAGAAATATTAAGATACTTTAATAATTACATACCCGACAACGATCTTAATTCCGTTTACCACCTCGTTCCCAGGTTCTACCTGGGAATGCCTTATGAGAGGCTCCGCCTCCTGTGCTCTACCACAAAGTGCGAGGCAGAGCCTCGCTGTCTGCCCTCGTTCCCAGGTAGAACCTGGGAATGACTTATGGGAGGCTCCGCCTCCTGTACTCTACCTGGAGTGCGAGGCAGAGCCTCTAGTAATGCATTCCCAGGTAGAACCTGGGAACGAGAGTGGGGGTGAGAATTCATGTGGCGAACTAGTAGTGTCTGGTTATAGCTATTGAGAAATAAGATTGAGTACGTCACGCACTACACTATAGCCATTGAGATCCCACAGTAGATATGCGAGAAAGCCAATCATTGCCAAGCGTCCTTGCCAGAGTTCGGATTGAGGCGTAAACCCAAATTTTACAGCATTGCGTTCGCGCTAGCGTGCCGGAGGCAATCGCTGCCGTTGTATGCCTTTTCAGTAGCATCTGTAGGATAAAGTCCCATTGTTAACTTTCCTTAAGTATCTGAATTACATTTTTCATAGTATTAGCTCCCACAGTTGTCGCTATCTGTCTGGAGTGCAAAACAACTCGCTAATCCCTAGAATGAGTTTATTAGAGCGTGTGTAAATTTTTATCTAACAAAAGGATTGTAAAAGTTCTATCTACACTACCGAATAGAAGAATTTCTGTATAGACAAGTAGTGTTGCTGTATACATTTCATCAAGCTTCAGCTATGGGTATTAACTGTCATCGGTCACTGGTTACTGGTCACTGGTCACTGTTTCACCTGCAAAACAACTAATGTCATATCATCGGTATTTTGCCTGTCCTCACCGATAAATTGTTCCACGCGGTCAAATAGATAATCCAGTATCTCTTCCGAACTATTACAAATTCGACAAGCATAGTTAAAGGCAACAAGAAGGTTCTCTTCGTCAAAGCGATCGCCACTTGCAGATGCGGCATCAGTTAAACCATCTGTATAGTAAAGGATAGTATCGCCCGGTTCTAACTGGGCGCGAGCATCTTCATATTGGCTGCTAGCATCCAAGCCTATCAGCATACCACAGCTATCCAATCGCGTCACTGTTTTTGTAGTGGCGTGCCACCACATAGGAGGATTATGGGCAGCGTTAGTGTATGACAAAATCCTGGTTAGCGGGTCATACTCAGAGTAAAACATAGTGACAAAGCGGTGGGAATTTTCCAAATCCGCGTACATCACTCGATTCAGATTTTCCAGAATTTGACCTGGGGTATGACTGTGTAAAACTTCTCCCCGCAACATTCCCCTCATCATAGTCATAATGAGTCCAGCAGGAACACCTTTGCCCATGACATCCCCAATCACTAAACCCCAACGCCCATTCAGTTCAGCAGAACGACCATTGTTGTTGTGCTGAATTTGATGGTGATTGGTAGGAATAAAGTCATAGTAATCACCACCAACACGATTGGCTGGTTTACAACGAGCTGCAATAGCTACACCCGGAATGGTGGGATACTGACGTGGTAGAAGCCGTCTTTGAATTTCTGCACCAATTTCTAATTCTTGGTCGAGACGTTCTTTTTTCCTCAACTCTACAGCTAATTCATCGTTTTCAATCGCTACAGCTGTTTGATCTGCAATTAACCGAACTAACTTTTGTCTGGTTTCCGTCCAGCTGTACTCGGGATCGCGACTTAAAACATAAAGCCATCCTCGTTCTGTATGCTTCACCAGAATAGCCGTGCCAAAGATCTGTATGTCTGGTCCCAAATGGCGATGCATGTGATCGTCTAACATTCCTGTATTTGTTGCCAAAGGTTGGGAGTTTGGCACATACGTAATTTGGCTGCTGACTGTTTCTAAGGCTTTGCGGATATTTTTACGCTGATGGCTATCTTGCCAGTGCAGTTGTTCTAATCTCACTTGACCGTTAGGTTTATACAAAAACAACGCACTTCCATCAGCATCTGTTACCCTTGTCGCCATCAGTGGAATCAGTTCCAGAAACTGATTGAGATTATTGAAACTTCTGAGGGCAAATCCTAAAGAACTCAGTAAGTCTTGAATTTTGTTTTGTTCGCGATGTAACCGTGCCACAAGTTCTTTCAGCGCTATGACAGGAGTCACTTCCGTACTAGCACTGGTCGCGTTATTGTCAGTAGGTTGAGAGGGTGGTTGAGACACAGGCACAGCTATAATTGCACTTTACTTAAGCAGATCTTAGATTAGTTATAAATACTTTTGTTCTGAGGTTGCTAAATCATATTGTGACAAGATTGTCAAATTAGCAAGAGTAAAAAGACGCAGAATTTGCTTTTCATACATATTTTTTTATTTCAGTCAATAGATATATATAGAAGCTAGGTGTTTTGAAAACAAAACAGATTTTGAAATTAGTGCTTTTTTGACAAGCGCTAAGAGGCTTCCAAATATATCATGAATTTATCATTTTGTCACCCCCCACTAGAAATAATGAAAGTACAAAGTGTCGTGATGTCTACCACAGCACTGCCAACATTTAAACTACCATTAGAGAATAATTTGCGATCGACTTTGTCAGGAACTGCGAACATTTTTGAGAGATGTCAACGGTTCCCTTTCCGCTCCAAAATTACCAACTGATGAGAAAACTAGAATCGCTCAAAAAATACAAAAGGGCACAAAACCTTGCGCCCCCAACATCTACGAACAACTAACCACTAACAACTAACCACTCAAAAGTGCTTCTACAAACTCGTAGCTAGAAAAAGGTCGTAAGTCCTCAATACCTTCGCCGGCACCAATAAAGCGAATGGGTAAGCCAAGTTGCTGCACGACAGCAAGAGCGACTCCGCCTTTGGCAGTGCCATCAAGTTTTGTTAAAACGACACCACTGAGCTGTGCTGCTTGGGAAAAGACTTCTGCTTGTCGCAGCCCATTTTGACCTAAAGTCGCGTCTAAAACCAGCAGAGACTCTACTTTGGCATTGGGGGCTTTTTTATCAATAATGCGACGAACCTTACTGAGTTCATCCATTAAATTCTTTTTATTTTGCAACCGCCCTGCAGTGTCTACCAAAAGTAATTCTGTTTCTCGTGCTAGTGCAGCAGAAATTGCATCAAATACAACGGCTGCGGGATCTGCATTCTTTGCAGGATTAGCAATGACTTCGACACCACTTCTTTGACCCCAAATTTTTACCTGTTCCACAGCTGCAGCCCGGAAGGTGTCAGCAGCACCAATTAAGCATTTATATCCAGATTTATTGGCTAGGTGAGCAATTTTACCAATGGTAGTGGTTTTACCAACTCCATTCACTCCAGTCATTAACCAAATGTTAAGGGTTTCTTTTTCGGGTGCAAAGGAAACCTTACCAGATTTCTGTATCGGCATATCCAGCATCTCCCGAAGGATTGATTTGAGATATGCAATACCTTCTTCTGGTGGTAATGCTTCTTGGCGAAGCCTTGTTTGTAAAGTGCTGATGATGTATTCGGTTGCTTCCACACCCACATCAGCTTGCAAAAGCAACGATTCTATTTCCGTGACAGCTGCTTGGTTGAGCGGTCCCTGACCAACAATGGCTTTAAGTTGGTTGAGTATATTACGGCGAGTTTTGTCTAAACCCTGACGCAGTTTTTTCAGCCAAGTAATTTCTTCAATAGAAATGTCTTCGGGACGCCTCCCCTGTGCAGCCAACACTTCTGTAGACCACAAAAATCCTTCATCAAAGGCAAACCCAGGAATTTCCTCTTGTTTCTGTGGTGCTGTTGTTGCAGCTGGTTGTACTACCTCTGGTTCTGGTTCTTCGATCGCACTAGCAATCAGACGTTCTTGTTTAGCTTGCCTTTCTGCTGCTGCTCTTTCTAAAAAAGAAAGAGTTGCTGGTACTACAGGTGGAGATTCCTCGTTTGAGATAACTGTTGGTTCTGTAGCCACACCTTCGTCTACAGCTAACTCCCCATCACCTTTAATTTCTAAAGGTGACTCTAAGCTCTCCACTCCTTGTGCTTCAGTTATAGCTTCTGTAGCTTCCTCTACTGGTGCTACATTGAGTTCTTCTTGAATTTGGGCATTAGTACTTGGTTGACTCAGAAAAACTTCCTTGTCTACCTTGTCTACCTTGTCTACCTTGTCTACCTTGTCTACCTTGTCTTCCTCCCCCAAGCTTATATCTTCCTGAGGTTGTGTCTCTGTAACTTCTTTTTTTAGCTGAGAAGTTTCTGTAGTTGCTTCGTCAGATAGAGTGACAGATTGCTCGTCAGCTTGCTGTCTTTGCTGAATGTTTTTGTAAGCTGCTTTTGCATAAGCCAGCAAGTCTACAGCTACCTCGGTTGCATTCTCTGCCGTTGACGTTGCGGCTAGTTCTGGTTGAGTTTCTTGTACAGCTGGTGTTTCTGGCTGCTTATCTTCAGAGGGAGTACCAGAAGGCTCATTGTGTTGACGGCGGAACCAATTAAAAACCATTGCAGCTAAAGTTGTTTTAACGTTTCCCCAGCTTGGGGGTAGTAGGTTGTAATGTCCTTCTACTGACAATCTTATGGTACTATTTTTCTGACCTATGGCGTCAAGTCGCTGCGCTCCAATTCGTAGTTCGTAATTCGTAATTCGTAATTGAAGTCAAAAATTACGAATTACGAATTACGACTTACCAATTATTCTGTCACTGGTCACTGGTCACTGTTGATTTTTTTTGCTCAATGACTCGGCGCAAAACACCGTTGATGAACCTGTGGCTATCTTCTTCGCTGTAGCGCTTAGCTAGCTCGACAGCTTCATTGATTGCCACGCTTTGAGGTACTTCAAGATGCTTCATTTCCGCTACAGCAATTCTTAAAATATCCCGATCTATGTGAGCAAGGCGAGTCACTTGCCAATCGACTAAGGCGCTAGAAATTTCTTCATCTATAGATTCGCGGTTTTCATTAACCGTAAGAATAATGTCTCTTGCGTATTCCCGAACTTCTCTATCTTGGTTTGCCAGTTGAATCAGTTCCGGAAACTCTACAGCTGCGCCTAACTTGTTAATTGCTGTTTGCGTATACTCGATCGCTTCTTTAACCATTGTTCTAGCAGTTTCGAGATCGTTAGCGCGAGTTTGACTGCTCAACAAGCGATCGTTACTGCGCTGTAGTTCTGCTGCAGCGTTATCTAGGGTATCCTGCACTTCAGATCTTAAGGTGCGTACTGCCGCAAGTACTAATTTGGGTACTAGCCGATCTTGCTCCATCTTCTCCAATTTTTTGGGATTAACTGGCAACTGGCTGAGGCTTAAAAGTGCCAGTTCACGGGCAATTTGACGGGGTTTTCGCTCTTGCATAAAAGTTTATGGAATGGTTAGGGGGTAGGGGGTAGGGGTTAGGTTTTATTAGGGACGCAAGACTCTGAGCCTGTACGTAGTTGATGGTGCCAACTAAGGCTAGACTGACAATTAGCAATTAACAATTAGCAATTAGCAATTAGCAACTTTAACCCTCTTCAAGAGGCATAACCTGGCGTTTTGTCTCCAGAGGAGGAACTTCTAGTTTGCGCTCTTTTGGAATTACTAATGGGGCTAACGTTGTATTTGGAGAAACAATCCCACCAGAGACTATAATCTTAAACGCATCTTCAATAGACATTGACAGGTTAACAACCTCTTCTTCCGGAACAACTGCATACCACCCCGTTGTGGGATTGGGGGTTGTCGGGATAAAAAGGCTTAACATTGAATGAGACATCTGAGACTGAATCTCATTGCTTGTATTGCCAGTGACAAAAGCGATCGCCCACATTCCCCGTCGTGGATACTCTACTAAAACAACACGGCGAAATTTGCCATTTGTATCTTTTAATAGTGTTTCTAAAAGCTGCTTGAGAGTTTTATATACCGGTCCGGCTAAAGGAATTGCCTGTAGGAGCCGCTCACCCACATCCAGTAACCACCGTCCTGCAATGTTCCTAGCCATTAAGCCAATCAAAAGAATACTCAGTAACGGCACCATTAGCCCTACTAGAAGATTCAGTATGTTGACTAAAATAGGATGCATCCCCTGAAATGGATTCAGTTGTTTGGGAATTTGAGTTAAAAAGTTAACAACCCAAATTGCAACAGTGATCGTTAACCAGATTGTAGTAGCTAGGGGAATAACGACTAACAAACCTGCAATCAGGTCATTTTTGAGGTCCTGTTTCCAGCGATTGATTGCCAAACCCCTATTCTCCTTTTTTAGGCTTGTGGAATTTTTTTTATTGGTACTCATATTATTAGCCATTTAGCTACTCTCGTTTAGATGTCAAACTCCAGCTTTCAGCTTTTTACTGACTGCTAACGGCTGACCGAGGGATTCATTTTAAGACTTGTAAACGATTGTTCAAGTCTTTTAACGTATTACTAATATTATCGTGCGAGATCAAAAGCTGCTAATTATCCTGAAAAAATGACTCAACTCTAGTTACATCTGACCTTCTTAAGGATTCATTCTAAATACGGTAAGATTTAGTAGTTTGGCAAATGATGTGAGTTTTATTAAGATATATAAAATTAATATAACATTTTTTTTGAGTTGCTTATCAAGCATTAACAAGCCACCTCTCCCTTATGCGTACACGGTAGTAATAGGAGAGGTGGTAGGTGGTGAGTTTTCTTCGCGAGGACAAATCTTTTATTCAGCAGGATTTGAGACTAACTCAATGACTTGACTTTGAGGTGTTGTTGCATACTCAGTAGGTATAGGCATATTCCTTATTTCCCAAACCTTTAGTAAAATTAAATACTCGTAGAAAGTTTGCAATATACACCAAGTAAAACCCGGATACCCATCCAAGCAACCACCTAGAACAAAATACATATAGAAGAAACGAATTAAAGGTCTAGCAGGTAAGCGTAAAGATAAGTCTTTAAGCGCACGGCGTCGTTCAACTTCGGTCTTGCCAAAAAGTAAATTTTGCCAATGAACTCTTCCACCCTCCAATTGCTGAACGGTTTCTTTGGCTTCATCCGTGGAATAGCGATTGTGTTTTTCTATCCAACGGCTGAAGCCCTTACTACAGGTGTAATGAGGGTAAGTTTCTTTTAAAAAGCTTGTAGAACCATCACACACTTCGCGTTCTGTGTGACCGTAGTCTATAAACCAGACTTTGCTGTGACGGAAAAGGCGCATTTGATAGCGGGGGTATTGCGTGCTGCGCCGAATCCAACGGTTCATAAACATGACTCGCTCGGCAACATAGTAACCGATGTATTCCTGGCTCTGAATTGCCCGATCGCATTCTGCAAACAATTCTGGTGTCATGCGCTCGTCTGCTTCAAGTATATAAACCCATTCGTGCTTGGGAGGTATATTTTCTAGCATCCAAGTTCGTTGCTGACCGTGGCTTTCAAAAGCATGCTCTACTACACGTACTGGATATCGATTGGCTATTTCTACAGTGCGATCGCTACTGCATGAATCCACAACAATAATATCGTCTGATAACATTGCTGATTCTATACAAGCAGCAATGTCCAGCTCTTCGTTATAAGTCAATATGTAAATTGAAAACATCTCAAATCGTTAGTAATAATAACTAATCTGTGGCAAATTATACTTTTTATCAAATTTGATGGCAATATTTGGCGTTGGGTATGGGGCATTGGGCATTTTAGTATTAGCGATCGCCTCTGCTCCCTTGCTTCCTTACTTCCTCACTCCCCTTTTCCCATAAACAAGGAATTTCTTTGAAACTTCGTATGCAGTGGCAGTATGAAACACCAAAAAAGGCTATTAATTATACTGCCTACCAGGGGTGAATTACCGTGCTGGAACCTTGCGCCCACCACTTTGTGTAGCACCCGTACTTCTGATTCCTGTCCAACCAATGATGATGTAACCAATAGACAACAGCAAACTGCTCATCCCAATTCGCAATCCTGATTTCCATGCCCGTTCTCTGGCTTGTTTCTCAGCTTCTTCCCTACGCTCCCGAATTGTGCTGCGCTGTTGATTTGCTAAAGCTTCAGGATCGCTTTGCTGGGCAATAAATTTATCAAGTTCTTGGGGATTTGCCTTAAACTTCTTAAGCAAATCTTTTTGAGCTTGGGGAATACTGGGGTTTTCAAGTGTTTGTTTGTACCGTTGTTCGTCTTTCAGCAGTTCGGCAAACTGGTTTTTAATTTGCGATTTTTGTTGTTCTACGGCTGCTCTGACTTTATCGTTACTTAATTGAGCTTGCACTTGATTGAGCTGGTTTTGTAGTTGGGTTTCTGCAGCTTGAGCATCCTTATTAATTTGCTCCACCCTAGAGGCACTTGCTTGACGAACATTATTCAGGTGCAAGGGAAAAATCAGCAAAAACATCAAGCCCAAAATGCTTGATATTATGAAGGCTGGAAATCTCAGGTCGATACTGGGACGACTGCCATCATCCATACTGTCAATCCAGTATCCAGCAAAAAGGAAACCCAAACCTACGAGCGGCACAATTCCTCGGTCAACCAGCGCCGTTGCTAAATCGATTTGCCATGCCTTGTTAGTTGGTTGGAACGGAAATAACAGAATCAAAAAGTCCACAAAGAAAGACACTATTAGAATGAGTCCCACAACCTTAGCAGTGCGGGCAGCAGTAACAGCAGCTAAATGAGTATTCATAGTTTTTTGTCTCGTACACAACAGTAAAAGTTTTGTTTCATTCCAAGGTACTGGAATATTGTTCCCATGATGCTACCCGTTGTTTATGATTGGGAGATTATTTTTTTGGATTGGGGCTAGGGGGTAGGAGATAGGGCATTGGGAATGAATTACTCTCCCTTGTCTCCCTTGTCCCCCTTGTCCTCCTTGTCCTCCTTGTCCCCAATCCCCAACCCCCAGTCCTCAATACCTGTGTTGAAGAATACCAGATAAACATTTACACCGTCTGTGACAACAGTAAATAGTCCTTTAGGGGGAAGAAATAAATTTCTCACACAAAGGTAAATCTTCTGGGCGATCGATATCACATAGAACAGGTAAGTAAGCAACTGATAAATTTAGCAAACGGGCAATCTCTATAGTTTGTTCTAAGACTTGAGAAGTTCCCCAGGTGATGTTAGCAAATAAGTCTGGCATGGGACGTTGCAAACCAATCAAGTAATAACCACCATCTTCTGCTGGACCTAGCACAAGGTCTTGATGATGAAGCTGCTTAAAAGCTTTGACAAGAATTCCAGCATTGATGTCAGGACAATCTGTCCCAATGATAATGACTTTTTCTGCTCCTGATTCAAAAGCAGACAGCAGCGATCGCACCAAGCGCTCACCCAAGTCTCCTTCTCCTTGAGGCTGGCAAATTAAGTCAGAGCCGAGCCAATCATGTACGCTCTGCAAATTCCCACCTGCAAATCGCACTTCAAAAGATAAACTAAAGTCTTTTTGCAGTTGTTTTACCTGAGATACCGTGTGTTCTGTCATTTGGCGCTGAAGCTCAGCCGCGCCTTCTGAACCTAAAGCAGCAATCAATCGCGTTTTTGTCTTGCCCGGTTCAGGATAGCGCGTAAATATAACTAGGTGCTGTTTTGCGATTTGTGATATTGGCATTGAAATCAAAGAGTAGGTTATTTGCTAGCAGTCATTTTTGGATTATGAACTTTAAACTTTCAGCGAAAAATTGCGAATTGTGAATTGTTGCCTTCAGTGATGGGAATAACAAGGGTATTTACTAAGTATTTATTCCTACTTTAGGGGGATTTTTGCTGCAACAATTACCCAATTTATACAAAAAATCCTGAAATCTATATAAATTAATGGTTTCATCTATCCACTTCTGGCTGGGACACTTTAGAATGATTCATTGAAAAGTCGAGCCGATGGGAGTTACAGCCCTTTTAGGCATAAATACCCAAAAAGAACGACTTCTGTAAATCTCCGAATAAAGAATTAAGTAGAGATGCATCAGGGAGCATCTGTACACAATCTCAAGTAAACCTTAGGAGTTTGACATGAATAAAGGCGAATTAGTTGATGCAGTTGCAGAAAAAGCTAGTGTGACCAAAAAACAAGCTGATGCAGTTTTAACGGCTGCACTGGAAACCATCATTGAAGCCGTCTCCTCTGGAGATAAGGTGACACTGGTGGGATTTGGCTCTTTTGAGTCACGGGAACGTAAAGCTCGTGAAGGGCGCAACCCCAAAACCAACGAGAAGATGGAAATTCCTGCAACCAAAGTTCCTGCATTTTCAGCTGGAAAACTGTTTAGGGAAAAAGTTGCGCCCCCAAAATCATAGGTTCTCCCAAGCACGAGCCTTTTTTGATGCGGCGACCGAAACACGGGGGAAATTTAGCTTGGGCTGCAGCACTGGCTGATTGTCCCCCAGAGGCAATTCTGGATTTTTCTGCCAGCATTAGCCCTTTGGGACCTCCAAAAAGCGCTCTCGCTGCTATTGTGTCCCAATTGGATAATCTCAGGCATTATCCAGACCCAAATTACTGTGAACTGAGACTTGCTCTCAGTCACTTTCATCAACTATCTCCCGAGTGGATTCTGCCCGGTAACGGCTCGGCAGAGTTGCTCTCTCTTGCAGGCAGAGAATTAGCACAATTAGCCGCAACAGTTTTAATCGCTCCAGCCTTTGGCGACTACTATCGGGCGCTGGCGGCATATGATGCCAAAGTTCTGGAGTTTCCCGTGTCATTAACAGCCACTGAGGAGCAGGAATCACCCCCGTTGAATTCAATGGCGTCCATCAGTCCTTTGTCAGAAATTCTTGACAAAGGACAAAGGACAAATGATTTAGGACTATTGCTCAATAATCCTCACAATCCAACAGGGAAGTTATTTTCGCGCTCGGCAATTTTGCCATATCTGGAGACATTTGCTTTGGTGGTAGTAGATGAAGCTTTTATGGATTTTTTGCCTCCAGATCGGGAACAAAGCTTGATCGATATGGTGCAAGATTATCCAAACTTAGTGATTTTGCGATCGCTGACCAAATTCTACAGTTTGCCAGGATTGCGCCTGGGATACGCGATCGCTCATCCCGACAGATTGCAGCGCTGGCAGTTATGGCGTGACCCTTGGCCTGTAAACACCTTAGCCGCCGCAGCTGCAGTCGCTGCTCTCCAAGATAAGGCGTTTCAGGCAGAAACTTGGGCATGGTTAACACCAACAAGAAACCAGCTTTTCCTTGGTTTAGCCTCTTTGCCAGAATTACGACCTTTGGATGGTGCTGCTAATTTTTTACTCGTTGAGTCACAACAGTCTGTATTGCAGTTGCAGCAAAAATTACTCAAAGAACACCGAATCTTGATTCGGGATTGCCTAAGTTTTCCTGAATTAGGCGATCGCTATTTCCGTGTTGCCGTGCTTTCTTCTTCAGATAACCAGTGCTTGCTAAAAGCTTTATCATTAGTCATTAGTCATTAGTCATTGGTCATTGGTCATTAGTCATTGGTCAGATGATGATTAATGACAAAGGACAAAGGATAAAGGACAAAGGACAAAAACGTGACTAATGACTACGATATTGTGATTATTGGTGGCAGCTTAGCTGGACGCTTGGCTGCTTTATCTGCCACCCAACTCAAGGCTAAAGTTGCTTTGGTAGAACCAACAGTCAATGGTAAGTTATACCGGGCTAATGCCCTTTACGGGTTTGTCTATCACCAAGCTTTTAGTCAAATCAGCAACTTTGCCAAGCAACTTGATGGGGCATTTCTTAAAGGTTTTCACATTTCGTGTGTTGACAACGAACAGAAATGCCAAATTTCTATAGATGCTTCCCAAGCATTACTTTACTCTGATGGCATTATCTCCAAGATTCAACAGCAACATTCACCTGCTATCCTAGCGGCGCAAGGAGTGGATGTAATTGTTGGTGATGGTCAATTTCAACCATCACCAACTCTTGCATTTGTGGTAAACGATCGCCAGCTTCGTGCTCGAACTTATTTACTAGCTACAGGTTCTCGTCCGGAAATACCAGAAATTGAAGGATTGCAAAAAATAGGTTTTCTGACCATACCTGATGTTTGGCAGTCTCTTAGCAGCCCTACACCACCCAAGCAGTGGGCGATCGTTGGTGGTGTTCCCCAAAGTATCGAAATAGCTCAAACTTTAGCGCGTTTGGATTATGATGTGACGCTGATTGTAGCTAGAAAAAATATTCTTCCTGAACTTGACTTTGAGATATCTCAACTCCTTTGCAGCCAGTTAGAAGCAGACGGTGTGCGTATCCTGACACAAGCACCTGTTACTCAAGTTAGACGAATTGAGGATAAAAAATGGCTGCAAGTCGGAGATAAAGCTATTGAAACAGATGAAATCTTAGTCGCAACTGCACAACAGCCAAATATTGAGTCTTTAAATTTGCCTGCAGTTGATGTTAAATGGGAGCGCCATCGCTTATTAGTTAACGATAAATTACAAACCACCAATCGCCGTATTTGGGCTTGTGGTGATGTTATTGGTGGCTATGCAATTGCCAATCTTGCTCGCTATGAGGCAAGAATTGCTGTACAAAATGCACTCTTTTTCTCAAGACAGAAAGTTAATTATCAACAAATTCCTTGGGGTATATTTACTCAGCCTACAGTAGCACAAGTTGGTTTAACTGAAGCACAAGCTAAACGTCAATATAATCTAGATAAAATTATAGTTTTACGACAATATTTTAAATCTATAACATCTGCCCAAATTGAAGATGAAACAACAGGTATATGTAAGTTGATAACTCTGAATCATGGAGCAATTTTAGGCGCTTCCATTTTAGGTGCGAAAGCAATGGAATTTATTCACATTATTGCGTTGGCGATCGCACAAAAAATTACGGTAACTCACTTAGCTCGCATAGCACCTCTGTATCCCAGTTTCTCAGAGATTTTAGAGCAAACAGCCCTCTCTTGGAGTCAGCACAAGCTCAATAGCGATCGTGCCAAGCAAGATTTTCTTGAAAGCTTTTTTCATCTACGGCGAAATTGGAATTTGTGATTGGTTAGTGGTTACCACCTCGTTCCCAGCTTCAGGCTGGGAATGCCTTACGGGAGGCTCCGCCTCCTGTGCTCTACTACAAAGTGCTCTGCGGAGTTTCTAGGAATGCGTTTTGTGGCGGAGTCTGGGAAGGAGAGTCGGGGATTTACCCATCATAGCGAGTGTGGTGGACCACTAGTACTCCGTTAAGCCAAAATTGACCAGTGAAAAAACCACGAAGACGCGAAGAGCGCAAAGTTCAATGTTGGGTTTCGTTCCTCAACCCAACCTACTAACTAACGCCTTAATGAAACATTACCAATTCCTTGGATGATACCGCGAGCAATCAAACCAATACCGCGACCAATTATCTTTGTTAAAATAAATACAACACCGTTTCCTAGAAAAGAAAGTAACGATTGCAAACGAGGTGTTAATGCATCTCGAAATTCTATCGCTAAAGTGACAACTAGAGGAATGCCAGAAAGCTGAGCAAGTTCTTGACTGCGAGGGGCATAAATTGAAATTTTTGCAATACCGCGAGGTGCAAAAATAAAAAGTTCATGGCGGCTTTCAAAAATTGCTTTGGGTTCAGATATGTAAGTGGTTAAACGATATTTCCAAGATAAATTATTTCTAAATTTTTCTATCTCTCGTGTGGAGATAAACTGGCGAGTGTAGAAATTTTGTTTGATAGATTCTACATCTGATAAAGAGTTTAGCAATGGCTGGACTACTCCATTTGCAATTTGAATCAAGAGATTTTCTAGGATATTTTCTGCTTGCTCTTTTGCCTCAGAACTATTGGGGGGATACGAAGTATTCTCTACTTGTAGCTCCGTGGAAAATAATAAATAGGAAATTAATTCCACAAAAAAGGGAATTCTATTAAGAATTTCTCTTTGAACGACAACACCATTCTCTAAAAATAAATTGACCATTTCTAAATTGCGATCGCCAACTCTAATCTTAGAAAACTTCCCAAAAAAATCTATAGTTGATTCTCGCCATATATCCACTAACACAGTCTCTTTTAAGTTATAAATGTCCTGAAGTTCAACATGAGAGGTACGCATTTTATCCAATGTATCTGCAACTTTTTGCAGAATCACATACAGAAGTTCGCGTTTTTTATCTCCACGTAAAATATCAATTTCTAAAAACACATCAGTTAAATTTTGTAAAGAAAGTTGAATTTTTGTAACACAAAGAGCAAATAATTCTGCTTGTAGTGCTCTAGGGGTAAGTAAAACTGGGGGTTTTGAAGTTTTTAAGGAATCTGAATTGGAACGAGAAAAGCGTAAAGGTAAGTCTGTGGGATACTGCGACTCAGTTGCAAAATAATTGCCTTGAGGAACATCACGAGTGAAGGAATCTCGATCGTAGGAGACTCGCGCTTCTACTTGTTCCCTTTCCAATGGAGAAGTGAGTAAGCGATCGAGTAACCAACGGGCGGCTAAAAGTTCTCGCCTTCGTCCCGCCAGAACTGCTTGCTCTAAAAGTGGAAGCCCAGGAACTTTTAATTTTGCGGTAATCTCTGCCAAAGAAGCGTTGATGTAACCATCTCCCGACAAGCGCAGTTTATTCCGCAGGCGAGACATTGGATTTTGGATTTTGGATTTTGGATTTTGGATTGGGGAGTTTGGATTTTGGATTGGGGAGTTTGGATTTTGGATTTTGGAGTTTAGATTTTGGATTGGGGAGTTTGGATTTTGGATTGGGGAGTTTGGATTTTGGATTGGGGATTTTGATTTTGAATTGGGGATTGGATATGTGTACTTCTCCCTAGTCCCCCTAGTCTACCTTGTCTACCCTGTCCCCTTGTCCCCCTTGTCCCCCTGGTCTCCCCACATCCCCGTACCAAGACAAACGCCCTGCTGCTACTTCTTTGATGGCAGTCACTAATTCAGTAACAGGTACACCTTTGGGACAATAACCATTGACTCCCTCCGCCTTTGCTGCTAGAAGTATCTCTTGTTCTTGAGTTGAACTTAAGAGCAACACTGGCAAGTAGGGGTATTGAATTTTCAAATGCCGACAAAGTTGTAAACCTATTTGTTGGCTTGAGATGGAGTAACCGTTGCCCAGTTCTAAAACTACCAGGTTCACACAATTGGGGTCATTGTGTGCAAGTTCTGCTAGGATCTGCAATGCAGTGGTATCTGTTTCGGCTTCGGATATCACCTCAATGTCAGGGATGACTTCCAACGCTACCCTTAGCCCTAAGCGAAAAATAGGGTCTTGGTCAATTAACAGTAGTTTCAAAGGGCGATCGCTCATAGTTGGCTAAAAACAATACTTGTTTGTATTAAGTGACAACAAGTTTTACAAATCAGCTTAATCTCCCTATTGTGACCTTTTTCAGCAACTCAATAAACGATCGATAATTTTTATAGGCGGGCATTCCACATATAAGTAATGAGTTTGAGTCTTCGGCATTGGTTAGCAGAACACGATATCAAAATTCCCCAAATAGGTCAATTTTCATCGGGGCAGATAGCTGGCTTGGCATTCCGTATTTTTCAAGATATGGAACTCAAAAGCTTGAGCATATTTGATGTTTGTCCGTTCGTTGAAGTTTTAGAAATGCCTTTAGAGGCTGTTGTACTGGAAATTTATGTTTTTGCACAACTCACTCAAAACTTAGTCACCGCCTTTAGCCAAAAAAAATCTTTAAAACGTAATGAGGGAACGTGGTTAGCGTTCCAAATTGCTTATCTTCGTGCTTTACACCAAGTTCTCAGCGAGGAAAAAACCCTCCACCGACCTTGGCTGGGGAGGGTGATTGTATGGGATAGGGGG
>NZ_WJFC01000048.1 GCF_009725235.1 Scytonema sp. UIC 10036
CCTTCCGCATTAGGCCTATTCCATTATCGAATTTCGAATTGGGACTGCGCGATTTTGTTCGTTGGTTTTTGGAATTGGGATTTTGGATTTGAGATTGGGGGATTTTAAGCTAACTTCCAATCTAAAATCCAAAATCTAAAATCTAAAATCTCTTTAATGACCAAACTCAGATTGTAACGCTTCGTCGTTGTTATCAGCGATCGTTGCTACCACTGTAATCAGACGGGAAACCTCACTAGGGGATAAATCTGTTAAAGTGCGGGTTCCCATAACAACCACTTGGTTTTCAATGATGGCAAAATGAGATTCAAAGGTACTCGATGCATTCATTTCCAAGAGTTGTCGCATTAACTTTGGTTCATCCTTAGCAGGCAATTTTAGCACTGCCGACCAAACCGTTATGGTATCCTCATCTGTTGTACCAGTCAGCTGGACAAAGACTTCTACACTACCATAGTTAAACTTCCAACGATAACCTCCTTCTGAAGGATGACTTACCATTGCGCTGTCATCTTGTTCTAAAGTATCGATGACGTTTTCAACGATCTCTACATAGTTGATACTCGTTGTCTCAGCGATAAATTCGTTGATGAGTTCCGCATCTGACACGGATTCAGTTACGGACTTTTCTTGCTGTGATTGGTAGCTTGTCATACAGATTTTTGCCTCAGCAGCATCATTATTACATCTAGACATACTTTATAAAGGATAAAGGATGAAGGCTAAAGCATAAAAACTGCTGACTTTATACTTCATACTTTATACTTCACGCTTTATCCTTTATACTTCATACTTCATCCTTACTTAGGTGTGAGTTTATCTACCCTGTTTACCAAGCATCTCGATTTCGAGATGCTCTTCAGCTAAATCTTAATCTCACTCACTAGTATTTGGTAGCTTCTAACAATGGGGTAAATACTCAGTTTATAGGTATAATATAATAATTAAACAAACCGTTCTTTAACTCACTTGGCGTTCCTAAATAAGAACATTTGAACTATATTGCTCCAGTTTCCGTCATTCACTCTAAAGCGCACTATTCTTATCTAATAAAAACCCGATTAATATGTAACACGGGCAGCTACATAAAATTTGCTGACGATCCTAAGTCAGTAGATGAGATGTTAGCAGAAGTTATGAAGGATAGGGCAGCACACTCACTCAATGAACGTTTTGGAAAAAGCACTACTTGACACGGATATTTTTTCTGAACTTTTAAAGGGCGTTAATCAGAGAGTTGCGGCTAGAGCTTCAGCTTACCATTCTGCACTTGGTTGCTACACAATCTCTACCATCACTGTGTTGGAAATTGTCAAAGGTTGGCATAAGCTTCAACGTGAAGACAAGATTCAGCATTTATTTTCTGAAATTATTAACGTAGAAGTGTTAGCACTTGAACTAGGTGATGCTCAATTAGCAGGACGCATTTACGCTGATTTGGAACGCACTGGGCAACCGATAGGACTCGCTGATGCTATGATTGCTGCGATCGCAGTACAAAAGAATTTAATTTTAATTAGTGGTAATTTGTCCCATTCTCAGCGAATTCAAGGGCTGGGTTACAGCTTAAAGCTGGATAATTGGCGAATATAACAGTGCCTTTGCCAATTTCTGAAAAGCTCCACTCTTCTAGAGTGACAGCATTTTGGCAAAGGTATTGTATGAAGCACCATTTTGTTTGGCATGGCAGAATAAAGATAACTGAGAGCGGACTCTAGATATAACTAAAGAAGTTCGCCACTGTAAGATCGCCTTAACATGAGCTATTGCCTAAATCCTGTTTGTCCGAACCCCCAGCATACCAATGATGGCAAGTTTTGCTTAACTTGCGGTTCAAAACTACTCCTGAAAGAACGATACCGTGCTCTCAAACCAATAGGGCAAGGAGGTTTTGGTAGAACCTTCTTAGCTGTGGATGAGGATAAACCGTCTAAACCACGTTGTGTGATTAAGCAATTTTATCCCCAAGCCCAAGGTACGAGTACGGTGGAGAAAGCGGTTGAGTTGTTCACTCAAGAAGCAATGCGCCTTGATGAGTTGGGGAAACATCCACAAATTCCAGAACTGCTTGCTTATTTTACTCAAGACGATCGCCAGTATCTTGTACAAGAATTTATTGATGGGCTAAATTTGGCTGAGGAGTTGGCGCAAAGGGGCGCTTTCAATGAAGTGGAAATTCGCCACTTACTCAACGACTTACTGCCCGTATTGCAATTTTGTCATGAAAGACAAGTCATTCACAGAGATATTAAACCAGAAAATATAATTCGGCGAAGATCGACAGCCTCAGCCATTGGGAATGTTGTTCTGGTAGACTTTGGTGCTGCAAAAGCAGCAACTTATACTGCCTTAAACAGAACTGGTACCAGTATTGGTAGCCCGGAATATGTTGCACCCGAACAAATGAGAGGAAAAGCTGTTTTTGCCAGTGACATATTTAGTTTGAGTGTAACTTGTATTCATCTCTTGACTCAGTGTTCTCCCTTTGACATATACGATACTTATAATGCGACTTGGGTTTGGCAACAACATCTCAAAACTCCCGTAAGCAATGAGTTGAGACGCATTCTTGACAAAATGTTAGAACCTACTGTTGCCCAACGCTATCAAACAGTCAATGCCGTTCTCATTGATTTGAATCACCAACAGCAAATAGCGATACGGCTTCAGCCGTTAGGTGCTTCGCCTATCGCATCACCAACACCAATCACTCCTGTCAGTACAGCGACCAATACACAGAAATCTAATTCTGTCAATACTGGGAATGACCTTATTGATAAAGAATTACAAGAAGTAAAATCAAAGCTTTTGGGGGGTAGCAGTGGTGGGAACTCAAACAATGTAAGTAAAAATACTCAATTTCAGTCTGTACAAAAACCTCAGCCATCTGGCAAAAGTATCATTGATGAGGAATTGGAGGAATTAAAAGCTAAGTATAAAAATGAGAATGGTTAGTAGGGGCGCAATGCATTGCGCCCCTACATGGTTAGTGTTTCATTCCTAAAAAACAGTTTGGAATTTAGCTGTTCTTTTCGGTAATGGGAACCCACTCAGTGTGGAAAGTACCGGGTTTGTCCAGACGTTCGTAGGTGTGTGCTCCGAAGTAGTCGCGTTGTGCTTGAGTCAGGTTTTGCGGTAGGCGATCGCGACGGTAGCTATCAAAGTAATCCAAGGAAGCGCTGAACGCTGGGACTGGGATACCTAGTTTTGCTGCGGTTGCCAAAACATCCCGCCAAGCATTCTGCCTGTCAAGAATTGTCTGTTTAAATTCAGGCGCTAAGAGCAGGTTGGGTAAAGATGGATTTTCGCCAAAGGCATTCTTAATCTTATTCAAAAATCCAGCGCGAATAATACAGCCACCCTTCCAAATCCGTGCCAATTCACCCAGTTTTAGACCCCAATTATATGTTTGGGAAGCTTTGGATAGCAAAGCCATTCCTTGAGCGTAGGAACAGATTTTTGAGCAGTAGAGAGCATCCCGAACTTTGTTGATAAACTCTTTGCTATCACCCTGATATTTACCTGTTGGACCTGTGAGGATCTTAGATGCTGCAATACGTTCTTGCTTGTAGGAAGACATGATTCGACCATTGACTGCGGCGGTAATGGTCGGAATGGCAACACCCAATTCCAAAGCAGTTTGTACTGTCCAACGTCCGGTTCCCTTTTGACCTGCTGAGTCAACAATCAAATCTACCAATGGTAAATTTGTGTCTGGGTCAATATAGGGGAAGATATTAGCAGTAATTTCAATCAAGAAAGAATTTAGTTCGTCGGTGGTATTCCACTCACTAAAAACTTGATGTAGCTGATTGTGGTCTAGCCCTGCAGCGTTTTTCAGCAAATCGTAGGCTTCTGCAATCAGCTGCATATCACCGTACTCAATGCCGTTATGCACCATCTTCACGTAGTGACCGGAACCACCGGGACCTACGTAGGTTACGCAAGCACCATCATCGACTTGAGCAGCAATTTTCGTAAAAATTGGCTCCAAATACTGGTAAGAGCTTTGTGTCCCTCCTGGCATGAGTGAAGGACCATTAAGTGCGCCTTCTTCACCACCACTAACGCCCATCCCAATGAACCGAAAACCAGCAGGTTCCAATTCTTGAGTGCGCCGATCTGTATCTTCAAACCAAGAGTTGCCACCGTCGATAATGATGTCGCCTTCGTCTAGCAAAGGTCTTAGCTGGCCAATCACTGCGTCTACAGGCTTACCAGCTTGAACCATAATCAAAATTCGTCTGGGACGTTCCAAGGCAGTTACGAACTCTTCCAGAGAAAACGCGGCTTTGACGTTTCTTCCGTTAGCACGCTCCGCCATGAATCTATCGGTCTTGTCGCGCGAGCGGTTGTAAACTGCGATTGGAAAGCCGTTTCGCTCAACGTTTAGAGCGATGTTCTCTCCCATGACGGCTAGACCAATCACACCAAAGCTTTGCTGTGTCATAAGTTTTTTGGCTAACTCTTGCAGATTCTCTTTATCTTTAGGTTAGTCCGAGATTTTCGCTTCTCTCCTAAAGAAGACATTAAGACTTCACAAAGAGAGCCAAAATACACAAAGATACAAATAATAAATTTAATTGTATCGTCTCAACCATTCGACAAATTTTGCAAAGTGGGGATGGAGGTAGGGGTAGGGGTAGGAGGTAGGGTAGCGAATAGAAAGTATAATATCTTTCCTCCAATGCCCATTATCCAATCCAGTCTAACCCTATCCCCCCTATCCCTAATCCCTAGTCACAAGAAGGATAACCACAAGATCTGGCACACGTCCTAGCGTTGACAGTCGGTCTGGGTAGTATAGCGCTTTACTTAGCAGCTTTCTTCTTCCCAGAAATCCACCGTAAGAATGATTTTATATTGAGTGGTGTAGGGCTGTTCTACGCCTTGGTTTTATGGATATTTGCACCACGCATTACTGGAGGTCTTTTGCTGGGTCATGTGGCTAGTGTCGCTCTTTTGGGGTGGTTTGGCTGGCAAACACTCTCATTGCGCCGTCAACTGACGCCTACGGCTCAACAAACCCAAATACCAAGTGCTGATGAGGTCAAAACAAACCTTCAAAGCTCAGTTTCTCAGCTGTCACTGCAAGAACGACTCGCCCCGTTGCAACAGTGGTTCAGCCGCACCTTCTCTCGTCCAAAAGATAAGGTTCAACACACTGGGGTAACAAAGACCTCCGAAACTTCAAAAGCCGCAGTATCTCCTACAGCAGCACCAACGGTTGAAATTGTTGACCAACGCAGCGCGACGCAAGAGCACCCTACCACTGACACTGAAACCGCAACTCCAACATCAGGACAACCAGCAGAAGCAGTCGCACCTGTTGATTCGGAAGCAAAAACAAAGCTAGCCACAGAACCAATTCCACCAAATCCTCCGTCTTGGCAATTGGTAGAAGCAGCTCAAGAGAGTTCAGAGGATAAAACACCGCCTCTTCCTGTAGTAGAAGTCGCTCCCGATGCTGAACTTGCTCCTCCAGCTGAAGCACCTCCCGAACAACTTCCATCAAATCCTCCAACTCAAGGTTCTTAAGTAGCAAATGTTGCTAGCTAGAGGCGATCGCATTCCTAAAAATGGCGATCGCCCCTAATTTTGTTCAGATTTTCGTAATGGAATTTTAGATCCTATTGGATTTAAACAATACTCTACTGTTAAATCTTCCCATTTCACTGCATCCACTTTATATCTCTTGTGGTCACTTTCACTTGTTGCAATTATTGTATGTTTTCCAGTTTCTAAGCTTAAAACTATTGAATGTGCTGCTAAGATAACGTCAATATCAGTATTTTTTATCTAGACTTATCAGGACGAAGGCGGATCATCTTCCTCCTGCCGTTATGAGAACACTAACATTTACGCTACGGTGTAGCCACTGACTTGAATCAACCGATAACCCTGAGCAACTAGCTGGTTGAAGGTGGCTTGATATTGTTGCGAGGTCAAACCATGTCGTGCCTGCCATGCTGAACCAGTTGACTGTTCCCAGATGGCGGCGTACCTATCTTGTCCGCCCACGCTGTAGCCACTGACTTGAATCAACCGATAACCCTGAGCAACTAGCTGATCGAAGGTGGCTTGATATTGTTGCGAGGTCAAACCATGTCGTGCCTGCCATGCTGAACCAGTTGACTGTTCCCAGATGGCGGCGTACCTATCTTGTCCGCCCACGCTGTAGCCACTGACTTGAATCAACCGATAACCCTGAGCAACTAGCTGATCGAAGGTGGCTTGATATTGTTGCGAGGTCAAACCATGTCGTGCCTGCCATGCTGAACCAGTTGACTGTTCCCAGATGGCGGCGTACCTATCTTGTCCGCCCACGCTGTAGCCACTGACTTGAATCAACCGATAACCCTGAGCAACTAGCTGATCGAAGGTGGCTTGATATTGTTGCGAGGTCAAACCATGTCGTGCCTGCCATGCTGAACCAGTTGACTGTTCCCAGATGGCGGCGTACCTATCTTGTCCGCCCACGCTGTAGCCACTGACTTGAATCAACCGATAACCCTGAGCAACTAGCTGATCGAAGGTGGCTTGATATTGTTGCGAGGTCAAACCATGTCGTGCCTGCCATGCTGAACCAGTTGACTGTTCCCAGATGGCGGCGTACCTGTCCTCCTCCTCGGTTTGGGCAAGAGTCTTACTGGCAAAATTTCCGACTGTAGCTATTGCTGTACCTGCGACCATTAGCTGACAGAACTGCCGACGTGCTAACCTCTTGTGCATATCTACAACTCCAAAATTCTGATTGACTGACAAATTCCTGGTGAACACCTTAACCTAAGTTCGGGATAAAAAGGAGAACTACCCTTGTGAAGCAGGGTGAGTTAATTGACGATGAACTATAAGTCAAAAGTCAAGTTCAAAAATTGAGCCAAAAAATGATTAGATAAGACTATTCATGTTGATTTTCCTAAAATAGATAGTTTATAATAATCGTTGAATATTAGTAATATAGTCGGTTTATGAATTTTTAGTTAAAAATAAATAATTTGAAACATTTATTGTTAAATTAAAAAAACATTCTTTTTGCTCATCATACTGAGGCTGACAACATTTCATCATGGCGGAGATGTTTAAGTCCTATAGGGCAATGGCATCAGCTTTTTTGACTATCTTTTTAGCTAGTTACCACTGATAAGCGTGGCGTTTGGTAACTATACGATGTTGAAAAAGTCAGTAAACCAAAAAGTTTTTCCCAAAGGCGATCGCCAAGAACAAGCTACGTGTATTAAGTGATTTGCGATACTTATTTTATTAGAAATACTTATCATAGTAGAAGGATGTGAAAATTTGCCCATAGAAACACAAGCAATTCATCATAATACCTATCTTTAAGGAAATGAGCATTGCTGAGCTAAAACAATACCTTTCAGCTCATAGAGATGACGATGAAGCGTTTAGCGAAGCTTTAGGAGAATTAATCACTCGTAATCGTGGTGCAGTTCGCTATCCCGCAAATTTGTCTTTGGAAGATGTGGGAAGAATTGTTCGAGAAAAGTTGAAGTAGACTACTCCTTTCCTGCTAGAAGAATACCTAATTTAATGAACCGCACCAGGCGCAGAGGACACAGAGGAAAGAGGAGAAGAAGCTCGGTAATCTTATGGCGAAAAGGGAGTAAGAGCTTTAAACTCACGCAGGTGGGTTTTGCCTGTATAGCCGTGAATTCTATTCACCTGGTCGATAAGAAATATCGGCTCTCAGTAGATGACCTGAGAAAATCTCGTTGATAATGGTGAGAATAACGTTCTATTTACTCAATTTAGCACTGTGACAGAACCTGGAAGCTACAAAGACACTGTAAATTTACCCAAGACTAACTTCGATATGCGGGCAAACGCTATCAAGCGTGAACCTGAAATTCAAAAGTTTTGGGAAGAAAATAAGATTTATGAACGCCTGTCTGAAGAAAATCCAGGCGACTTATTTATACTCCATGATGGACCACCTTATGCTAACGGTTCCCTGCATATCGGTCACGCTTTAAATAAAATTCTTAAAGACATTATTAATCGCTACCAACTGCTGCGTGGTCGTAAAGCTCGTTACGTACCGGGTTGGGACTGTCACGGCTTGCCTATTGAACTGAAAGTCTTGCAGAATATGAAGCAAGCAGAACGGCAAAACTTGACTTCTCTGCAATTGCGTCATAAAGCAAAAGAATTTGCCCTGTCTACAGTCGATGAACAACGGGACAGTTTCAAACGATACGGTGTTTGGGGTGATTGGGAACATCCCTATCTCACGCTCAAGCCAGAATATGAAGCGGCTCAAGTTGGTGTTTTCGGTCAGATGGTACTTAAGGGCTACATCTATCGGGGATTAAAACCAGTACACTGGAGTCCTAGTTCCAAAACTGCTTTGGCAGAAGCTGAGTTAGAATATCCCGAAGGTCACACTTCGCGCAGTATCTACGCTGCTTTCAAAATGACAAGTTTGTCAGAAGCTGTGAAACCAATTTTAGGTGAGTTTTTACCTGAGTTGGCTGTCGCTATCTGGACAACCACACCTTGGACAATTCCAGGTAACTTAGCTGTAGCACTCAATCCAGAACTCAATTACGCAGTGGTGGAAATATCACGCAAAGACGCCAAGACGCAAAGTGAGCTTAGCGACTTAGCGCCTTTGCGTGAGGAAAATTTCAAATATCTCATTGTTGCAACAGATTTGGTGGAACGTCTCTCTACAGTTCTGGAAGCGCAACTCACTGTAAAAGCAACAGTTACAGGAAAAGATTTAGAACATTCTACCTACCGTCATCCTCTCTTCGATCGCGAAAGTCCAATCGTCATCGGTGGAGATTATGTCACCACTGACTCCGGTACTGGATTGGTACATACCGCCCCCGGTCACGGTCAAGAAGACTACATGGTAGGTCAACGGTATGGTTTACCTATCCTCGCACCAGTAGATGATAACGGTAATTTTACCAAGGAAGCGGGAGAGTTTGCAGGGTTAAATGTTCTTGGTGATGGCAATCAGGCAATTATTGATGCGCTGACTGCGACTGGTTCCTTACTGAAAGAAGAAGCTTATGTCCACAAGTATCCCTATGATTGGCGAACAAAGAAACCTACTATTTTCCGGGCGACGGAACAGTGGTTTGCTTCGGTGGAAGGATTTAGGGATGAAGCGCTAAAAGCGATCGCCTCTGTAAAATGGATTCCAGCCCAAGGAGAAAATCGCATCACCCCCATGGTAGCGGAACGTTCTGATTGGTGTATCTCCCGTCAGCGCAGTTGGGGTGTACCGATCCCCGTATTCTACGATGAAGAAACGGGAGAACCTTTGCTCAATGAAGAAACCATTTCTCACGTCCAAGCAATCTTTGCCGAAAAAGGATCTGATGCTTGGTGGGAACTACCAGTAGAGGAGTTGTTACCAGAACAATATCGCAGCAACGGTCGGTCTTACCGGAAAGGAACTGACACTATGGATGTGTGGTTCGACTCCGGTTCTTCTTGGGCGGCTGTGGCGGAACAGCGATCGCAACTGAGCTATCCTGTTGATATGTACCTCGAAGGTTCTGACCAACATCGCGGTTGGTTTCAATCGAGTTTGCTCACAAGTGTAGCAGTTAATAATTGCGCTCCTTATAAAACTGTATTAACCCACGGTTTTGTTTTGGACGAACAAGGTCGTAAAATGAGTAAATCTCTTGGTAATGTAGTAGATCCAGCGACCGTTATCTTGGGAGGCAAAGACCAGAAGAAAGAACCAGGTTATGGTGCTGATGTTGTGCGATTGTGGGTTTCTTCTGTAGATTACTCTGCCGATGTGCGCTTGGGTAATAATATTATCAAGCAACTAGCAGATATTCGTAACAAGATTCGCAATACAGCACGGTTTTTGCTGGGCAATTTGCACGATTTTGACCCAGAAAAAGATGCAGTACCATTGGAAGAATTGCCTTCTCTCGATCGCTATATGCTGCACCGGATGACAGAAGTTTTTCAGGAAGTGACGGAAGCGTTTGACAGTTTCCAGTTTTTCCGCTTTTTCCAAACCGTGCAAAATTTTTGCGTAGTGGATTTGTCTAACTTCTACTTGGATGTCGCAAAAGACAGGCTGTATATCAGTGCGCCCAATGCATTCCGCCGCCGCAGCTGTCAGACAGTACTGAGAATTGCTTTGGAAAATTTAGCACGTGCGATCGCCCCCGTGCTGTGTCATATGGCAGAGGATATCTGGCAGTACCTCCCCTATAAAACACCTTACAGATCGGTATTTGAAGCTGGTTGGGTGGAATTAGAGGAAGGATGGAAAAATCCAGAATTAGCAGCATTATGGCAACAATTGCGACAACTCCGCAATGATGTTAATAAGGTGTTGGAAGAAGCTAGGGTAGCCAAAACGATTGGTTCTTCCTTAGAAGCCAAGGTATTGCTACACATAGTGGATGAGCAGTTGCTACTTGCTGTAAAAGCACTCAACGCTCACCAAAATGGAATAGATGAGTTACGTTACCTGTTTCTCACTTCTCAGGTGGATTTACTCGATTCGCCAGAAACAGCTCAAAGCTTGAAGTACAACCTACAGTCAGATACATGGGTTCTAGGTGTAACTGATGCAGATGGACACAAGTGCGATCGATGTTGGAACTACTCCACTCGTGTAGGGGAATTTACCGAACATCCTCTCATTTGCGAACGTTGTGTTTCCGCTTTAGCAGGGGAATTTTAAATTTACCCCCCTTAATCCCCCCTTGTTAAGGGGGGAAACTAGATTTCTTATTCCCTCCCCTTTACAAGGGGAGGGTTAGGGTGGGGTAAAAAACATCTTTCCGATGCTTACACTGCAAAATTTGTACTCTTTGATTTTCATCATCAACTTCATAGCGAACTCTATAATCACCAATCCGGATACGATACTCCTGAACAGAAACGCATAAACGGTAGCCGTCGTTTGCTCATCGCAAAAACTCCCCTACATTCTAGAGTTAGGAGAATGCAGGGGTAGGAAATTTAAGTTGTAGCAAATTGTAAGTTACCTTGTTGCTGGTTTTCCACCTTAGCTTTTTCCAGCTTCTGCAACAACTCTTGTGTGAGTTGAATAAACGCTTTTGAACCTGATGATTGAGGAGTGTGTAAGACAGCTGGCATAAAAGTATCAACAGCCTTAGCAACATTCACATCAGTTGGTATTTGTGTCTGACAAACTTTTGCTTCACCAAAATCTTGATGAACGCGTTGTATAACTTGTTTATAGTATCTACCACTGAGAAAATTAGCGTTAGACATTGTAAAGACAATTCCCAGCATTTGTATACCTAGATTTACTTCCTGTTCGTGACTTTCTTTTAGCTGGGCAATGCGCCGTTCTAACAATTGAATTCCCACTACAGATAAGGGTTCTGGTTTAGCAGGAAGTATGTAGAAGTTACTGGTAGCTAAAGCACTGCGAGTCAAAAGATTATATCCAGGAGCACAATCTAAGAGAATAAAATCATATTCTTGAAGACTAGGTTCTAAAACTTTCCCTAATAAGACTCTTTCAAAACGATTCCAAATATTTTCAAAGTCGTTTTCACCTAAGTTAACTGTTTGCTGATGCAACATTTCCGAGACAGCAAATTCATCATACAGATCGATATCTCCTGGCAATAAGTCCAATCCTGGTAGATTGCAAACCTGACGCTGAATAATATCTTGAATTGTTAATTTTGTTCTTTGTGATGGATTGATGATTTGGTCAAGCAAATACCTGAGTGTTCGTTTTTGCTTTCGGAGCTTGGCAAAGTCTATAGGCGACATTAGACTGAGTGTAGCGCTGATTTGGCTATCCAAATCCAGAACAAGCACTCGCTTACCATGGTGTTTGGTTAAGCAAGTCGCCATATTGACTGTAAGGGTGGTTTTGCCAACGCCGCCCTTCATATTTGCAGTAGCAATGACATATCCCATTTGTTTTTTCCTCTAATAGCTCATCAGCCCTATTTGTACCCGCGTCGTCTTTTGCCTTTCTATAAATCGCGCATTCTTTGCGATTTTACAGTAGTGTCAACATTTCATCATTTTTAATACAAAATTTTAATTTTTTTCACTATGGCTCTACAACCCATTTTCCAAATAAAGTAGTCAGCATTATAGCAGCCTCAGGTATGTTATTGCGCGATCGCCTAACAAACCTCATTGATTCTTTGTCATTGCTTGAGATTTCAGCTACAGTTACATTCCTTAATCTAGCTGTTATTATTCCCGTTTATCCATCTTATGAGACGTGAGTCCTCACCCGTTCTGTATAAGTGGCGGGCTGCGAGCAGCATACCACAAGAAATCTTAGGATATTGTTTGATTTGGAAGCTATCTAGCGCTCTGTCTCATCAATTTTAATGAGTAAGTTTGCTCAGATACCCAACTTTTTAAAGAGGAGAACAAAGAACTTTTAACCCCTGTTCCCCGTTAAGAGTTCCCCGTTCTCTTTTTTTCGTAACTTTACTTTTAGTTACAACATTTATTATGTATCCAAGGAAAATGTAAAAAATCGATCGCACACCCAAAATTGAAGAATAACAATTTAGGATGGAAAGTATAACTTTTAAAGTGGAGGTCACAGAGAATAATCATATTGAGCGTTGGAAATAAAAAACTATTGACAAGTGACAAATGACAAATGACAAATGACAAAGATTCTACTGATAAGGGTGCGATATTAATTGTCGATGACACACCCACTAATTTAGAAATACTGTTTGATTTGCTATCCAACTCCGGGTTTACGGTTTTAATTGCTGAAGATGGCGAGAGTGCGATCGAAAGAGCGGAGTATGCTCCACCGGATCTCATTCTCTTAGACATTCTCATGCCAGGAATGGATGGCTTTGAAACTTGCCGTCGTATAAAAGCCAATTCCTTAACAAAAGATATTCCTATAATTTTTATGACGGCACTGTCTGAAGCAATAGATAAGGTGAAAGGTTTGAGGCTTGGTGCAGTGGACTACATCACTAAACCTCTCATCCATGAGGAGGTTTTAGCCCGGATCGAACTCCACTTAAGACTTCGGAATTTAACAAAGACACTTCAGCAGCAAAATTTGCGTTTGGAAGAGGAAATTGCCGAGCGCAAACAAGCAGAACAGAAAATTCACGAACAAGCGGCTTTATTGGATATTACCACAGACGCAATTCTTGTTCGAGGTTTAAATAATGAAATTCATTATTGGAACAAAGGTGCAGAACAGTTGTATGGCTGGACAGCAGTAGAAGCAATAAGTAAAAATGCTAATGAGCTTTTGTATCAAGTAGAAAGTTTATCTCAAGTGCAAGCAATTCAAAAAAAGCTAGCTGAAAGTGGAACGTGGGAAGGTGAATTGACTCAGGTTCATAAACATGGTAAGCGCATTGTTGTTGCTAGCCGTTGGACGCTGATACGCCATAAAGATGGGCAACCCAAGTCAATTCTTGTAGTTAACACTGACATTACAGAGAAAAAACAACTAGAAAGCCAATTGTTACGCGCTCAAAGACTGGAAAGCATTGGAACACTTGCAGGTGGTATTGCCCACGACCTGAATAATATATTTACTCCCATCTTGGCTTCAGCACAACTACTACAGATTAAACTCCCGAATATTGATGAACGGAACCTGCAAGTTCTACAAATTATCGAAAATAACACCAAACGAGGTGCTGCTTTGGTTAAACAAGTGCTGCAATTTGCACGCGGAGTTGAAGGCAAGCGTACAATTGTGCAAATTAACTCTTTGTTTGTGGAAATCGAGCAGATCGTTCGAGAAACGTTTCCCAAATCTATTGAATTTTCTACAACTGTAAAACCAGACCTCTGGGCTGTTTTTGGGGATGCTACACACCTGCATCAAGTTTTGATGAACTTAATTGTAAACGCTCGTGATGCTATGCCCGACGGAGGTGTTCTGAGTCTTTACGCCGAAAATCAATTTATTGACGAACATTACGCTCGTTTTAATTTGGAAGCAAGTATTGGTCCTTACGTTGCGATCGCAGTGACTGATACAGGAATTGGGATGTCATCAGAAATTGCAGACAGAATATTTGAGCCTTTCTTTACCACAAAAGAGTTTGGCAAAGGAACAGGGCTGGGTCTTTCAACAGTCAGGGGTATCATTAAAAGTCATGGTGGTTTTGTCACTGTAGATAGCAAGGTCGGAGAAGGAACTGATTTTAAAATATTCTTGCCTGCAGTAGCAGTGACTGCAACCCCATTTGTAGAGGAAGTCGAATTACCGAAAGGAAATGGAGAATTGATTCTTGTTGTCGATGACGAAGTTAATATTCTAGAGACCACCAAAATCTCACTAGAAACTTATAATTACAAAGTGTTAACAGCTAGCAATGGAATTGATGCGATCGCAATTTATGCCCAACAGAAACATGAAATCAACTTGGTGTTAGTGGACATGATGATGCCATTGATGGATGGTGCAGTCACTATTCGCGCAATACAAAAACTGAATTCAAATGCTTTGATTGTTGCAGTCAGTGGTTTATCGGGTGATAAATTAGCAGGGATTACTGGAGTGAAAGCATTTATTTCTAAGCCTTACATGGCTGAAGAATTATTGCAAACTCTACACAACGTTCTTTGCCATAAATCGAGACACTCGATTTCATCCCAAAACTCTTATGATAGATCGCCGTAACTTTCTTATTGGACTAGCTGCAAGTTCTTCCGTATTAGCTTCTCCGTTAAAGTTGGGGAGAGCAGCTAGTCAACCACTGTTAAAACCCAAACGCTTGCAACCCGGATCTATTGTAGGAATAGTTAGCCCTGCCGGTGCTACATTTGTTCGAGAACAACTTAATATTGTTATAGATGCCGTTAAAGCTTTAGGATTAGTTCCCAAACTCGCACCTCATGTTTTAGAAAGATATGGTTATTTAGCAGGTAAAGACAAAGATCGTGCTGCTGATATCAATCAATTTTTTAACGATCCTTCTGTAGCCGCTATTTTACCAATTCGCGGTGGGTGGGGATGCAGCCGAATGTTGCCTTATCTAGATTACGATCGCATTCGCAAAAATCCCAAAATTGTCGTTGGTTTCAGCGATATCACATCATTAATTCTAGGCTTGAATGCGAAAACTAATCTTGTAACATTTCACGGTCCCAACGGGCTAAGTTCTTGGAGAACAACTCAAACCGAATGTTTTCGTCGTGTTTTATTTAATGGTGAAACGGTCACTTTTAAAAATGAAAAAGATGGCGGTGATTCTGACCGTTTGATGCAGGTTAAATACCGAGTTCAAACTATTTCTTCCGGTAAAGCAAAAGGCAAACTTATTGGAGGCAATCTTTCTGTTCTATCAGCAATTGTCGGCTCACCTTATTTACCAAATTTTAATGGTGCTATTTTATTTTTAGAGGATTTGAACGAGAATGTATACCGTATAGATCGGATGATGACTCAGTTAAAAATAGCAGGTTTATTGGATAAACTCTCTGGTTTCGTTTTTGGGCAATGTTCCGATTGTTTGCCTGATGCCGACTATGGCTCTTTAACCTTTGAAGAGGTTTTATGGGATCATATCAAACCTCTGGGCATTCCTGCATGGTCTGGTGCTGCGATCGGACATATTGAAAATGTGCTGACATTACCTCTTGGTTTAGACGTAGAAATAGATGCTGATACTGGGACAATTCGGATGTTAGAAGCTGCTGTTCAGTGACCAGTGACCAGTAGGTAGGGAAGACAGCCCACCAGGATGGAATGGTAAGCTGTCTTCCCTACCTACATTAGTTCTAAACCATCACTTGATATGTGAGAGCAGAATTTGAAAGTGCAAACTGTTTAAGTTGGTCCTTTATTCTTGTTGGGAAGGAATTAAAAGCACTACCCCGCCACCCTGCTGTATCTTGATATTCTAGGTATCCACAATACATATCTCTTTTGTGAATATGCCATCCCCAGTTAGCTGGAATCACTTCATATCCACTTAAAGTTTGTGTCAAGTATAGTGTTAAGTCCTCAAGGTTCTGTTGAGTTTTCATAGCTGTTGACATTATTTATGAATATTTACTTCTTAAACACAGAGTGCAGTTGCGTTACACAGACATTTGGTCTGCATCAAATCCCCAGTCTTGCTTTAGCAAAGTTTTGTACATATTTTCCTTGAGCATCATGTGCTCGTGCAGCTCGATCAGAAAGTCCTGTGCTTGTTCGCGAGACATCTGCCGTACAGAGTCTTCAAAGATTCTCAGGTTAAATTGTTGCTCCAGAGATAATTCCATGGACTGATTCATCTTGAACCTACCTTGTCAATGATTTTTTTACAAATCTCAATATTTATATCTTGATAATAGTCTCTCTTAACATCACAATGACCTGTCTAGAGGTTTAAACTGGAGGCCATCTTAAGGATGATTATCGTGTGAAAAATTTGTCTGTGGGAATACATGAATTAATAACGGGCAGCATACCGCTAGCAACAAGCTGTGAATGTGAAGCAAAGAATCTTAGTTAACGCAACTTCCAACTTCAACTAAGACACGGTTTTATCAATGGAATTTGTAGATGAGTGCGTATTTCCTGTGGTATCAAGCGGTAAAGTAGCTGACGGCTCTATAATTCCTTGTTGTTGTAAAATCTCTTCATATTTCTCTCGACTTAGTGGGCAATCCACTAAATCCAAAAACTGAGATTTTGTTAGGTGGCACTGTTTTGCCATCTGACTCAATAAATGATCGGGAAGGTCTTTAATCTTCTTGGTATGGCTTGTCTTAGTCTTAGTGGCAGTCTTTTTACCGTCTTTGGTAAAGTAAACGAAGTAGTGATGGTCGTTTTGAGTTTCCTGAAACCCTTTAGATAGCAATGCGGATTCTACTTTAGCCTTTTGTCGCGGCACTCGATACCTCTTCTAACTTTTCTAGTAGTGATTCTCGTAATTGTCGCGCATCTAACTCCAATTCATCCGAATCGGCACTTGCATACTCGTCCCACATCATAAATATTTGGTCATTAATCTCGTGGATGAGTTCATCGCGAGTGTACGCGAATACGTGAAGACCGATCTGAGGTTCTTCCACAACCAAGAGTTGCTTGCTTTCTTCATCCATTTCGGGCGTCAACACAAGATGCATTTTTAGCCGCAGTTTTCTATCTTCCCTAGAAATTTCTCTAATATTGATCGGAGATAAATCGAGAAATTCTATTCTGGTTACATCAGTTAATTTAATGGGATGTCCCTCGTCGTTCAACGTAAATTGCCCTGTAACCTGGATCATCTGCCGACGATTTTCAATCATAGAATCTTCTAATTCTTCGCGGTAGATACACTCAATTTCCTGATGAGTGGGAGGATACCGCAGAACCACAAGGTGTTTATCAAAATCTATCCGAATTAGCTCACCAGTCAATGTCATAACAGCATCTTCTGGTATGTCTTGAGTTAGCCAGGTATTAATAGCATCAATTGATTTGTGCGTGAGTGTTAATTCTTTAGCACTACCATCTCTAGAGAAAGCCAACTGCCATGTTTCATCAGCTTTAGGTAAAAACCTCCTAGTTTCACGCAAAGCGCGATTTCTGAGTTTTGAATCTGGAATAATGTCTTGAATATAATTGAAATTGAAATCGCTGAGGCATGATAAGAAACTTTCTAAATTCCTCATGACATCCAAGCTGCTTGGATCCGAAGGCAGCATAACTGGCACGGCATAGCTTCCTGGTTGAGGAATGCTTGCACGTAAGCTATAAAGTTGCTGCATTTCTGCTGGCACTCTAAAGCGCTGTCCTACACTGCGTTTTTCCCGTGCAGTGGCAAGTAGATAAACGATTTGCTGCATTCCGTCTAACACGCGCACCAAAATGTTGACGGGAATCTCATTCTCTATTTCTTGCCCGCTCATGCGAATTAAGACCTTGGCTTCTTCCGACATTTTCCCCGCGCTCAGACATATTTCTCTTGATTGTAGCCTTTGGGATATCATTTCTCAACAAAATGGGCATTGCCCACCTTGTTGATTCATTCCTCAAGTTTCAACAACGAGCTAATTATATCCGTGTTTCGCACCCGATAGCTTTGCTCGCCCAAATTTCCCATTGCTGCTTATGCCATATCAGTACTCAAGGGAGCCTTCAAAGAACACTGTCGCCTAGAATAAAAGTAGACTTTCCATTTTAGGAAAACTAACTTCACCACTGACGGTTAAACTCCTATCAAAACTATTAGTTGAGTGAGCGTTATCCACTTCAGTAGTACTTAATTCCTTGAGTGATTTCTTAATAACTTTTTTTTATCATTTTGAAAAAAAAGAATATTTGCATTGATTTTATGCAAGACATAAGATGAAGACCATGCGCTGCTAAGGTACCTGGCGGAAAAAAACACTGTCTTGATTGAATCATAGCGAGTAATAACCGTGAATTGGCTAATTAGTACACTAATTGTTGGGGTTTCTGCTGCTTTTGCAACTACCTTTGATGACAATTTATATCTGACGGCTTTCTTTGGAAAAGTCAATTACGCTTTTCGCCCGAAGCATATCATTCTCGGCGAGTTTGTTGGATTCACTGCATTAGTGATGGCTAGTCTACCCGGTTTCTTTGGCGGTTTAATCCTTCCTGCAAGCTGGATTGGGTTACTGGGTTTCCTTCCAATCGCTATTGGTATCAGTCATCTATTGAGTCGAGAAAATGGGGACGAGGCAGTAGAATCTATAGCAGTTAATTTGTCATCTTCTCCTGCTCGATCGAAGCACCACAAGAAATCACTCTTAGCAACTCTACGCGATCCTCAAACCTATAGAGTGTCTGCAGTTACTATTGCAAATGGAGGCAACAACATTGGAATTTACGTACCTTTGTTTGCTAGTAGCAATCTGCCAAGTTTAGGAGTCATTTTATGTATTTGCTACCTTACTGTTGGGGTATGGTGCTGTCTCTCATATTTCCTGACTCGCAATCCTCTTATGGCACCGCTTTTAGCTCGTTATGGTCGCAAAGTCTTTCCCTTTGTCTTAATTTGGTTGGGACTCTCTATCCTGATAAAGAGCGAAACATATCAACTCATACCTAATCTGGCTATGTTTCACCACTAAGTATGTATGCGATCGCGCTCCATGTGATATTTTCTAATTTTTGACTGAGGCGTCATTGCACCAAGATGGATAAGTTGTGCATCATTGCCCAAGCAGTATCAAACGTTGTTCTTAAGTTTCGCTATTGTCCAAGCTCTTTCATATTATTCATGACTTCTTGATACAACTGCTGATTGTTTTGTTTTTCAAAAATTTTTGCTGCTCGCTGCAAGTCAGCTATAGCACCCTCTTTATCTCCTAATGCAGCGCGAGCATTACCCCGATTATTGTATGCTGCAGCAAAGTTGGGAGCGAGGCGAATGGCTTCGTCGTAGTCTGCAATTGCTCCTTCTCTATCTCCTAAAACAGTGCGGGCGTTCCCTCGGTTATTGTATGCAATAGCGTATTTGGGATTGAGGCGAATCGCTTCACTGTAATCATCTACTGCTGCGTTTCTATCTCCTCTTGCTGCTCTAGCATTTCCTCGGTTATTGTATGCTTCAGCATAATTGGGATTAATACGAATAGCTTGATTGTAGTCAGCGATCGCCTGTTGTGTTGCTCCTTCTGCCAGATAAACATTACCCCTATTGTTATAAACTTGAGCATCATTGGAATTTATTTGCAATGCTTGGTTGGAATCCGCGATCGCTTGCTGTCTGTTTCCTAACTTAAAGTAAGCCAGCCCTCGCTTATTGTAAGCTTCCCCATAATCAGGATTAAGACCGATTGCTTTGTTATACGCAGCGATCGCGCCTTGAAAGTCTCCTTTTGTTTGCCTGTACTCACCCTGAGTATAAAAGTCCCTAGCACTAGATGGTTTAGCCACTGAACGCAAGACTGGACGAGATTGAATATCTGTTACAAATACATCTTTGGTATTATTACAAGCAACAATTACCACAGACACAAATACAGCTAGCAACAGATTTTTCATTCTTCATCCTTTCTACTTTAAATTGGGCATCGGGCATCGGAAATTGGGCATTGTTAAAACCATTCATTGCCCATTGCCTATTGCCCATTTATTCTTCATCCTTCCCTTCATCAGTTTCCTGATTTTTAGATGCCAGTCGCCAATAAGTTTTTGTCTCAACCTCTACTGACAATTGTTCTAAATTTTCTCCTAAATCTTTTTGTAATTTTTGAGTCAATGTGATAGGAAAATCAAAATTAACATCTTGATTTTGCACCAACTGTACCAGTTCCATAAACGCCACTTTTACAGTTTTGCGTTCGGAAGAAGACAGCTTAAAAAATGGAGTTTCCGATACATTTTGCAATTGCATAGCTTTTTTGATGCGCTCTTGCAAATGCTCGTACTCTGAATTGAGCAGTTTCCAGTCTTCCTCAATCTGCAAGTATCTTGCATTTAGGGCTGCTATATTTTCCGCAGCAGGTTCTGGATTGATTTCTTGATTTAATTCTATCAAATTTAAATAGACTTGAGCAAGATAAATACAGTCTAAGTAAGCATACTCTAATTGGTCTTCAGTTAAAGGACGCCGCCCCCAATCACTTTTCTGTTCTTGTTTGTCTATCTCCTGAAAATTACAAAGTTCTTCAGCTAACGTTTTCAGTTGATAGTTAGGAACTGGTAAAGCATAATAAGGAATTTGTTTCGCTAATTCTAAAGTACAAGTAATATTTTTTGCTTTTTTTCCACCTAAAAGTTTTAAATCGTAGCTAGCATTATGAAAAACTTTTTCAATTTTGGAATTAACCATGATTTTGTCAATAAACTCAGAAACAGTGTGAGGCTGGTTGAGAACATCCAAAAGAAAAACGCGATCGCCACTTAAATCTGTTGGCTCGTCTAAGACTTGAATCAGCGATAACCTGGGATTGCGAGTGTTGTACTCAGCAACTTCCGTATCAATCCATAAAGTGCTGGCTTTTGTACATTCCGCAATCAATGAACGAATCATACTTTCTGAAGTCAGGTAAGGCATTTGTGAGCTTTCCTCAATAAGGACAACAGTCAATTCAGTTATAACTTTCCAAGGTAGCAGTTTTCAGCCCAGTGTAAGAAAATAGAGAACTTCAGAAATCAGGTATGTTGCAGATATCGAGAAACTCGATATCACCAATGATTGAAGAGTATTTATTTCCTTGGCTGGATGTTTTCAGTATCAGACTCAAGTCATTTTATGTAAGTACTCATGTGTTTTAAATCTACTTCTAATTAACTATGCGCTACTTTGTCTTAGCCACAGACTATGATGGTACGCTTGCTACTGACGGTCGCGTGAGCGATGAAACTATAGAAGCCTTAAAACGCTTGCGCCTTTCTGGTAGAAAACTCATATTAGTTACAGGTCGCGAACTCGAAGATTTGCAGCGTGCATTTCCAGAATTGGATTTATTTGATTGTGTGGTGGCAGAAAATGGCGCTTTGTTGTACTCTCCTGCGTCACGACAGGAGAAAGCATTAGGCTCAAAACCCCCCGAAGAGTTTATTAAAGCATTACGCGATCGCAAGGTTGACCCTTTGTCAGTTGGTCGAGTTATTGTTGCCACTTGGCATCCCAACGAAACAACAGTACTGCAAACAATTCGCGAGTTAGGGTTGGAATTGCAAGTCATTTTTAACAAAGGTGCAGTTATGATACTGCCTTCCGGTATCAACAAAGCAGCAGGGCTGACTGCTGCTTTGGATGAAATGAAGTTATCACCACATAATGTTGTAGGTGTGGGTGATGCTGAAAATGACCATGCTTTCTTAGAACTGTGCGAGTGTTCTGTTGCTGTTGCAAACGCTTTGCCAATGGTAAAAGAACGAGTCGATTTTGTCACTCAAAACAGTCGCGGTGCTGGTGTCGTCGAGCTGATCGAACAATTGCTGGATTCAGATTTGGCTGAAGTAGATACCCAAAGAGAAAAACACAATATTTTACTAGGTACCAGAGAAGATGGTTCTGTCGTCAATATGAGGGCTTACGGTTCAAGTCTTTTACTGGCTGGAACTTCTGGTGGTGGTAAATCAACTTTGGCAACGGCTATATTAGAGCGTATTGCAGAGCAAAATTATCAATTCTGTATTATCGACCCTGAGGGCGATTACGAAAACTTTGAAGGTGCAGTTATTTTGGGTGATGCCAACAGAGCACCAAGGATACAAGAAATTTTAGATCTACTAGAGCAACCGCATCAGAATATCATTATTAATTTACTGGGTATTGCTCTGGCAGATCGTCCCGCATTTTTTGCCGAACTTTTACCCCAATTACAGGAATTAAGAGCACGTACAGGTCGTCCTCATTGGATAGTGGTAGATGAAGCCCATCATCTCATGCCTGCTTCTTGGAATCCTGCATCCCTAACACTACCCCAAGAGCTTGATTGCATGATGTTTATTACCGTTCATCCCGACCAAGTTGCCCCCGCAGCATTGTCTTTGGTAGATGCCATAATTACTGTAGGGTTGTCACCAGAGAAAAATATTGAACAATTCTGTTCGATTGTGAATCATTGTCCCCCACAACTTGCTCCTCAAGAACTCGAACCAGGAGAAGCGATCGCATGGTTCCGTGAATCAGAAACCGAACCATTCCGCTTCCGCATCACTCCCGGACATACAGAACGTCGGCGTCATGTACGTAAATATGCTCAAGGACAACTGGGAGAAGATAAAAGCTTTTACTTTGTAGGACCCTTGGGCAAACTCAATCTCCGCGCTCAAAACTTAATTTTGTTCACCCAAATTGCTGAAGGAGTTGACGACGAAACCTGGCTGTACCACCTCAAACAGGGAGATTATTCCCGTTGGTTCCAAGAAGCAATTAAGGATGACTCTTTAGCAGAGGAAGCTCAAAAGATAGAGAAAACGGCTAATGGTTCAGCCAGTGAAAGCCGTGCTGCTATTAAAGCTGCAATTGAACAGCGTTATACCCTACCTGCGTAACTCAATACAACCTACCACTGCCGCGATCGTCCGTATTATCCTTACGGACTTCGCGATTATCATAAATCTTCACATTATCCTCCTATTGCTTGCATACTGTCTGCCAGCTCCACAACTTAACGAAGATGACTGTAGAAAACATCTAGCATGAGAGTTATGCACAAAGACTGAAATGCTTATAAATTTCCGGATAGTGCCAAATCAGTCAATTGCATGATTTTTTCAAAGTAGAAGTTGTAAGCTAAATCAGTTAAAGCGGATGCTAATAGAACGTATTCAGTAGGAATCTGCTCTATCAATTTAAAAATCAACTCATCACTACATTGAGCTGCCGCAAGATTTAACTCTCTTAACCAATCAGGGGACATCTGAGATAAATCAAGAAACAAATCCTCTGATACTTGATTATTTATGTCCTCTACAGCGCTATTGTCTTCTTTATAAAGGTATTGCAGCCCCAAATATTGCCGTAATTGTTCTAGTAGGAATTCTTCTCGAAATGGCTTTTTAATAAAATCATTACAGCCCGCCTGAATCATAGATGTTTTTTGTTCCTCGAAGGCACTAGCCGTGAGGGCAATGATAAGGGTTGGGGATTTTGGATTTTGGATTTTGGATTTTGGATTTGGGATTGGCGATTGAGAATTAGCATTTGTGAGTGCTTTTTCCCTTGCCTTAATCTGTCTTGTTGCTTCATAGCCATCCATACCGGGCATTCGCATATCCATTAAAACTACATGTGGATGCCAAGATTCCCACTCCAAAATAGCTTGTGTCCCATTATTTGCTTCACGGACACTAAATCCGATAGCTGACAGTAATTTCACTAATAATAAACGACTGTCGATCGCATCATCTACTACTAAGATACGGTACTCCGGTTGATTGGGTGCTAAACCAATGACTCGGTTTGGTACTGGGCTAGTCATATTTTCGCTTTGACTAGTTAACTCAATAGGAATGTGAAAAGCAAACGTACTACCCTTTCCTAAAGCACTGCTCACGCTAATCTTGCCACCCATAAGATGTACGTATTTACGGCAAATAGCTAACCCCAGCCCCGTTCCTTGTTGTGATTCTCTGCCAGTTTCCGTTTGCCCAAATGCTTCAAACAGCAAATCTATTTCATGAGGTGCAATCCCAGCTCCCGTGTCTTGAACCTCAAAGAGTAGGGCATTGGGCATTGAGAATTGGGCATTGGTGTTTTCCCAATTCTCCATGCCCATTTCCCCATACCCCATTTTTACACGCAATGTTACACGACCACTGTGAGTAAACTTGATAGCATTGCCTAAGAGATTGAGCAAAACTTGACGCAGCTTACTAGCATCGGTTTTTACGTTTTGGGGAAGATTTGCATCTAACTCAAATACGAGTTCTAAACCTTTTGAAACTGCACGTAAATGCAGCATTTGTTGCAAGTTATCTAATAGGTGATGTAAGTCAAAAGAGTTAATGTTGAGCGTTGTCCTACCTGCTTCAATTTTGGACATTTCTAGAATATCATTGATTAAATTGAGTAGGTGTTCTCCCGCACGATTAATAATCTCTAGATTTTGCTGATTTTCTTGAGATAAGTTGCGATCGCGACTCATCAATTGGGTAAAGCCAAGAATAGCATTGAGTGGAGTCCGCAACTCGTGGCTCATGTTGGCTAGAAATTCACTTTTGGCATGATTGGCTGCATCAGCAACAATAACAGCTTGTTGCAATGCTGTTGACTGTTGTTGAGTTTTTGCCAGTAACTCTGCTTGCTGTAGTGCTACTCCCAACTGATTCCCTATTTGCACAACAATATTAATTTCTCCTGTTTTCCAATTGCGAGGACTGGAATTTTGATAACTCGCAAGAAGTCCCCAAAGTTGTTCGCCACAAAATATGGGAACAGTAATATAAGCTTTGGCTTGAAAGCGTTCTAACAGATTCACGTAACAAGAGTCAAAATTAGCTTTGTAAATATCAGTAACACACAAGAAACTTGTACCACGGCTGTATACACCACCTTGAGTTTCTTGCATATAAGTATCTAAGACTTGGTTATCTTGACTGTTAAATAGTTGAACAATACAATATTCGTTTTCTAAAGTATTTTTAGTAATGTCGGGGTTATTTTTATGTGCTTCAATAATAGATGTCCAGCTTTTGCCTACAGACTCCGCGATAAATTCTCCACTCCAATCTGGATTAAAACGATACACAACAACGCGATCGCAATTCAGCACTTGACGCAATTCTTGTGTTGTGGCAGCAAAAATTTTTTTCATATCTAATGATTGCCGCATACTTTGAATCACTTGGGATATGGCTCGCTCCCTTTCTGCACTTTCCCTTAATTCAATTGCTACAGACTCGCGAGATTTAATTTCATTTTGTAGTTGAACATTTTTCTCTTTTAGCTGTTTTTGCCATCTTTGAGTGTTCATTTGATTTTCTATACGCAATAAAATCTCTTCTTCAGTAGTTGGTTGCGTAATATATTCAAAGATTCCCAATCTCAAATATTTTAATTTTTCTTGAATATTATTGACGATAGTAATCAAAATAATTGGAATATTTTGAGTTTTTTCATCTGATTTTAACTGTTGGCAGATTGTATAACTTTCTGTTTCTGGAACTGTAATATTTAAGACAATCAGTTCTGGTAGTTCAAGAAGAGCATCCTTAAGTGCTTCTTCTTGTAGAAAGCTGATTCTTTGAACTCTGTAACCTTTATGGATAAGGATGTTAAATAGCTCGTGCAGCTGTTCCGCTCGATCTTCAAAAACTAAAATTTTTGTATCCCGAACATCCTTTTCCATAAAATTAAGTTTTTCCTTTCTTAAGGTTATAAAAAAAATCTGGTTAGAATCGCCACCAAGTCTTCTGCACGTAACTTAGAATACCCATAGCCACTGCGCCCAGAAGCAACAGCCAAATGATTCCTCCCGGAAGAAAAGTAATCACTCCAAAACCTCTCAGAACCCAGACAGCGATCGCAACACCAAGAAAAATGCCAAGAGATTGGTTTAACCTGCGATTTAATTTAGACGAATTCATGAACAGTCCTCCAAAATTAGAAGCTTGCTTTTGTTGTAACTTAGCTTTTTTTATTTTATCTTGACAAGATTTTACAAATCCTGAAAGACTGATAAAGTATATAGTATCAGCGCTCAGGGCTTAATTCTCTTTTATTATTTTTGGCTAGAAGATTTCAGTATTTACACTGAATGCAATCAGTGAAGACTCGTGAACAATTTAAAAATACATTTGAAAAGTTTTGGGCGAAGATAATTTGCCCTTTGGGTATTTTTAATGCCCAAAGGATGCAGAGCTATACGCTAGCTCTTCAAGTTGGGAAATCTGCCTGCTTTCCCCAGACCAATCATCTGGGTGGACTAGTGGATTTTAACCCGTTTTGGTAGCTAGTGGGAAATCTGATGCTGGGGGGAGCAATAATTATATGAAATGAGAATGCTAAAAACTTTAATATTAGCGATAAGAAGAGTCTCGTTTTTATGAAGTTTTGGTAATAATGGCAAACACGCGATTATTTCCGGAAAACTTGTATATGGAATTGGAACTAAAATTGGCATATTTGACTCACTTGAGTTCAATAACCAGTTAAACCTTATAGTAGTGGATGTTTGAGGAGTGATTGGACGTCATATGAGTGCATCGTTCAGATCGGATACAGTTATGACTGGTTCAAATATGGTTTGGAATCAAGACCAACAAAGATTGTTGATGCAAGGCGAAATTTTGGTACAGACAAGCTCGCATACTGCATGGGGCGGTGCTGTAACAGCCACAATGTACGTGCCATTGGTGCGATCGCAAGTGTGGCAGCAAATCACGGATTATCCCCGTTGGGTGCAATATTTTCCTGATGTTACCAAAAGTGAAGTTTTACAACGAGGAGAAGTTAAGCGTCTGTATCAAGCAGCACAAAAAGCTTTCTTATTTTTTACGGCTCAAGTAGAAATATATCTTAATGTTGTAGAAGAAATTGGACAGAGGATTCAATTCCGGTTGGAAAAAGGAACGTTCCACGATTTTACGGCTAATTTAGAGTTAAAGGATTGTGGGAACGGTACGTTACTAACTTATGGAGTGGCAGCAACTCCGGCTATACCCGTACCATCAATTTTTATACAACAAGCAATGAACTTTGAATTGCCAACAAATATGCGTAAAATGCGACAAGTGCTTTGTAAGGGTCAGTAAAAGTGATGTCACAAGCAACTGAAATTTTAGATTTTTGGTTTGGCAAACCAGATGAACCGGGTTATGGAAAACCAAAATCTTCATGGTTTAGTAAAAAACCGGAATTTGATGAAGAACTCCGCATCCGGTTTTTAAGCGCTTATCAAAAAGCAGCCGCAGGAAATCTCGACGAATGGCTTGATGCTCCCGAGAGCTGTTTGGCTCTCATTTTGCTGCTCGATCAATTTCCCCGAAACGTTTTCCGAGATACTCCCGAAGCCTTTTTAACGGACTGGGAAGCACTTTCAGCAGCGCATCATGCCGTTGCACAAGGCTACGACAAGAAACTTCTACCTGTCCAAAGGTGGTTTATTTATCTCCCCTTTGAACACAGTGAGAACTTGGAACATCAGCGTAAGTCAGTTCAGTTGTTTGAGCAACTCACCAACGATCCTGACAGCGCCAGTTGTATTGATTATGCTATTCGCCATATGAAAGTCATTGAGCGTTTCGGTCGCTTTCCCCATCGCAATGCGATTTTGGGAAGAACTTCAACACCAGAGGAAAAAGAGTTTTTGAAACAGGCAGGTTCTTCTTTTTAACACTGACCAGTAACCAGTGACCAGTGACCAGTCACGGGTCACTGAAATACGTACTGTTTATATTCTGATAAATTTATTGAATCTTGAAAGGCAATTGGTTCGCTACCGAACAAAACTGCTTCTAGTTCGCTTTCCGTGAAAGAATAGCCTAAAGTAGTAGCAAAATTAACAATTTTTGTTTTATCCCAATCCCAGATACCAAATATTCCCCGAACGCAGCACTGACGGTAGTATTGCTCGTAAATTGCTCGATCCGACATCAATACGTCATAAAAAGCATTCACTTGCTCTAGTGCCATAGCATTTCATCTCCCATTAGTATGATTTGTAGCATCTAGAAAAGCTACACAGATCTACCAGTTAATTCCGGTTACATACATTATTCACAAGGTTTGAGTCACAGCAAGGATAAATTTAGAAAAAGCGATCGGGGATTGGGGACAAGGGGGACAAGGGGACAAGGGGGACAAGGAGGACAAGGGGGACAAGGGGGAATTTGCTACCTTGTCTACCTTGTCTCCTCCTCTCCTTGTCCCTAGTCCCAGTCCCCAGTCCCCAATCCCTTCTTTATCCTTTCTTTGATGCAATGCAAGGTCGGATCTCATCGCCAAAAAGCCAGCCTTGAGTACCATCAGGTAGTTGAACTTCTGTAAAATCACCGCGCGATCGCAAAAACAAAACCCTATCGCCTAGCTTGAGTTGTTTCATTGCGCCAACTTCTGTTCCTGGTTCGGGGCGTAATTTCGCTATTAACCTACCACCAGGAGGGGAAATAATACGACAAAGTTGGGGTTTTTCGGATAACCAACTCTGTTGTGCGTTACTTCCGCTTGTGTTGTCAGCGTTAAAAAAGACCAATCCACCGATCGCACTTGCACACACAGCAAAACTCACTCCCAAGAGACGTGGTACTTTGCTGGGTATTGAGGCAATTGTAGATCGACCCGATCGCAAAATCAGCTTTGAATGTTCTTTAAGCTTGTGAACTTTGGGCATACGTATAGTTTTCACAACAGGCTGTTCCGGGGTTATCGGTACAAGTGCGAATTCAATCGGAACATATCCTGCAGGATAATCCTTGCAAGCGATCGCACTCACCCTAACATTAAGTTGTCCCAAACGTATACTGCTGCCAATAAAAAGAGGTATTTCACCAGCTAAAAGCAATTGACCATCAACAATAGGAGGGTTCCTTTGGCGTAAATTCCGCAAATAAAACCTTTCCTTGGCTTGATGAAAAAAGATTTCAATATGCAGCCCTGACACGGTTGGATCGTTCAAGACAATATCGCACTCTTCGGGATTGCGACCAACACGAACTCTACCGGGCTTCTTGCTATGTTGTTTCTCAGTAATTTTGCGATTCTTAGCTAATTCTCCTTCTTCCCATTCCAAGGTCAGTTCGTGTAGAGTCGTGGTTGTAACCGTCGCTTCAACACTTGAAAGTTGGTTGGGGTAAGCCGCTAATTCTCGAAGCGCACACAAAACTTCTGTTGCTGTCTGATAGCGATCCTTAAAGTGATAGCGTGTCATTTGAGTCAAGACAGCAGTCAATCCCGGACTCACACAAGCCAGATGCTGCCACAAAATTTCTCCCGTGTTCGGATCGTCTTGGAGTTTGTGCGGATACATCCCTGTAAGTGCTTGAATACCCATCATCCCCAAAGCGTAAATATCACTACTAGGACGGGGTAAGCGTCTAATTTGTTCGGAAGGCATATATCCGCGAGTTCCCACGATCAGAGTGAGATTGTTATGTCCTGTCCGAGTAGCTGTTTGACTTCGCAATTGTTTAATTGCCCCAAAGTCAATCAGAACTAATTTGTTATCTGAAGCGCGTCTAATCAGATTGCTAGGTTTAATATCACGATGAATCACCCCTTGGCTGTGGACAAACTCCAAAATACTCAGTACCTCAATGAGCAATTGGATAACTTGTCTTTCCGTCCATTTAAGCCCCAAAGTTATTTCTTTGTTGAGAGAGTATCCATCAACAAATTCTTGTACCAAATAAAATTCTTGATTCTCTTCAAAGTATGCAAACAGTCGGGGGATTTGGTCGTGATTACCTAACTTTTGCAATGTTTCAGCTTCTTTTTGAAATAGCCTTCTAGCAGTTTCTAAAATTTCCGGGTCGGTACTAGAAGATTTGAGATGTTTGAGAACGCATTTAGGGTTTCCAGGGAGGTGAGTGTCCTCAGCAATATAAGTTTGCCCAAAACCTCCTTCACCCAATACTTTAAGGACTTTATAATGCCCTGCTAGTAACTGCCCAATCATGTTGTGACGGTGATTGTAAAAAGATTTCCGCAATGATTCCCCACGTAAAGAAAGGATAAAGGATAAAGGATGAAGGATGAAAAGAAGAATGAAGAATCAAGGGTCATAAATCACGACTTTTCATACTTTACACTTGAGACTTCACACTTTATCTAACATATTTTTCTGAAAAATAGGGAATTCAAAATAGAGAACAAACTTGTATGGTTTGTTGCACTTTTCTTGAAGTGATTTAGTGTCGCTTATTCGGTAGATATCAATAAAACGACCCCAGTACATAAATGAATATCAAATCTAATAAACCATTGTTGCCAGTTTGGCATATTTACCCAAAAAACAATTCATTTTTTGAAAAAAAATCATTTCTTCATTTTGTCAAATTCCTATCATTTAAAATTAGATTAACAGTCTACTTTGAGCCAGAATAACATATAGTTACAAAACCAAAAGTTTAAAATAAACATTAATAGTTAAGTCATAAAATCCTTTAAAAAGTTAGAGCCTATACAGACATAGAAATATGTTTCTGTATGAACTAAGTACAACGCATTACAAAAGTTACTTTTATAAAAATTTTTAAAAAAAGCTTTTTATACAAATAATTCTACGGTAAAAGATAATTTATGTCTGAATGAGGGCATCCCTATTATGAACAACTCTTTTCGGTTAGAATTTGGTACAATTTGTATCACTATACTCTTGACATTGTGTGGATGTGTATCTTTAAAGGATTTAGATAATGTCAAATTTGAATTGCAAGATACGCAACAACAGCTTCAAGACGCACAGAAGCAGCTTAAGGATAGAGAACAACAAATCCAAATTCTGCAACAGCAACTCAATCAAAAAAACGCTGATATTCTGATAATGAATACTTGTTTGCAAGGTGTTGGACGAGCGTTATCTGATATGGGAGATGGTAACAGTTCTGGGGCTTTCGTGAATTTATCGTCAGTAGCGAAAGAATGCCGTCAATCCGATACTATTGCAGAAAAAGTGCGTGTTGAGAAAAATAAAATATCTACCATCACAGTGAGGAGCGATCGGTAACCCAAAGTGTGCAAGGCTGTTTCTTCCCCAAAGTTGGTCAAGATTGCGTCAGTTAGTACAGGGAAAGTTTTCGAGTAATCTAGCCAGCTTTTTTCTATACCAGATGCTTTAAACAAAGTTTAATTTTTTTAAAGCGTTATTGACAGTTGTTGCTAAATCTAGTGAAATCTCAACATAACTCCTTATACAGTCAATTATGTTGAGATTAGAAGATTTAGTGCAAATAGGTGAAGCAGCAAAAATCAAAGGTGTATCGATTGAGACGCTAAGGCGTTGGGAAAAAGCAGGGAAGCTAAAACCTGTATACCGCACAGAGGGGAATCACCGTCGGTATCGAGTCGCGGATCTACTAAAAATAGACAACCCTAATATGCGGTTTACGGTGATATATTCTCGTGTAAGTACCATACAACGTAAAGATAATTTAACAACTCAAACAGCAGTCTTGAGTGCTTACTGCTCAAATCAAGGGTGGGAAAATATATATTCATTAAGTGATATTGGGTCGGGATTGAACTACAAAAAGAAAGGTCTGTTAAAGTTAATTGATTTGCTCCAAAGGAACGAAGTTGAGCGACTGGTAATTACCGATAAAGACAGGTTGCTGAGATTTGGTTCTGAATTAATTTTGGCATTATGCGAAGGAAATAATACGGAAATTATCATACTGAATAAGCCAATGGATATTGAACCCGAGCAAGAGATGTGTGAGGACATTATGGCAGCGATCGCGGTGTTTAGTGCCCGGTTGTACGGAAGACGCTCGCGTCGTAATTTAAAGGCGATGCAAGCCTTACACGAAGCTCAAGAAAAATTCTTGATGAGGTATTGAAAACAAAATCTTATTAAAGGTAGTATGTGTTGAGATTTAAACCCATAAAAGTTTCTAATTCATGCCAAAATTACTAACTAGCAAACCCAAAAAGACAGCAGCGCAAATTAAAGAAGCCAAAAATCAAACAACTCGTTTGTTAATTATTGCTGGTGTCTACTTGGATTTCTGGTTTGTGATTAAACTAGAATCGGTATTGAGAGTTGAGCAGACAGTAGTTAATCCAGTAATCGAATGCTCAGATGAGTCAACAATTAATGGTTTAATTGAAAAATTGTTCACCGTAAGAGCAAATACTTACAATGTTTTAGGGTCGGCGGCTTTCTGGGGTGAATCTTGGATGAAAACTCAGAATATTATTGCTGAGAAATTTGGTCAACCAGATACTTATAAGATCAACTCCTTGCCATTGCCAGCCAAAATATTTGAATGGACTGTGCAAGATACTGCCAAAAATATACTAGCCCAACAGTCAGCGGCAAAAACTGCTATTATTAGTCGGATATACAAACGCTTTCCTTTGCATCAAGGAGAAAATCTAACAGCCGAACAAAAAGCCAAAAATCAAGAATCCCAAACAAATAGGGATCTAGCTATCAATGCTCTAAAATCATTTGAAACTATCAAACAGATTCCTTGGCTACATCGTTACTTTAGAGAAGAGTACAAACGTGGTCACGCCAAGCAAAATAGACAAATTGTGTATCAGCCTCAAGCATATAATTGTACTCGAATTTCTCGTTACCTGGTAAGATTAGAGGTACAAGGGCTAACACGAGGAAAAAGAATATCTTTAATAGTTAAGTCAAATCGAATCATCACCGGGAGAATCCGATTAATCCGCAATGCATCTGGGAGTTTAGAAATTCACAGCTTTGTGACACTGTACAATCGGGATTACGGTAAACTCATTAATAGAGAAAAAGTTAAAGCAGTAGATAGAGGATATACAGAAGTTTTTTATACAGATGACAATCAGTTGCTTGGTAAAGGATTTGGTCAACAATTAAATAAAAAAACTGAGAGAATTACTCGGAGCGGACGAAATAAAAACAAACTTTGGGCATTAGCTCATGTACGCTACAAAGAGAATTCCCAAAAATCGCGCTCTATTAGAGAAAATAATTTGGGGAATCAAACAGAATTAAAACGACGCCAGCGCGATGACGCATACGTGGAAACAGTGGTAAATCAAGCTTGTCGCTCCATCACATTTCAAGCTTATACACTAGGCGTCGAAAGTTTAGTCGAGTCAATACGCTCAACTAAAAAGCTATCTAAACGAGCTAAAAATCGTTTAGAGAAATGGGAAAAAGGCACTGTTGCAGATCGTCTTACCCATTGGTCGGCACGTAACAGAACTCATATCTGCTGGGTTTCTGCTGCGTATACATCGCAGATTGATAATCGGAATGGTACGTTACTGGGTACACGTTGTCGAGATCAATTCTTCACCTTTGATGGGGTTGTATTTCACGCTGACCATAATGCCGCTTTGAATGTGAGGCATCGTATCACTGATGAAGTGATTACGCAGTTCATGCCTTACAAACAAGTTCAAGCTGTTTTACTTGAGAGAACTGCTCGTTTCTTGAATGCAAAGGGTCTGACATTACGGGATGCTGTTGACCTTCATTGGTTAGACATTAAGCATACCAAATGTGAGGCATTTCAGAAACTCCTACACGGATTGTAGGAACGTCTAGTTAAGGAACAGGGGGAGAGGAAGCCAACCTCGTTATTGACTCCACAGTTTCAAGTGAGTCACTCACCCAACCGTATCAGACAGCAATTAAAGGAGAGTTAAGGTTTTCTCTCCCAACACAAACCTTCGCGCCTAGATACCTTGAGTAGAAATGTGTAGGTTTAGTGAATCCGTAACAAAAATATCTGGTGTTGCTGTATAATAAATAGAAATGTCCCCAAGGAGTTTGCAGCTCTTGGGGGGATAAGAGTCAAATTATTAAAATTTTAACTGAGTACTATGATAGCAACCTCAGCCCTCTTTTGCCAGCTCCCCCAAGAAAAAGATATTTCATCCTGGCTCGCCCAAATCCAAGAAGCCACCCTGGCACTCCTGGAAGCAGCATCAAAACTGACTCTCATCCAAAACAGTATTGGCAAAATAGAATTCAATAGGGAACTCAAACGCTACGAGCAGAACCCCAAAGATATTAAAGAATATTTAGAACTGGTACAAGCGTACTCAGAGTGCGACCACCAAGAAATTTCCGCACTCGGCATCCTCACCCTCAAGAAATTAACCCGTCCTTCCCTGACTCCTGTCAGAGACGCTTTAGAAAATTTAATCGAGATTACCCCAACCAAAATAGCAACCCTCATCAAAACTCTTTGCCAGCGTCAAAGAGAACCCAAGCAACTTCGGGAAACTATTTGGGGAGAAGGGGGTACCTTCTTCAATACGGGAGATATTTACGACCATCCCTCTGCAGGTGTTGCCTTGGAGCGCATGGCAAACAATGAGGGCAAGACACCCCAAACCATTGTTGCCCAATCCATAGAACTGCGACAGGAAGTTGTCAATGTTCTTGAAGCCCAATCCAGCGTCATGGAAATATCGCTTCAAGCAACTGTAGTGGAAGAAGATAGTTCATCCCTCAGCATCACTTTAGACCCGACGCTCCCCAAAGTTCAATTCCACTCCACAGAGTTTATCTTATTAGACCCAAGCAAAAAGTTGGTATTGGCACTCGCTCAACCTATGCCCTCTGCCATACACTCGTCACCAGTTTCCCTGGAAAATGCCGAGCGCCAAAGAATTATAGAGAAAATAACTCAATACCAAGCCAATCTTTCTCTGGCAGAAAATCCTCCCACAACTCCTCTATCAGAACTCTCCTCGGTGGAGCTAACAGCGGTAGAAGTCCTACTACAAGCGGCTATGGGACAAGCCGATTGGAACCAAATCAAACCTGCGATCGCCGAAATCACTGCTGAGAGAAAAGATAAGGTTTGGTTTGCCCTTTCTCAATCGCAACGTGCTTTAGCAGTAAAAGCCTTCCCACCTCACCACATTCTCCTCACCCAAGCCGTGAAAAACAACCTGATTTATGAATTTCAGGAAGACAAATCGGGTAGAACGATCCAACTGAGAATCCGCAACACAGTACCGTCCATGTTTGATGAATTAGTCTCTATTGAAAATTTAGAAGTTTTTTTAAATACCCTTTCTTCAAAAGATAAGAGTGCTTCTCGATAGTCTATTTCCTGCATGAAGTTCTACCCAGCGACGGTATAACCTTGAGCTACCTCAAAGACATGAGCAATGCTATTCTCAATTTCCAAACAGCAGCTGGACACCAAGTGCTAGCTGCTGTAGGTAAAAAATACCTACGTCCGGGTGGTCGATTAGCAACAGAGCAATTATTCCAATGGGCTAAATTTCAGCCTGGAGAGACAGTTTTAGAATTAGCCTCCAGTTTTGGCTACAGTGCAATTGCACTTGCAAAACGCTATAACGTTAAAGTTGTCGGTGTAGAAAAAAATTCAGAAAGTGTTGTTCGTGCTCGTGCTAATATCCGTAACGCTGGCTTAGAAAATCAAATCGAAATTATTGAATTTATCTGCTGTTTCCAAGCCAGCTAGTACACTAACTTGTGAAAGTTGTTCTACACTTGCCTGCATAATTGGATTACTAGTTATCCGTGTAATCGCATAGCGTAGTCAAACGGAGTCAACCATAGCTACTTGTTTCTTCTCTCCTCTGTGAGCGCGTTGCCCAGAATCAAGAGTCTTTGACTCAACCAGGCAGGCGTAGGATGGTAGGAAAGATAGGAGGTACTTACACAGCACCTTTGGTAAGGTTGGAGTACAGTTAGCCACTGACTTTGCTTGCAACGTTACCAAACCCAACCCTTACGGGTAGAAGGCTTTTTCTTGAGGCTGCCTTGCGCTCTAAAACGAGCTTGGGCTGTACAAACTTACGGGCTAAGAACTTGAGCCCAATGTTACGTGCGGCGTTTAATCCCGAACTTCCGCGTTGACCTGTAACTGTGGCAAAGCATTTGCCACCATATTGGTAAGGTTGACAAAACTCTAATAGAGTAGGCAAGTAATGGTTGCCTCTCCAGACTTCTACTGAGTTGACAGCACACAACCGAGAAGTATCTTTAGGATTGACTCTGGCTGTGAGAATAGCGTACCGTTGGTAAGCAATTCGACGCACGTTCTCGACAATCTTTCCTTTGAGCCAGTAAGCACGTTTTTGGTTGGAACGACGTGAGTAAGAGCCGCGCTTGGGCAAGAGGCTTCCTAAGTGTTCAAACACAATGACTTTGCATCCATGACGGTTGGCAAACTCAATAATTTCGTTTGAGACTCGCAGTCCCTCGTGACGTTCTCGTCGAGATATCTTCTGGAATCTGTGAGAAGCAAAACCTTTGTCAACGCGGACAGTCTTTTTCATCGCACGCGCAACTTTTCCTAAATCACGCTTCCTAAGACGGACGTGCTTGGCGTGACCTTTTACAGTCATACGGCTAATTTCTGTCACCGAGCCGTTATCTTTGCTTTCTAGGATAGTGCAAGTAGCGATGTTTCCGTCTAAATCTAGGTCAACAGAGCAGATACGTAAATCTGAGTGTTGAATGACTGTTTTTAATCCTCCTGTTGCTGGTACGTATTTTTCTATAGTGAAATCTAGGTATACCTTGCCACCTTTTAAAGTGACTGTTGGTGATGCTTTTTCCCACAGATCTCCTATGTCATAGCTTTGATACTGGAACTTAATCCAGACCCAAGTGTTATTTCTACGTACTTTGAGCATGATGCTATCGCCCGTATCTTCCTTCCACATGCCAGCGTAAAAGACTGGGTTGAAGTTGAAAGAACGTGGTTGCACTGGGGGTCGGTGTTTTCTGTGCCGAGTATGTCTAGATTCCCACTTGTCGTAATGGGTTTTCCATGACTTGTAAGCACCAATAGCTTTTTTGATGGCAGCACGACGGAACACGCAGGGTGCATCCATTGGTATCGGGTATTGAGCAGAATGTCCTACCGTCAACCCTTCGTACACTTTGTAGTGTTCTTTTGTCTTGGATGTTCCTTCTGGGTGGGTGCAAACAACAGCGAAATAGAATGACACTAAATCGTTAAAGGCAGTCTTAGTTTCATCCAAATCAATACCGTCTCTCAGTAAGGTAAACCTAGCTGTCTTGGACTCAATTGAATAACCTTTTTTGCGTTCTAATGCCATAACTTAACTACGCTGTTTCGACCTATTACTATTATACACTCTTTCACTCCGGTTTTTCGCAGTCATTTAAAATTTTTTCCTTGTATTTTCTAAGAAAATAGAGCTTTGAGCTAAAGCAGTGCATGATAGCCATAAAGTCTTGCATTAATTCTTGGTGAGGACTTAACTCTGTTTTTCCCAGTACTGTAATCTTGCACCCATTGAGCTTGCAGAACCATTCCACGAAATCAAACCCAAACCTACACAACCTGTCTTTATGTCCTACAACTATCTGCGAGACTTCACCTTCATGCACTCTGTGCATCAATGCCATGAACTTTTTGCGTTTAAAGTTCATTCCTGAGCCTACCTCCCTAATTACTTCAGAATCTGGTGCGCGTCTAGATAACTCGATAACTTGAGTATCCAAATCATCTTTTTGAGATTGGGTGGATACCCGGCAATAAAGAACGGTCTTTTCTTGAGGTTTAGCCTGTACTCTGGATTCTAAGGAGGACACTAAATATCGTCTTTGTCCCCCTGGAGTACGGATATACTCTATTTTTCCTTCATCCGCCCAATTGGCAAGAGTTTTGGGATGATAGCCGTAAAGTTTTTGTGCTTGAATTGGTGAAAGATACTTCATGGAATAAAACATCGGTTTACTCCATGATACTCCAAGATTCAGCTATCTAATGTTACGTCACTGGTCAGGTGCTCACTGTTATTGATGGACGATGCTGAATCCACGGCTTTGCAGTTTCCAGTTGTGCGGCTAAGCTAATCAGGGTAGCTTCTGCTGCGGGGCGTCCTATCAATTGCACGCCTATAGGTAAACCATTGCTGTCAAAACCTACAGGAAGTGCGATCGCAGGTTGTCCGGTAGCATTAGCTGGCGGACAAGGTGCAACCCAGCCAATAATTTTTTGGAATGTCTCTTCTGGGCTTAAGTCTGCCCATTCTCCGATGCGAATGGGAGAATGGAGGTTAACTGGCAACACAAGTACATCCACCGTGTCAAAAAACGCCACAATTTGTCGGGATGCAACTTGCATTTGATAAACTGCTTGTAGGTATTCCCCAGCAGAACCGCTTCTTTCAAACAACCAGCGAGTAAATGGCTGTAAAATCTCAGCAGGAAGCCCCGATGAAGCTGGTGCAGTTTGCCAAACAATTTGAAAGGGTTCCACTATCCCACTGAAATCTGGGCATTTTTCTTCCACAACATGACCGAGTTGTTCTAATAACTCGACTGTTTGCAAAACTCCTTGCTTGCAGTTACTATCTGCTTCTCCTATAGGAAGGATTTTCGTAGAATAAGCAATTCGCAGCCGCTCTGGTCTTACTTCAGTAGCAGCAAGAAACGATGGTTCGGGATCGGGAAGCCAGTATGGATCGCCCGTAACATAACCAGACATCACATCTAAAAGTGCAGCCGCATCTGCGACAGTACGTCCTATCGGACCATTCATTGCAATACCATTCATGCGATCGCCCACTGGTGCGTGAGTTACGCGTCCCCGTGATGGCTTGATTCCCACCAAACCACAACAAGCAGCTGGTCCCCGTACCGAACCACCACCATCAGAACCTTGAGCGATCGCACATAACCCTGCGGCTACAGCTGCTGCTGCACCACCACTCGAACCACCGGGAGTGTATTCCAAATTCCAAGGATTTCTAGCAGGAAGAAAGCCCCTCGGTTCTGTATAAGGACACGCACCTAGTTCCGAAGTTGCTGTTTTACCCAGAATAATAAATCCAGCGTGCTTAATGCGCGTAACCACACCATCATCGTAATTAGGAATATTATTCAATAATGCCGGGTTTCCGAAAGTACAAGGGACACCTGCAAGGGGGTTCAAGTCTTTGATAGAAATTGGCACTCCAAAAAATGGTGGCAGTTCGGAAGCATTTGCAAGAATTTCTGTTTTAGCTTTAGCATCCGCAATAGCCTGCTCTGCCAACACTGTAAAATAACTTCCCAACTGAGGATTCAACTGCTGAATGCGTTCTAAGTATACTTGTACCAAGTCTAGGGGCGACACTTCCCGACGACGAACTAACTGTGCTTGTTCTAGGGCTGGAGTAAAAGCTAGATCCACTTGATTCATTGTGTTGTTTTAGAAATTAGTTGTGTTTATTCCTAGCGTTTTCTATCATTTGTTTTACCACCAGTTCATTTTAGAACAGCCGACACTCTTATGCGTCTTCATCGTTACGACAATCTACATCTGATTCAGGAACTCAACCCACTGCAAGATCACTGTCAAATTTATCATCTGATGTTGGGCTACGAGTTTCCGTGGGACATAACGAGAGCATTGGAAGTTGCACTTATGAAAACTTATTGTGTTCCAAGTATTTCTAAGTTATTAGATAAAACGAGGGAGTTTCACAAACGTCCTCAAAAACGGTACGATGATACAGCAATCATTATTGTAGAGTTTTGTAAATGGGGTTATGGGAGCGAGCGCGGTTGTCAGGCAATTCAGCGCATGAATGCCATTCACTCTCGTTTCAAAATTGACAATGCTGATTTCCTCTATGTTCTGTCAACCTTTATTTATGAACCCATTCGTTGGAATGCCCGTTTTGGCTGGCGGCTGATGTCGGAACAAGAAAAGCTAGCCTCTTTTTATTTCTGGCGGGAAGTGGGCAATCGGATGCACATTGAAGGTATTCCCACAACTTATGAGGACTTGGAACAGTACAATATCGACTACGAACGAACGCACTTTCGCTATGCAGAAACCAATCGTCATGTTGGTGAAGCAACTCGCGATTTATTTTTGAGTTGGTATCCCAAGTGGATGTCCCCTCTTTTAAAACCTGCAGTATACGCCTTACTTGATGACACAATGCTTGATGCATTTGGTTTTGAGCATCCCGGACAATGGCTGCGTCGGAGTGTTGAAACGAGTTTGCAAATCCGGAGTAAAATACAGCGTTTCTTGCCGCCCCTCAAGCACTCCAAGTTTTTTATCGACTCTCCAACCCGCACTTATCCTCACGGCTATGAGATTGCAAATCTGGGTTCGGAAGAAAAAGTGATGAATTAAATATCTTCTACAACATCAAAACTTATTATCGCTTCGTAAAATGATATTACTCCTGCTCTTTTAAAGCCCGACGCGCTAATTTCGCATAAGTCTTGACAGTTTCGTAAGGCATATCCAAATCTTGTGCGACTACCTGCAAAGATTCTCCCATTTCCCGCCTTGCCAAAATAGTTGCCCATTTCGAGGCTATTTCATCCGCACGTTCTCCTCCAGTTCGCTTGCGTTGCGCCTTAAAAATTTCTACTAAATCCTCAATTCGTTTTGCCAACACACTTTCTACATCAGGTATATCTTGGATAACTTGAGATGACCAACCCAAACGTGTTTGTCCCAAACCAAAAGTAGTTTTATGACCGGTTCCACAATAAGGTGCGAGTTTGCCCAGAGCATAAAATAACTGCTCAAACTCTGGTTGTTGAGCTGCTTCTTTAGTCAAACTTAACTCAATTGCCCCAGTAAATCCCGTAACTGCACCTTTTTTACCTGCTAATACCTTTACAGTTGTCACCTGACAGCGATTAATCAAAACATTCTCATCTACCCAACTTAGAAAAGCATCTTGGTCAACAGGTATCCCAGAAAAGTCGTTCCAACGTCTTAGGTAACTGTGAAAGACATTAACTGGAACAGGTAAAGGCAGATGATGACCTTTGCGACGGAAACTAGTAGGGCTAAGAAATGTTAAAGAGACAGTTCCACCGTACTCAGAATCTAACAATTCGGCATAGGTTGTAGGAGGATGTGAAATTTGACAGGAAGCTATAGTTAAAGGGGCGTCCCGCAAATCAACTGCAGAAGGTAACTTTTTTACCCACTGTGCCATCCACTTTTGTACTCTACTAGATAAAGCTGTGATGTACCAGTGATAAGAAGTATTCGCAAGTAGTTGTATTTGTCTGCCACTACTTGTTATCTCTCCATCTAATGCTGAGATAGTAAAGGGCTTTTCAGATTCTCCATCATGCAGGTACGCTGAAAGTTCTGGATCTGTCGAACGTACTCGATCGAGAAACCAGGCATGAAGTCCGATAGTGTATTGGGCGTAAAGATAACAATCTTTTTGGGGAACTAACTCAAACATCAAGCCCATTAATTCTGTACCTGAAGACCATTTTAGGTGTGACTGAGGTTTGCTTAGCTTTTTTTGAGAGCGTTGGGGCATGATGATGTTTGAATTTTTTTGTATTTTATCTTACTTACATCCCCATAAGGGGATGTAAGGATAAATTTTTATTGACTTTAACCAAGGCTTCAGGAGTAACAACCAACAACCAACAACTAACAACTGTACGGGCGCAAGGCCGCCGCGCCCCTACTAACAACTAATCCCCCAAAATTTATCAATCGTCACAAATTGATAACCTTGTTCTATCAATTTCGGTATTAAAACTTCTGCTGTTTCGGCAACATCTTGCCCACCACAAGCACCATCATGCAAAACAATCAGTGAGCCATTGCACACCTGCTTTAAAACTCGCTGTGTAACGGTAGTGATACCCGGACGCACCCAGTCTTCTGGAACAACACTCCACATAACAGGGCGGTAATTCCATTGCTTTAGTAAGTTTAACGTTGTAGGTGTAAATAATCCATTTGGGGGACGGACATCACGTACTTGTTCGGGTTCTAACTGACAAGCATCATAAATAGCTGCTTGAGTTCTCTCTAAACTTTGCTTAAGTTCTGTTGGTGATAGCATGGGAAAATTTCGATGATCGTAGCCATGCAATCCAATCCAGTGACCGCGAGCGAAGATTTCTTGCGCTATTTCAGGCGATCGATTGACACAAGCACCCAGCCAAAAAAAACTAGCTACAATATCATGTCGATCCAAAACCTTCAACAGTTGCGCCGTGTACTGAGGATGGGGACCATCATCAAACGTTAGGGCAATAAACTTGGAACTGACATCCCCGCACCAAAGGCAATTAGGGAACGTGGGTTTGAGAATGCGGTAAAAGATTGGGAAAAGTGGAGCCAACTGCATACAGAATTGTGAGTCCCTGCTTATCATATCCGGTAGCATAACCATAATAAAACTTCCTTAATTTCTTAGCGCCTTTGCGTCTTTGCGTGAGCTTTATTCAGGGTATATAAACAGACATGATATAATTCCAGTAAGTAGACGCCTAAGCCCAAGGCAACTTCCTAGCTCAGGCGTCCAATCAGAGGGAGTTTAAGCACAAACTCAGTTCCTTCACCGTATACAGAATCACAAGTCAGTTCCCCATCATGTTTTTCCACTACAATCTGATAGCAAATAAACAATCCTAAACCTGTACCCTTTCCAGGCGGTTTTGTAGTAAAGAAAGGGTCAAATATTTTAGGCTGAACTTCCGGCTTGATGCCAACGCCATTGTCAGCAATGCGGACGAGCACTCGTGAATCTTTTGCTACTTCTGTACAAATCCGAATTATTGGTCTAAAGTCTTTGGTCAGCCGTTCGTCATGATTTGATTTTTTAGTGCTTTGCGATCGCTGACGACTGACAGCAAGCTCATCCAAGGCATCAATCGCATTGCAGAGTATATTCATAAATGCTTGGTTGAGTTCGCTTGGAAAACACTCTAGTTTTGGTAGTTGCCCATACTCTTTGATGACAATAATTTCTGAGTGTAAGGGTCGTTGTTTCAAGCGGTGTTGTATCAGAAGCAGTGTGTTATCTAGACCTTCATGAATATTTACTTGCTTGCGCTTTGCCTCATGACGATGGGAAAAGTTTTTTAAAGACATCACAATCTGACTAATTCGAACAGCACCATCATTCATTGACGCCAGTAGTTTTGGGAAATCTTGTTTTATGAACTCAAAATCGCTGAGTTTAAGTTGTTCAGTAATCTTTTTGACTGGGTTAGGGTAGTGTTGCTGATAAAGCTCTAAGAGGTTCAGAAGGTTTTGAACATATTCTGAGGCTGGTTCGATATTTGCGTATATAAAGCTAACAGGATTGTTGATTTCGTGAGCTACACCCGCTATCATCTGCCCCAAACTCGACATTTTTTCAGCTTGAATCAGTTGAGTTTGGGTGCGTTTCAATTCATCCAATGCCAGTGCTAGCTCGGTAACCTTTTCGCGTTCTCGCGTTTCCGATTGTCGTAGAGCTTCCTCCATTTGCTTGCGTTGAGTGATATCTCGTCCCACTGATTGGAATCGAACAAAGTTACCCTGTTCGTCAAAAATTGCTCGGTTCATCCATTGCATCCAGCGAACTTCCCCAGCAACAACCACTCGATGCTCAATCGTCCCAAAAGGAGTTTCCAAGTTCAGAGAGTTGAGGAGCTCGGCGACTTTTACCAATTTATCCATTTTTCAAGTCCTTTCACTGAAAAACTCCGGCAAACCACCATAAGTTTCGATTGATACTTAGTGGGACTGGTTGGCTCCATCTTTGTTTCACCCTGGATATTCCCCGCCAGGGGATTAAAACGGCACCAGCAGCAATTTTTTAGTTTCACGTTTTTATCTTGCTGACTGATGATTACCATAAAATTAAGTATAGAAAAGTTCGTAAAATGTTGTTAATTTGAGATTACAGGCAGCATTAATCGACGTACAATGGAAAACCCCTCAAGTATTGAACAAATCTGGCAGTCTCCCCCAGAACCGATCGCCCAAATTCTCAATGCCCCATCTCCACCAAGCATCCTGCTCTCTCCCAACCGTCAGTGGATGGTAGAGTTAGAAAAACCATCGTTACAGGCGATCGCTCATTTTGCAGAGCCAGAAATTCCATTGGCAGGATTGCTCTTAAATCCCAAAACTAACGCACTCTCTCGTTTGTCATTCTACCAGAACTTAAAGATTAGGGCAGTCAGTGCAGGCGAGAGCGATCGCACGGTGCCCCTACCCGAAAGCGCTCAGATTGGCTATGTTAAGTGGTCACCCAACAGTCAAAAATTAGCCTTTACCCTCACTCAAGACACGGGACTAGAACTGTGGGTTGTAGATGTCGATAGTCTCACCCCACAACAACTGACTGAGCCAATACTGAATGCTGCCTATGGAGAACCATACCGTTGGCTGTCTGATGAAGCACTGATTTGCAAAATCATTCCAACCTATAGAGGAGAACCACCAGCCAAACCCAACGTTCCTTCAGGACCGATCGTTCAAGAAAACTTTAGCGGTAAAAGTCCCAGTCGCACCTACACAAATCTCTTGAAAAACCCTCATGATGAGGCGTTATTTGAATACTACTTAAGCGCAAACTTAGAAAAAGTCACTTTAGATGGTCACCGCACCTTACTAGTATCAGAAAGCCTGATTTATGAGGCTGTACCCTCCCCAAATAGCAAATATCTTCTCCTGACTCAGCTGCATCGACCATTTTCTTATCAACTACCAGCCCCATTTTTTCCGAAAACCCTTCAGGTGATCGATGATACGGGCAAATTAATTTATGAAGTTGCAAATGTGCCACTGTTCGTGCGCCGTACAACAAAATTTGATGAAGTGCGGACAGGAAGAAGGGAAATATCTTGGCGGAATGATGCTGATGCAACATTGCATTGGGTAGAAGCTTTAGATAACGGCGATCCTACCAATGATGTTGCTAAACGAGATGCTTTATATGAATTAGAAGCACCTTTTACAGGTACACCAAAGCAACTTTGGCAATCTGAATATCGCTTTCATCATATTCTTTGGGGTAAGGAAGATGTAGCTCTAGTGTGGGAAAGATGGTACGACACTCGTAAAGAGCGAATTTGGCGCATCTACCCACAAACACCCGACTCACCCCCAAAATTATTATTTAACCGCAGTTACGAAGACAAGTACAGCGATCCGGGGTCTCCGATGACAACCTTAGGGCATCAGAGATACCGAGTTTTACGCTTTGCCCCCCAAAGTAATACCATTTATCTGAGCGGTCGTGGGGCATCTCCTAACGGCGTTCATCCATTTTTGGATAGTTTTGATTTAGAAACTGGGGATACACAACGCCTGTGGCAATGCCAAGACCCTTATTTTGAAGATATTTCCTACGTGCTAGATGATGAAGCAGAAACTTTGATTTCTCACCGCCAATCCAAAACTGAGCCACCCAATTATTTTTTGTTTCATCGGACTGACAACAAAATTTCTCACGCGCTTACTTATTATCAAGATCCCGCTCCTCAGTTAGCAGGATTGCAAAGTGAGTTAGTCAAATATCAACGTGCAGATGGCGTGCAACTCTCAGCAAAACTCTACTTACCACCTGGTTATGATGCCACTCGTGATGGAACTTTGCCAATTTTATTTTGGGTGTATCCACAAGAATTTAAAGATAAGGAATTTGCAGGGCAAATTAATAGTTCTGAAAATACCTTCAGCCGTCCGAGTTATGCATCTGTTTTATTTTTGCTAACTCAAGGTTATGCAGTTCTTTCCGGTCCTACAATGCCAATTATTGGTGAAGATAACATAGAACCAAATGATTCTTATGTGGAACAATTGATTGCAGGGGCAAAAGCCGCCGTTGATTACGTAGTTGAGCGCGGTGTTGCCGATCCACATCGTATTGGTATTAGCGGGCATTCCTATGGCGCATTTACTACGGTGAATTTATTAGCGCATACAGATTTATTCTGTATGGGAATCGCTAGGAGTGGCGCATATAATCGTACTTTGACTCCTTTTGGTTTCCAACAAGAGCAGCGCCATTTTTGGGAAGCGACAGAGACTTATATTAATATGTCTCCCTTTACTCATGCGGCTAAAATCACAGCCCCACTTTTACTGATTCATGGAGAAAAAGATAGCAATCCCGGTACATATCCTCTCCAAACTGAAAGATTGTATGAAGCATTGAAAGGTTTGGGCGCAACTGTTCGCAGTGTCATATTACCATTAGAAGACCACGGCTATTACTCTCGTGAAGCAGTTGGTCATGTACTTTGGGAAATGGTGAACTGGTGTGACAAATATCTGAAATGACGAACGCCACCTTATATCATATTGGGTTTGGACGAAATGACCTTGGGGAGACTCCACCAAGCATCGCTCTTTTGTCTGGCGATCCGGAACGGGCGAAGTTAATTGCCCATTCCTACCTGCATTCAGTGCGTCTTTTGTCGGAAAATCGCGGGCTGGATAGCTATGTGGGGATTTTACCCAACGGGCGATCGCTGTTGTGTGCAACCAGTGGTATGGGTGCATCATCTACAAGTATTGTTGTTCATGAGTTGGTACAAGTTGGTATTCGGCTCATTATACGTGTTGGCAGTTGTGGTTCCATACAAGAACACGTGGCAGTTGGTAGCACGGTGATTACTAGTGCTGCTTTATGCCGTCAAGGTGCAGCTAATGACATTGCACCTATAGAATATCCTGCCGCCGCAGATCCATTTGTGACAGTAGCCTTGGCTCATGCAGCAAACACTCTTAATGTCAAGTATCATGTTGGGATTACGGCATCGGTTGATACTTTTTATGAGGGACAAGAGCGATCGCAGTCAGTTCAAAGACCTCTGTTGCGTTCTTTACGTGAAATCACGGAAGAATATCGCTCTTTAAATATACTGAATTATGAAATGGAGAGTGGCACTTTGTTCAAGATGGCAGGTGTTTACGGTTTTCGAGCAGGTTGCGTGTGCGGTGTTGTTGCCCAACGCACGGTGAAGGAAGACATTGTGTTAGCAGAAAAAGATACTGCCATTGACAATGCCATTCGGATCGCTATCAAAGCAGCAGAACAATGGGAAGAACCGTATTGATTGGTCATTTGTCATTGGTCATTGGTCATTTGTCATTGGTCATTTGTCATTGGTCACTGATTGTTTTAACGGGACTTCAAAGCGAGCGCCAGGGGTTGGTTCAATCACCTGTACTGAAAGATGATTTTGTGCAAGCAAGGAACGAAATTCCGCAATACTACCAGTAGTTTGAAGTAAAGAATTTAGCAATCCTTCAAAAACCACATCGCCACCTGCTGCTGTATGAATCATCACTTGCGGTTGTAACCATTGAGCAACTTCTAAAGCGTATTTTCTGCCCCTAATAATAGAGCCAACTAACGGCAAACCCAAGTCATACTGTGGTGTAATAACAACGTCTATGGGAGCAGCTTCCTTGAGTGAGGGAGAATGATACCCATGAGGTTCGTAGTATAAAGTGAAGCCAGTTTCCAACTCTTTCAGAATGTAACCGTTCTCGACCAAAGTCGGACCGATTGAAGAACCGGGAGTTGCTGTAATTGCGACACTCCGCTCCAAATTAAATGTCTCCCCATGAGCTAGTGGGGTGATTTGTGTGTAATTTAACTGCGTTACGACATTGGCTGCATTGGGAGACGCCACAACAGGAATGTTGCGATCGAGTTGCTTGAGTGTTGGTGTATGAGCGTGGTCTTCCAAACCTTGAGACAGCACAATCAAGTCAATATTTTCTGGTATGGCGCGTTCTTGAGTCCGAAAACCTTTGAACAACCAATCCAAATTGCCAAAGATTAACGAACCAACTAACCAGGGATCGATGAGTATTCGTTTCCCGCCCATCTCAACTAACCATGAATTGTTATCTAACCAAGTTAAGTACATAAAATTTTGTAAAGATCACACCTAATTCTCATTATCCGGCAGATGAAAGACTCGCGAGTTGACACTCACCGCCCTAAAGGGTCGGTGATTCTTAAGACATTGCTGCCTTAATATCCCTATCGCTAGGGTTCCCAGGCTCAACACGTTTGCTCATAGAGCGTGCTGATGTCTCCTTGCGTTGTTTCGGGCGTTTAACTGTTCCTTCACTAGACTTGCTAGTGCTGGCAGATGGTTTCGCGAAGTCCTCACGTACCAAACTCAAAGTTCTATCTCGGATGGTTTTTGCAGCTCCTAAATCGGCATGATCCATGTGACCACACCGAACACAAATGAACTTTTCACCCTCCCTATTCGCTGCATCAATATGTTTGCAGTTTCTACATTCTTGTGATGAATGTTTTGGATTAACTTTAATTACAACCTTTCCTTGCTTTGCAGCGAGATACTCAATTTTTGAAGTTAACTCTGACCAACTAGCATCCGAGATAGATCTGTTTAAACCTTTTTTCCGGCTTTGTCCGTTCTTTAAAAACCTTCCTGTTTTCTCATCTACTTTGACCTTACAGCGTCGTAGCATCCCAGCAACGTTCAAGTTTTCCAAACCAATAGCGTCTACATTACGAGAGACTATTTTGTTGGCAACATACCATTGATATGCTAGACGTTTATCGCTAATTCTTTTATGTAATCTCCCAACTTTTTTAGCTACTTTTTTCCGGTTTTTACTACCTTTAACTTTGCGGCTAACTCGTCGCTGCCTGACTTTTAATAGATGCTTTGTCTTTTTATTAGTTGCAAACTTAGGATTATCAATTTGATGCCCATCTGATAGATGAACAAGCTTGGTAATCCCTAAATCGCAACCAATGACCTTTTCGACTTCTGTTAAAGGTTTTGAAATATAGTCAGGTACAGATTTATCTTCTATTCGGACAGAAATATACCAACCATCTTGACGCTTACGGACAGTTACAGCCTTGATAGTAAAACCATCAGGTATTAAGCGAGAGTTGTGGAATCTCATCCAACCTATTTTAGGTAGGTAGATTTTATTTCCCTGTACTTTTATTCCTACTGTATAGGTAAAAGACGTGAAGTTACTCCGGTTCTTAAATTGTGGAAATCCTCTTCCCTCAAAGAAGTTTTTGTACGCTACATCAAGACGTTTAACATTTTGTTGCAACACAGTAGAGTCAATATCAGCATACCAAGGTCTAGCTTGCTTCAGCATTGGTAGACTGGTTATCTGAATATCTCCTGCACTTCTTCTAGGATTTTTTAAATTTCCCTCTTTATCTAGCTTTCCATCTTTCCAAGGTTCTCCTGTAGCTCCATTCTTGCTAACAAAACAACTTATGGGACAAGCCTCAGCCTTAGTTCTTATATCGCAATAGTCGCCTTGAATGAATTGCTGATTGTATTGCGTAATTCTATCATTCAAGCACCAGTTGTAATGACTCCTGAGCATATCAACCCAGTTATCCATTTTCTCAGATTGAGAGACGTTAGGACGTAGCTTGTACACATAGTTTGTTAGCAAGTTGCTCACCTCCTTGTTTGTTGATATATTATTTATATCTACAATAATATATCGTAAGTTCCAGGAATTATGCAACAGTATCGAAGAAAAAATCATTCCGTCTCCCTGGTAAACTATCATTTGGTCTGGATACCAAAAAGACGGAAGAAGATTTTGATTGGAGATGTCGAAAACCGACTGAGAACAATTGTTTGGGAAGTCTGTGAAGAAAAAAAGTGGAAAATTATAGCACTAGAAATTATGCCAGACCATGTTCACTTATTTGTTAACGTTCCACCTGAAATAGCTCCACATCAAGTGGCTAACGCGATTAAAGGAAGAAGCTCTAGATTACTTAGGCAAGAATTTCCACATTTGCTGAAACTGCCTAGTTTGTGGACAAGTTCGTATTTTGTCTCTACTGCTGGCAATGTAAGTAGCGACACAGTTCGTAGGTATATTGAAGAGCAAAGACACCACGATACAACATGATGTCGCTGTCCCTAAAGTGCCACCCGGTGCCTACATCCACTGTCTAAAGCACATATGAAGCACTACGTCACACTTCGTGCTTCATATTCAGTGGTTTTGGCTCGCTCGATTTTTTATAATTGCGCCAACCACCGTATTGAGAAATATCTTGTGCATCGGAGATCGCATAAGGTTCACATAAAAAACCTTTAACTAATGTGCCGTCTTCCAGTTCTAAGGTGCCAATGACTAGGGGTGGTGGGACTGCGGCTACAAAGGTACCAAAGCCTTCTGCGCTCAAATTCCAAACCTCTACCTCAATGCTGAGGCCACCATCTAGAACTTTCACTAATCCGGGTTTTTGGGGTTGTGTATTGGCAAGGGCATATAAGCGATATGTGGCAGCGGTTTTGCAGGTTTTTAGCTTTGTTGCTAGGCGCTCTTGTAGCTGATAATTCAAAGGCTGTCCGGTGAGATGAGCGCCGACGACAGCAAGAGCAATTTTATTGGTGGATACAGTTGTCATTTACAACCTCACGGAAGTTATTTTGCCATAAGTGCTACCGGGCATGATGATAGCGATCGCCTAATTCACACAGGGCTACGTCTTGAAACGCTTGCCCTATTAAGGTAATACCAAAGGGCAAACCATTGTCGCGAAAGCCTGCAGGAAGTGCTATTGCACACAAATCCATTAAGTTTACGAAATTGGTATAGTAGCCTAAGTTGGTATTAAGATTGATGGGGTCAGCTTCTACTTGTGCTTTGGTGTAAATAGTACCCGTTGTTGGTAATGCCAAAATATCTATTTTTTCCCACTGTTTAGCAGTTTCCTGCTTTAATGCTTCTAGGGCATAAAAACCTTTAAAAGTATCGACTGCTGTATAGCGCGAACCGTTACTAATGATTTGGCGCACAACAGGATGAATGGCATCACCTTGGGAGTCAAAGAACGGTTGGATGGCAGCAAGCCGTTCTGCTACCCAAGGACCAGAGTATAGTAAGTCCGCTGCTTGGCAAAAGGGCTGAAAGTCTATTTCAACGCGTTTGGCACCCATTGCTTCTAATCGCTGTATTGCCTGCTCATACAATTCTGCTGCAGCTGTATCACCAAAGAACTTTAATTGATTTGGTTTGGGTACACCAAAGCAAAACGATGATGGAATTGCTTTGGTTGTTTGTGGAACGTTTCGAGAATAACTATCGCTATCATCATAACCTTTGGCAACTTGCCATACTCGTAGAGAATCTTGACAATTCAAGGTGAATATAGAAACGCAATCGAGCATTCGACAGGCAGGCACTACCCCGGATGTACTTAAAATACCACGGGTAGGTTTTAGCCCAATAATGTTATTAAACGCTGCTGGAACTCGCCCAGAACCTGCTGTATCTGTGCCTAGAGAAAAGCTAACTAGTCCTGCTGCTACTGCTACAGCAGAACCAGAACTAGAGCCACCGGAAATGTAATCGTTATTAAAAACACTGCTACAAGCACCATAAGGCGATCGCATCCCGACCAACCCCGTTGCAAATTGGTCAAGATTGGTTTTGCCAATTAAAATTGCTCCAGCTTTGAGTAATGATTCAACGACTGTTGCCGTTTTTGAAGGGGTGTAGCTGTAAGCAGGACAGGCTGCTGTGGTGGTCATGGAAGCTACATCTATATTATCTTTGACAGCAAAGGGAATGCCGTAAAGGGGCAGGTTATCCGGACTGTTTGCAGCAAGCGTTTGTGCTGCTGCTTGCGCTTTGGCTTCTTCTACTAAAGAAATCCAAACGCGATCGTTACCACGTGCGGCAATTCTACGGTAAACGTCCTGAATAACATCTGCTGGTTTTAATTTCTTTGTTCGATAAGCTATAAGTAGTGATTCAATGTCCAATGTGATGGAACCTATCATGACGCTCTTCCTCTGATAATTGCCAGAATTTGTCCGGCAGTGACGAGTTGCCCTGGTTTGCAGAGTACTTCTACTACTGTTCCTGGCTCATCTGGTAGCAATGTCATTTCCTGTTTCATCGCTTCTAATACGATCGCACCCGTATCTTCAGTGATGCGATCGCCCGGTTGAACTAAAACCTGCCAAACATTTGCTGTTGTTGGAGCGCTCAGTGCATAACAGTCATCGGGAATGGTTGTTGCAGGTGCCAATGGAGGTTCGCTGTCGGTGAGGGTACTATTATCTTGGGTTGTAGCTGTCCAGCGATCGCGCTCCTCACGAAAAGCTATTTGCTGGCGAGTTTTAAAAGTCCCTGCTTCGGGTGCAATCTCTTGTAAAAACTGCTGATAGTCGTGAAACTTAAAGGTAGTTTCTTCAATTTCTAGCTTGAACTTGCCTTCAATAAAATCTTCGCGATGCTGCATTAGCTCCGCGTGCGAAACAGGATAAAATCGAATCTGGTCAAAAAATCGCAACAGCCAGGGTTTGCCATCTTTGAAGTCTGCCGTTTGTTTGTAACGGTTCCACATTTGCACAGTGCGTCCGACAAACTGATAACCACCCGGTCCTTCCATGCCATAAACACACAGGTAGGCACCCCCGATACCAACTGCGTTTTCCGGTGTCCAAGTGCGTGCGGGATTATATTTTGTGGTGACTAAGCGATGACGTGGATCGAGTGGAACTGCTACTGGTGCTCCAAGATAAACATCTCCTAAGCCCATGACTAGAAAACTTGCATTAAAGACAATATCTTTGACTTCTTCGATGCTACCCAACCCATTAATGCGACGAATAAATTCAATATTACTAGGACACCAAGGAGCATCATTTCGCACCGACTGCATATATTTTTGAATCGCTAATTGCGTTGATTCATCATCCCAGGATAGTGGCAAATGTACTATGCGCGTCGGCACTTCTAGGTTGGAAATATCTGGTAGATGAGATTCGATACTTTGTAATTTATTAACTAAGTCTAATTGGGACAGGACGCGGCTATCGTAATGAATTTGTAGCGATCGCATTCCCGGTGTTAATTCTAAAATCCCATTAATAGGATTTTCGAGTAAATGAGTCATTAACTCATGCACTCGAAAACGCAATTTCAAATCCAGCACTAAATCACCGTATTCCATCAGCAAGTATTTATCACCTGCCTGACGGTAGGTAACGGCAATTTGATTATCCTTTGCTTGTATTTGTGTCAAAACTGGTTTTTCAACAGCATCATGAATTATCACTGAACGTGTTTCCCCAACTTGCAGCGTTCTGACTTGTTCATCTAACTGTAATTCTTGTTGTAATGCCTGGTTAAAAGTAAGACGACGAAATCTAATTGTGTTCCCCGGTTTGAGTTGCCCAATTTTCCACAACTCGGCTTGGACAATCGTGGCAGGACAGACAAAACCTCCCAAACTAGGACCGTCCAATCCTAGAATAATTGGCATATCTCCAGTAAAGTCTATTGTACCAACAGCATAGGCATTATCGTGTATATTAGAGGGATGCAACCCCGCTTCACCTCCATCTTGACGTGCCCAGGTTGGTTTTGGTCCAATCAGCCGAATCCCCGTCCGTGCGGAGTTGTAATGCACTTCCCAATCAGTGTTAAAAAAAGTTTCAATATCTTGTTCTGTAAAAAAATCTGGTGCGCCGTGAGGACCGTATAAGACTCCAATTTCCCAATGATTTGAGTAGGTAGGTATCAATTCGGGGGAAATAGATTGTGATGCCGTATGAGTCGATGGAGGATATAATTTTAAGACATCGCCGACCTGTAACGCTCTGCCACCATGTCCACCAAACCCACCCAGAGTAAAAGTTGAGCGACTGCCCAAATATTCTGGTACGTCAAATCCTCCTTGCACTAATACATAGGTACGGAAACCATCGCCTTGAATATTTCCTAAACGTAGCGTACTACCTGCTTTTACCGGAACTGGTACCCAATAAGGAATGCTTTGTTTATCTAAAGTGGCTTTCATCTTAGCACCCGTGAGGCAAATAACCGTATCGCAATTGAAGCGCAAAGACGGTCCAGATAGGGTACACTCCAATCCTGCAGCCGATTCTGGATTGCCTAAAATTTGGTTCCCCAACCGAAACGCTAGAGAATCCATCGGACCGGAGGGCGGTACACCAACATCCCAATAACCCACCCGTCCGGGATAATCTTGAATGGTGGTCATTGTACCAGCGTTACTCACATCTATTGTATTGGCATGGTACGTAAAACTATTGGTAAATTTTGTAGTAATATTACCTTGAGTAAAAGTTGGATGGGCAATAATTTGGCGCAGGTATTCCAGGTTGGTTTCAATGCCGTCGATGCGAGATTGAGCCAAAGCCGTTTGCAGGCGTGCGCTCGCGCTTTCTCTTGACTCAGAATGTGCGATCGCTTTAGCTAACAACGGGTCATAAAACGGTGATACTTTTGTTCCAGTTGAAATCCAGGTATCGCAGCGAATGTCATTTGCAAACTGCACCTGAGTGAGTTCACCGGAACTAGGCTGGAAATTTTTATTTGGGTCTTCAGCGTATATACGAACTTGAATGGCATATCCTTGCGGTTGGTACTGGTATGATTCTAATGACAGGGGTTCTCCTGCTGCTTGTCGCACCATCCATTCGACCAAATCCACACCAGTAATGGCTTCTGTAACGCCATGCTCCACCTGTAAGCGCGTATTGACTTCCAAAAAGTAAAATTGCTCGGTATCTACATCGTATATAAACTCAACCGTACCTGCCGATTGATATTCGATCTCCTGACCGAGTTTAATTGCGGACTCATACAAGCGCTGCCTGAGTGCATCACTAATGTTCGGTGCTGGCGCTTCTTCAATCACTTTCTGATTGCGTCGTTGTGTCGAACAATCACGTTCACCAAGAGCAACGATATTTCCCCGACCATCACCAAAGATTTGCACTTCCAAGTGACGTGCGTGCTCGATATATTTTTCTAAAAATACTCCGCTTTGGCTGAAGTTATTACGACTTAAGCGCTGCACATTTTCAAACAAGTCTGCCAAAGTATCTTCACTCCGGCACAATTGCATTCCAATGCCGCCTCCCCCCGCCGTACTTTTAATCATTACAGGATAGCCAATTTCTACTGCTGCCTGCTTGACTTGCGCCAAACTCTCTAGCAAATCGGTGCCAGGAACTAGGGGTACTCCTGCTGAAGAGGCAATTGCCCGTGCTTCATGTTTAAGTCCAAATCGCCGTAGTTGCTCTGGTGTGGGTCCAATAAAAGTAATTCCTGCTTCTGCACACGCGGAGGCAAACGCTACATTTTCGCTGAGAAAGCCATAGCCGGGATGAATCGCCTCGGCACCAGTTGTACGGGCTGCTGCTAAAATCGCATCAGTACAAAGATAGCTTTGTGCTGCCGCAGGTGGTCCCACACAAACGGCTTCACCTGCGGCTGCAACATGAGCAGCATGGTTATCGGCTTCAGAGTAGACGGCAACCGAAGCAATACCAAGACGGTCGAGGGTACGAATAATCCGGCAGGCAATTTCACCCCGATTGGCAATTAGGACTTTATTAAACATGAGGGCTAATGGCTAATGGCTAATGGCTAATGGCTAATGACCAATGACCAATGACAAATGACCAATGACAAATGACTTAAGCTGCATCCCAAACAGTCAAGCGAACTGGTGTCGGATTGTAAGCATTGCAGGGGTTATTAATTTGCGGACAGTTGGAAATTAAGACCATCACATCCATCTCCGCACGCAGTTCGATGATTTTCCCAGCTTCCGAAATACCGTCCACAATTTCTAATGTGCCGTCTTCGCTTACGGGAACATTCATATAGAAGTTTACATTGCTGACAAGATCCCGTTTGTTCATTTCGTATTTACTTAACTCTAGTAAGTAATTTTCAACACAAGCGTGCAAATGCTTCTTGTGCAGCCCATATCTTACTGAGTTACTTTCCATACTACAAGCACCGCCCAGTGTATCGTGTTTACCACACTCATCATGGATAACAGTCATCATCACGTTGCCTTCGTTGGAAATCAACTGAGTGCCTGTCGTGATAAAGATATTACCCTGGCGCACAACAGTATCGGGAGCGCTGTATCGCTCGGACATATCATGAGCGTTGTAGAACAATGTGTCAACAGCTTGATTGCCTAACAAATCGACAATCCGTAAAATTTGCCCTTTTTTAATTACTCGCGACCAAGGTTGGCGAGCAGGGAGTTCCTCATTATAAATTGCTGTGGACGGGTCACGTTGAATCGGTAAAGTCGTAACCATAAATATTTCCTCAATTTGTAGATGCTATGAAACAGATATGAATTAAACAGAGTTCTTAAAGCGATCGCGTGCTTTTTGCTCAACTCCCAAGTACTGCCTAACTATGATTGAGCAAACAACGCATCAGTGTTAATAAAACCGCGAATGACTTCTTCGTTTGCATTACGGCACAAATCATCTGGTGCTGGTGCTGGCGATTTCCAAACAGTCAGTTGAATTGGTTTGGGCTTATAAACTTTATCTGGGTGTAACACATGGGGGCAGTTGGAAATGACCACCAACACATTCATTTCAGCCCGAAGGTCAATAAAACTACCCGGTTTTTCACAACCTGTAACATATTCTAAGTCACCATTGGGACGCACTGCGACTCTGCTGAACAAATTGATGTTGGGCATCAAGTCTTTGCGCGTTAAACCGCGCTTGCCTAAAGCTTTCAGAAAATTGTTGCGCGTGTTATTATAATCGCTTTCGCCATATTTGTTGTAAGGACCTTCGCCATATTTAGCTGCGTTACCTGCAGCGTTACTGCATCCGCAAATTAAATCGTGATAGCCGTTCGTATCTTCTGTAATAGAGAACAGAATGCGACCCATGTCAGAGTAAATCACCATGCCCTTTTTAAGGAAGGCATTGAACTGAATTTTAGCGGTGTCTGCTACGTTCAGCCGTTCTATTGGGCTATCTGCGTTGTAGCAAATCATCGAAACGCCTTGAGAACCTTCCAAATCGGTTACGCGGAGGGTATTACCCCGTTTGATTACACCATGCCAATAGGCACCACCGGGTAGCTTTTCATCCACTAAGTGAAGGCTAGGATCGATTGTTGCTACCGGCGAAATAGATGCTTGCACCATAAAATTTTCCTAATGAGCCGTTTACGGGTCAACATTTCTGTTCAAATAGCAAAGCCCAGAAGATTCCCAATACGTCGATCGTGATTGGCTCTCCCGGGCTTTTATCCCGCCGTGTCACCAACTCTCCTGAGTTGGCTGCTTCTCTTGGACCAGTCATGATACCTTAGTGTCATCGGAACCCTAGAAGCGCTTCTTTATTTAGCTTGCAATTTTAGTTAACTAACTCTTTGCAATTTATTTTACAGAGTCTTACTCTTTACTCTAGCACGGTTTTAAATTTTTTACTACCAAATTTTGTGCAATTCGTTGCAAGCGATCGCGGTAAGTTCGTGAATAACCTCACCGACCTGACCTAATAATTGCAACAATAAATCCAACTTTAATTTTTCAAGCAAATTTGTAACTATTTATACAGTTAATGAATTTCCTTAATGTTATCCTCTTTGAATAAAATTACAAGTTACACAGTTGTTTAGTTAAGTAATCCTTAGTAGAGCATTATTTATTGATTTGTGAAAAATTGCCCAAATGTAAAGACGCGAAGTTAGGCGTCTCTATAGCTTTAATTTTCACGAATGATTCAAGAATAATATTTACCAATCATTCAAAATAAATAAGCTTCTAGGGTTCCGATTGCGCCAAGGTGTAATGACTGGTCCAAGAGAAGCAGCCAACTCAGGAGGGTTGGTGACACGGCGGGATAAAAGCCCGGGAGGTCGTTTTAGCGAGTATTTGCTGAATTACTTTCCGGGCTTTGTCGTATCTATGAAAGCAAATGTTTTAAAAGTCTTTTTACAAAATTGAGGCATATTGCCGATGAAACCTCGATCGCTCCTCACAGCTTGCCTACTTTTTATGGTCGCCATGTTTCTGGCTGTAGGCTGCAAAAACCCTGCAGTTTATATAAAAACTACAACTGAAGTTGAGGCAGCAGCAGTTGCTTTCTCCAACACTACAACCGTAAACTTAGGCTTTAGCGCTTGGCCTGGTTGGTTTCCCTGGCAAGTTGCGGAAGAGAAAGGTATTTTTAGTTCTAAAAATGTTGCTGTCAAGCTCAAGTGGTTTGATGGCTACCTCGAATCAATTAGCACCCTTACAGCTGGACAAATTGATGCTAACAGTCAAACGCTGGGTGATACAGTTAGTGCGGTAGCAGGCGGCGTCGATAAAGTCATAGTACTAGTTAACGACAACTCTACTGGCAACGATAAAATCATCGTCGCACCAGGAATCAACAGTATCAAAGATTTACGCGGCAAAAAAGTGGCTGCTGAAGAAGGCACAGTCGATCACTTTTTGTTGTTGTTGGGGATGAAACGGGCTGGCTTATCGCCTCAAGACATTCAGTTTGTGCCTTTGGAAACAGGAAAAGCCGCTGCCGCGTTTGTTGCAGGTCAGGTTGATGCAACTGCTGTTTTTGCTCCCTTTACAACACAGGCGTTGCGGCGTGAAGGCAGTAAAGAACTGTTCAGTTCTAAAGACTTTCCAGGTGCAATTTCTGACCACCTCGTAGTGTCACGCGAATTCTTGTATAAACACCCGAAAGAAATTCAGGGACTCGTTGATTCTTGGTTTGCCACGCTCGATTACATCCGAGAAAATCAAGACCGCGCTTACATGATTATGGCAAAACGGGCAGGTGTCTCGGTTGAAGAATACAAACAATATGCCGATGGTACAAGACTCTTCAGTATAGAAGAAAATCTCAAAGCTTTTCAGCCTGGAAATAATATGACTTCGTTGCTGTATGCAGCTAACGAAATGAGCAAGTTTTTAAACGATGTTGGGTTAGCAAAAAGCAAACCCAACATAACACTTTTGTTTGACGATCGATTTGTCAAAGCCTATGCTCAAATGCAAGCTAACACTGCAAGGGGAAAGGGAAAAGAGGCAGGGGAATAAAGTATAAAAACTATAAAAAACAAGAAGTTCTCTTTAACTTTCACCTTCAACCCTTACCCCTTACCCTTTGTTTGAACAATGAGCCAAAGTACTCCGCCACGATCGATTCAATCTTTGATTAAGTCAAAAACCATGAAGCCTACGGTTTTTTGGCGGTTAGCTGAAGATATTCCAAAGCCCCTTCATATGGCATTGACCATTACTTCAATTGCCCTACCTCTGTTGTTGTGGTGGGTAGTGACGGCAACAACTAACATCGACCCAAAGTTTTTGCCTTCACCTGCAAAAGTTGTAGAGGCCTTCGGGCGCTTGTGGACGACACGCGAACTGCTCAAAGATACTGTAGCTAGCCTTTGGCGGGTTGGCGTTGGCTTTTCACTAGCAGCAAGCCTTTCAATTCCAGTTGGCATTTTAATGGGGAGTTTTCCTAGCATCCGTGCGTTATTTGAGCCACTGTTTGGTCTGATGCGCTATATGCCAGCACCTGCATTTATTCCATTATTGATTCTTTATTTGGGTATTGGCGAAGAACCGAAAATTACACTGATTTTTATCGGTGTATTTTACTTTAATACCTTGATGGTGATGGATACCGTAAAGTTTGTGCCCAAAGAGTTGATAGAAGCGACTTATATGCTGGGTGGCAATCGTTGGGCTACGCTAACTCAGGTAATACTACCGCACGTTCTTCCCGGCATATTAGACGCTTGCCGAATTAACTTAGCTGCTGCTTGGCAACTCGTTATTGTGTCAGAACTTATCGCCGCCAGTGAAGGTTTGGGGCGACGTATTAGCGTTGCTGGTCGATTCTTGAAAACCGATGAAATTTTTGTTGGACTGATTGTGATTGGCGTGATTGGATTGGCATTTGATTTGCTGTTTCAGTATTTGCTTCATGTCACTTGCAAATGGGCAAGTCACAAACAATAAAAACTTTATTAAAGAAGCGTTTTAGAACTCACAAAAACAAAACAACAATAGAGGATAAACAATCGTGTTTTTACAAGTCAACAATCTTAACAAACATTTTCAGACCAAATCCGGTACGCTTGTGGTTCTCAAAGATATCAATATGGAAATCGAGCAAGGCGAATTTATCTGCGCGATCGGTGCCTCAGGTTCGGGTAAGTCTACGCTACTGCGTCAAATTGCTGGACTAGATAGTCCCACAACTGGAGAAGTCCGCATTGATGGCAAGCGCATCACATCACCTGGTCCAGATCGCGGTATGGTGTTTCAGCATTACACACTTTATCCCTGGATGAACGTGCAGGAAAATACTGAGTTTGGACTCAAGCTTCAGGGTGTTCCCAAAAAAGAGCGGCGCGAACAGGCCAGTTACTATCTCAGCGTCGTTGGCTTGTCTCGCTTTGGCACTTTGCTGCCCAAAGAGCTATCAGGTGGGATGAAACAGCGTGTTGCAATCGCCCGTGCCCTTGCTTCCGAACCCAAAGTTTTACTTATGGATGAGCCCTTTGGAGCGCTTGATATCCATACTAGAGAATCAATGCATGAATTTATGCTTGAACTTTGGCAACGCACAGGCATTACGGTCTTCATGATTACACATGATGTAGAAGAAGCCGTTTTCCTCTCAAACCGAATTTATGCTTTGGGTACCCGTCCCGGTACAGTACGTCAGGAGATAACCATCAATCTACCAGACCGCAACCCTACAATTAAGCGTCACGCCACCTTCCACGACTACCGCGACGAACTAATGAATTTGCTACGGCAACATGGTAAAGAAGCGTTTGCAGTATAGAGGGTGGGCGTAACGCCCGACCCACTACTCTCTATGATGCAACAGCTGTTGCAGGTGCTTCAGCTACAGGTGCTTCAGTTGCCGCAGATGCGTAAACGCTCACTTTCTTGCGAGTTTTGCCTTTACGTTCAAAGGTAACTACGCCATCAATTAGGGCATACAGAGTATCATCACTACCGATACCAACGTTGTTACCAGGATGAAACTTTGTGCCGCGCTGACGCACGAGGATATTTCCTGCCCGAACAGTTTGACCACCGTAGCGCTTGACACCCAGTCTTTGAGCATTAGAGTCACGACCGTTGCGTGTACTACCCGTTCCTTTCTTATGAGCCATGATTTCCTCTTGTGTCTGTTCTTTTTTCTATCTATCTTAATAAAAGATAAATTCCCAACAACGGGCTGTAGCTTTTTATGCTTCAGTTGTTGCAGATGCTTCTATAGTATCAACTACAGCCTCTGATGATTCTGCATTGATTTCTGGCGCTTCTGGGGGTGGAACAGTTCCCGGTTCGCTCACAACTTCACTGACTTGAGCCTCAGCCCCATCAGCTGTAGTTGCTTCTGTAACCAACACTGAACCATTAAGACTAATAGAATCAATCATTAACCTCGTGATTTCCTGGCGGTGTCCCCGCTTTTTACGGGTTTTCTTTTTCGGCTTCATTTTATACACCAGGACTTTGCGACCTCTCAGATGTCGCAACACCGTTCCTTCTACCGTTGCTCCCGTCACAAGTGGCTGTCCAATTGTGACTTCACCATTGTGCTGCACCAACAAAACCTTGTCTATTGTGACTTTTTCATCCGGTTGGGCAGAAAGCAATTCGATATCATAAAAGCGACCTGGTTCGACTTTTATTTGTTTGCCGCCAGTTTCAATAATTGCGTAGCTCATGGAATTGTCCTTGAAGTTGCCGTACAGGTAGCTGAGCCACAGGATTTTGACAAGCTGCTCAGCTTTTATATCGTCTTCTACCTGATCCGAGCAGGAATTAGACAGACAATCCGTAATCATAGCTTAATACATTGTCTATTGTCAATAAAATTAAGCTTTGCCAGTCACTAGCGCTAATTCTTCAGCCTCTTGTTGATTTCTAGACACAAAAGATGGAGCAGATAAAGAGCAAGCTTTCCACTCCGATTTTACCGATACATTCAGCAATTCACATGTACCCCCACGCAACCCTTGTGGTGTGTAATAACGACAGTACCGACAAGACGAAACACAAGATTTTAAGGTTGTCATGATTAAAAATTAATTAAAATTTAAGAAACTTTTTAGTTGCTGATTGAAATACTCTCCATACTAAGTATGGCGTTACGATCTTAAAATTAGGGTAGAAATTCGATAATTTTCCGAAAAACTTTGTACTTCTAAATATTACTTAATTGAGAATTATTACTTAAGTACAATTAAGACAAAGTTATGTAAGAACACTGACATATTGAGAAACTTTCAAATTTCACCAACCACTGTAGGGGCGCATTGCAATGCGCCCCTACTTTATCCTCCTCACAAAATCCTCAACTTCTTTTCATAAAACTGTGAATGTGGGAGAAAAGGAAAAACGAGGACAAGAAAGAAGTACTAGTAACGAATCCCAATCCCTAATCCCCAATCTCTAATCCCCAATCCCCAACCCTTAATAACTATGTTTCACAAAATTTTAGTTGCAATTGATACTTCTGAAATTGGACAACATGTTTTTGACGAAGCAGTGACTTTGACAAAAGCAGTTAATGGAAATCTTATGTTACTGCACGTTCTTTCTCCCTTTGATGGAACGGGATATCTCAACCCTGTATTGCTGCAACCTAGTAGTGTTTACCCAACTCTACATACGGAAGCTGTCAATAAATATATGCAGCAGTGGGAAGAACTCAAGCAAGAAAGACTAAATATGCTGTTTTCTTTTGTTCAAAAAGCAAACAAAATAGGTGTTCAAGCAGAAATTTCTCAGAATTTAGGCGATCCCGGTCGTACAATCTGTGAAGTTGCAAACAGCTGGAACGCTGACTTAATTTTAGTAGGTCGGCGCGGTCGTAGAGGATTAAGCGAGCTGTTCCTTGGTAGTGTCAGTAATTATGTGTTACATAACGCTTCTTGCTCTGTTCTCATAGTCCAAGGACCTGTTCACAATACTACAGAAGGAGCTGAAGTTTGCAACACAGTTTCTGCTTAATTGCAAGAACAAGGCAATGGGCATTATTCCATCTCGTTCCCAGGCTCCGCCTGGGAATGCCTTAGTAGAGGCTCCGCCTCCTGTAACAATCTGTAACGCGAGGCAGAGCCTCGCAGCCTGCATTCCCAGGTAGAACCTGGGAACGAGAAACTAGTACAGCTTGGGAACGAGAAACTAGTACAGCCTGGGAACGAGAAACTAGTACAGCTTGGGAACGAGAAACTAGTAGAGCCTGGGAACGAGGTGAAACTACTAGTCTCGACGGGCACTACGTATACTCCGAGCAAGTTGCTGTTCCATTCTTTCTAGTTGTTGTCTTTCTTGACGAGTGAGTCTTCCATCTCGCAGAAAGCGTCTTTTTGTCGCTTCAAGAGCCACTTGTTGGCGTTGAATATCTCTCTGTTCTGAACGATTTATTGTAGTATACCTTACGTTTTCAACTCTTACATTACGCCGATATTGTTGAGGATAAGAATCTCTGCGATTGTAAACCTCACCAGCAGAAGCTACTCCGGGAAAGAAAATTGTTGCAACGCATAGAGCTGCGAAAGTAAACTGTTTCTTCATTTGTCAATCCTCTTTATATATTTTTTCCCATTATGAAAACCAATCTTGAGAATTAGCGAAAACCGCCTCTACGACCACCTCCCATTCCTCCACCAAAACCCAATCCGGGTACGAGTGAGGGATTGCCAGCCTGAGATCTACGTGGAGTACTAATGACAACTTTCTCATCACCCTGCAATCCAGAACGTACTTCGGTTTTGTTATTAACCGTCACACCTGTGTCGATGGGTGTGAATCTAGGTCTCCCATTCTCCCTGATAACTAACACCCCCGTTTCATTCTCTTGACGCACGATCGCAACTGTTGGTATCACGAGTGCATTGTTTAATTCACCAACATTGAACTCCACATCCACATTCATTCCGGGAAGAAGTTTTTGAGAGTTCTGAAGAATATCCGCTCTCACTTCAATGCTGGTAACATTTGAAGTCACAGTTGCTAAAGCTGCAGTTTGAGCAACTTTTCCTTTAAAAGTTTGTCCTTTAAAGGCATCGGCTTTAAGAGTGACAGATTGTCCTAAACGAATCTTGGCGATATCAGTTTCAGCTACATTTGCTACAACTTGATAGGTAGATGCAAGTGATAAAATTGAGGAAGAAGTCGCTGAAGATACATCACTACCCGAAGTTGTTGGAGTGACAAAGTCGCCCGGATCGGCATACTTTTTTGTCACAATCCCGCTAAAGGGAGCACGAATCACCATGTCTTCTATTTGTGTTTGAACCTCTCGAAGTGTACCCTGCGCTTGAACAACTTGAGCGCGAGCTTGGTCGATATCTTCTTGGCGACTTCCTGCTTGAGCAAGAGCTAGAGCTTGTTGTGCCTCTTCAACTTGGGCACGCGCTTGATTAACTTCCTCTGCCTGATATCCGTTGTTTTGCTTGGCAAGTTCTTGTTGTGCCACAGCTAAACTTGCTTTGGTTTGCTCTAGATTATCTCTTGCATTGCGCTCTTCAGCCAAAGCTTCGTCATAAGTGTCACGAGATACCGCACCTTCTTCAAATGGGCTTTGCAACCGCTTCACCCGTGCTTGTGCCAAATTGAACCGAGACTGGGCTTGCGCTATCAGTGCTTCGTTTTTCTTAACTTCCGCTTGGGCTTTGGCAATGTCTTCCGGACGATTACCTGCTTCTAATCGTTTCAAGTTCGCTTGTGTTTCGCGCATGCGAGCTTGTGCTTGGGCAATTTCTTGGGGGCGATTACCCGCCATGACTTTTTTAAGGTTTGCTTGAGCTGAAGTGACTTGCCCTTTGGCTTGCAGTAGCTGTCCTTGAAAGTTAGAGTCATCCATGTAGGCTAAGATTTGTCCTTCTTTGACATAATCCCCCTCTTCTACAAGTAACTTTTTCAGTCGCCCCGAACTTTTCGGGCTAACATTGGTCGATTGTTTGGGTTGAATGGTACCGTTAGCAGCGATCGTAATTGGTAAACTGGCTCTCTCAACGGAAACAGTTTGTAATTTGCGTCGCGCTTCTTGGCGTTGAACCACAACTAATTGACTGTAAGCAACATAGGTTCCTCCCCCTAACGCAGTTAAAATCAGTAAACCAACTAGCCATTTTGTCAACCATTGGTTTACAGGGCTTTTTTTGAAAGGGGTGGAGGTTACAGGCTGGATTGAATCAAATGATGCCATAGAAGTTTCTCTTGTCCCTACTCTCTAGACGGAGGACGTGGTGGAATCCCCAACGCATTGGTTAATTCTTCCTCTGTTACCCCCAGCTTTGCAGCACCCCCTTTGATATCAAGGCGCGGGCGGCGAGGTTTATCTTGGCTTGATGGATCTATGGGATTGGTGGGCACTCCTACAGCTTCCTTTAACTTTGCTTCAGTCACTCCCAATTTCTTGGCTGCTTCGGTAAAATTTGGACGCGGTGGTAGCCCCAATGCGTTAACCAATTGTGCTTCAGTGACACCCAACTTTGCTGCAGCACCTTTAATATCAAAACGAGGACGGCGCGGACGCCCATTTTCATTGGGCTGAGTATCAGAGGCAGGCACGCCTAAAGCTTCTTTCAATTGTGCTTCAGTGACTCCTAACTTTTGAGCAGCTTCAGCAAAATTTGGGCGGAATCGTTCCCTTCTCCTTGGTTGTTCGTTAGGTTGAGATGAATCCTGTGCTATTAGATTGGAATTATTTGCTGTTGAACTATCGGCACCTGCCAAACCGCACGCACCAATTAGAATAGGAATAGTCGCTAAAGCTAACAAGCGATGAATTTTCATAAAAAGTTTCTTAGTACGTAGAAAGAATGTGTTGATATTTTTATTAAGCTTGCCTTAAATGACAGCTTGCCGCGCATCTAAATTACAGTTTTGTAATTTAAGTCAGTAGTAAAAGTGTGCTAGAAGTTATATCAATTAGAAAAAAATTTGACAGCTATTTAGGTAAGAATACGGCAGTATAAAAATTTCTTAATCCAAAATCTAAAATCTAAAATCTAAAATTATATGAACGTTCTGTTTGTTGAAGATGAGTCAAAGATTGCCAACTTTGTTCAAGCTGGGTTAAAAGAACAGGGATTTGTCGTTGATTATTGTGATAATGGTGATGAGGGATACATTCGAGCCATGGAGAATCAATACGATGCCCTCGTACTTGATATTATGGTACCGGGTAAGGATGGGCTTTCTATCCTTAAACATTTGCGTCGGGCAGGACGGAATGTACCAGTGATTCTACTGACAGCTCGTAATGAACTGGATGACAGGCTTGAAGGTCTCTATCTCGGTGCAGATGACTATATTGCCAAACCGTTTTACGTGGAAGAGTTGGTTGCTCGCATTCACGCTGTTATCCGTCGAAGTACTGGCGATCGCCAAAACTTACTTTGCGTTGGTTCTATCAAATTGGATCGCATTACGCGAGAAGTCACTTGCAATCAGCAGGTTGTGGAACTGACGACTCGCGAGTTCAACCTCTTGGAATACTTGATGCGTTCTCCCGGAAGAGTTCTTACTCGCACGCAAATTTTAGAACACGTTTGGGGATATGATTTTAACCCCAATACTAATGTAGTTGATGTGTGTATTCAAAGAATCCGCAAAAAAATAGACCCGCTTGGGGGAGCGGATGGAATTGAAAGTGTCCGGGGAGTTGGGTATCGTTTTTGTAAGCCAGAGTAGCGATCGTGCAGTTTCGTTCATTTCGTCTCCGAATTGCTTTATTATCTGCTGCGCTTGCTGGCAGTACCCTCATTGGATTTGGGGTAACTGCTTGGTTGCAAATCTCTGATGCCAAACGCAGTCGTCTTGATGCACAGTTGGAAAATCGCCTATTTCTAGTAGCTAGCCCGCGATTTTTCAATCGCTGGCAGTCTTATGAAACTTTTATACAACGCGAATTAAAAACTGATGCGGAAACACCTGTTGCTCTTTTGGTGATGGAGAAAGATGGTACTATTTTATACCAATCACATTCGTGGTGGGTTGAATTGAAAACTAATAACTTGTGGTCTCCTCGTCCCCATTTTTTTCGTGTCCCTCCACCTCCGGATAGGCGAAGTCCTTCAGAAAGAGAAAAACAACCTCCACCAGAAAAATTGCGATCGCCAAAAGCGGCTGCTTTCTCGTCACCGCGTTATCGTCGTCCTTTAGGTGAACCGCCTCCCCCGCCGCGATTTGCTACCCAACAAACGAAAGAAGGAACTTGGCGTGTTGGTGCAGTCACTTTTCCTCACGCCTTAGTTGCGATCGCAGTCAGCTTAAACGCTGTCGATCGAGAAATGATTGCCATCAGAAATATTTTCCTAGTATCCATACCAGGTGCGCTTCTTTTAGTTGCTGGAGGTGCGTGGTTAATTTCTGGCAGTGCGTTACGTCCCATTGAGAGATTAAACAAAGCAATTGAGCAGGTGACTGTCAACGGGTTGGATCGAAGAGTTCCTATCGGTACAACAGATGTTGAATTTGTCAAGTTAATTCAAGTTTTTAACCAAATGTTGGAACGTCTCGAACGCAGTTTCCTACAAGCGTCTCGTTTTAGTGCTGATGCTGCCCACGAATTGAAAACCCCACTTGCCATTTTACAAGGAGAATTAGAACAGACTTTGCAACAAGCAGAACCAGGTTCTCAGATACAGCAAAGTTTGAGTAATTTGCTAGATGAGGTACGGCGTTGTAGTGGAATTGTGCGGAAACTGCTACTGTTATCTCTAGCCGATACCGGACAAATGAGTTTGCATCGAGTAGAAGTCAATATCTCTCAACTTCTGCTGGAGATGACGGAAGATATAGAATTGCTGGCACCTCACTTAAATGTTCAAACGGAAATCACTTCTGAATTGCGTACTTGGGGCGATCGCGATTTACTCACTCAAATTTTACAAAACCTGCTGAGTAACGCCATCAAGTATAATCTCCCAGATGGCTGGATCAAAATTCACGGTTACCAGCAAGCAGGAATTGTGTTAGTCACTATTAGTAATTCTTCTCAAGACATTCCACCGAGCGATCGCGAACGGATTTTTGACCGTTTCTATCGCGGCGATCCCGCCAGAACGCGCAAAGTTGATGGTGTAGGATTGGGGTTGAGTTTAGCAAGGGAAATTGCGAGATACCATGGTGGCTACTTAAAACTCGATCCAACACCAGTTGGTCAGACTGCTTTTACTTTGCGTTTGCCAAAAATATAAGATTTGCTAATAGTTATTTTATAATTAAGTTGACATTGAAGAAAGGTTTGATAAAATTTAGGCAACCTTTGCAACATATGAGTATTTCCAACACTCGTTTGACTCACGTTATTTGTTAGAGTCAATGCTGTTGCTAGGTTCTGTGGTCTTAAGCTTTATTCTACCAACAGAATTTAAATGTTTCCTTAAGATACAGAATTTGAGAGTTATACTGCATTACTCCCTTCCCGCTCTAAAATGCCACTATTTGTAGTAGGTTGGGCACTGCCCCGGCCTACACCCATAGGTCATCTTCTAGGGGGAAGGGAGTCACTGGAAATTAATAGCAATAAAAGGAGATGTGCCACAATACCAAATTTTTCCAATTAAATGTCAATTTTTCAAAAATTTTGAATAAGTTCTTTAAAATATTAGATAAAAAATAATGAAAGAATGATTATGACATAGTAAAAAATAAAAGACAACTGAGTTATTTGCCAATAATCACTCAACCGCTTGCTTTAAATACAGGCAGATATGAGGAGTAGAGAATGATTTTCAGTTAGCAAAAGCTACATTTTGAAGCTTTTTATTTTTGAAATTTTTCTACAAAAAACTGCTGAAGTAGTCTGTCACTTGTTAAAGAAAGACTGCTGCCAGCAGTCAGTATTGTCAGATTTTAAGACAAAAAGAAGTATAGGTGTGCTCTGCGATACGATAAGGTAAGACCTAAAGTGTATTTAGGTCGAAAAATAAAATAAACGCGTAGCAACTCTATTAGCTCTTGTGCGACTCTCATCTGGAACAGCACAATTACCTTCTGTTGCCCAGAATAGCTGATTTCTTAAAATAAAATTAGAGCAAGAGCAAGAGGCAACAAGGTTGGGTTACTGGGGAAACAGCTTTCTACCAAAGCCGCTATCTGTATAAAGCCTAAAGGAAACAGGGGCAAATAAGAAAAAAGAGGTAAAATATAGAAGAAGGATAAAATACTTTAAGTTTCATTTCCTACTTATTACTTTTACCTTTGACTCAAAACGAACATTTCTGATAAATTTATCAAATTTGTAATTAAGAGGTATAAATGAATATATCGGCTTTTAACAAAGAAAAAAATCAATACAGATTAATTAAAGAAAAAGACAAATCAAATTGGCAGAGTGATAATAGAGAGAATAGTACAAACTTTTCAGACATGACATTTGATAAGTATATTTTTGGGAATTCCGATAGAGGCCGAGTCGCTATTTTTATAGATGGAGCCAACTTATTTCATGCAGGTTTACAACTGAACATTGAAATTGATTATGCAAAATTGCTTTGTTGTTTAACGGAGAATGCAAGGCTTTTGCGTGCTTTTTTCTACACGGGTGTCGATCGCAATAATGAGAAACAACAGGGTTTTTTACTCTGGATGCGGCGAAATGGCTATCGTGTAGTCAGTAAAGATCTTGTTCTACTTCCCGATGGTTCTAAAAAAGCCAATTTGGACGTAGAAATTGCTGTGGATATGCTAAATTTAGCTCCTTATTATGACACCGCTGTATTGGTGAGTGGTGATGGAGATTTAGCATACGCTGTTAATGCTCTCACTTACCAGGGAATTCGAGTTGAAGTTGTTAGCATACGGGCAATGACAAGCGATAGTTTAATTGATGTTGCTGACTACTTTGTTGACATAGAGCATCTCAAACAATACATACAAAAAGATTCAAATTCTTGCTATAGTTACCGCCCATTGTCGAATTCTAATTTCTGATTTCTCGCTAGCAGCAGCTCCTACAACTCCTTGCTTTTCTCTGCTATTCAGGAAGCAACAGCTAACATATATACTCCCCTTTAAGTAGAAAGAGATCGTTAAACGGAAAATATGCTGCTTAGCAAAACCCGGTTTTCCAAAGAAACCGGGTTTTAATATGTCATGGTCAGTGAGTTATTAATTATACTGAAAGCTTTATAGTTAGCAAACAAGACTGTTGAAGCATACATCTCAAGCCAATACTGCGTAGGTTTTGCATAAAAATACGAAATTACGTAGGTTGGGGAGCCAGATCTGATAGCGAAGCGTGGCGCGAATGCGCCATAGGAGGGTTTCCCTCCGCACCTTTACTGGCGTTTGAGGAACGAAACCCAACATTTATCAGCATTTGTTGGGTAACGCTCGTGCTCAACCCAACCTATTATTTCCCAAAACCTACGTAGTATTGCATCTCAAGCGAGAGTCCTTCATATCTACTTAACTTACGGTATATAAATTTTTTTTAGAAAAGTTTAAAAATTTGGACGATCGCGTCAATAAGATTGTTACGATTAACCATAATATCAGTTGAATAGAGAAAAATATACAAATAAGGTTGTGATGATGAATCAGTGAAATTCCGGAAAGCAAGGAAAAGCCTGAAAAACAAGTAGAACTACGGTTTTAGATGTTGCAATCGATATATTAGTATTTGTATGAATAATAAGTAAATACTGAGCCTTAAATTTAGACGTATAGTCCTTATTTTCTAACTTCCAGCGCCGAGCGATCTCTCTGATAGCAGACTGAATGTCTTTATTTCTGAATCCTAGATAACAAAAGGAGTGTCTACAGTGAATAAGATGCAAATTGCATTGGTTATTACTTACCTTTTTATGACTGGCTATTTTTTTATCAACTGGTTAAGATTTAGTCTCAGCCATCCCCATTCTTCCCCAGAAGATAAATTCTTATCATTCATTATGTTTATTATCACAACTGCTTTATGGCCTTTTGTGATTCCTCTGTCTTGCCTAAAGATGGTGAAGACAAGGAAAGTAGAGTTTAGTACGGTTATTCCCATTCTTGTTATGGTTTCTGCGTTTAGTCTTGCATTCTACATGAGCTAAGTTTTACAGGTGTATAGATTCTATTGAACGCAATCTGTTTTGTGTTTATACTATGTTATGGTAAGTTTTGTATAAACAGTAAAAAAAATTAACATTTAAAAAAGTTCCTCTTTTTTGACTCGGCTTCTCGGATGTGTTGATTAAGCTCTCAATTACAATGAGTGAAGTTGTTGTGATTTTGGGATAGAGGCATGAGAGTTTGGCTGGCTTGCTTTCTGGTACTGTTTGCTTTAGCAGAGTTTTTTGACTGGATTAAAGAATTTCAGTTGCCTCTACCGATATATATTTTGGGAGGGGCATTTTTAGCGGTTGCGTCCAACTACGACAAACTTTTTGAATCCTACTTTAGTCATGCTATTGGTGAAGCGACTTTAGAACAGCCTCCCCAACCCCACTTAGATTCGTCACTTGAAGAATATCCTTATTCCATCTCCCCTAAGAATTCTCCCGCTCTTCAAAATTCTCAGAAATCTGAAATAGAAAGTTAATTGCTGTTACGTGGTGCGTGTCAACATGCTGGGCTTTCGCTACATCAAGTGCAAAGACGCTATATGCTGAGCATATGGAGTCTTAGCCCTTATAGGCGAAATAGGAATTCCTCACTCCCCGTCAAAGCACGTCAGCATGGCTTTAGAAAGTTTGGAAGTTGGAAACTCTCCAGTTAATGTTATGCATCGATATCAAGTTGCTGTTGTTTCTCACGGCAGTCCGCAACGTGAGGACATCGAAGCATTCCGGGAACAGTTTATCAATGGGTTGGGCTACTGTCCTCAAACTCTGGCTTGATACCGTGTAATACCACAACTTAGCTTGAGCATATCGGCAAAACTATAACAACGTTTTTTATAGTAGTTTTCATGAATATTATCTTATCTTGGAGGGGAAAACAAACACCCCTCTGTTCACTATGTCTGGTAACCCTTATACGTGGTTGGAACAATCCCTAGAAACTATTCACCGTGCTAACTGGTATCGTACTGTACAAACTATCCAAAGTCGCCCTGGTGCCACAGTTGTTTTGGAAGGACGAGAGGTCATAAATTTTGCTAGTAACGATTATTTGGGACTCGCAGGTGATGAACGCCTCGTGATGGCAGCAGCAGCAGCAGTGAAAGAATTTGGTACTGGTAGTACGGGTTCGAGGTTACTTAGCGGACATCGCCAACTGCATAGAGATTTGGAAGAAGCGATCGCATTCCTTAAACAAACAGAGGATGCAGTCGTTTTCAGTTCGGGTTATTTGACAAATTTGGGCGTTATCAATGCACTAGTAGGCAAGCGAGATTTAATTTTATCCGATCGATATAACCATTCCAGTTTAAAAAATGGGGCAACTCTCACTGGTGCTGCCATCATAGAATACCGTCACTGTCATGTTGAAGATTTAAAAACTCAATTGAGTCAATATCGGCAAAACTATCGACGTTGCCTAATTCTTAGCGATAGTGTCTTTAGCATGGATGGCGATTTATGTCCTTTACCTGCGCTCTTAGAGCTAGCTGAGCAATTTGGTTGTATGTTACTTTTAGATGAAGCCCATGCCACTGGAGTACTTGGAGAAACTGGTGCGGGTTGTGTTGAACATTTTGGGTGTAGGGGAAAACAGTTAATTCAAATTGGCACTTTAAGTAAAGCCTTGGGTAGTTTGGGTGGCTATGTAGCAGGAAGTGCAACTTTAATCGATTACTTGAGAAACCGCGCTCCCAGTTGGATTTATACTACAGCGCTGTCACCTGCTGATACTGCAGCAGCCCTAGCAGCAATAAAAATAGTTTTGGAGGAACCGCCACGCCGTATCCGGTTATGGCAAAACGTTGCTTACCTCAAACAACAAGTGCAACAACAGCTACTCAACTTGAAATTGCTACCTTCTGAGTCGCCCATCTTGTGCTTTCAATTGTCAAATCCAGGCGATGCTTTGAAAATGGGGGAGCATCTTAAATCATATGGCATTTTTGCCCCTGCTATTCGTCCCCCTACCGTCCCCACCAGTCGGATACGGATTTCTGTGATGGCAACTCACAAACTCGAACATATTCAGAAGTTAGTAGAAGCGTTGACGGAAATCACCTAACCAGTGACACTTGACACTTGACTAATGACCAATGACCAATAACTGGTAAGTTGGGGTAGCATAGCTGTCTTCATTTAACCCCCAACTCCTCTATTTTCAAGTCATAATTTTTCTATTAAAAAAAAATATTCAAGAAGATATAAGACGGTGTTTGTTGAAGCCAGAAATTCACTTCATCACGGCGATCGCAATCACATCTTAATAGAATTTTATGTGTTCCAAGAAATAACAACAAAGTTATTAGCTTTTGAAAAAAGCTTTTGGAGAAATTATTATAAAGTTAACTTTAAACTTGATGTCAGTAG
>NZ_WJFC01000049.1 GCF_009725235.1 Scytonema sp. UIC 10036
TAAAGGTGCGGAGGGAAACCCTCCTATGGCGCATTCGCGCCACGCTTCGCTATCAGGGCTGGCTCCCCAACCTACGTATTTTCGGATTTTTAAGCAAAACCTACGCAGTATTGCTTCCTTGTCTTCCTTGTCCTCCTTGTCTTCCTTGTCTCCCTTGTTTAGATCTCAAATAGGATTGCTATAGCTTTTCCACACAATAAAAAAGCTGGAATTTTGGCGGGGATAATTTATTTGTTGGATGGTTACTTGATTGTTCAAATTCTAATTTTAAATTTCCTGTTAACGTAGTGTGTTTATGCTACTTATTGAAGTGCGGAATGTGGGAAAAATTAAAACTTTGCTTGGAGTAGAGCGTGACTGTAAACATAGTTCCAGTACCTAATTCACTTGCAACGGCGATCTTTCCTCCATGAGCATCCACACACTTTTTGACGATGGATAATCCTAAACCCGTTCCGCGAATTGTACCGACATTGCTACCGCGATGGAAGGGGGTGAATAACTTTTCCCGATCTGCTTTTGTTAATCCGATGCCCTGGTCTTGAATTTGAAATTGAACAAAATCTGGCTCACACTGTAAATCGAATATTATTTTACTGCCTGCTGGGGAATATTTTATGGCATTCTCCAGCAGGTTGTTCAAGATATGGTGCAACAATTTGGGATCGAGTTCATAAAAGGGATGCTCAGTTTCGTTGCATCCTCGAACGGTAAATACTAAGTTATGTTTAGTTTCGGGAAGAGATTGCAGTTCCTCTACCAGATTAGAGCAGAACCAGATGATATCGACGGGTGCTGATTCACACTGAAATTGCCCTCGTTCTACTTCGCCTACCACTAACACATCTGTAATCAATTGTGACATTTGCTGGATTGCGTTTTTAGCCCGTTGAATGTGGGCAGCTCGCTTTTCGGGGCTGAGGGCAGTCTGTTCCAATAGTTCTAGCGTCAAAAGTATGGAGTTTAACGGGTTGCGAAATTCATGGGAAACAATGGAAACGAATTGGGACTTCAGTTCGTTCAATTGCTTTTCTTGCTCTAGCGCCTGCTGTACCGCTCTTTCGGCTCGATGATTTGCCAAAGCAACTTGGATGGCAACACTGAGATCCTGCTCTTCAAAAGGCTTGACAACGTAGCCTTGGGGACGGGTGGCGATCGCTTCTGTTAAAGTTGCTTCATCAGCATGGGCAGTCAGAAATACGATTGGTAAATGAAACTGCTGACGAATCAACTCAGATGTCTCAATACCCGTTGTTTCACCTTGCAGGTAAATATCCATCAACACCAAATCAGGCTGAGTTTTTGCGACTAATTCTAGGGCTTTCTCCGCACAATTAGCCGTCCCCGCCACCCCATAACCCAGCTTGCTCAGATGGCGCTTAATATCCAAGGCAATGATCCATTCATCTTCTACGATGAGTATATTTACAGGGGATGACGGCTGTGACATATTACGACCTTTTTCTAAAGGTTATTGTAAACTTGCTCCCCCCCTGTCTGTCCAGTTCAATTGCTCCTCCGAGTTGTTCGGTTAACCCGTAGACTAGTTGCATTCCCAGAGATTCGGTATTTTGAGGATCGATGTGAGCTGGAATACCTACCCCGTCGTCTTTGACAACTAAACAATAATTGCTGTTATCTGCCAACCAAAATCCTAGGTTGATTTCACCCTGTTTGTTGGGGAAGGCGTATTTGAGAGCATTAGAAACCAACTCATTAATGATTAAGCCACAGGGAACTGCCGCATCTAAATCTAGCTCTAGGTTAGCTAATTCGAGGTTGACACGAATGGATGAATCAGCCGTGCTATAGGAGCGAACTAAGTTATTCACCAAATTTTGAATATAGGTGGCAAAGTTAATGCGGGCAAGATTTTCGGAACGATAGAGGCGTTCGTGAATCAGTGCCATTGTTTTCACTCGCTGCTGGCTTTCGTTGAGTAACTTTAATACAGAGGGGTCGTCAGTACTTGTGGCTTGCAGGCGTAGCAGGCTGGAAACCAGTTGCATATTGTTTTTAACTCGGTGATAGACCTCTCGGAGTAAGACTTCTTTTTCCTGAAGTGATGTCCGCAGTTGGCGTTCAATTTGTTTGCGGCTGCTAATATCTCCTAAAGAACCGACCATGCGAACTGGATTGCCCTGCTCATCCCAAACAGCGATCGCCCGATCCAGAACCCATTTATACGTGCGATCTTGACACCGCATTCGGTATTCCACCGCAAAGGCGGGAATTTTCCGGTTCAGATAGTCCTGTTTTGCCGTTATCACTCGCTCTACATCTTCTGGGTGAATCAAGTTGACCCAGCTTTGCTCATCAGGCTCAAATTCCTGCTTAGAAAAGGCCAGGATCTCGTAGAATCGGTCTGAACGAAAAGCTTCATTAGTTTTGATGTTCCAGTCCCAAATGCCGTCATTGCTGCCCTGAATAGCTAGTTGCCAGCGTTCTTCGCTTTGCCGCAGTGCTTCTTCTGCGTGCTGACGTTCTGTAATGTCATTGCCAACGATGAGAAAACAGGAAAGACGATCGATATCAATGAATTCGGCTGAGGCGATCGCGGTGCGGGCTTCTCCTGTTTTTGTACGGATGACACATTCCAGATTCCGCACACTTCCCATTTCCAGTAGGTATCGCTGAACCATTCCTCGATCGCTAGGATTGATGAACAGCTGAAACTCATCTGCATTATGACCGAGCATTTCCTTACGCTCATAGCCAAACAATTGACAAAAGGCATCATTGATTTCCACGATGCGCCGATCTTGCAGAGAAGTAATGGCGATCGCATGGGGTGAAATGTGAAAAATTTGCTGAAACTTTGCCTCTGCTTGCAATCGACCGAGAACTTCTTGCTGGAGTTGCTGGGTTCGCTCTTGAACGCGCTGTTCTAGTTTCTGGTTTAGTTGCTGCAATTTGGCTTCCGCCTGCTGACGACGATCTAGTTCTTGTTGTGCTTGCTGATAGAGTTGGGCTTGTTGAATGGCGATTGCTAATTGATCGGCAACTTTACAAGCAAGCTCTACTTCTTCATCCTTCCAAGGAGCCTTCTGTTGGGGATTTGCCAGCGATAGGGTACCCCAAATCTTACCGTTGACTACAATCGGGATAATCAACCAGATGTAAGGAAAGATTTTGGCGATTTCTCGGTTTACTGGATCGTTTACCCGATCCATGCTATCGATCCGCACGACTTGAAATTGCTTGATTTGAGCAGCATAAAGATTGCCCTCATCAGGAATTTCAAACCCTGTGATCTCAGGTAGTGATTTATCTATGCGGTGACAGGCAACCACACGCCAACATGAGTCATCATGAAAATACTTGACAATTGTCGTCCGATAAATACCCAAAAGCTGAGCTACTTCAGCCATTGTGGTGGAAAAGATGGTAGATAAATCCAGAGAGTTACGAATACTTTGCACAACTCGATTTAGGGCTTGCGCTTGTTGTGCCTGTTGTTGCAAGACACTCTCAACGTTTTTGCGATCGCTGATATCCATCAGCAAGCCATCCCAAATCACATCACCATTAACTTGCAGTTCTGGATGAGCCGCACCTTGCACCCATTTCAGCAAACCAGAGGGGGTAATAATCCGCCATTCCCGAAACCAAGGTTGTAAAGTCTGGGCAGATGTCACAATCGAGGCTCGCATGGCTGCTGCGTCATCTGGATGCACCAAATTCCAAATTAAGGAAATATCCTGCTCAATTGCCGCCGCCTCAATTTCCCAAAGACTTCGACTCCCTGGACTGATATAGAGTAGCTCATCCGAGCCATCGGGATGAAGCACATAACGGTAAATCACTCCCGGCACATTCGCTGCCAGATGGCGAAATCGGGTTTCTGCCAGTTTACTTTCTGTGATATCCTGAGCTACACCAGCTCGACGAATCACTCTTTCGTTTGCGTCAAACACAGGGAATCCGCGATCGCGAACCCAACGCATTGTTCCATCAGGTCGAACAACCCGATACTCAATTTCAAATGGTGTGCTGGTATGACTTTGCAGGTGACTAATTACACGCTGGCGATCGCTCGGATGAATGGCATCAATAAACGATCGGGGATTCTCGTACAAACTCTCGCAGCTTTTCCCCCAAATCTTTTCATAAACAGGGCTGACAAAGAGCATTTGCTCTATTTCTACATCTGCCAGCCAGAAGACTTCTTGAATGTTGTCTGCCAGTTGCCGAAACTTTTCTTCACTTTGGCATAAGTTGGCAAAGGATGCTTGAAGTTGCTGTGCCATTTGGTTAAAGGACTCAGCCAGGGCATTTATTTCTTTAATACTGTGTTGCTGCTCGATGCGATAATCCAGATTGCCTTCTGCTAGAGCTTCTACAGCTTGGCTCAGGCGGTGAATTGACAGAGCCAGCCAACGCGCAGTTAAAAACCCCAAGCCTGCTGCCAAAAGCAGTGCTACTAGGCAAAGCCAGAGTGTGGCTTGAGTATGAGCATGAATTTGCTCTGCAAACAGTGAAAAGTACCCTATTAGTCCTGTTATCACCAAAATTTGTAGAGTAACGGAACCAATTAGAACAGCTTGCAAAGAAATGTGACGGCGAATTTTGCCAGAATCGTTTAAATTTCTAGCTGGCATGGTCTAAAAGCTCTTTTAGCAAGGTGTCTCTTCTTTGCACGTATTCAAATGTTTCCTCAAGAATAGGGCGATCGCATGGCTACATGAGTACTGTAGCAAAGTAGGGGCAGAATGATGTTGATTTCTCCCATTTGCCCCTGCTAAAAATATTGTATCGTAATGAACCATGTCCTGTTAACTAAAAATCCCAACCAATGATTAATTAGTTGGGATATTAATTAGCTTTGATGAAACGTGAAATTATTTTAGTGATGCGGTAGATGCACGCACTTTTGCTTAAAGTTTGCGTGAAGACTATGATGCCGTTAAAGCGCTTCAAGCCAAACTTCTCTTCAGTTATTCTTTAGCCAGCCACTGGCAAGCGCTGTTAAAATTGACACTCCAAAAGCCAATCGATACCAAACGAAAATCCAAGTGTTTTGACGTTGTAAATAGCGCAATAGCCAAGCAACAGATAAGTACGAGAAGATGAAAGTTGAAATAATACCTACCAACAGAGGAAGCAGGAGATCGATATTGCCAAATACTTTTCGAGACTGATACAAAGTGGCGATCGTTAACGTGGGCAGACCTAGTAAAAAAGAAAACCTTGCTGCTGTTTGCCGCTCTAGCCCTAAAAATAATGCCATAGTCAAGGTTGAGCCAGAGCGGGATACACCAGGAAACAGTGCCAACATTTGACCTAGCCCAACCAAAATACCGTCTTTAATTTGGAGAGAGTCGAAACTGCGCTTGCGGCTACCAATCTTCTCAGCCAAACCTAGCAGTAATGCCATCACAATTGACAAAATAGCAATCATTGCCGGACTTTCTGGTAGCACATCCTTAAGCAGAAAACCAACAACCAATGATGGTACTGTACCCACAGCAATACCCACTATAAGTTTCCACTCTTCCCGTTCCCAAGCACGCTGGCGTAGAGCTTCCCACCCTCCACTCAATGTTTGATAAATTAGTGTCCGAAAATACAACAACAGCGCAATGACGCTACCAAATTGAATGGCATCAACAAAATACTTCTCGCCAAAGGTTGTCCAACCAAAAACTTTAGTGAAAACTAGCAAATGTGCTGTGCTGCTAATTGGCAAAAGTTCCGTGACTCCCTGCACTAAACCTAGCACAATTGCTTGGAAGAGACTTTGCAGTAAACCAACATTTGAAGTGGCGTTAGCTGTCTGAGCATCTGCTGCTACCAACAGAGTGCTCCATGCATTTACTCCACCAGTCCATCCCAAGCCGACTGATAAGTATAAGTTTAATCCCAAGAAGTTCATCTGTTAAGTCCTTTACTTAGCTAGTATAGTTTTTGACATTGATTGACGAGATATTTTGTCATTTCTTGCAATAGCCCGAAAATATTCAGTTTATTTCTCCAAATCTTCTCTGGCAGTTGTTTTATAAATTTCTTAAGTATCTTACTCCTCTCAGAATGAAAATTGATATACATCGGTTACAAAAAAACCAAGTGACTGTATTAATATTCGCAGTAATAATACTTAGCCCTTTAGTAGGAGGCAGTTTAAGACTGACTCATGCCAAAGTGATAGATAAGAAGATAAAAATAAACTTATGGCTAAACGAGCAGAAAAAAATTTAGAACATTATCACGATGCAAGAGTTGCAGCAACTACGAGAATATGGGGTATTTCTGTAGGAATGCTTGTCATCTGCATTCCACTGACAGCTATTACAAGAAGCCCTATTTTACCTTTAGCTACTATTACAGGCGCAGCTGTAGGTACGGTGGCTGTTTGGCGTTCTGATGATAAAAAATCGAAAAATAACAACTATTTACCCCAAGAGAAAGTGGAACTATTAGAGCAAAGAATTGCTGATTTGGAAACAATTGTTAGCAGTGACGATCTCGATCTGCGAAGAAAAATTAAACAGCTTGAATCCAGCGATGGTAAAGCTTAATGCAAATTTCCTCAGAATAGAATTCTGGGGCTATGCAAACCAAGCCCGCCTGCGCGGGCTTCGTATTAAGTCCACGTAGGTGGACTTCGTTTGTATAGCCGTGATTTCCAATCACTAGGCATTATGGAAACGAATTTGCTATTAAACATCGCTTACATGCCGTCTTGCCTTCTTACTCACCAATAACAGCTTGGATATGTGCTACAAGGTGGCAGGATATCGACTACTTCAAGCAATAAATCTTAATGAAGTAAAACTTCTTAGCATTTTGCATCTCATAATTTTCCAAAACAACATATATCTAAAGATGGATGGCGTCTGCTTGTTTCCATTCAGAAAAAATCAATAATTATGAAGGGATATTACAATTGTTTCAAAAATATTTAGAAATTGTCTAAAACCCAAACCTAGCTTTAAGGTAGAACCTATGGGAGCTTTTAGAGGCAAATTATGACAAATAACATTCAAAAGTATAGGTTTGTCTGTACTCTTACCTTTGGAGACATATACGGTCAAATCATCGTTTGGCTGATCACTATTGCTTTAAGCTTGGCTTCTGCTTTAGCGCTCATGGGTGCTAGAAGACCTGTTTATGCTTTAGCTGCAGTTGGGCTTGTCGTTCTGTTATCGCTACCTTTCTTGCTTTTTGCCTTCGTCACTACGTTACTCAATCATATTGAGTTAGCTCCTGTAGACTCAGAAACTAAAATGCAACCAATCCCTGGAAACATTTCTCAGCAACAACCAGTACAAGCGACAAGTTAATGTGCTAATAGCTAATTGCTAATGGCTAATTGCTAATGGAAGCAGTTGGTATTCATGCAACCTCCCTGCTGAGAGCGGGGAATTTTTTTTCAAAACAGACCAAAAATGTATGAAGTATGAAGTATAAAGTATAAAGGGTGAAGACCAGAAATTCCGGTATAAAAATAATTAGTTATATTTCACATTTTATACTTTATCCTTCATCCTTTATCCTTCATATTTTGTATCATTATGTTTGAGCATGATGTGATTATTGTCGGGGGCGGATTGGCTGGATGTCGTGCAGCAGTGGAAATTGCTAGAACTGACCCCAGTATTAATGTAGCGGTGGTGGCGAAAACTCACCCTATTCGCTCGCACTCAGTTGCTGCACAAGGTGGTATTGCAGCTACATTAAAAAATGTGGATTCTACTGATACTTGGGAAGCTCACGCTTTTGATACGGTGAAGGGTTCTGACTATTTAGCAGACCAAGATGCGGTAGAAATTCTTACCCGTGAAGCACCGGATGTGGTCATTGATTTAGAACACATGGGAGTATTGTTCTCTCGCTTAAACGATGGTCGCATTGCCCAGCGTGCTTTTGGCGGACATTCTCACAATCGGACTTGCTACGCTGCGGATAAAACGGGTCATGCTATCTTGCACGAGTTGGTAAATAATTTAAGACGGCATGGTGTTAAGCTTTACCAAGAATGGTACGTAATGCGTCTGATTTTAGAAGAGGGTCAGGCAAAAGGTGTTGTCATGTACCGCCTTGAAGATGGGAAAATTGAGGTGGTGCGGGCTAAAGCCGTTATGTTTGCCACTGGTGGTTATGGTCGAGTGTATAACACTACATCCAATGACTATGCATCTACTGGTGATGGCTTGGCAATGACTGCGGCTGCGGGTTTGCCTTTGGAGGATATGGAATTTGTTCAGTTCCATCCTACTGGGTTGTATCCAGTGGGTGTGCTAATTTCCGAAGCGGTACGTGGAGAAGGGGCTTACCTCATCAATAGTGAGGGAGAACGTTTTATGGCAAGATATGCTCCAAGCCGCATGGAACTGGCTCCTCGCGATATTACTTCACGGGCGATCGCATATGAAATTCGTGCCGGACGTGGTATTCATCCTGATGGTAGTGCTGGTGGACCTTTTGTTTATTTAGATCTGCGGCATATGGGGAAAGAAAAAATTATGAGTCGCGTCCCCTTTTGCTGGGAAGAAGCACATCGCTTAGTCGGTGTTGATGCAGTGACTCAACCCATGCCAGTCAGACCCACCATTCATTATTGCATGGGCGGTATCCCTGTGAATACTGACGGACAAGTACGCAGTAGTGGTGAGGGTTTGGTTGACGGGTTCTTTGCAGCTGGAGAAACTGCTTGTGTTTCCGTACATGGCGCAAATCGCTTGGGTAGCAATTCTTTGTTGGAATGTGTCGTTTATGGACGTAGAACTGGGGCAGCAATAGCACAATATGTGCAAAAACGCAAGCTACCCCTTGTGGACGAGCAACGCTACATTACCGAAGCCAAGCAACAAATACAAACTTTGTTAGACCAGCGCGGACAATACCGCATCAATCAAGTCCGCCAAGCTTTTCAGGATTGCATGACCCAGTATTGCGGTGTTTTCCGAACAGAAGAATTAATGCGTGAAGGGCTGTTGAAATTACAAGAATTACAACAGCAGTATTCGCAAATTTATCTAGATGATAAAGGCGACTGTTGGAACACCGAAATTGTGGAAGCGATGGAAATGAGAAGTTTGATGTTAGTAGGGCGTATTATTCTCGAATCAGCCGCCAATCGTCGGGAAAGCCGGGGCGCTCATTTCCGCGAAGATTATCCTGAAAGAGACGATCCTAACTTCCTCAAGCACACGATGGCTTATTATTCTCCTGCTGGGATTGATATCCAATATCGTCACGTTGCTATGACTATGTTCCAGCCACAAGAGAGAAAGTATTGAACTGGCTAATGGCTAATGGCTAATGGCTAATGGCTAATGGCTAATGGTTAATGGCTAATGGCTAATGGTAAGAACGCAACTAACAACTAGCAATTAGCAATTAGCAATTAGCAATTAGCAATTAGCAATTAGCAATCCCTTTACATATCCAAAGACAGATGTATAATTGCTTAAATGAAGGGGAGTAGCTACTGGCAAAGAGTTTTTGTCAGTGCATCTGAATCAACATACTGGCGATAAGCCTGGTTCGGGTGACAAGAAGCTTGAAAAAGTCAAAAGTCGAAAATGTCCGGTTGATAAATTATTGACTTTTGACTTAAGGCTGCTTATTGGAAGTGAGACCTTCACTAGGTTCACACAACGAAAGTGTGAGCTTGGTGAAGTCTTGTCAACTCTCATCAAGCTCACATGGGGAGATAATTCTTAAAGGAGCTTGAGAGAGTGTTGTCAGCTTTTACGGCGGGTTTGTTATTAATTACGGTTTCTGAGTTGGGCGATAAAACATTTTTCATCGCTGTGATTTTGTCGATGAAACACTCACGGCGTTTGGTTTTTGCAGGCGCGATCGCTGCTTTAGCTGCAATGACTATACTTTCTGTAGCAGTGGGACAAGCAGTTTCGTTACTCCCAAAAAGTTTTATTCATCATGCTGAAATAGCTCTGTTTTTTGGTTTTGGTGTCAAGCTACTTTACGATGGATACCGCATGCCAGTTGATACTTGTAGCACGGAAGTTGTCGAAGAAGCAAAAGCCGCCGTGGAAGTTGCTGATACGCAATCTTTAAAGAAGAAGAATTACTTAGGAGTTATACTACAAACTTTTGTGCTGACGTTTATGGCAGAATGGGGCGATCGCACTCAAATTGCCACCATAGCACTAGCAGCGGGGAATAATCCTATAGGGGTGACAACAGGTGCAATTTTGGGACACGCTATTTGTGCCGCTATTGCTGTCATTGGTGGAAGAATGATTGCTGGGCGAATTTCTGAGCGCACTGTTACCCTAGTTGGTGGATTTTTATTTCTTTTATTTGGTGTCTTAGCTGCAATTGAAGGGAGCTAGGGAGACAAGGGGACAAGGGGACAAGGGGACAAGGGGACAAGGGGGACAAGGGGAATCTTCTTCCTTGTCTACCCGCTCCCTGGTCTACCTTGTCTACCCCCGCTCCCTGGTCTACCTTGTCTACCCCTCTACCTTGTCTACCCCCTCTCCCTTGTCCCAATCCCTATCCCTCCGGCGTTGGTGATGCTGTGGGAGAAGAAGCAGGTGAGGGTGATGTTGCTGCTTCGTTGTTAATTTCATCTTTATACTGGGCTGGTGCTAAAGCTGCAGCCCTAGTAAATAAAATTTTTGCCTCTTCTGTTTTGCCCTGTTTCTTGAACAGCATTGCTTTTGCTAAGACAGGACGAAAATCTTGCTTGTCGTTCTTAATGGCGCGATCGTAAACATTAAGGGCTTGAGCATATTTCTTTTGAGAGTCATAAACATTGCCCAAAAGCACTTGTACGGCTACTGTATCCACGCTTCCTGGCTGAATTTTATTTGCTTGAGCAGCAGTATTGAGCGTATCTTGTAGCAAACCAATGGCTGCTTCGGGTCGTTTTTGGTCTAACAGAAGTGCTACCATACCTTGCAAAGCATATAAGTCACCCGGTTTACTTTCCAAAACCGAGCGATAAATTTGGGCTGCTCCTTCTCTATCCCCAATTTGGTGCTTTGCTTGAGCAAGCAACACTGCATATCGTGTTTGCTCTGGCTTCAGCTTAGCTAACCTTTCTAGAGGTTCAATCACCTCTTTAATATTACTCCCCTTCAAACGTATCAGTTGTAAACGGGTTTCAATTAAGCCTCGCAGCGCTGTTTCGTTATCTGGTTCTCGTTGCAAAACTTGTTCGTAACCTCTTGCAGCGTCTTCCAGTTTAGATTTTTCGTTAGAGGATGTCGAACTGCTTCTGTTGCTGCTAGATTCTTGCGTTGAAGGCTGCGTGTCGTTGAACGCTGCAATCAAAGGAATCATTGACACTCCAACAAAAGCAATAACTGCGAGTAGCAAAACTGCATTAACCATCCAGCGATTGCGAGATTGAGACACAAAACCGTCCTTAAACTCTAACAACAAAAGAAAGTATGAAGGCTAAAGGATAAAGGATGAAAGTGGAATTACAATGTAACTCACCTCATACTTCCTACTTCAAACTTTAGTTGACATTATCGGTCACAGAAATCTATCGAGTTAAAAATTTTAAAAACTTTGCGGAATCTCGTGACTTACTTGTGAATTTTATAACAAATAGCAATATACGCACTCCATACAAGTGTTGACTTTAGGAGGAACCTTCTGAGTTTGAGCTATGATATGCTTCCGAAACCAGTTATAGAGGCGCTAAATTACACCTAAGCATCATATGTATGCGAAGTTTTGCGTCTTAAATGTTACGTAGAGCGTTAGGCGTAGTTGTCTTGAAAGGAAATATACTTTCAAGCGCCGCACAAACGCTCTTTCCAGCTGCCTTAGTAAAATCCCACAATGGGATCTGTCTCCGCCACAAGGAGTTTTTATGAATTCCGACCTGATGCCGTCGCCTGAATCGTCCAATTTAATGGCTTCAATAGAAGCTCAAACAAATCAAGATGCAAATGCAAATGCAAATGCAAACGCAAATGCAGACGCAAATGAAAATGCAGTGCCTTCTGTTCCCGAACCAGAAAACTTGCTCGAACCTTCCGGTGAGACTGCCAGTAATGGGAACGTCGTTAGCAGGCAACAACCAATTCCACCTCCTAGCGAACCAATGCAGTATCGAGCCATTGGCTTAGTTCGAGGTCGTTACGTTGCTAGTGAGGAACAATTTACCCAAGGTAAATTGGTAACCTCAGATGGTACAGAGCTTGATGCCGTCCTTCTGGGTCGAATCATGAGTTTGGTGAAAAATCATTTAGACTTGGAAGCAGAACATCTGTGGGTCGTTTACCCTCGCACTCGCCAAGAAAATGATAATCTGCATCTACAGATTGTAGGAGTTTGGGAGCCGGAAAACTTGGCGCAAGGTCGTCAAGTAACTGATGAACAAGAAGATACGGCTTCTGAAGATTTGCTAACACCGAAAGAAGGCTCATTAAAGCCCGTGCTGTCATCTTCAGAAATTCCAGACGGTGGTTTTTCTGTTCGTGGAGAAGTTGTTTACCAGTCCAATGAAGCAGGCAATTTGGTCATTAAAATTAAGCAAGCTCCACGCAAACAAAATGACAAACCCAAGTATTTTAAGTTAAAGCTAACAGCTAAGCTTGAGACTAAAGCAGTTGGTAAGTTCTGGGACTTTCAAGTCACGCGGAAAGCCGATCTATTATTAGTCGAAAGTGGTGAAGTGATTGCCGATTTACCCAAAAAGCGCAAACCACAAAGACCTGGTGGTTTCAAAGGAGGTGGGCGGCGTCCTGGCGGTCTTGGCAACAAAAAACCATTTGCCCCCAGACAGCGGAGTGGGGAACCTCAACGCCCCATTCGGAAAATCGGTGACGCCTCTACACCTACACCATCGCGTCCGAGTCCCGTCTCTACCAAACCTACTCCTAAGCCAGTGAAGCGCCCGAAACCAAATCAGGAATAAGGATGAATTATGAATTATGAATTATGAATTATGAATTATAAAATTAAAAAAAATTCATCATTCAGCATTCATAATTCATAATTTCTAAAACTCCGTCCATCGGTCTTGGGGGAGAAAAGACCTCTCCATTGGGATTTGAGCAACGGGTTCTGTGAGCGTAAAGTCGCCTAATTCAATCCATTTTTTTAACTCTAGGGCAACTTGCCGGGAGAAAAATAAACTCGCAAGGGGTGCTACACGTACAGTTTTACCTTCAATGGTTATGCGTCCGGATTTAAGTTGGGCATAACTGACTAAACCAAAGGTGGGACGAACTCGTCGCGGAATAGAAAAATCTACTACCGGGGCTACTAGGTCTTTGTCTTGGATGGCACATTTTGCAACGACTTCTTCGTTTAAGACGGGAAGTGGTATCCCCACTCCTAACATTAAAGATGGACCGTAGCTTTTGAAGTAACAACCTCTCACCCAATGACTGTCCATTTGCTTGGCGTCACCAATTAACGCTAAAGTTGCAGCCGGACCGATGGGTGTTCGATTTGGTAAACGCTTTTGTAGGGGGAAGTGCTGGGTTCCTTCCCAAGCAACGTAACCAATTCCACCTCCTAGAAAAATTCTTGTACCAATTCCAATAAGTTGTAAGTCTGGATCGTTGAGTAAAGGGGCGATCGCACCAGGGTTAGAGTAAACTGCATTGCTTAAACGTGGCTGTAGCGGACCGAGGTAAGTGTACAACGGGCGATCGCCTCCATTCACCCCTACTATAAAATTTTGATATAAATTACGAGGATTGAATAAATAAAATTGATTGATTGTTTCACGAGTAATCGTTGTTTCAAAGGTGGCTCTTGGATAACAATCTGTGACTTGTCCTTGCGCCTTTACGTGTACGGGTTTGCCAGCTATCAAGTCTTCAATGACATGACCCCCGCCACGTTCCCGGACTTCTTCGCCGTCCATTACTTCCACCGCACAACTTGCACCTAAGTACAAATCTACTGCTCCAAAACCAGAGTAGACGGGTACATTATCTAACCAGCAGCGACGAATTTTAATTGGTGGGTCAGTGTGTCCGAGATTAATAATCGCACCACTAGATTCCATCGGCTCAAAAGTACCAGTTGTGATGACATCAACTTCTTTAGTAACTTTTGTTACACCAATTTCTTGAACTCGGACTTTTAATTCCTCTGCGGTCAGTACTACCGCCTGCTTGCGGCTGATTTTGTCATTGATTTCCGCAATTGTTCGCATAAATAAAGATGTAATTCCGATGCTTTTCAATATAACAGTGACCAGTAATCAGTGACCAGTACGTAGGTTGGGTTGAGGAACGAAACCCAACATTTCCATGCCTTTGTTAAGTTTCTCCAGGGCGATCCCAACCCACAAAAATTCGAGATCCCTTGTAGTATTGATCGGCGACCGATGACCAGTAATCAGTGACCAGTGACCAATTAATTAGTTTTTGAGAGTATTTCGTATTTCCCCCTTTAAAAAGGGGAGCTTTGAGAGTATTCCCCCCTTTTTAAGGGGGACTGGGGGGATCTTGATACAACAGTAAACTTTACCAAAGCCTCTAAAACTCAAGACATTAAAGTAAAAAAACGATTAATTTTACTTAAGGTTTGTTTAAAGTAGATTGATAACTCAAGATTTATACTGATATGTTTAGAAGCAAAGTAAAAATAAAAAAAAATCCATCACTGAATTCTTTAAGAAGTTGGTGAGGTAGACAAAATTTTAACAACAATTAGAGTTAAACGTATTTGTTTTTTTGCATTATTTCATAAATTGATAAACTTTGATATTAATTTTCAATAGCACGAATATTTATGAGGTTCAATTCTAGCTTGCCAGCAACACTAATTGGAATATCGATGGTTATTGTGCAGACGCAAGTTGCTGCAGCGCCCTCTCCAATAGAAATTGATGAAATAGCACAAGCAATTACCGTACTGATTGATGCTGGAGATTTGGGTTCCGGTTCGGGGGTAATTATTAAGAAACAAGGTGATGTTTACTCTGTTGTTACCACCGCCCACGTACTCGAACGCTCAAAACTGAAATATGAAATTGTGGCTCCCGACAATCAAAAGTATGTGCTTGATTACAGAACTGTTAAAAAGTTGCCTGCGGTAGATTTAGCAATTTTACAGTTTACTAGCCCAAAAAATTATAGAGTGGCAAAGTTTGGTGATTCGGATAGTATTCAACGAAATGCCAAAGTTTACGTTGCTGGATTTCCCGGACGTTCAGCTACAATTCAACGTCCAATTTATAACTTTATGGCTGGAAAAGTGATTGCCAATGCTTTGCGATCGCAACCCGTATCTGATAGCGGCTATAATTTGGTTTATGATAATTCAACTCTACCAGGAATGAGTGGTGGTCCGGTATTAAATGACCGAGGTGAGGTCATTGGAATTCACGGTAGAGGAGAAATTTTTAATTATGAGACTCCGAAGATAAATCCTCAGGTTGCTTTTGTATATACGGGTAGGAGTTTGGGTATTCCAATTAAAACATTTTTGCAATTAACAGGTAGGGGTGAAACAAGTGCAATTTTACCTTTGCCTGAAACTCCAATTGCGGTTTTTCCTTAGAGGATGTTTGAAAAGTCATGATTGATGTATCAAATATTTTTTACCCCACCCTAACCCAGACCGATGGATTGGTCCGGGAACTGAATTTTTCTTGTTTCCCCCCAATCCATCGGGGGGACTAAGGGGGGGAATAATGTGATAAAAATCACAGCCAACCACTTTTAAAACATGCTCTTAAGTTGGTAGAGATATGATAGAGACTGAAAGGTTTTAAAATAGCCGATCGCACTTTAGTTATTGAGGAAAGATTGGGTTGCTCAAGCGTTGTTTAAGATCGCGGATGGCGGCACTAGTGTTGCGATCGTAGGCAATTTGAAAGCATCGGGCGATCGCACTTGGCAAATCAAAGTCTGGAAAATAGCGGCTTTGGGTTTGGAGTTGGTAATTGGCTTCTTGCAACTGGTAAATCAATGGCTGTTGATTTTTGAGGAGCCAAACTTCAGGAACTCGATAGGGTAGATAATCCTCCACATCGGAATAACTAGTGACATCAATTTCGATGACTAAATCGGGAGGCGGATCTTGTCGCCAGTCGATACGTTTTTTCCCAGATATTGCTTGCCAGTTGTCGATGTAGAAACAATAATCTGGCTCAATCCCACTATCTTGAGGCAAAGTCATGGTTACAGGTGTAAATGCATCATATTCGCGCCCATTGCGATCCAAAAGTGCTTTCACAATATCGGCGATTAAATTGGCATCCCGTCCATGCACTGGTAAGGGTGACATCAGCAAGACTTCTCCATTGCGATACTTGAGGCGGGGGAGCGAGCCATCTCTCCTTTGGTCACACAAACTCTGATATTCTTCCCAGGTAGCAGGTAAGCGCACTACCGACCCTGGAGGTAATTGGATTTTTTCCGGTGAGATGAGGGCAAACATTGCTAGTGGGTTTGATTTGTAGGGTTTCTCACTCGCATATTATATAGGACGGAATCAATTATTTTCACATTCTCGACTCATAACTAATTGACAGAGCAACTATTTCCGGGATTCAAAGATGAACTAACTTTTCACGAAGCGCCTACCATAGATTGGACAGCTAGCCCTTAAAGAACGCTCTACAAAATCTGCAAGAATGTTGTCTAATAAGTGCCTATTCCAAGTTTACCCAGATGATTGAAACACGTTGTATCAGGCAAGGTGTTAGCTTAATCAAAGTAAACGCCGCCAAACAGACTAGGGTTAAAAATTACATACCGAGGAGAAAAGACGGACTATTGAGGGCGATCGCCAACCTTAAGTCGTAAAAACAACCTCTTTCTGGGACAACAACGATAAATTGGCAAAGCTGACATTGGCCTTTCCTAAGTTTTGATAAAAGGCTTTGGCAAAGACGAGGCTGGATTCATCGTCTAGATTCCACAAGCTAGCGATCGCACTACTTGCTCCTGCTTGGACTGTAGTTCCCGCAATTCCCATGACTGCTTGGTCGTTACCAGTAGCTGTTTGGCAAGCACTGAGAAACAAGATTTCAATTGCTTTAGTGCGTTTTTGTCCTTGTCTGCAAAGTTGATAAATTGCAAGGTACGTAATTTTTGGGGGATTTGTTCTATGTCTGAATCCCGTATTAGAGTACCAAAATCTCGGCTGAGATAGAGGGCAGACATCAAGACTGCAAGGGCTCTTGAAAATTGTCGCGAGAGACAAGCACCTTTGTGCAGGGGAGGAAAAAAAGGCTTAACCGACAAGTATTGGGGCAGACATCAATGAGAGATTAAGGTAATTTTTTAAGATTCTCACGGTTTACTAACAATACGTCAGGTATGTAGGTAGATTCGGCGGCTTTAGTTCTGACCATAGCTGATTTTGGAATCCGGTAGGGTAGCTTGCAGTGCTCAAATTCTGCTGCTATTTTTTGGGTTAAAAAACCTACAATATCTTCATGGTCACCAGTTGGTGGGGGCATCTCTACAATGACTCCTTTGTGTAGTTCATAAGGTTGTTCAGGTGCTGATGCTCGCGATACAACTACAACTTATCTCAGCTGTTTCTCAATTGCATTACACGCTACGCCTACACCATCTTCTGCCTGTATGATGCGTCCAATTCTTGCCGCATTTGCTGCGTAATTAGGATTCCCTAACAATTTACTTAGCTCCTTTGCAACTCGTGCTGCTGAATATTGCTTGCGAGAAATTGTGCGAGAAGTTCCCAATCTTTTGACTCGTGCTGCATTGTCAGGTTGGTCGTGGCTATACGGCATAATTAGGGTTGGGCGACCTGCTCGCAACGCCTGAGCCGTCGTCCCAATCCCACCCTGATGTACGATCGCACAAGCGCGAGGAAAAATTTGAGAATACGGCGCATAGTTGACTGCTACAATATCAGGCGAAAGATTTTCATGGAGGTCATTGTTACCAATGAGTAAAACAGCACGGCGGTTTAACTGTTTTGCAGCTTCAATGCTTTCTTGATAAAAGTTGCCAGAGTCCATGACGGCAGCCGAGCCGAGGGTGAAGACGATCGGCGGTTCGCCTGCCTCTAAAAACTGTTTGAGTGCTGGAGTGAGTTCTGCTCCGCCTTGTGTTCCATCATAGAACGTAAAACCTGCGACTACTGTATTTGCAGGCCAATCGGGTTGAGGTTGACCAAAAACTGAGGAAAACAGCGCAACGACAAGATAGGCTGAAAACCTGTTCTCAACAAAGGGATTGTAGTTGATTGGCGATAAACCGAGTTCACGACGAAGTTGACGAATGGGGTCTGCCCAAGAATTACTGACCAACTTCGCAAAGTTGATAATGCCTCGATTTACGATGGGTCCGAGTTTGTAGAGCTTCGCCAAGCGTGGAAATGCTGCCAAAATCGGTGGGTCATAAGCTGAGAAAAATGACATGGGAACCATTGCGCTTGATGCCCATCGCATTCCAAGTTTCTCTGCTACAAGTGGAGTTGCAACCACCCCTTCTCCTGAAAAGATAAAATCTGCACCTGAGGCAACCTTCAGCAAGTCGGCGTACATCTCGCGCAAATTGGGATTTACCCACTGACGCACCATGTATTCCTGACCTGTTTTGAGATCCATCATCCGTGCCATTTCCTGTGGGTCATTCATTGCAGTGAAATCGGGACGCATGGAATGGAACTCAAATCCCAAGGCTTCGATTCTAGATTGATAGACTTGGTGCGTCGCAAACACAATATCATGACCGCGTTGCCGCAATTCAAGTGCGATCGCGATCGTGGGATGAAGATCTCCCAAAGTTCCCAACGTTGTCATCAGGATTCGGCTCACACTTTCACCTCTTAACAATGAGCAGCATTTGCATAAGCGCAATTGCTCGATCTTAAACCGTTTGAATCGCGCTCCCGAAAAAATTGGGGATAGTTCATCGCAGCTTGTCTCGGTCAATACCGAGGGATAGCAACTGACGCTTCACATCTTCCCCCTCGATACCGCAGTAATAGTACTTTTTGTCTTTGAGGTTGGCTTGACTTTTTTAATGTATTTTTATCTTTTTTAAACAAAATATTCATAACATATTTCCTTTAAAAAAGTATTATTACAATGGTAATCATTCAAGCAATAGTGCAAAAAACGTCTATTATCTTAAGTAAAAAGTCAGATAATACAGGGTGGATAGGTAAAATTCCTGTTGAACTGCTTTTGTTGGTTCCCAATGAAAAAAGTCATTACAAATTAGATATTTCTCCATATATCTACTTAAATAAGGATGAAAAAGTAAGAACCTCTTCTATTTCTCCCGTAGATATCTACTTACTTGAACAATGAGATTAAAGCTTGTGTCCCATTTTGGGTTAGCAGATTTCAAAACAGAAATCAGTTCACTCACCCGTAAATCTCACCAAACTGGCTACTAGCTACTTAAAACTGGAGATTGCGATCGCGTCTACTGAATGCTTCTCTGTCGCACTGTATGGTTATCTTGCGTGTCGGATCTGCTGTTCTAAAGTACACAATAGTACAATATGAAAATCTTCTGTAAGATCGCTACATTTGGATTTTCCAGCTTAACGACGTTTTTTGTGACGCTATTACAAAAACCCCAATCACTCTTCCGGCTCGGTTGCCGCCGCATCGGGAAGATGGCGCTCGACATCCATGCTGTCGTGCAAGATCCTGACCACCAGCACGCTGTCCTCAAGCAACCGATAATAAACGAAATGACGCCCTTTGCCGCCGACATGACGGCGGTAATATCCCTCAATGGACTCCTCTTTGCGGCTTCTGGGCAGGGGATTGGCGGTGATACTGTCCAGGCACCGTTCGATCAGCGTTTTATACCTGCCGCGCTGCTGAGCTCCCCAGCGCTGGGTGGTGTATTTTAAAATACTTTTGATATCGGAGCGGGCTTGCGGACGAAGATCAAGCGGCAATTTCTGGCCAGACACTGGGATCTACCTCCATGTTTCCTGCCGCCAATTCCGCCAGGGCTTCCTGTTCTATGTCGTCGAGCAACTCTCTAGTGTAGGGAATGGGGTCACCGCTCTGCTCACCTTTTTCCAGCTCTGCTCGTAACCGCTCACCTTTCCGTTTGTTGCTCGCATCGATCAGCAGCAACGCATCATGGATGATGTCATCTACGCTGCTGTAACCAAGAGCGAGCTGGCGCTGGACAATGATTTCCAATTCAGGGGTAAGGTCGATCTGCATCGGCAAGTTTTAAGGACGGACAGCTTATGCCTTCATCATAGCTGCAAATTTCAGGAATCACAAGACATCCAGGCTGTGCCGTCCTTTCTCTCGCCTTTGGAATACCTGTTAAAACTCTAAAAGGGCTATTTCATTCTAAAAAGGAAAATTTCTAGAATGCTTTACGTCTTGTAGGGGAATTGTGAACTGACAGAGGCGTAGAGTTCAAAGATTATTTAATTAAATGAACCGCAAAGACGCAAAGGACACGAAGAAAGAGGAGAAGAACGGTAATCCTATGGAGGGAAGTCGTATCTATCCATTCAGCCTTTTGATAGAACCTCAATTAGTTCTGGCTTTTTCTTTTTGGTATAACCGGAAATCCCGCGTTTTTTCGCCATGTCTTTGAGTTGTGTCACGGTCAAGGTATTCAGTATACTTGGATCTGTAATGACCTCTGGCATAGATTGAGGGGTTAAGTAAAAAACTTCTGTTAAAGAATTTAATTTTTTCCCTTTTGTTATACCGCATTTTAGTTTTGCAATCGGCTCCAAAGTTTTCCAGTACTGACGCGGTGCTTCATCAAGTCGATTGGTTGCAACTGAGAGTTTTATGCCTTTTAATTCACTTGCTGGTTCTTCTATCAAGTACTGCAATGCCGATTGAATCTCATCTCTAGTTGCTGTTGATAGATTGATTTTAGGGATTGATTCTCTCGCAAGAACTTTAGTAAGTTCGGATGTTTGTTCGCTCTTGTCAGCAATAATACACCACACCTTCTCCAATCCTGCTGACTCTGCAATTGCAAAAATAAACGAGTTGCCGATGACTTTATAGCGATCTTCTCATCATTGCCTTTTTTATTTGTGTCGTTCTATGAAATAGCTTCAAAATCAATTCTCTCGATTCCGCATGAATATTAGCTCAGGAGACACAATCTAATCTGTCACACAGTCAGAGAAAAACTCAATGTTGGAGACACTTCATATATAAGATAGTAAGCGATCTATCAAGCAATATGCTCGGGACTTACGCAAAGCCCCCCTTTTTAAGGGCAGGGCTGTTTCATTCTAAAAAGGAAAATAGTAACTGTAGATTATGAGAACAATGAAGCCAGATTGCACCATCGCGATCGCGAATCGCACTTACACGTATCTCGGCTCAACGTCTAAAACGCAACCTCGGAAGCAACCTCGTGCCATTGAGTTACCAATTTCTCCGCAGTTGCACTCTCAACAGCAGCAAGGTTTAGCGGATAGTCCACATTGTCGCGCTCAATCCAGCGGGCGGCTGTGAATTGCCCGTTGCTTGCTCTGACAATAAAGCCAGACTCCTGACACTCTGGAGAAGCGAGATATAAAACTCCTGGAGCCACTTGCTCTGGTCGTAAATCTTCTGGCTCATCCTGAATATTCCACATCCGCGTTTTGGCGACTGGCGAAATTGCATTCACCAGAATTCCATGCTCTTTGCCTTCCACCGCAAGTACGTTCATCAGACCAATTTGTGCCATTTTTCCCATCGCGTAAGCAGCCAGACCACTGAGTGCATATTGCTGGTAAATCGCTCGATCCGAAGTTGTCAACACAATCCGTCCATAATGTTGTTGCTTCATTGTTGGAAAAGCGGCTTGAGCCAACCAGGTTGGTGCTTCTAAGTGAATGGCAATAGCACGCTGTAGAAAATCCGGTGCCAGATCTTGGATGGACTGGTAAGCAACCCATCCAGCATTGTGGATCAAGATATCGAGGCGACCAAGCTTTTCTAGTGTCATTTCCACCAAGCTTTGGCAGTTGCCTCGACTATCCAGAAGTACGTCGTTGGCGATCGCCACTCCATCGGCTTCTCGAATTTTGCTGGCGACATCAGCCGCAACTGTTGGATCGGAATCAGTCCCTTCTTTGTTAACGCCTGCATCGTGGATAACGACTTGCGCTCCTCTTTCTGCCAGCAGATGAGCATAGGCTGCTCCTAAACCGCGTCCACTGCCAGTGATAATAGCTACTCGATCGTCAAGTCGAATCATTTGCTTGTCCTGACCTTAAATCTTGAACTTTATTGGGTGTATGTCCTATCTCATGCCAAGCTCAGAATTGAGTTACCGAGCTACTCTTTCAGTGTTACTGTCTGTATAATCCGTACTGACAGTAACCACCTCCTGCTAAGATAAGAAAGATAGCACTTCTTGCAGAAAGCGAGAGCGTCCTTTTTCCGGTCGGTCAAGGAACAAATAGTGTGTACCATCTGGAATTGTCACAGTTTGTACTTTTGATGCATTGACTAATTCATTTTTTAGTGCATTTAAGTCTGCGGGTCTTGACCAAAAATCTCGCTCTCCTCGAATTACAAGTGTTGGGACTCTAATATCTGCTGCATTCCAGTATTTTTGACCGCGTGCTAGATTGTAACTTTCTAATTGGTAGGCATTAGGAATTTTTAGACTGGGGGGTTGACGAGTATTGCTCGTTGGGTCGCTCTCGATCGCTTCTTTTTGATAGGCGATCGCAATCTCTTCCGAGCGCCACTGACTTTTATCTTGGACTGGGATGGTCTGGTTCCATTTTCCTAAAAGTCCTTCAGCCGTAACTAACCGATATCCTCCATCTCGAGCATTAAACTCACCCGGTTGATTGGGATTCTCGAAGGTTTTACCAAGCTCCCACGATGCATTTACTCCATAAAGACTATTAAGCATTACTAGATGACTTACCTTATCGTTGTTGCGACTAGTATACATTCCTGCCCAATGTCCTCCTGTCGCCCAACCAATCAGAGCCACTTTGTTTCCTGACTCGCGTTCTCGAATCCAGTCCATCACAGCACTAATATCGCCCACTGCTTCAGAAGAAGTAACAGAAGGTGGATTTTTATCTTGTGGTTGATTGAGTGCAGCGGGACGAGTTGATTTTTCCCAACCTCGTACATTCATCAGATATACAGTATGCCCAGCAGATGCTAAATCTGTCGCGACTGAATAGTCAGGAACATTAATATCGAACGAAGTAACGCTACCAGGTCCGCCACCATGAATCAGCAGTATCGGCACGCGACCATTATTTGTATTATTATTTAGCTGCACTTTACGAACAAAGATTTGAATCCTAGGTTCGCTGGTGACAAAACTATCTTCACGCTGAATTTGCGGAGTAAGAGATGATACTTGGTTTGTCATTTGGGGTGATGTAGTTACGTTCTGTGCTTGCATTTGGCTGCATGATGTCACAAGAGTAGTTGATAAAAACCCAATCGCTAAAGCTTTAAAACCATGCTTTTTTAAGGATTGTCTGTTCATTTTTTCCTCCACAGGTATTAAGGCTTGAGTAAATGTGAGTTAGAAAAATTACAATTATCTTGTACTTAGACGCTTGGAGAATATTTTTGTTGGTAAACCCGCGCAACCTTATTTCCTAGAGTAAAAACTTTCAACAAATATGTCCAATACAACTTTTGTCTTAATCTAATACTTAAAAAGTCTTAAAATGAGATATCTGAGATACAAAAATAAATCAAATGGAACTTCGGCATCTAAGGTATTTTGTAACAGTGGCAGAAGAACTACATTTTGGTCGAGCCGCAGAAAGATTGCAGATGGCTCAACCACCTCTCAGTCATCAGATACGCCAATTAGAACTGGAGTTAGGTGTTGAGCTTTTTCACCGCACTAAACGCAGCGTTCAATTAACAGAAGTAGGGCAATTATTTTTAGAAGAAGCTCGCCAAATTCTTATACAAGCAGGCCAAGCAGTTCAAATAGTTCAACAAGCTTCTTCTGGCGAAGTGGGTCGTTTAGTATTAGGTTTTGTAGGGTCTGCTACTTACAGCATTCTTCCAGATACCTTAAAACTTTTTCGCAAAAAATTTCCAAAAGTTCTTCTCAGCTTGCACGAGATGACTACAGCAGAAGTAGTTCAAGCTTTACATGAAAAACGAATTCATCTTGGTTTTGTTCGTCCCCCCATAAACGATGAGGAACTAATAATTGAATCAGTTTTTAAAGAATCATTTATCGTAGCGTTACCAAAATCTCATCCTCTAGAGCGGGAAACAAAAATCTACCTAAAGATGCTTGCAAACGAACCATTTATTTTATTTCCTCGTCATTTGGGGTCAGGCTTTTATGACCAAATTGTCGCTATGTGTCAAAAAGCAGGTTTCAGTCCTCAAGTAGCACAGGAAGCAGTACAAATGCAAACTATTGTTAGCCTAGTCGCAGCAGAGTTAGGAGTCGCGATAGTTCCCGCTTCTATGCAAAATCTTCAACGAGTTGGAGTTGTGTATAAGCTATTAGCAGAAGAAACTCCACAAGCCGAATTGGCAATGATTTGGCGTCGAGATGAAAAATCGCCTGTATTACATAAGTTTTTAGATATTGTTAGAGAAATAGACTTACCTTGTTGGCTTTGAGGGTAGGTATCCTGTCAACAAAAAATGAAGATGAATTCACGACTAGAAGTTCTAGTACTACAACGAGAGATCGAATTTGGTGCGATAAGCTGGGTACAGCTTGCGCTTCACGAACGCGAACCATTGTTCTGTAAGTTTTTGAGCGATCGCCCCGAACTGGAATCAGCGCCTGCAATCTTGATTGCTTCGTCAAAGTCTCGTTGTAGTACAGTCACGCTCATCAATTACTGTACATATCTTTCCTGCCAACTGCCCTGTTTTTACGTCTTCCAGGCTTTTGAGCTTGAGAAACAAAGCTAGAGCGTGTTGTTCCATCCGCTACCCAAATTTGTTCAAACTTAGTCCGCGCAAATTTAATACTATCTAGTAAGGGACGCCTTCGTCGTTGCTGCCAATTCCCAATTTTTAATTTATACTTAGCATAAGTAGCTGTGATGAACTGTGTAATCACGGTGCATAAAAACTTCTACCCCTACAGCCTCGGCTGTTCAAGTCACGCATAGCTTTCCCTTGAGTGCTATTAGGCTTCTAGCCTGTGGGGGGACGTATTGTACTAACTGACACGATGCCAAAGCTAAAAAAAGCTATTTGTTTTTACTACAAAGGTTTCACCATCATGGCTCTATGATTCTATCTTGCTTGACCTTAATACTTTGATTTGATTTGTAATCACAATTTATGACTCATTCTTCAGGCGTTTTCTGAACATTTAAATGGTATATGCAGAGCGCAACCGCAGTATAGCTGCTATATTAGTATCCGAGCGCTTATTTGCTTATTTGACTACCAGTAATGACTAATTTTGAAACCGCTTCCCCGACTGGGACAAACTACACTGTTGAAAGTTCTTCCGCCACATCAAATCCAAATATGTTGCTTACTTTGAAGGTAATTGAGTATTTATTCTTAGCAGCTAGTGTTGGTACATTCGTCATTATCAAGGTTTTTCCCGACGTTGCAGTAGCCAAAATATATTTAGCAGGTTTTTTTGCTAGTTGGATTTTTTTCTTCCTCGCAAATAGACAAATAGCCCAAAACGCAATTCGTGTTGCATCTTATGCAGATTTAACCAAAAAAGCTGAAATATATCCAACTCTAACGAGCAATAATTCTGTGGGAAACAATTCGATCAACTTAGCAAGAATAAAAGCTTTACAGTATAGCCAGGATCTGATAGAAGACTATAAAAGAACCAGAACTAGCTCTAGAAATATCTACTACGCGGCGCAAATTGCCACCATTGTTTTTTCTGGAGTTACACCGATTTTAGTTTTGGTTGACAAATTGGAAGCAGGTGTATCGTGGCTCAAGTGGCTCCCTGTAATTTGTCCGGCGATCGCCTCTATTGTCGCTAGTATTGTTACCTCCTTTCCTTTCCAGGAGAATTGGATTGCCGCTAACAGCAGCGTTGAATTGTTAGAAGCAGAACAAGAGAAATTTGTCTTGGGAGTCAGTGAACCTTACCGTTATAATGATGTAGCTAATGAAACTCAGCATCAAAAACAGGCACAAATGGCGATCGAAAACTTTATTACTCAGGTGAATAATATTCATCTCAAGCAAGTACAAGAATCGGGTGTGAAGAAGTCACCCGAGCAAAAAACAGAGACATCGGAAGAGAAGACAGCCGCTTAACGTGAGAATTCAGATACCCGACTTCGTATTCCATAAGCACTAGTGTTATGCGATAAGTGAGCGATTACGGCTAAAATCGAATCGCTTACACACCTTGTTGTAGTTAGGAACATGTATCCTTATTGTGTTCTACTGGCGCGGCTAACATACCTTCAGAAAGACCAGCTTCACGCAAACGAAAAGCACCAATATTTCGACTAAGTACTGCCAACCCTGCTAGATGTGCCTGTAAGCCCGCCGTACTAGCGCAACAATCAGTGAGTACGATGGGTTCAACGCCAATGTCGAAAAAATCCATCGCTATTTTCAACACGCACATATCAGTGTCAATACCGACGATAAAAACCCGTTCAAAACACTGCTTGTGAAAGTAGTCTATCAAGTCATCCGGTATCCCGCACACCCCCAGCTTAGAAAAAACGAGTTCTGGTTGAACCCAGGGTTGTAATTCTGGAACAATATCAATTTCTGGTTCATGAGGATTTGGATTTTTTGTTTCCCCCCTTTATAAGGGGGGATTAAGGGGGGTAAATTCAACGCCTCAAAGCAATATTACCCGATAAGCTGTTTCGATTTGGTGCTCGCAAGCGGTTGAACCTGCCATAGACTAATTGAGAGTTAGTTTATGGGTTGACTGCTCTTCGGATTAAACGATCAGATTTAAATCTCCAAATTCATGCCAGAAATACTGTTTTTGCACCGCTTCTTCATATGAATCCCGAATTTTCTCTGCGCTTAAGAAGGCAGTCAACAAGTCGAGATGGCTAGCCTCTGGTTCGTGCATTCCAGTTAGCAAACCATCCACGGTTTTGAGCCTGTGATTGGCCGTAATATGCAGTCGCGTGTACCCGTGTTCGGCTTTCACTTTGCCCGTGTCGTCCGCTACTGATTCTAACGCCCGTACTACTGTAGTTCCCACAGCAATGACTCGTCCACCTCTAAAGTGTGTTTGGTTAATCTTTTGAGCTGCTAACTCGCTAATAAAGTATTCTTCTTCTGAGGCAGGGTGTTGAGCGTCAAGAGCATCGTCCATGTAAGAAGAAAGCCCGGTATGAAGTACAATATAAGCTGTTTCTACACCCTGACGCCTGAGATCGAAGAGCAGTTTCCAGGTAAAAGCACGACCTGCTGATGGCATCTCCGCGCTCCCTGGTTCTTTAGCATAAACTGTCTGGTAATAGTCTAGCTCCCAAGGGGCAGAAACATACTCATAGCGAACCGGACGCCCCAAACGATAAAGTAAATCCATTAACTCCGTATCCGATTTGGAGAAACGGAGTTTCCAAAGCCTGGGAATATTGACATCACGCTCATAAACTGTACCTGTTAATCCTTGTCCAAAGTCAATTTGCATCCCACTGCGAAGTCCGCAGGAAAAAGGATCGCCCTTTTGGCACAGCAGCAGTACTAACCAGGAGTCATCTGGGAGATGCTGTGCTAAACGAATTTCCATACAGTTGCCTCTTGGCACTTCACAACCATTCAGGCAAGCCGGAAGCGTGCGACTAGAATTAAAAACAAGCAAATCGCCAGGACGAAGAAATTCACTGACACGGTCAAATCGTGTATGTTCAACCTTGTTGGTAATACGGTCGATCGCCATCAGCCGCACGCGATCGCGTCCAATCCCCCGCCGTTCTGGTGGCTCTTTAGCTAAGAGTTCAATAGGAAGAGTAAAGGTAAAGGGAGTTGCCATAAGTTGTTACTTTCTAATTACGAATTACGAATTACGAATTATTTTGTCCCCAGTTTTCTTCTTGAGCTTGAAATCTCTGTCCGTTTACGTTTTGAGATTCATCCGAAGCCAAGTAAACAAACACATCTGTAACTTCTGCTGGATCTGCCCACTGAGTTGGATCTTCATTTGGTTCCGCAGCACGATGCATTGCAGTATTCATGTCTCCTGGATCGACCCAATTCACTCGCACACCACTACCTTCTAATTCAGCAGCCCAGGTTTCGGACATCCCTTCTATACCAAACTTCGAAATTCCATAGGCTCCCCAGCCCGGATATCCTCTCACTCCAGCATCACTCGTTACGTTAATAATGGAGCCACCTCTTTCGATCATTGCTGGCAAAGCCTTTTTAATCAAGAGAAACGGAGCAATCAAATTGGTGTTGATGACGCTGTGGAAGTCTTCTAAGGGATAATCCAATAGAAATGGCATTGGGGCTGGACCAATTGTTGAAGCATTGTTGACGAGTACGTCGAGTTTACCGTTAAATTCATTTAAAGTTGTGGCAACCACGCGCTCAATGTCTTCTGGTTGAGTTAAATCAGCAGCGATCGTCAGGACTTTTGTTTGAAGGGCAGCTTCAGCTAAAATGCGCTTGCGTACTTCATTTGTTACACGCTCAACTTCTCCAGGTTGAGTTAGATCTGCACTGACAACCACAACAGTTGTTTTATTTGTTTTAGGAGCAACTTCATTGATGCGATCGCGTACCTCCTTGAGGGCTTCTTGTCTTCGAGCTACAATCGCTATCCCAGAGGCTCCTTGCTGGGCATAAGCGATCGCCAGTTGTCGCCCCAATCCCTGTGACGCTCCTGTAATTAAGACGTATTTTCCTTCTAATCTAGCCATATTCAATTCCTAGCAACGAAATATTAAGGTGTGTAGGATGCAACTTTTGTTATTTTTTTCTAAGTCATAGTCATTATGAGTTTATTGTAGCAACAAAAGTCTATTCATTCCCAGAAAGATGACTTGATACCCAAGTGATTGAACTTTCTAGGCGTGCGCCAGATTCGGAAGTCATTAGGGAGGTTGGCTCAGGAATGAACTTCAAACGCAAAAAGTTCATGGCATTGATGCATAGAGTGCATGAAGGTGAAGTCTCGCAGATAGTTGTAGGACATAAAGACAGGTTGTGTAGGTTTGGGTTTGATTTCGTGGAATGGTTCTGCAACCTGAATGGGTGCAAGATAGTACTGGGAAAAACAGAGTTAAGTCCTCATCAAGAGCTAATGCAAGATTTTCTGTCTATCATGCACGGTTTTAGCTCAAAGCTCTATTTTCTTAGAAAATACAAAGAAAAAATTTTGAATGACTTCGAGAAAACAGAGTCAAACGGTGTGTAGTAAAATTTGGATGCGATCGCGATCGCGCAACAGGAGCAATAACTTTTAAGAACCACTAGTGCTAAAGCCCACAGTTATGCTTTTTTAGTAGCACGCCAGTATCTGAGATAGTTCAATATGCCAGCAAATTTGGTAGCACGCAAGTGTCTGAGATAGTTCAACATCCTAGCAAAAAATAGTCTCAAAAAAGCTACTTTGCTTTGCCATCCAGGATATTTACGTATCAGATACCATGTGGCTGATGGACTTAACCATATGCTAGAGCAATTTTGTAAGTGTTTAGCTAATGCTACTCCCTCAAGTGAATCTGCTAATTTGTCAACGACTTTCAGGCTAGGCGGTAACTTGTTAGGATTCGCCGTTCGATCGCTGTGTAAGTTGATCCAGCGTGGTTCTCCACCTTTGTTGTATGTTTTTGCTTCAGGATGCCCACAACCGATGTTATGTACAAAAGACACCATCGGCGTAATGTGTACATATTTTTTGTACAAACACGCCAAAGTCAGAGTTATTACCCAATCTTGTTGATGATTGTTTTCTAGAAAAAATTGATTAACAATTGTATACTTTGTTTGGATTGTTGCAGGGATTTTATAATAATTACCAAAAGGGTTATAGCCCTGTTTATAGTTAGCAAGATTCAAATCATGCCAACGATCTGCCCAGGTTCCCAAACCCAAGGCAAATACTCGTTGTGATACCATAAAATCTTCTTTAATGACTTGATTCAATCCTTGAGGGAAATTTGCATAGCCTGTAACTGAAAACACTTGAGGAAAATCACGATAAGCTACTAACAGACGACACATTCTGTCATAAAAATAAGGATTGGGAACAACGTCATCTTCTAAGTATATAGCAGCAGGAAAATGAGTAAAAACTTGAGTGAGGGCAGTAACTGCATTGACATCACAGCCTAAATTATGCGGGCGAGATATAATATCAACAGGAATAGTATTGGAAAATTCTTGCAATAAATTAATAGATTTTTTTATCAATTTTTTGTCTTTTTCATTCCTCGCTCCATCAATGAAAGCCAGAATTTTTTTGGGCTTTAATGTTTGTTTGGCTAGGGCTAATAGAACTTGTTCTAGTAGATCGGGGCGAGTAAAAGCCAGTAGAACAATAGGTGGTAACTCTTCTGGCAATTCTACTTCATTCAAAGATAAAGGAAGTTTGAGTTTTTGATGAGTGTAGGTGTTCATTTTTTTTGGAATATATATCCATCCTGCACTGCTGCCAATAATAAACTATCAAATATCAACGTAAGTTAAGTCAGTCTCTAGAAGGATGTCGCGAGCAGATATTCTATTTTATTTAGTTAAATTTTATACTTAAAAATCAAGGATAAGGAAAAGTTTATAAAGATGAACTGATAAAACTAGGAAGGCTCTTAATGTTTTACCTCTGTATGCTTAATTTAAATAGTTTAGGAATTTGCCAAGGAACTGCGAGATCCTCTATGCCGTGGGTGGTATCTTAAGAAAAGCGCTGATATCGGGGTATAAAGCAACTTACGTAGTGTGCGATCGCCAAATGGAAGCGAGCGCTTGCTAGTTGGTAGCCCGAACAAATAGGCTCGACATATCGAACTGATTTTTGAACGTTTCGTAGCTTAAATAGTCATTACGATGAATGAGCAGTAGAAAATTTTGGCTGTACAATCTGAGTTTTTGGTAGTTTGCGATCTTTTTTTTATTCTTTTGAGAGAAATCCGGGTAAGGCTAGGCAAATAAAGAAAGATTATCAAGACATTTACACTAATTTATCGGGAAAGGCACGTTGCCTCCTGCGGAGTGCATTCGGGAATTCTGGCTCCTGTCCTGGAGCCCCGTACTGGGATGTTCAAGGGTTTAAGACCCCCACTGAACTCGTGAGCGTGGCTACCGGCTCTGTCGGGGTGCTACTCCGTTCTAAACGGAACATAAATGTTATCTGCCATCTGCCATCTGCCATCGTTCAATTGTGCTTGCTGATTTAAGCCAACTTTTGTTTCCTCAAATAGAGGAAGCATTACCGCTCTCCACTTGTTCTGTTTGCGTTAGCACTACTTTTTCATGAACAATGATACCCGTGCCAAAACTATTCTAATTCTGGCAGCAAACCCCGCAAGTACTTCTCGTCTGCGGTTGGATGAAGAAGTACGCTCAATTGAAGAGGGATTGCGACGAGCAAAGTATAGGGAACAGTTTTAGTTTTTCGTGGAAAACAAGAGATGCCTACGTGTTTCTCCTCTCTCAGAAAGACTGGTAATTGTAGCTGTTAGGAATGAAATATTCTGATATTCAATTGATGTCCAAACATTTACCCAGTTTTGCACTTATCTTTTATTATAAAATATATTATACAATATGAAGCTATCCGGTCAGCAACTAAGAGAACTACAAAATGCTTTAATTGACGCCTTTCCTAATAAGTACCAGCTAGAGCAAATGCTATTTTACGAGCTAGATAAAAGCTTAGATATCATTGCAGGAGGCAGTCAGTTACAAGAAATTATTTTTCAACTGATTAAAACCGCAAAAGCTCAAGGATGGCTTGAGGATTTAGTTCGTGCTGCGTGCAAAGAAAACCCTGGAAACTTAAAGTTACAAGCTGTTGCTCAACAATTGCTAACAAATTCTTATTCAGAGATAGCTGTTGTTTCGTCACCTAATACTCCTTTAGATAACAGCACTGCGGCAAAAATTAAGCTAGTGTGCCGTAATTTGGTTGAAGAATGTGCAGAGAATGGCGAAATTTCTTTTTTGGAAGATGAACTCAGTTCTGAAAAGGGGGTAGACTACACGCGACTGTGTAATTTACTCAAAGCAAAAAAGTGGAAAGAAGCTGACTATGAAACTTATTTGGTCATGCGTCAAGCTGTTGGTCGCTCGGATGGTGATTGGATTAGAGATTCCGATCTTTTAAACTTTCCTTGTACTGACCTTCATACCATAGATCGCTTGTGGGTAAAGTATAGCAATGGACGCTTTGGTTTTAGCACCCAAAAGAAAATTTACCTAGAAGTTGGGGGGTTACCTGACGGCAAATACTTTGAAGAAGCTTGGGATAAATTTGGCGAGTGCGTGAAATGGAGAGAAAAGGCACACTTAGTATACTGGATTTACTATGAAGATGTAACCTTTGATATATCAGCACCCTATGGACATTTGCCAGCGTTTGGGGCTTTTATTGGTGTCCGAAGAGGGGGTCTCCATTGGCGGGTTCGCGTTTCATGGGGGCGTTGTCTCTTTTTTCGCCTAGAGGCTTGTAAAATCTAACATTAATCACATAGCTCTTCCTGAGGTAGGATTAGTATTGGCGCAACACTATTAACGAAGCGCGATCGCAAGGAAGAGTATTAGACTTTGGGGTAAAGCCACGGTTGGAATAGTTTTGTTAGACGGGGCATCACCAGATAGGTGAGCAGTGCTACAACTAGTCCGGTGGTGATGAGTTGATTGAGCAATACAGGCAAACCGGACAAAAGCGGAGCCAACAATCGGCTGACAATCCCCAAAGTCACAAACACTCCCAGCCAGGTAATCAGTGCCATTTTGTAGCGAGGGGGTGGAGCTTTGAGTGGCTTTTCAGATAGCGTGAACCATGTTTCCAATCCAGTCATGGTTTGTACGTTCTCTGGTTTCTCAATCAATGGTTGCAATCGCTCAATCCAGTCACGCCGCACGTCCGATTCCATCCATTTTTTGAGATTAATGTAGCTATCGAACCGCAGAATGACGACGTATTCCGGATGAGTGCGATCGCGAGGTCGAATGATGCTTACACCCATATGTCCATCAAACTGCTTGGCGGCAGGAATAATACCATGTACCCATTCCTCATATCCCTGCTCTCGGCCCGGACGAATCAGGTGGGAGATAATGGCAGTTACTTGATGATTCTCATCTGTACCGATTGCCACAGGCTCGTCTAACATCACATTTGTCTCCATCAAGTGACTGTACTGTCAGCAGTTTATCAACGAGCAAGCATTTAGAACAAGATCTCGCAAGTTCTCCTTAAGATGGGTGCGATCGGACTGTACAGTGATGGATGTAGTAAGGACTTTTTTTAGACCAAGTGGAAGTCGGTTGGCTCGTTTGGAAGCACCGATAAAATGGTACGCCAAAAATGAAGGAGACGTAGCTGTTATGGGATTGTCACTCGTGAATGTCTGGTCTCTATTTCAGCTATATCCACAGCGTTGGCCTTTTGTTCTGAACTTGCTTTCTTGGATTCCTTCGATCCGAAATGGTTATTTAATTGTTAAGACTAAGATAGAGCCGTTGTTGTAAGTAGGTGCAGGTAAATAAATATTTATCCCAAAGACTTACCTGCTCTACCTCCTGCTATTTTTTAGTTCCGTTGAACTTACGTTATTTACTATCGATCTAACCAGTTCAGCAGCCCAAGTGAAGTAGCGCCTCCTACAAGGTGAGCGCCTATCAGATTGACGTTTGCCAAAACTACAAAAAGATCTAGGGAACGAATGACATTTTCAGGTCTGTAGACTGCCACTCCTTGAGGTAGAGCTAGAGCTTTCGATAGTACAGCAACAACGGTCACTTCAGATGCTAAAAAAGCTAACAATAGCCCTATCAAACTGACGATTAATCCAATGCGTAATACTTGAATTACGTCCTCTTTCCTTGGATGTAGTTCACGGTTAGGGGACTGTAAAAGTTTGTCTAAACGCCTGTAGCGGTTCACCCAATAGAGCCTAAAACACAGCACTAAAATCCCAATAATACCAAAAAAGACTCCAAACCCCATGGCCGAATTCGTCGTTGTTTGGTCAATGGAACTACGGCTAAATATTGCCAAGAACAAAGCCAAGCCTGAAACAGCACCTAGTGCTAACTGTACCCAGAAGCTAATCGGTCTTACTACGTGAAAAGTAGCTGCAAATTTTTGCTTTGTTGGTACAGGTAAGTATGAATTTAAGTCATTTGACATATCCCTTCTCCTTAAACCTGATAAACTATCTTTTGATTTTTGAAAATAGTTTGAGTTCAGTAATTTTGGACTTGGCATAGCGCCTTAAAGAGTTAACAATTTTCTACTTTTTAATTAGAGGTAGCAGCTGGTAACTGCTTTAATCTGATTGTGATAATTTGGGTTAAACTATTGGAGTCATTCAAAATTGACCAACCTTGGTCACAAGGCGGTGTTTTAATCACCAAAAATTGTATTTTTTGCCATAAACCCACCCCGTGACCAGCGGACTCGGAGAGCCTATAAAGTTAATTAATTGGTAAAGTTTGGTCATTTTTGGACAGTTTTTTTTCAAAGAGAGTTGGGAGGCACAGCTACAATTAAGACTCCTCATGCTTAATAGACTTTAAAACCAAGACGGCTTTGGTTGATTTCCTGTTAAATTTCCGCTGTTAGGTCAATCAGCCGTACACCCATATATGGATTCGACTCGACCAGTTGTGACTAATTGATTAGCAACTTGTCTAGCTTTTATGTCTGTTAGATAAGTACATCCTGCATTCCTACCAATAATAAACTATCAAATATTAACGGAAATCAAGTCATTCTCTAGAAAGATGTAGCAAGCAGACATTTTTGATTTTAGGTAGTAAACAATTTAGACTTAAGAATGAAGACTATACGTAACGTTCGTTCATTAAGTTCAAGAGTTAAACTTAACTGCCGAGGATATATTTACTACTGGTATTGGGTAAGCCGAGGGCCTCGATTCTCCTATACAGACCTATGCGATCGGCTTGACAAAATTCTTGAAGTTTAGCAAGTTTCATGTTGGCAGGCGAGAGTCGATAGTGATGCTCTCTGCTTCTGCTAAAAGGACGTCTGTATTCAATCAGACTCCTTTTTTTCTTTAAATTCAAGCATTGAGTTTTAAATTCAGTATATTTACTAAGTTACAAACGTTACTCAATTGCCTATAACAAGAAAGAAAGGCTGGCATCTGCTAAAAGACAGATTTATTTATAAATTTAAAGACCTATTTTGTGTTTCCATCTCCTATAAGGACTCAAAAATGTTAGATTCTCATTCAGCTTCATTGGGTTGTTCACACTCTCAAGATACAGATTCAGCTTTTTGGCAGTTATGGCAAGAATACCGAGACTATCTTTACCGATGTTGTCTGAAATGGATGGGGGGGAACGTTGCGGAAGCAGAAGATGCCCTCAGTCAGGCTATGCTCAAAGCCAGAGAGAAAGTACGGGATTATAATGGTGGTATCACCAACTTCAAAGCTTGGCTGACTCAACTGACTAAAAACCTCTGTGTGGATATCCATCGAGAAAGAAACAAAAGCTCGATGAAAATGGAAAGTTGGGAAGAAATCGCGCTTACAAAAGAACAAGAATTGGCTAGCCAAGCAGAAACACCAGATCTCGCGGCTACGCGGCGAGATCTCGAAGTTTTTTTTTGCCGTGCAATTGATGAGTTAGCAGATAGATTGCGCGAGACTTTTGTGCTGCATTTCGAGCAAGAGTTGTCTTATCAAGAGATTGCCGAACAGCTAAATATTTCTTACGATAACGTTCGCAAGCGAATTTCCCAAGCGCGGGCAATTTTGCGAAAGCATATGATTGAATATTTGGGAGAGGAACATGGGACGCCCGCATCTCCAAAAGCAAGGAAGTCTAAGCAAAAAGAACCCGTTACAGATGATAATTTAGCCTTATCTGAGGAGTTAAAAGAAGTAGAAATTGTTGCAGGTGGGAATGAGAAGTCTGGTTTCTGTCATTTTGAGCAGGACGAGAAACCGGATTTCTGCAGCTTGAAGCAACATAATGTTAGCTGTAACCAAGAAATCAACCCAGTGTCTCAGCAGGGGGAGAAACCGAGTTTTTATAACCTTGTAAGTTGGGTTGAGGTACGAAACCTAGGGCATTTGTTGGCTAGACCTTCACTCAACCCAACTTACAAGAAAATGACGCTCTTATTGAGCGTAGGTCATTTAGTAGTCCCCCACATTGATTTTGATGGGCTACAAGATTTTCAAGTAGGGTGGGTACTACCCACCGTTAGCTGTTGGTGGGTACTGCTCACTCTACTACTTACCCATCAGAATTTATGTGACAGACTACTAGAGCCAGAAACTTCATTTCTGAGGGTGAATACTTTTCATCAAGAAATAGACTCAAGCTAAATCCTGGTTATATATAGCAATCCTAAATCATTCATCTTAGATCTTGCACCATCGTCTTATTGCGAAAATAAGTGTAGCTGCCCCTGTTAAGGTAACGGCACCTACGGGTTTCGTTGATACTACCAGGCAGGCTCTTGTTTACGGTGCAACTGCCGACAGCAACACAACAACATCTAGTAGCGTTGGGACTGCTTTATGGGACAACCCAGCGATAATGTCCACAAGTCCTTTAAACATTACTCCTGGTAACCATACTTTGAAAGTCGGTATGAATGCTGGTCAAGTCACTGGCTCTACACCACCACCTGCTGGTGTTTATCAGTATAAAGTCACTCTCACCGCTACTCCTAACTAGAATAGAGTCAAGAACAAGCCTGCTTTCATTTAGAAATCAGGCTTCTCAAAACCTCGATCTAGTTATCTTAATTCTTTGGAGAGGATTGGATGCAGTGGTTCAAGCTCCAATCCTTTTACCGCGATGGTTCCTATGGCTGTGTGTTAGACAAATCAAACATGAAACTTGCTGTAAAGCAGCTTATTTTATATCCTATGAGCAGTTCTACAAAGAAACCCGATTTCTTGCAACAATCGAGGTTTTCAAAATTAAAGATCCAGAAAAAAACCGGGCTTCTAGCCCTATCCCCCTTAGGCAGTGTTTTGCTATCTAGCTTTTTATTATGGGGAACTGCTGCGAGAGCAGACATTGCTATTTCGCCACTAGTGATCGAAACCCAAGTTCAACGAGGTCAAGCCCAAGGAACGATTACAGTTCGGAATGGAGATGCCAAAGAGTTTCGCGCCCGCGTTTATAGCGCCCCCTTTACCTACGATGCAGAACAAGGGTATAAACCTTTAAAGTCGAGTCCTCAAGATTTGACTCCCTACCTGCAATTTTCACCCAGAGAACTGCAAGTCTCTGGTTCAGATGAACGCAGAATCCGCTTTGTTGTGCGCTTTCCTCCCAGTTTACCGGATGGTGAATATCGCGCCATGCTGTTTACAGAAAATTTAGAAGCGATAATGCAGAAGGAAACCAATACAACCACTGGTATCACCTTCAAAACGGCCATTGTTCCGCAAGTGGGAGTCGCTGTTTATGTTCGCAAGGGCAATATTTCCCATAATCTCAGTGTGAAAAGTGCTCGATATAATCCTCAATTTAAGCAAGTTCAACTCCTTGTTCGTAATACGGGAAAAGCTAGTGCCATTCTTCAGGGCGAGTGGACGATTAAAAAGGGAGAGCAAGAGATTTACAAGGGTCGAGGGATAGATACCACTGTCATTGCTGAAGGAGAGCGTTATCTGATTGTTGATTATGTTAAAAAATTAGAATCAGGAGAATATCAACTGTCTGGAAATTTGGGCTGGGGAGTCAACCGGACTAATAAAATTCCATTTAATGTGAAATTTTCTGTTCCTTAAACGCTCCTAAAGAGCCGAGGGCAAAACCGAACTGCTAGAAGAAATATACCACAAAATTTCTTGGCGTGCCCCAATAAGAAACACGGTTTCTATTATTACTTGATTAATGCTCAACTAGAAACTCTTACTTACAATAATTAGCAATTGAATAGACTACCCGTGTGGGGTCATGTGTCAGATATCAAAATTTTTTACCTGACACAATTGCATACGGCTGTAAGCAGATTAGGGCTTACACAGTTGTCACAATACTTAATGGATTTCTAGGTACATTGCTGCGCTGTATTCGCTCTATCTGGCAAATACAGCACAGCAATGTACCTTTTTTGATATGCCAGTTGCGGAAGATATGTAGATGTTAAAGGGTGCATTGAATTTTACTAAAAATAGCAGGTTATATATAAATTCGCTTCAATTATGTTATGCTGAAAGCACCTCTCAAAATCTTCTATTTTCTAAATTTAATTCCTCTCATTTCAATTAGTGATTCTTTCTTTAAGTCTAGTTTAACTTTAGCAGAAATAGCACCATCTTCACAACTCATAAACACTATTTTAACTCAAGAAAATACTCAAGCAGAAAAAAAACAAACAACACAAAAGCCAGCCATTTCACCTCCGAAAAATACTCAACTAGAGCCAGTCTTAACCCCGTCACATGAAACAAAGCTTGACCCAAACAATTTAACAGATTCTACAACTTTTATTATCGGGTTAAATGTCGGAGAGCGCAATCTCAATCCGGGGGTTTTAGTGCGAGGGAAAGTCACGGATACGGAAGCAGTTGATTTTGAAAATTGGCTCATTCCTTATGAAGCTGTCCTGGGAACCTTAAAATTTACATCTAAAGTTATATCAGATCGCGAAGTCGAGTTGCGATCGCCATTTAAAATTGTTCGGTTCAACCTCAACCAGATTCGCAACGATCCAGAATTGGGGTTAGTGCTTTCCATTAAAGAGATTAAAGCTCTTTTCGGAATCCAAGCCAAATTTGACAGCCGTGAGTATGCAATTGTTTTTGATGTTCCTGAAGTGCAAAATTCAGCGAGCAACGAAAGGGAACGACAACCTGTAATATTAAAAGGTCTGCCTAAAATATCTGCTCCAAATCTAACCTTGAGTCAGGTAGAAGAGCACATCAATCTCAGTGGAACAGAAGGTTCTGATTTGACGAATCAGGGAACTTTATCGGCTGTTGGTACAATATTGGGTAGTAGCTGGTTTGTGCAGGTCGATCAAGCCGACTTAAAAGAGCGGCAAACTTGGCAATTATCAGAACTACAAGTCCTGAGACAAACAGATAAGAGTGATTATTATTTAGGTTCTCAACCGACTTTTTGGCGCAGTCAAAGTGGGAATGACTTTTGGGGATTTACCACCATTCAACGTCAGGGGTTTTCTCCTTTTCCTAACTATGGGATTGGGGGTGCAAATCCGACCCAGCGCCTACAACCAGAGCGTATTACAGCAACAGTGACAGGTCGTGCTGAACCAGGCACTTTAGTGCGTCTGGTGCCAAATATCTATAGCAAAAAAGTGATTGCCGAGCAGTTAGTGAATGCTTCGGGAATTTACCGCTTTGATAATGTTCCTGTTGGCAGACAAATTGGAACGAACTACCAAGTATTACTGTATCCTCGTGGACTCTTGACTGCCCAACCGCTAGTTGAAAACGCTCGCTTTAAGATATTACCGGAACAATTGCCAGTGGGAACATCAGCACTGGTTATTTCTGGCGGATGGCAACGTCGATTAAAGAAGAATGATTTTCTAGGAAAGTTTACGCAATTTAACGCAGGAGTTGTGCAAAGGTGGGGACTGGCACAAGATTTAACCGTTGGTGTAGGTGGTGTTTATAACTCATCATTTAATGCTTTGGGAGAGATTTTTTATCAGCCTAGCGGTTCTCCTTTCAGAGCCGTTGTTTCTGGCTTAGTTGGAAATGATATGGATGTTAATATCGATTTAATATGGAATGATTATCCTAATTTTTATGCCGGAGTGAGTAGCAATTTGAATTCGATTCACTATAACCTTGATTGGGGAATCTCACCTCAATTTAGATTTGTCAGTAATGGTAGTTTTGACCAAGGTGCAAATTTTAATATTCAATATTCTGCCAGTGGGAGTAAGTCGTCAACCCTTGCCACACTAGGTGTTAATACAGATGGTCGGTTCAGTTGGAGTCTGAATCAAAGTTTAGGAAAGTTCTACTTTAGCCACCAAGGAAATCATACCAGCACATCTTCCCAGTTATCATACCTACTTAATCCTTCCCAGTCTTTATTTTTAAATTACCAAACTCTTAATTCGTCACAAAATGCTAATTTGCTAACTGCTTACTGGAGTTATAGATCTCCAACTCGCAACAGGTACGGCGAGAATCTTTGGCAAACGGAATTAGGGTATAGAATTGGTTCTGAAGGCTCAGGAATTTATGCGACGGCGGGAACAACTATTGTACCAGGTATTCTATTACAGGCACGTTATGAGGGAGTTTCCCTGACTTCGGAGCGAAGCAGTTTCAGTCTTCAATTGGTTCCGAGTCTCAATTTTCAACAGGGAATTAGCCCAGGCGATCGCCAATTGGAACGACTACATACGGAAGGGGGTTTGTTAGTTCGACCTTTTTACGATCGCAACAGCAATGGAAAGCGGGATAGAAATGAAGAAATATATACAGATAACCCTGAATTTCTCATTATCAACAACCAGGTCGTGAAACCAGGGGAACTCGATATTAAGAAGGATAGATTTCTCCTGCGTCTTCCGCCAGGAACTTATCGTGTAGAGTTAGAACCCGCCGGGTTTCCTCCTGACTTTCAACCTTCGGTTAATGCCTTTGCTGTTGAAGTTGTTGCAGGAAGTTACACACCCATTATCATCCCGCTTCAACCCTCTTATACCGTTGGTGGAGTTGTTACTGATGCCGAAGGAAAACCGCTTGCAGGAGCACGGGTGGAAGCCATTTCTACCAAATCTAAGTCATCCGTTATATCTATTACTAATAGTGCTGGTGTTTACTATCTAGAACAGCTGCGACAAGGAACTTATGAGTTAAAAGTAAACGGTAAATCTGTGGATTTTAATACAATTACAATTAACGCCCAGTCTGAGACTTTACAAGAATTAAATTTAAAGTTGCCTTAAATATACATGATTCTTCAGTATATATTATGCTCAGCCTAAACGCAGCATATTCCCGCCCAAGGCATACCGTAATGCCTCTGAAGAAGAGCAGGAACAACTACAACTCAAGATTGCGGTAATTATGCAGTCTCAATTGACAGCGAAAAGACAAGAAGCGATCGCCCGCCTGAGAAACACGATGGATAAAGCTAGCCAAGAAGCACAAGAGCGAGGATTAACGTCTGAAATCTTAGAATCAATTTTCAATGATGACGAATAATCGAAGATTTAACAGAAACCACTCAGTTTATTGAGGTGACTGCACAGATTGAAGAATGGCGAGATCCAAAAGATAATAAGTATCTGGAATTAGCAGTGAGTGGTCAAGCAGAGTGTATTGTGACTGGAGATGATGATTTGCTGGTGTTAAATCCATTTCGGGGCATTGAGATTCTCACGGTTTAAGAATTTTTGGCAAAGAAATAGCAAGCACTACCCCTACATCCATCCGGGAGCGGTTAAGAAAACTGGGCGTTTGTCCAGAGCAGGGTGGTTTTTCATCAAGACTACTTTGAGTACAGGAGGCGGAGCCTTGTCTAAAGGCATTCCCAGGCGGAGCCTGGGAACGAGGGGGGCTGGTCACTGGTTACTGATTACTGTTAAGTTCGCAAACGATAACCAATTCCCCTGACGGTCTCAATACGATCGCTTCCCAATTTCTTCCGCAAGTGACCCACATAAACGTCAACAATATTCGAACCCGGATCGTAGTCATAACCCCAAATGCGGTTCAGTAATTGTTCTCGACTCATAACCTGCATCGGGTGACGTAAAAACACTTCTGCTAATATAAATTCACGAGTGGAAAGTTCTACCAACTTATCTCCCACCCAAACTTCTCGTGAGAGCAAATCTAAAGCAATATTACCAACTCTTAGAATAGTTTCTTCCTTCGTTCTGGGTACATAACGGTTGCGTAATTGAACTCGGATACGTGCTAGCAGTTCTTCAAACCGAAATGGTTTGGTAATGTAATCATCAGCACCTCCCTCCAATCCTGCGACCGTATCATCCACACCATCACGGGCAGTGAGGACGATAATGGGGAAGGTTTCTCCTCTTCCCCTTAACTCTTGCAGTACATCCAAACCATCTTTATCTGGCAAACCCAGATCGAGAATCAATAAGTCAAAATTGTGACTATCCGCCATATCCAATGCATCTTTAGCCTTGGTGGCTACTGTGGTTGTGAACCCGTGTGCTTGTAACCCGGTTTCCAGGAAGGCTGTGATGCGAAGATTGTCTTCGGCGATCAGAATCCGATTCATGTATTCGGTGCTCTTCGTCAGACGCAAGGGGAATCACAATAGTGAAGGTAGACCCATGACCCAGACGACTGACAAGTTCGACCCATCCACCATGAGCTTGAGCGATCGCTTGCACAATCGCCAATCCCAACCCATGCCCTTCATACTGGTCTTCTTTCGTCGCCCGTACAAAACGCTCAAAAATGCGTTTTTGGTCTTCTGGGGCAATTCCAACTCCTGTATCGCTTACCCAAATATAAATATAATCCCCTTTTACAGAGGAACCAAGTGTAATGGTATCATCATTACTCGTATGGCGAACTGCATTCTGAATTAAATTCATCACTGCTTGAGTTAACCTCTGACGGTCAACCATAATTGGACTTAACCCTTTAGATTCCAACCGCCAATCTCGATTGGCAAGAGATCGCGCTTTGAGATACATTTCCTCTGTAAGCCAATCTAGTTCTTCTGGCTTGATCCTCAGAAAATCCGGGCGTTCTGTTTTTGCTAGCAGTAGCAAGTCATTCACCAGGCGACTCATGCGATCTAACTCATCCATTACCAAGGCAACAGTCACCTCCTGTTTTTCTGGGAAAAACTGTAACATTTCCAGATGACCCTGAATCACCGTAATCGGAGTCCGCAGTTCATGACTGACATCGTTGAGAAACTTTTGCTGGCTATCAAAGGCAAACTGCAACCGATCCAGCATTTCATTAAAAGTTTTCGTCAACTCCGCTATTTCATCCGCTCCCTTTACTGGAATACGTTGTGTCATATCTGACTCAGTAATAGATTGAGCAGTTTTTGTCAGCAAACGTAGGGGATACAAGACCCTACCTGCCGTAATCCATGCCAGTAAGAAAAAGATAAGCAGGACAATCAGCGTGACTTGCATCACTAGGAAAATGGCATTTGTGCCCGCTTGAAAAGCCGCTGAAGCATCATGAATTGCAACAAGCATTGCTCTTTCCCCACCTATACTGACTGGGTGCGCCACATAGAGAATCCTTTGTGTAGAAGTTTGTATGTAACCTTTTTTTGGTTCCGTAAGGTAAGTCCATTGCCGCATCAAGGCTGGATATTGCTCGAAAAGCTCAGAAGGTAAAATCGGGCTGTATTTGTAAATTTCGTCGTTAATAAGAGTAATAATATACTCATTCCGTGTAGGAGCATAAGTAGCCAAAAATTTATCAAACAATGCAGCCGTCTCTACTGCTTTTCCCGCTCGCTTTGCAATATACTGCTTTTCCAGTAACTGAAATCTTGCTACTTCTTTAACCAAAGAAGCGTCAGCCCTTGCTTTTAAGTCTTCACAATATATCTGGCGAGTTGTTTGGATGGAAAATAGTGCCGTACAAGCTGTTAGCAGAAAGTACCAAACTAACAGACGAGCGCGGACACTATGGAAAGCTCTACGCCATCCTTGTGGAGGTGGATATTTTGCGACCATTTCTGTGGACTTGCTATTTGCTTGATATTTATTTGCCATTTATTTTTCTACAAGTTTGCCAACACCATTTCCAGTTTCTGCAAGCAGGGTAAATTAGCAGTGAAGCTTAGATGAAAATATTTTAATAAAAGGGAGTAGGGGTAGGAGTAGGGATTCAGAGACTACCCCCTAACCCTACCCCTAACCCCTACCCCTAACCCCTACCCCCTAACCCCTACCCCCTAACCCCTAATCCCTAATTGACATCTATCCCGATCTGAGATAAAATCGTAGGCTACGACCCGTAATAACAATTTCCTCATCTTAACTTTCAGAGGAAACAGAGGTCTCCATTCCCCATTCCCCATTCCCCATTCCCCATTCCCTTTTTTGTAATTAAACGTGGCTCATAACTACCAGCGTGCCAAACTCAGAGGTAAATCCTTTAAAGGGCAAGACTTAACAGGCGCAGATTTCTCCTACTCAGATATCCGAGGCGCTGACTTTACGGGTGCCTTCCTTAAAGGAGCAAACTTCAGCCATGCCAAAGCAGGACTGCAACGCCGTTGGGTAATTGCCACAGTCATTATTGCATTTCTCCTATCAGCTATATCGGGTTTGCTATCAGCCACGGGTGGTTCTCTCATAGGATGTATTCTAGCTAATGGCAACCGCGAAAACACTTATGTTGCTGCAGTTACTTTAACAGTATTGTTTGTGTTTTTTCTCATCACTATGCGCCAAGGAGTCTCAGCAGCCTTTGGTTTTTTGGCAGTAGCGGTGATATGGACTGCGGTAGCAGGAGTTACATGGGCTGGGATAGTAGCAGTGGCATGGGCAAAGGCTGGAACTCAGGCAGGAATTATGGAATTGGCAACTGTTGTGGCAGTCGTCGTTACAGGAGCCATAGCAGCGATCGCAGCAGCGACGGGTGTCGTCCTTATAGCAGGGGCTGCAGCTATAGCAGGGGCTGTTGCTGGATTATTAGCAGTGGCAGTTACGGTGTCTGTAGCAGGGGCTGTCGCTGGGATAGGAGTGGTTGCAGCAGTTAAAATAGGGGGTTCCATTGTAGGATCGCTAGCAGGAGCGATCGCAGTCTTGACAATATTCCTGGCTGCTGATGTTGGTTGTCGCGCACTGTTTGAAGATGAAAGACAAATTTGGGTTCGCAATGTTGCTCTAGATTTTGTCAGCGCGCGTGGAACGAATTTTCAAGGTAGCCATTTGACAGATGCGAACTTTACACAGGCAAGACTGAAAAACGCCAATTTCAATAAATCTATCCTTACACGTACTTGCTGGTTTCGGGCAAAAATGATGAATTGGGCTGATGTCAGGACAACTTATCTTGAGGATAAAAATCTACGTCAACTGCTAGTTACAAAAGATTTACAAGGCAAAACTTTTGATGGCTGGGATTTGCAAGGTATAAATTTGCAGGGCGCTAATTTGAAAGATGCCAGCTTCATTACAGCCAAGCTAAATGAATCAAACCTGCAAGGTGCCGATCTTTCCAGAGCCAATCTTACAGGAGCGCAACTAGACAAAACAGATTTGAGAGGTGCAACTCTGACAGGTACATACATTGGAAACTGGTGTATTACTCCAGATACAAAGTTAGATGGCGTACACTGTGATTATATTTTTTTGTATGTGCCGACAAAAGACAATCCCAATCCCCACCGTCTACCTGCTAACTGGGATGCAATGTTTAAAGATGGCGAATTTACTCAGTTAATGACCCCATTACGTAACTTATCAAAGATTTAGCTCGTTCCAAACGAGTCTCCCACAGGGTAAATGCTAACTTAGGCTCGGAAATACTGAACGTTCGTTGATATAAATTAGATGGAAGCTTGAGATAATATGCTGAAGGAACAACATCAATTATCCACCAATTGAATAAATCTCTCTTGGCTGCTGCAAAAGGGGAAATTGCATCGCCTGTAATCGCATCATACAAAATACCGATAATTTCTTCATCTGCGGCTTGATACACTCCTCCTTCATTTATATTTGGGAATAAAGTATCTGCAAAATCGTCAGGTACTTTAACACCGTTTTCTATCCAATTATTTACTTTTGCTACAACTATATCTTGTCTAGTCTATATAAGCAGGGTAGTAAGTGGTGTTTGCTGTCACTGGATAACGTTATGAAATTCAGGAAAATTTTTATAAATCTTATTATTTTTGCAACTCGCTCGTCAGTAAAAAGACTCTATCATATATGTAGTGTAAAATACACTGAATTAAAATTTCAAGCAAAACCCAGTAAACTTCTGTATTCATTAGGATTTTAGTTGATAAGGAGTGAGTGCCTGGTGGAATATCTTGTTTATTCTCTGATGGATAGTGCTTACGCAGAAGCAACTGTAGAAGACGAATATAGTTTGCCAGAGTTTAAATTAACACTAGATTGGAAAAAACTTTTTAAATCGACGTGGCTAACTTATGCTACTGCTACAGCTTTGTTTGCAATTTTAGCCCAAGCTCAAGTCGTCTATGCTGCTTACTCCGGTCCTGGCAGATACTATGTAAGAACAAATGGTAGCTGTCTCAATATTCGTACAGGTCCATCAACTTATTACTCTAGAGTAGCTTGCTACCGCAATGGCTCGCGACTTCCAAATGTTAGAGGATACACAAGAGGATTTGCTAGCCTGTCTACGGGCTATTATGCTTCTGCACAATGGATTAGTCGCAGACGTGGTGGTGGAGGATACACTCCCGGTCTTGGTGTTGGTGGTCGCGTCTTGAGTTTGGGTTCTCAAGGACCAGCTGTGAGCAGAGTTCAAAGAATTTTGGGAGTCACACCTACTGGATACTACGGTACCGCAACTGCAAGAGCAGTCCGAAATTTCCAGCAAAATAACGGCTTATACCCAGTGGATGGAAGAGTGGGACCGCAAACCAGAAGAGCATTAGATCGATATGCAAGCACGGGTTACAGTCCTAACTACAATGATGACTACCTGTACCGTAACCCCGATCGCTACTACAATGATGACTACCTCATTCGCAACCGCGATCGCTACTACGAGGGTGACTCCCTCAATCGAAACCGCGATCGCTACTACGAGGGTGACTCCCTCAATCGGAACCGCGATCGCTACTACGAAGATGACTACCTCTACTCTGACCTCAATCGCTACTACGATGATAACTACCTCAATCGGAACCGCGATCGCTATAACGACTATTACAGTTACAATAGCAATTACGACATTGGAGGTCGTCGAGATGTCCTTGCACGAGGTTCTAGAGGTAACACTGTTAGAGAACTTCAGAGATCTCTGGGTGTAAGGGTTACAGGGAACTACAATCGTGAAACAGAAAGAGCAGTTAGAAACTTTCAAGCCAGAAATGGTTTACGTGTAACTGGAGTGGTGGATTCAAATACCCGATTGTTTTTAGGCTTGAGTGGGTAAATCCATCAACTGCTTACAGAATTAGGTGTTTTGGAAAAACAATGTAAAGACTAGCCATGCTAGTCTCTACAAGAATTGTACACAATGCATAATTAATTGTTGGAAATACCCAATAGCTAGTCAAAAATCCCCATTCCACCAACCACTAACCACTAACCACTAACCACTAACCACTAAGTATTTTCTAAATGATGAATAGGTATCTCAATCACAAATTCAGTACCTTGACCTAACTTGCTACGACAGTAAAGTTTCCCTCCATGTTTTTCAACAATCTGATAGCTAATTGACAGCCCCAAACCCGTACCAACACCAACGGGTTTAGTCGTAAAAAATGGATCGAACAGGCGTTTTTGAACTTCCGGAGTCATACCAGAACCATTGTCAGCAATGCAAATAGCAATACAATCCCTCTCAATCATCTTGGTAGCTATGCGGATTTTAGGATGGAAAATTTGAGATTCTTGCAGTACAGAACTCTTGCTGCATCCGGAAGCTCTCAATGCAAGCTGTGAATTACAAATCGCGTAATTGCCTTGAATCCATTGCTCTTCTAAAGCATCAATAGCATTTGCTAGCAAATTCATAAACACTTGATTTAACTGTCCGGCGTAGCATGCTATTAGTGGAAGAGGTTCATAATCTTTAATCACTTTAATTTCGGGACGAGTTGTTGTTGCCTTCAGGCGATGTTGCAAAATCATGAGTGTGCTGTCAATTCCCTCACGAATATCCACTGCTTTCATTTGGGCTTCGTCATGACGGGAAAAGTTTCGTAACGAACGGACAATTTCACGAATGCGATCGGCTCCTATCTTCATAGAATTGAGCAACTTTGGCAAGTCCATCATGAGAAAATCCAAATCAATAGCGTCGATTTCCTCAAGAATTTCTAGTGTGGGCTGGGGATACGTTTGCTGGTACAGTTTGAGCAAGTTTAACAAATCCTCTACGTAACCATTGGCGTGAACTATATTGCCAAAAATAAAATTGACGGGATTGTTGATTTCATGGGCGACGCCAGCAACGAGTTGTCCCAGACTGGACATTTTTTCACTTTGTACCAGTTGAGTTTGCGTTTTTTTCAGTTCTTCTATAGTTCTTTCAAGTTGATGTGCCTGTTTTTGAGCGTTGAGTGCAGCTTGACGAGTATGTCGGTAGAGTTCTCGGAACTGTGCTTCTGAATGGTTAACATCCGTTTCAGCGCAATTGGGTTGTGAAATGTCTTTGATAGTTGTGGCTAATGCTGTTTGTTTCTCAATCTCTGCCTCTTGAGTGTACTTGCTTTCAATAATGATTTCCGAAGAGAAAATTGTACCTCCTATTTCACCATTGCAGTCATACCAAGGGCAACCCTTCCATTTCACCCACTCTACAGAGCCATCTTCTCGGACAAAACTGTCAGTTGACGAATTTTCAGTACAACCAGTCAAACACAGTTGATGCGCTGTTTTCCACTTGTCGGGAGTTTGAGGAAAAATCTCATAGTGCTCGCGACCAATATAGCTTTCTTGTTGGAAACCATAGTCTGTTAACCACCTGCGGGTGGCTGCCATATAACGCATATGGCGGTCAAACATGGCAACGGCTGTGGGTGTGTACTCCAAAAACAGTTGGAATTCTGGACAGGTGTGCAAGTACATAAATTGGCTAGGGGATGCTTGATGTGCTGCCAAGGTATGAAATCATTTGGATGAAGACATTGTTAGTAATGTAACTATTTAGTAGTTACTTTCGCTTCCGAGTTTTCTCTTAAATTATACTACTAAATGTCAATAGGAATTATTAATCAGTATGGCATTTGCCAGCATAGGATTTTAGTGTTTTTAAAGTATACAAAAGCAACATTTCAGTTATCATTTTAGCGCTCGGAAATATTTTGAGAAGGATTGAAATTCAGACAAAAACTGGATTTGTGTAATTTGTGATGTATGAAATCAATGTCCGTTTTTTGTTAGAAATTAAACATTAGGTTTATTTATCACGTAGAAAAATCGGGCATGATTTTGGCAAATAAGTATATTAACTGGAGTAGAGCAAATACGGAAAAACCCAGCTTTTTTAAACTGGGTTTTTGCATTGATGTCATTTTACTTTATTATTTGGCACAATTGCTTAACTAAAATTTTACGAACTAATACCAAAATAATCTTGTACAATTTGTAAAATGCGCTTTGCAGCTTGCCCATCCCCAAAAGGATTAATCGCATTTGCCATTGTTTCATAAGCAGTTGGATTGGTTAGTAATTCAACTGCGTTAGCACAAATATTCTCACTTGCAGTTCCTACCAGTTTCGCTGTACCCGCAGTCACCGCCTCTGGTCTTTCTGTGGTTTCTCTCAGCACCAGTACAGGTTTTCCCAAACTAGGTGCTTCTTCCTGCAAACCACCAGAATCAGTCAGTACAAGATGCGATCGCATAATTGCTCCGACCAATTCAGCATAATCTAAAGGTTCTGTCAGAAAAATTCGGGGATGATTACCCAGCCATGCTTGTAATGGTTCTCGCACGGTAGGATTGCGATGTAACGGTAATAGTAAAGCTGTATCGGGAATTTTATCCAGTATTTGCAAAAATCCTCGAGCAATATCTTGCAATGGTTCGCCCCAATTCTCACGACGATGAACTGTTGCCAACAAAACGCGGTATTGAGACCATTCCAATCCCGGTACAAAACAAGCAGGTTCCCGTGCAGCAACACTCAACAACGCATCAATCACCGTGTTACCAGTCAAATGCACTTTACCCAAAACACCAGAACGTTCCAAATTTTCCACAGCTAAAGGAGTTGGAGCAAAATGCAGTTGAGTCAGTTGTGAAATCAACCTGCGATTCGCTTCTTCTGGATATGGATTGAGCAAATCATCCGTTCGTAACCCAGCTTCCACATGACCCACGGGAATTTTTTGGTAAAACGCCGCCAAAGTTGCTGCAAAAGCAGTTGTTGTATCGCCCTGCACGATCGCCAAATCTGGTTTATTCTGTTGGAATAATTCTTCCAAACCCCTCAAACTGCGACAAGTTATGTCACTGAGAGTCTGCTTTGGCTGCATAATCTCCAGATCGTAATTTGCTTCGAGATCGAACAGTTGCATAACTTGTGCCACCATCTCGCGATGCTGTCCGGTGAGAATGACTTTAGTCTCAACAGTGGAAGAGCTTTGAAAAACCTGAATAACTGGAGCAAGCTTAATTGCTTCCGGACGAGTACCTAATATAATGTGAATTTGTTTTTTAGTCATTTGTCATTTGTCATTTGTCATTGGTCATTTGTCATTTGTCATTTGTCATTGGTCATTTGTCAATAGTAGGTAAGGCTAAAGCCCAGCACATATCGCTGTTGTCTGACATAGCCCTACCTACGTGTATTTCAAATATAAGTTTCCATAAAACAAAACGGACGATCTACCTGTTCCGCAGGAAAAAAATAAAAATTATCAGCGATCGCTAACCAAAGCCCAAAGCCCAAAGCCCAAAGCCCAATGCCCAATGCCCAATGCCCAATGCCCAATGCCCAATGACAAAAACATGAAAAAACCCGGATGAACCGGGCAGGTGTACTGTTGTCGAATTGAGTTGCGGTAATTACATCTTAATTTCACAGGTCAATGGGCAAGAAGCGTAAACGCACTTAGCTTGAGTATTTTCAGATTCTCCGTGCAGCCAACTTAACCACTGCACTTCTTTAGGATGAACTCCCTTGAATGTGAGAACCCCTGCTGCCAACACCACAGCCATCACATTAAACATAATTAAACCGCCTGCAACCAGTAAAACTGCGCTAACAGGCATTACCGATTCCAACACAATTGACAACAAACACCCAATCGTAGCCATCAAAACCACTAAAGGAAAACCGACAACCAACAAACACACTGCCAATGTAAAAGTCCATATCAAAAAACTTTTAACTATTAGTAAAGAGTAAGTCTTTCCTAAATCTGATGTCTGAGACAAAGCCATAACCCTATTCTCCAAAATCAAGACAGAAATTTGAATTGCTGGAAATCTCGCTTACTTTACAGCGGGATCAACGATTATTAGAAATTCAGTATATAAAAACCAATTGGGAAAATGAGCATTTAGTTAATAAACTTTACAGTTAATCTTTCGCAATTATGGAATGCTCTTTGATTCAGTAGTTAGTGGAAAACTCCTCTACATCATCTACCTCTCGATAGAGAGGTAATTGGGTATCGATCTTTAAGCTTTATTTCAGGTGCTGTGTCGCTAATACGCTTAACATTTCTTATGAAAATAGGTGATGTTTCTCATAATTCATAGCTGGTATTGACCTTTTTTTAAGTAGTGGTTTTACGGATAATCACAGCCCATGAACATAAAGAGCCAAAAAATTTTTCTCATATAACAATAAAGTTTTTTTAACTCATAAGTGTATTTAATAATACTATAAAAGCTACAGAATATTACTGAGTATATTTAGTGTAAAACGTGTAATATATAAGATATAGACAAGTTACACAGTTTCTTAAACTAATAGAGAACATACCGTAGTTAAAAAAATGATACCAAATTGACACTAAGATGAAATCGGTCAAAGAAATTGCTGTTATGCTCCATTTTTAGAACTAGTCAGCTAATAGATAGACCAGACAGGATAGCTGCATCTATCAAAAGTCGCATTTTTGTTTAACTTTTGTTGTGAATTTCCAGTAAACCAATACACGCCCTATTTGTAAATAGATATGACAGAATCACAGCGTCCATTGAATCCCACAGCAAATTCAACCCGTGGTGTTCCTCCATTACCACCACCACCACCAGCAATGAGTACGATGCGTCAGTCTACACAGACTTTAGAATTACCAGTAGATAGGCATCCCAACCGCACTGCGACAACAAACTCCGCCGCCTCTGCACCACCACCGCCTACATCTGCTCCATCGGCTCATCGTCCTGGAACACCACCACCAATGGCTACTTCCTCTCGTCCTAAAAGTAATAATTCAGGGCTAACTCTGGGACAGATAATACAAGAAGCCTTTGATAAAGGGTATTCTGACATTCACTTGGGTGTGGGTGAAGTGCCTCGTTTCCGAAACCGAGGAGAAATGCAGCCGACAGATTATCCCGTAACCGATAAATCGACGTTTATGGAGTGGATGCGGGAGATCATGACTGATGCGGAAATTCAGCGCTTTGAAGAATACCTCGAATTTGACGGGGCTACTCAGTACGAATTTGCTAGGGTGCGGATTAATATTTTTGACTCCCTAAAAGGCTCTGCGATGGTACTGCGGTTAATTCCTTTGAAAATATTGACAATGGAGCAATTGAGGCTGCCTACTGTTTTCAAGGATATATGCCACTATCACAAAGGTTTGATTTTAGTGACAGGTCCCACAGGTTCTGGTAAGTCAACAACAATGGCTGCAATGATTGACTATATCAATTCGGAAATGGCCAAACATATCATTACCATTGAAGATCCGATTGAATTTGTTCATAAGAGTAAAAAGTCTCTGGTCAAACAACGGGAAGTGGGAATGCATACCCGAAAATTTGACAACGCATTGAAAGCTGCTTTGCGGGAAGACCCTGATTTGATTCTAGTGGGTGAAATGCGGGATAAAGAAACGGTGAACACAGCCCTAAAAGCCGCACAAACAGGTCACTTGGTTATGGGAACGCTGCACACCAATAGCGCTGTGAAAACTATTGAACGTATTCTCAATCTCTACAATGGAGATGAACAAGATGCTATGCGGGTTGCACTTGCTGAGTCTTTAGTGGCAGTGATTGCTCAAGGTTTGTGTCGTACCACAGATGGTAAGCGTGCTGCTTTCCACGATGTTCTCATAAATACTGATGCTGTGAAAGACTGGGTTAAGGAAGGGAAGTATGATGCTATTACAGAATTGATGAAGCAAGCAAGTTTTGATGGCATGATTACCATGAACCAGTCTTTGCTCAATCTTTACTCTGAAGGTCGCATTACGGAAGAAACAGCCCTAGAAATGTCACCAACGCCAAACGAAATGGCTCAATTCCTCCGTGGTAGAGTGTAATTAAGGGAAGTATGAATTATGAATGATAAATTATGAAATTTTTCATAATTCATACTTCATAATTCATAATTTATATGACTTCAGACAAACCAACTTACCCTACCCTATTTAAAGGTATTGCGCTGTTTACTCCCGGAGGAGATTTAATTTATTGCATCGACCCTAGCAAACAAGGTCGATGGCATTTGCATTTGTGCGCTACTTTGCAGGAAATTTTGGATTTACCAGAACCTCCACATTTCTTGGTGCCTTGTTATACAGCAACTGTCGATCGCTGGTTAGATCCGCGCACTCAGAAAATACAAGTTTTTGCCGAAGCTTACCCGACAGTAATGCGGCATCAAGCCGTGCTCAATGCTATTTTTAGTACAGGAGAACTGCCATGGCAGCCTACTCCTTGGGCAGAAGGGTTGTGCGATCGCATGGTATTGTCAGCGTATCGTTCCACATTTCCCCAGCTTTGGGAAGATCACGATTTAGTTGTACGTGTAGAGCTTTCCGAACAAGTACAATTATACTATCAACCGGTTGCCGCCACCGAACAACAATCAAAGACACAAGGCTACGTCCTCCGTCTGTTTGTAGCCGGACACAGTGGAGCGACAGAACGAATTTTACAAAATTTACACGAACTTTTAGAAAAATATCTGGGCTATCCCTACACCTTAAAAGTTATTGATGTTTTAACAAATCCAGAACAAGCAGAAGTGGATCAAGTTTCTGCCACTCCCACCCTCGTTAAAGTTTGGCCTCAGCCAATTCGCCGAATTGCTGGAGATTTGGATAATGTAGAAAAAATCTTACAAATGTTAGGCACTACAGAAATTTTTTAAGCAGAAAGACTGTTAAAGATTTTTATACAATAGCAAATTAAGTAGCGTTCGCTTCTCACTTTATTGAGGTGGGCTGCTACCGCCATTCCTGTCGGGCAAATACTCTCAAATCCGCCTAATTTTGGTTCGGAATTCTTGGCGATCGGTTGCGGCTTGTTGCCTGTCTTGGGCTGCTTCAGATGCTAGATTTCTAAGCAGAAAGACTGTTAAAAATTGGTAATGTAAACCAGAAAGTCGAGCCTACTCCAAGTTTACTTTTGACCCAAATTTTACCCCCGTGAGCGGTAATAATTTGCCGACAAACGTATAAACCAATACCTAAACCGGGCATGAATCGGGCATTTTCACCACGTGCATACAGTTCAAACAATCGATTGCACTGCTGTTTGCTCATTCCCACCCCATTATCCTGCACGCAACAGAGTATTTTCTTGCCTTTAACACTAGCGTCAACAGTTAACGTAATTTCATGAGGATTGTGTTTGAGAGCGTTAGAAATCAGGTTGCTAAAGACCCGACCGCTCTTAACTTCCTGCTAACAACTGCCATAAATCGTCATGGATGGTAGTTTATCCCAAATTTACCAGTCACCTTACAAATTCTTAAAAGTTAGTAGGTAGGGTTATGTCCACCATTTGATATTTTGCGGCATAGCCCTAACTACTAGCTACTAGCTTTGAAAAGAAAACGAAAGGAAACTTTTCCTCTACAAATCTACACGTCTCAAGAAGAGCGAATTGCAATGAAAAATCAGTGTAGGCGACACAAACGTTGGTTCCACATTGGCTTATTTGTGTTGGGTTTATTACTCCCACTGACTTTAACCCTTAACACTGCTGTTCTTCCGAAAGCAACAGCACAAACTCCAAGCAGTTACTCTCGAAATCAAGCCTTATATGTCACTATGCGCGATGGTGTCAAAATTGCCATTGATGTGTGGTTACCAAAAGACTTGCCATCTGGAACAAGAATTCCCACTATTATGTGAGCTACGCGTTACTGGCGTGGTGTTGACTTAGTTGATAACAGTAAAGAAACTGACCCAAATTTTGTAGATTGGCTTTCAAGTTACAAAGGGGATATAGAAAAATTCAATCAATCTGGTTATGCTGTGGTGCTTGTAGACGCACGTGGGACTGGTGCTTCTTTTGGCAAAGTTTCTCTTCCTTTCTCATCAGAAGAAATTCAGGATTACAGCCAAGTAGTCGATTGGATTGTTAGCCAACCATGGTCAAAGCAAAAAGTTGGTGCTTATGGAATTTCTTATGATGGCAATACAGCTGAGTTATTGGCAGTAGCAAACAACCCAGCTGTCAAAGCAGTTGTTCCCCGATTTAATGATTTTGACGCCTATGCCCATCTAATTTTTCCCGGAAGACTTTTGAATAAAGGATTTCTGGAAGGCTGGAATGAAGGCAATAAATTTCTTGACTTCTCACCTTGTTCTTTTGCTCAAGGGGAAGAATTTTGCGAACAATTCAAAAAGAATACTGGCATAGTGGGAGTCAAACCAGTCGATGAAGATAAAGATTTACACCTGTTAGCGGAAGCTGTCAAACAACACTCTGGCAACCTAGACTTATACCAAGCAGCACTGCAAACGACTTATCGAGACGATGTTTTCGGTAACTCAAGTCTGACAATAAAAAATACTAGCCCGTACAACTTTAAGAAAGAAGTTGTGACTTTGTATGCAACTTCTAGCGAAAACGATGGTGCTTTTTTTGTATACTTGGAAGATGTGGATGAAAGCGGTAAAGTGACTTATATTACCGAAGGTCAGTTGCGTCCCTTACACCGGAAGGTTTCTAGAGAACGTCCTCCATATACGATTTTTGGAATCAACCATTCTTTTAATGAAAAAGACGGACAGTCATTAGAACCTGGGAAAACCACTAAACTAACGTGTGATTTGCTACCTACTTCTGTTCTTATTAAACAAGGTCACCAAATTCGAGTTGCGATCGCCGGACACGATAAAGATTCTTTTGTGCGCTATCCTGCAGAAGGAACGCCAGAAATTACCATCCTGCGAAATGCTGTAAGCGCATGATACATTGACTTACCTGTTTTTAAACGATAAGCTCTGTTCTACATTGAGAACAGTTCTTCTCCACTAGAAGGATGAATGCCGAGCGCTCTATCCAGATTCTGCTTAGTTGCACCAAGTTGAAGAGCAATCGCAAGAGTTTGAATCATCTCCACAGCACCTTCCCCCACCATATGAACGCCCAGTATCCGCTCTGCATCATCCCGATTCACCACAACCTTAAGCAAAGATTTTTCATTCAATTGACTCAAACAATAGAACAACGGGCGAAACTGGGTGCGGTAACATTGCACGGTATCCCCATACTTCTCGCGGGCTTGTGCTTCAGATAATCCCACAGTTGCGGCTTCTGGGTGAGAAGATATAGATAGAGGTACCCAATCATAACTAACCATATGAGGGTGTCCGCCAAATTCTGTATCCGCAAAAGCTCTGGCTTGGGCGATCGCACTGGGAGTCAATGGAATTCTATCTGTACAGTCTCCCACAGCAAAAACGTTGACGTGAGTTGTGCGACTGAATTCATCAACCCGAATCGCCCCTGATGCTGTCGTAACACCAGATATCTAAAAATTGGAGTCGAACGTAGTCAATCGTTGTCTATCTGTCTAATAATCCGCTCCAAGCACTCACTGACACTCAAATCAGCATCAATGGCAATAGCCTGCAACTTTTTCCATGCGGTAGGAGTTAAACCTACCATATGTTTTTCTTTCTTCTCATCGTAAAAAACTGGCTGATTTTTTACTCTTTTTTTTCCTTTACCTAGTTGCATATTTTAGAATTTATAGCTATACTAATAATATATTACACAAATTAAGGAGGTGATTAATTAGTGCTAAAAAAGAAAAAAGAGTTTAAGATCGTAATGAAAAGTGCCAAGTGTAAATTGGAACGGAATGGATTCGATTTAATTGAAACCAAAAGAGCTTTTAATGAAGTTGTACATTTTTACTTTGCACTAATTAACACCTATCCGGAAGGTATTAACCTGCCAAGAGAGGAAGATGGGGGGTGGAGGTATTATGAAAAATTGACCGTTGGGGATGATGCACAATACCCATTTCCTTTCAATGGTTTTCCAGCACAGCTTCGTCGTTGTGCAATAAGAAAAGCTATTGGTGCATGGGAATCTTGGAACACTAGCTACCAAAAATGGCTAAATCGCCCTAAAAAACAAAAGCACCATAGACCACCAGTACAACCAAGAGTATTTAACTTCTCTCCAAGTTTTGATGTTGGGGTATGTAAGAATGATGATGGGCACTCTATCATGCTCAAAATCTTGGTTAATGGTCAATGGAAATGGATTAAATTTCAATACTTTGCACCAGTAATTAGTGCAGATTGGGTAAAAGGTTCTCCATCAGTAATAGTCAAAGGGAATGCAGTAACAATTGTTTTCCCGTTAGAAAAATACGTCAGAGCTACTGGAGGAATTAAAACAGTTATGGCTCAAGACTCCTTTAGGGTCTTGGGTGTAGACATGGATTTAGATCGTCATATTGCTATATGTTCCGTCCTGGAAGTTGACGCTAAGGGTAAAGTGTTTGAGGTTGCACGCCACTTCATAAAACAAACAAGCCACACAAAGCGTAGGAAGTTTCAACTAGGAGGAATAGCTCAAAAAATGCAGCAGACGGGTACTGTTGAAAAGGGTTTTGCGTCAACAATTTGGAAAAACTTGCACAACCGTGAGGTTGAGGCAAGTAGAGAATACGCCAGACGGATTGTTGAATTTGCAAAAACCTGGGGATGTTCAATTATAGCATTTGAACATCTGGGCAATTTAAAACCGATTCGTGGTAAGTACTCTCGTCGTTCAAACCAAAAACGAGCCTACTGGTTAAAATCAAAAATTTATCAGCAAGTTAGCTCTATTGCGTATCAAGATTATCGTATCTTGACTACACGAGTTAATCCCAAAGATACTTCAAGGCTAGACCCTTGGGGCAATGAAGTATGGCGTTCCGATAATTTCCCTGTTACTATTTTTGATTTTTTGAACTACCAATCAGGAGCTATATTCGTAGGCACCGTCAATGGTTACACCAGCCATTCTGGGCTGAACGCAGCTCGTAACATTGGGCTAAAAGCAATATTACGATATAACACTAACCTCGTGTTCTTGTCTCGAAAGGAAGGACATACCGTACACACGGGGGAAAGCCTATCCCAAAAGGGTTGAGCCAGTAATGGTACAGGTTTGCAATGAAACTAGAAAGGGGAAAGCAACTTCCCACTTTCATTGTAACAGGCTTGGGTAAACTGCCTAATGGTTCCTACCAAACTACGCTCTTTGTGGTTGGATTTACGATCCGCTTGCTACTGGAAGCGACTATGGAGTGAGCCTAGAAAGTGAACAAATTGTGTGGGTTTACTCTTGTTTACTCCACTTTTTGGTTACTCAGTTGAATTCCTACTTTTTCTAAATTGAGGTTTTCCAAATTGGGTTTCCGTGGCGCATCAACAAAAACTGTATCAACCATTACGGGTTTGGTGTATTTTCCGGACAACTTTAGACAGAAGCGATCGTCCATTCGTTCAATTTTTTCAACATAGCTATTGTTGAAAACTTGCACCCCTTGCTCGATCGTCTTGTCCTGAATCATCTTGCTAATTTCAGTATCAAGTTCGGGGAGGACATATTCTTCAGCAATAATTTGAGTAACGTGAGTGCCTAACTGATTCATACTTCCAGCAACTTTAACACCAATCGGATCGCTACCCAGAATAGCAAGGTGTTTGGGTTGTGCTGGTAAGTTATAAAGTTCGCGCCAGGTAATAGCAAATTCGATTCCTGGGATTTCAGGTAAGACGGGTTTTGCGCCTACTGCAATCAAAATTTTGTCAGCAGTTATTGCTCTATTTGCAACGAGCACTGTATGAGCATCTAAAAACGCTGCTTGTCCCTGAATAAACTCGGCTCCTGAGTTTTGGAGATTGTGCAAGTGCAATTGGTTGAGATGCTGGAGGTGACGGTTTTTAGCATTTACAAAATGTGACCAGTTAAAGTGACGAGTTACATTATCCCACCCATAACTGCTAGCTACTTTATCTAACTGTTTGTAGTTAGCAGCATAATCCAGCAATTTTTCAGGGATACAGCCGTAGTTGATGCAAGCGCCGCCAACCTTGGCTTGTTCTGCGATCGCTACCCGTACCCCATAGCTTGCTGCTCTTTCAGCTGCTGCAATTCCTCCAGAGCCAGTACCAATTATCAAAAGGTCGTAGTCAAATGGCATGATGAATAGACCTGAATTACACTCTTTGAGCAATTAACGTCACGCGCACTACGTAAAATTACTGCTATTTACTGACAGCCTCCAGCTTAAGAATTTGGATGAAAAATTACGTCTGACTAATGGAGCGTCATCAATACTAAATTAGTATGTCCCAAGAAAGAATTTATTGTCATTTTTTGTACAAGATTACTTGGGAGCGTGTTATAATTTCACAAATATTTATGTAGATTAAGATCTAAATAGTCCTATACTTCCTTTCTTATGAATATAACTACTGCGAAACGCTTTACGATATCTGAATATGAACGTCTGGCAAAACTAGAATTCTTTAGGGAAAATGAGCGAGTTGAGCTGATCGATGGAGAAATCATTTCTATGGTTTCGAAAGGTACAAGACATTCTGTTTGTGAAACTCGATTAGAAAGACAGTTGTATGAACTAGTTGGGAAACGTGCAACATTAAGAGGACAACAACCAATCGTTATTTCTGAATATAACGAGCCGGAACCAGATAGAGCGATCGTAAAAAATCGAGAAGATGATTATCTCAGTACTCATCCCTTACCCTCCGATGTTTTACTTTTAATTGAGATTGCTGATTCTTCTTTAAAATACGACCAAGAAGTTAAATTAACAATTTACGCTCAAGGGGGTATTTCAGATTATTGGATATTTAATCTTATAGATAATTGCTTGGAATGCTACAGCGAACCTTACCAAAATTTGCAAGGTAAGTTTGGGTATCGAAAAAAGATAATTTTTCTACCTAATGAAACTGTAAATATTTCCTATTTTTCCGATTTAATTCTGGATTTATCTAAAGTATTTCCTGCCATACAACATTAGAATTAACTATATGGAGGTATGAAATGAGTCGTCAACCATTGCTTGATTTGACGCGTTCATATACTTTTAGAAATTATTTTGAATTAGGATTTCCTGTTGATGATTTAGTAGCTGAATTTGGTTATTCTTTCGAGCGCAAGTTCCTCTCTTTACCAAAATATTCTGGAACTCTAGACCGAATATCTGATTTGAAACAACGCATTGAAGAAGTATTACCTTACGTAGATTTAGAAAATGAAGCAACTCGTCGGGAAATGCTTATCGCACCGACCATAACAGATTTAATTCATTATTCTCGTGCTAAATTGCGAATTGAATATAATATTAAAGTTAATAACCAACTCCAAGGAAATTTAGATTATTATTTACGTTCTTCAACTAATTTAATTGTTATTGAAGCTAAACAAGCCGACTTAAATCGGGGATTTACACAATTAGCAACAGAAATGATAGCGCTCGATCAATGGACAGATTCAAATCAACTCGAAATAATTGGAGCAGTAACAACAGGCAATATTTGGCAATTTGGAATTTTATATCGACAACAAAAACTCATTGAAGAAGGAATTAATCTTTACCGAGTCACGGAGGAATTGGAAGATGTTGTCAGAATTTTACTAGCTGCACTAATATAATTTTTAATTAAAATTAAAGCTTTTCTACGATGATTGCTGAAAGCAGTCCTGTAGCAATCATATTAAGATTTAATGTGTAGTCAATGTGGTTAAAAGTTTCCTCTAATGGACGTAGTATAGTCTTCCATCCCAATCCATCGGTAATCCAAATAAATTTATGTTCTTGTAAAGAAACAAAGTCAAAGAGAGATTTATATTCTCCAGCTGTTGCCTTGAGTTTAGAACCAGGTCCACCATAGAAATTTGTTTCAATTAAGTAAAGAGTATTTTGATTTTTAATTGCAAAATCAAATCTCCGGCTAGATTTATCAACTTTGAAAGTAAAATTCCATTCTTTTTGAATTTTTTCAGATGTAGCTTGTTCTATAAATGGAAAATTATTTTCTTGACAAATTGATGTCATTAAGTTTTTTACAATTGTTTCCATGGTATTACCACCACGATTTTTTCTACCATTGCTATCTAAACCTACTTCAATACCAAGAACATAATCTGGTATTGACTTAATTGTTTTATTTTTGAAGAGTTCTAGTACTCCTGTTTTCTTGACAAATTCTAAAGCTTGGTGAATTTCATTCATAGTTAATTGGCTTTTCTTTTTAAAATCAAACAAGTCATAGTGAAAATTTCCACTACTGTAGTCAGTTAAAATTTTGAAACTTGAAGTACGACAAGCAATTAGAATTGGAATAGCATCAATGATCTCGGGATAATTTTGAAGTAGGAGACAAAATTCATCTTCTACATCATCTTTACCCACTAAATAATTTAATGTATTTCAATGCATCTCCACCTTTTTAAAATTTTGTAATACTTTCTGCCAACTTACAAAATAGTTCCAAAGAGTTATAGAATCAGTTAGAGTATTCTTTAAGTATTGAAAGACTTGAGCCTCATCGGAGCAATGTAGATAAGTTTGAAAAACATCATGGAACTTCATATTATCTGAGTTATCCTTGTTTTTAGTAATTCATAATTAAAATTTCCTTAATTTGTTTCCGCTTTGAAGCATCACAATTAATATTGCGTGAAGCCATGACTCTTTCAATACGGTAACCAGCATAGGAATTTTCAAAAAAATTATCGTTAATATCTTCATTTTTAGGATCGGAGTTACTTAAAAGTAATTTAGCTCCCTTTGCATCAAGGGATTGGAAAAAGTCTCGCAATCTTAATTGTTCGGAATCGCTAAATATATTTTGTGAGTAAGAGGTAAAGTTAGACGTTTTACTAATTGGTCTATAAGGTGGATCGAAATACACAAAGGTATTACTATCTACATATTGTTCACACTCACTAAAATCTCCATAATGAATTTGAGTTTTTTGAAGAGCTTCAGACACAGCTTTTAAATTGGTTTTATCGCATATATTAGGGTTTTTATATCTACCTACTGGAACATTAAAACTTCCGTTTGAATTCACTCTAAAAAGTCCATTGAAACAAGTACGGTTTAGGAAAATGATTTGTGCAGTTCTCTCAATCCATTCTGAATTATATTTGGTTGAATCTATTTCTTTGCGTCGCCAATTAAATTCTGCTCTCACTTGATAAAAGTAGGTTTTTCTTTCCTTATCATCAAGAGATAAATACTTATTTTGTATATCTAATAAAATTGAAATTAGTTCCTCTACACTGCGTTGAATAGTTGTGTATGCTATGACTAATTCAATATTAATATCAAAAATAAAAAATTCTTGAACTGGATAGTTTTGAACCAGATGCAAGAACACTGCTCCTCCGCCACCAAATGGTTCTATGTATTTTTTTATTGAACCCTCTGCTAATTCATTTGGAAAAAAACTATTCATCTGTTCCAGGAGTTGACCTTTCCCTCCCGCCCATTTTAGAAAAGGTTTTGCTGCCATTGATTTTTCTAAGATAAACATATTGATTATTTTAAATATAGTTCATTTGTATCGGAACGTTATTTAGCTTAATCCAAAAGAAGCCTCACATCTCACCCGTACCTTTAGGTTGGCGAAGCCTAGAGCGCCGGTCCACTAATGTATATTGACAAAAACAAAAAGATGTGAATCAAGACAAAAGTTCAAATGCGATCGCTAATGTATCACATACATTCTGTGTCTTTCGTCAAACACTAGATCGTTAGGATATGCTTTAGTCATTGACTCGGGTGGTGCTGATGTCTAAAAATTTCAGTATAAGCAAGCGTGAGCTTTCTTACAATAGCCTCACTTTTAAAACATCCTCTAAGATTTAAATAGCCCTATACTTCCTTTATAATGACTACAATCACTGCGAAGCCAACTTAAATCGGGAATTTACACAATTAGCAACAGAAATGATAGCACTTGACCAATGGACAGATTCAAATTGTTATGTTTTATTTTAGAAACAAAAAGGAGCAGAGATATGCAAGCTTACAAGCTACAAGCAATAGTTGATGAGTCAGGTAACTTAATTCTTGACGAACCTCTTAATATGACTCCTGGTAAGGTAGAGGTCATTATCTTACAGCCAACTCCAACGACTACCAAAACCTCCGAACAACCCAAAAAACGAGAGTATAAAGTCCAAGCGTTGAAGGACTTGCTCGAAAACGCTCCACCTACACCACCAGACTTTGATGCAGAACAAGCTAAATGGGAATACTTAAAGGAGAAACACAACCTGTGAGGGTTTTGATAGATACCAACATTATAGTTGACATAGCACTTGACCGCGACCCTTTTTTCACAGACAGCGAACAAGTTTTGCAGTTTGTGGAACATCAAGAGGTTGAGGGTTATCTCTCAGCATCAACAATTAGTGACTTATATTACATAATCCGGAAAGCTAAGGGCAATACCTGGACATTGAGGTTTTTGCAAAGAATAGCAACTCTTTGCCAAATTGCTGCGGTAGACCAAGCTGTCATCTCAATGGCTTTTACTACTAACTTTAAGGATTTTGAAGATGCTATTCAACATAGCACGGCTGTACTAAATCATGTTGATGCAATTATTACTCGCAATCCTACAGATTTTCCCGTAGCTATCCCACGAATTATGACTCCTCAACAGTTGATTCAGGAGTTAACCAATTCTAAATAGATAATTTTGCATAGTTGACTCAGCTATTATCTTTTAAAACTAGCCCTTCCAATCTCTGTTGTAAATCTTTTGTGAGATCGGCAACTGCAAGTCTTGCACCTTGGCGGTTTGCTTTGTAAGCAGGGTAACGCTCGGAAACAGACAATGGCTCGCCAATAGTGATTTTCACATTTTGCTTGCCAAGATTGGGAGTTCGGAAAGGATTTCCACCCGTAATCTGAGTGACGACATTCCGCAAAAGTAAAGTTGTCTCAGCAAATCTTTCTGCTGTGGGTTTTTCCCTCACGTATTTGCCCGTGACTGCAACTAAATTTTCCACCAGTCTCATGTGCCACATTCGTAAATTCGCTTCTTCTGCTACACGATCGCCTAACGCTTTTTCTACTGGCGACAGTGCTTTGATATCCTTAAATTCCTCTCTAAAAATATAATTCCATCCTGCTTGCTCTACTCGGCGACAGCGATCGCTAAAATTTCCTTTAGCTTGCAAGTCAAAATAATTTTCAGCAACTTGTAAAACCACATCTAACACAGCTTGAAGACGAGCGGCAAAAAGCTCATTGGCATCTAGTCCGGACTCAGGGACTGGCAACTTTCTATGGTAGAATCGCTTGTAAAATTCTTCCATCAAAGATAGTAAATGTTGGCTCACGCTCATCAGACGAGGGTAGAGACAGTCGAAGGTAGCAGGGGAAGGCGATGAGGTTACACCGATAATCGTTTCTAATTCAGTTAAAAGATTGGCAATAGAATCCCAAGGAGCGGCAACATAACTGTATCGAATTCCGACTGGTACAATAAAAACTTGCTCTTCCCGCTTGTCTTTGTGTAAATCCTCAGCACACCAAAAACCCATCTGGGCAATACCCGGTTCTAGAGGATTGACAATTTCCGAAAGACCATTGGTAGCTCCTTCGGGTGCAGCCGCCATGGGAAACCCACCGTTGACAAATAAGTCACGTGCCGATCGCAATCCCGTCCAATCTGCCTTCCCTCGTTGAATAGGGGTTCCACCCAAATGAGATACAATCCAACCAACGTGGGAACCAGCCCAAAGAGGAATTCCACGGTCATAGATAAAATGAGCGTGAATGGGATGTTGTAGCGCTATACCCCCTTGGCGTGCTACTTTTGGCAGAATGCGATAAAGCAAATAGCCCAAAGCAAAGGGATCTTCCGTCTTTGGATGGCGAAATGCCAGCAGAAAGCGAATTTTCCCTTCTTGGAACTGGCGATACAAATCTACCAAAACCTCTACGTTGTCTGCTTCAATATGGTTAATTGCTGTTTGCCAGCGTATCCAATTGGGTAACACCAACTGGACAACGCGCAAAAATAAGGGATCTAACGCCGGGGGAATAAATTCCAAGGGTGGTTGGGCTTGATAACTAATATCGGGCAAGGTGCTTTTCTCCTGAGGTTGCAAGCGGACATTTTAAAAAGGTTTATTAAAGTAAGCTTGTTTATACCTTTTGGTAATTTATAGCAAGCTAATACACTAACTTAACTGATTAAAGGATTATTGAATCTGAAAAGGGGACAAACGATGCGACTGTCACAAATGCTATTCCTCACACTTAGGGACGATCCAGCAGATGCTGAAATTCCCAGTCATAAACTCTTAGTCCGCGCCGGCTACATTCGTCGCATCGGTAGCGGTGTATACGCTTACCTTCCATTTATGTGGCGAGTCCTGCAAAAAGTCTCCCAAATCGTCCGCGAAGAAATCAACAAAATTGGCGGACAAGAGTGTCTCTTACCTCAATTACAACCCTCTGAGTTATGGAAAGAGTCGGGACGCTGGGACACTTACACCAGAGGGGAAGGTATTATGTTTTTCCTCAAAGATCGCCGCGAGCAAGAACAGGCGTTAGGACCAACTCATGAAGAAGTGATTACGGCGATCGCACGTGACATGATTCGTTCCTACCGTCAGCTTCCACAGGTTTTTTACCAAATTCAAACTAAATTCCGTGATGAAATCCGTCCCCGGTTTGGCTTAATGCGCGGGCGAGAATTCATCATGAAGGATGCTTACTCCTTCCACCCAGATGAAGAAAGTTTGAAAAAAACTTATCAGGATATGGATACCGCCTACCGTAATATCCTGCGAAGGTGTGGTTTAGCTTTTCGTGCCGTACAAGCCGATTCCGGTGCCATTGGGGGCTCGGGTTCCCAAGAATTTATGGTGCTAGCAGAAGCAGGTGAAGATGAAGTCTTGTACACAGAAGATGGACAATACGCTGCTAACGTAGAGAAAGCGGTTTCTCTCCCACCTGATGCAGAACCATCACCGTTTACCAGCTATGAAAAGCGGGAAACTCCCGGAACAGAAACGATTGAGAAAATGTGTAAATTTCTCAAATGTTCCCCCACCCAAGTTGTGAAAAACGTTCTTTATCAAACAATTTTTGATAACGGGATGACAGCCTTAGTGCTCGTAAGTATCCGAGGCGACCAAGAGGTTAACGATGTCAAGTTACAAAACGAACTGACAAAACTAGCTCCTCAGTATGGTGCTAAAGCTGCTATCAAGCTGTTGGTACCAGATGCAGAAGCCCAATCAAAACTGCTAAAACCATTACCCTTGGGCTACATTGCACCGGATATTGCCGACAGCCACATTCAATCTACCAAGGATGTCGTTCCTAACTTTGTACGTTTTGTTGATAAAACAGCCGTTGATTTGAAAAATTTCGCCACAGGTGCAAATGAATCTGGCTATCACGTTGTAGGCGCAAACTGGAACGAGCAATACAAGTTACCTCAAAATATCGTAGATGTACGTAAGTCCAAAGTAGGGGATCGCGCCGTTCACAATGTCGAACAAGTTTTGATGAGCGCTCGTGGAATTGAGGTAGGACACATTTTTCAATTAGGTACTAAGTATTCCCAAGCAATGGGCGCAACATATACCAACGAACAAGGAGAAGAAAAACTTCTAGTCATGGGTTGCTATGGTGTAGGTGTATCGCGCTTAGCTCAATCTGCTGTAGAGCAATCATATGATAAGGATGGGATTATTTGGCCTGTTGCGATCGCACCTTATCAGGCGATTGTTACGATTCCTAACGTCAAAGATGCTCAACAAGTAGAAATCGCAGAAAAACTTTATGCAGAACTGAACTCAGCAGGAATTGACACCCTACTTGACGATCGCGACGAGCGACCGGGAGTAAAATTCAAAGATGCCGATTTAATTGGAATCCCTTACAGAATCGTTACCGGGCGAGCGATCGCCAATGGCAAAGTTGAAGTCGTTGAAAGAAAAAGCCGCAACTCTCAGGAAATTGACATTGCTGAAGTTGTATCTACTATCAAGGAGTTGTTAGTGGTTAGTTGTTAGTAGTTAGTTGTTAGTTGTTGATGGAGAATGACCACTAACCACTAACTACCAACCACTAACCACTAACTAATATGGAACTCCTCACAATAGTCCTATCCGGCTTGCTAGGATTGATTGCTCCTATAGGATTGGTGATTGACCGAACTGCTGAAAATGCCATACGCTCTCAATTCGCTAACGTGAAGCAGTTACAGGTACGAGTTGATAATGCTCCCTCTCACCAATTGCTACAGGGAAAAGTCCAACGAGTGAGGGTTGCAGGCCGTTCTTTGCAACTCAAGCAGCAAAATCTTCAAATTGCCGCTTTAGAATTGGAAACCGATGCCATTGAAATAGACCCGCGTACTCTCAGAAAAAAACCATTACTTCAACGACCTTTACAGGCGGGTTTGCGCGTTGTTTTAACCCAGGAGGATATCAACAAGCTGTTACAGTCACCCAAATTTTTAGCTCAGTTGGAAAAAATGAAAATTAGCGTGGACGATTCATCAAATACAGAGTATAACTCTGTATATCAATTTGTCAATCCAAGTGTAAAATTTTTAGCAAACAACAGACTGAGTTTCCAAGTAGAATTACAGAATGAAAGCCAAAAACAATCTTTGTTAATTAAGGCAGAATCAGGGATAAATATTATTGGTGGCAAAAATATTCAACTCGTCGAGCCAGAGGTGACTGCCAATGGACAAGCCGCTCCACCACAATTTTTAAATCAAATTGTGAACAATATCAATCAACGATTGGATTTGGGAAAATTAGAAAGTAACGGTCTACAAGTACGAATTCTAAAATTAAATATGAAACAACAAGAATTAGAAATCGCAGCATTCATACGAATAGAACCGTCCTCCAAGTTTTTGGAAACTCGAGGCTCTTAGGTAACGTCTTTTACCAGGTTTCTTCTTACAGTAATACTTTTTTCTATTTCAACCTAAAGGCAGGAATTCAATATGAAACAACAACAAGGTAATCGTATTTCTTCTGGTATCATTGCAGCTATTTCAGTTGCGGTTATTGCTGTCAGTGGTGCTATAGCTTACCACCTGTTAAAGTTAGATGACTCAAAAGTATTAACGCCCAATCCGGGTGGTACTGAACAACCTCAACCCTCCAACACTCCACTCCCCGCAGAGCAAAAAGCCGCAGTCTACTGGTTGCAAGACAATGGCACAAAGCTTTCATTGGTTCCACAAGCACTTACAATCCCCCAGGGAGAACCTGACAAAGTTTTAGAAGCAGCTTTTTCAACGCTATTAGCAGGACCAACAGAAGGAACTGGTTCCACAACTATTCCCGCAGGAACCAAGTTGTTGGGTGTGAAGGTAGCAGATGATGGTATCCACGTTAACTTGTCAGAAGAATTTACGACAGGAGGTGGTAGTGCCTCTATGATGGGTCGCGTGGGACAAGTTGTTTACACCGCTACCTCTGTAAAACCCGATGCCAAAGTATACATTGAAGTCAACGGCAAACAGTTAGAGGTTTTGGGCGGCGAAGGTTTGGAATTGGAACAGCCCCTAACTCGTGAAAACTACGAACAAAATTTTGAACTTTAGTCATTGGTCAAAAGGTCATTGGTCATTAGTCATTGGTCATAACACTTGACTAATGACACTTGACTAATGACAAAGAACAAATGACCAATGACTATTTACCATTCAGAACCCGAAAGTTACGGGCTTGCTGTTCCAACCTAGTGGCGAGGCGATCGCAAACGCGGTTGCACAATTCAAAAATCATTTCGTCTTCTACCCGGTAATAAGCACAAGTTCCTTCACTACGGCGACTGAGTATTCCTGCTTGCCACATAACTTTCAGGTGTTTTGACACATTAGCCTGAGAAGTTTGTGTTGCCTCTACCAATTCTTGCACGCATTTTTCTTCATCCCGCAGTAAATGCAACAGCCGCAGACGCATGGGTTCACTCAAGAGGCTGAAGTATTCAGCTACTTGTTGCACAACTTCCGGTGGTACAGGCAACGCTTGTTTCATCAGGGTAGATTTATAAGGGCAGCTGGAAATTTTAACAATGACCATTAAATTTAGCCAGGAAAAGCTTGCTAGACCCTAAAGGGCTTAGCTGCGGTTTATAGACTCGATATATAGATTAATACTTAATCTGGTTTAATTCGCATCAAAGGTTGACCGTATTCTACTGGTTCACTGTTTTGTAGAAGAATTTCTACCACTTGCCCAGAAACTTCTGCTTCTATTTCGTTCATGAGTTTCATGGCTTCTATGATACAAACTGTTTGACCTTTCTTAACGCGATCGCCCACTTCCACAAAAGGCACTTCACCGGGACCGGGGGCGCGGTAAAAAGTTCCTACCATTGGGGAGGGAATTTCAACCAGTTTTGAGTCAATAACAGGAGAAGAACTGACCGGCGACGGAATTCCTTTTGTAGCAGTCGTCAGGTCAATAGGAGTAGGTTCCGTCACCGCAGGCACCACCAATGGCGGAGGCGGTGGAATGGGTGGCAATCCCGAAGATACCGCACCTTGCCCCGCTTGAGCTACTGACAATACCTGGTTGCTCACACTAACAGCTTTGCGAACCGTTAATTCAAAATCGTCACTTTTGAGAGTCACTTCTGCAAGATCTGTTTGGGCAATGGCGATCAGTAGTTGGCGGATTTCGTTAAAGTCTAATGGCACAGCTTTTCTTACCTCATGCAATTAGGTGGTAGAGAGACTCATACCAATTTTGGATTTTAGATTTTAGATTTTAGATTGTTGTGCCCGTGAAGGAGGCAGTTTCAATCTTCCCAAAAAATCTTACTTATTCCAATTTGGTACCTTTTGTAAAGTCGGTTATCTTTTGAGACAGGGACACAAATCCCTGTAACGCATCAAATTCGGGATTTGCTGGCGAGTGAGGTGAAAGGTAGGTTACTCCCTGCCTAAGTATGTATCGTTGCGGGTGTCGATCCGGATGCGTTCTCCTTGAGAAATAAAGAGTGGAACCATAATCATTGCTCCTGTTTCCACAGTTGCAGGTTTTGAACCACCCGTTGCAGTATCGCCCTTGACGCCTGGGTCTGTTTGGGTAACTTCCAACACGACTGAGTTGGGCAGTTCTACCTCTAGGACTTGGTCATCCCAACGAACTACGTTGACTTCCATACCTTCCTTGAGGTATTTTACACGTTCGCCAATTTGTGCAGCACTCAATCTGCCTTCTTCATAAGTTTCCATATCCATAAAGACGTATTCTTCACCTTCTTTATAGGTATGCTGCATTGTACTTTTTTCCAAATTGGCTTGCGGAACTGTTTCCCCTGCCCGGAACGTTCTTTCTACCACGTTCCCATTTTGGGCATTTTTCAGTTTTGTCCGTACAAACGCAGAACCCTTACCGGGTTTAACATGGAGAAATTCTACCACTCGCCATACAGACCCATCTAACACTATAGATACGCCAGGTCGAAAGTCGTTACTGGAAATCATGAAACCTTCATATTTTGGAGACAATCGGGATTTATTTTAACCCCCATTAGCAGTAATTAGACATTAATCATTCGTGATTAGTAATTAGTACTCATTAACAGTGACCGGAGTACCACCTCGTTCCCAGCCTCAGGCTGGGAATGCCTAAGTAGAGGCTCCGCCTCCTGTATTCAACAAAAGTACGGAAGTAAGTAGGGTTAAAGCTCACCATAAGAAGTTCCATTATCTATTATCTCTACACATCCCAATGCATCAATTGCTACGGCTGAAAAATACAGCAGCAATGATGATTAAGCTTAAAAGCACCAGTGGTACAAAAAGGTTAGGAATATCTGATAACTGCATCTGTTTTGAAAAATAAAAAATGAATAAAAAATAGATTCTTCAGCATAATGTAGCATCAGAACTAAAAGTCTTGACAAATAGATATAAATATGGGTGTTGTGCCCAGATTCCCGACAACTTCTGCGGATACAGCTGGTCAGTGGGGAGTGAGACCCCTCATGTAGCACTCTTTCGTTCTGGCACAGAATGCAGTACAGCAGGCTCTGTAGAGCGTAGCGGGTCTAAGACAGGAGGCTCCGCCTCCCAATCAGGCATTCCCAGGCTCCGCCTGGGAACGAGTTGGGGGGGCTGGGACGAGTTGGGGGGTCTGGGAC
>NZ_WJFC01000050.1 GCF_009725235.1 Scytonema sp. UIC 10036
GGGGAAGAGGGAAAACAAAAGCATCGAATTTTAAGACATGGCAATGAAAGTTGATTATGACTATCTTAATAAGGCTCATGCTCTAAATTTTAGACGATTGTCAAGTGCTGTAGTCAAACCAGGTAATCTGTAAGCCTTATGATACTCTCATACAAAAGGGCGTATCTGAACAAATTGGATGAAAATTCAACCCAAGATAACAATTGCTGACCACTTTACTGATTTGTCAGATCCAAGAGTGGAACGAACAAAACATCATTTATTAATTGACATTGTTACTATTGCTATCTGGGAAGTTAGATGTGGAGCCGATAACTGTGGGCGAGGGTGCCAATAGAAACTTATGGAAAAGCAAAACAGCAGTGGTTACAACAGTTTTTAGAGTTAGCAAATGGTATCCCCTCACACGATACAATTGCTTTGAGTTTTTGCCAGAATAGACCCAGAACAGTTGCAAAAATGTTTTTCAAGTTGGATAAATTCCATTAGTAAAATTACTTCTGGAGAAGTCATCGCTATTGATGGAAAAACGTTGAGAGGCTCCTATGATAAAGGAAAAGATAAGGCAGCTATCCACATGGTAAATGCTTGGGCAACTGCAAATCGGTTAGTATTAGGACAGAGAAAAGTAGATAAAAAGTCTAATGAAATCAAAGCAATTCCAGAACTTCTTCAAATTCTAGATGTTGCTGGTTGTCTTGTAACAATTGATGCCAGGGGATGTCAAAAAGAAATAGTAAAATTAATTACTCATCAACAAGGAGATTACGTTATTACTCTGAAGAAGAATCAAAAAAATCTGTATAAAAATGTAGAGGAAATATTTAGAGATGCCATCTCGAAAAAATTTGATGGCTATAATTATAGTAGTTATCATACCCGCGAAGAAAATCATGGAAGAGAAGAGGTTCGTAATTATTTAATGCTATCAGGTATTGTAGGACAGATAGACCCAAATAATGAGTGGGCTAATTTAAATAGTATAGGTATGGTGGAATCAGTAAGAACTGTAAATGGTAAAACGACTGTGGAAACCAGGTATTATATTTGTAGTTTAAATAATGATGCGGAAAAACTAGGGTTCTCAATACGAAGTCATTGGGGAATTGAAAATTCCCTACATTGGGTGCTTGACGTTGCTCTCAAAGAAGATGATTGTCGAATTAGAAAACATAACGCTCCTGAAAATTTGGCGGTTTTACGTTGTATAGCTGTTAATCTTTTAGGGCAAGAAAACAGCCGCAAAATAGGAATTAAAAACAAACAATTTTTAGCAGCAATGGATGACAAATACTTAAGTCAAGTTCTCCAATTATCTCAAATAAAATTAGAGAAGATAGCAGAGGAAACAAATGACAAGAGAAGCGATAAAAGACCATAAAGATTTGGGAATTTATAAAATTTCTTTTTCCGTGGCTAGGAAAATCTTTGAGTTATCTAAAAATTTTCCACTTGATTATCTCCAATGAAATAATTAGATTCTATAACAACAACAACAAGAGCCGACAAACTTTATTGAAGTTTATTGTGTAAATTCTTTGCTGATTGTTTCTATATCATGTACAATATTTATATGAAAGTACAGAAAGGACAATTAGAAAACGGCAAAACAATTTGGTTGGTGTTGGATGATAACTATCTACCTGTTGAACCGATATCCAAATATTTACGCTATCTTGAAAGTCTGAGAAGATCGCCGAACACTATTGCTAGTTATGCACGAAACCTAAAACTCTACTGGGAGTATTTACAGCAAAGCTATTTAGACTGGAAAGAAGTTAATTTGTCGCAACTATCAGAGTTTATTCATTGGCTGAGAAATCCAAAACCAGGAACTATACCACTTCATCCACAACAGTCCAAAAGGTCAGAGAAAACTATTAACCATGCTTTAACTACTGTAGCCTCCTTCTATGAGTTCTACGAACGTTTAGGAAAGACTGAAGGGATAGAAGCCTATCGTTATGGAGTGAATTCGGTTCGTCAATACAAACCATTTTTACATCATATTAGCAAAGGAAAATTAGCCAAGACGAGATTATTAAAAGTTAAAGAGCCTAAAACCTTCCCTGGTTGTCTAAATGATGAACAAGTAAAGAATTTAATTAAGGCCTGTAATCACATGAGAGATAAATTCTTAATTTGCCTTCTCTATGAAACAGGAATGCGTATCGGAGAAGCATTAGGGTTAAGGCATGAAGATATGGCAACCGGAGGTAAAAATGAAATAAAAATCACAAATAGACTTGATAATTTCAACCAAGCTAAAGCCAAAAGTGGAAACAGAATAATTCATGTTAATAAAGAAGTCATGAGATTTTATTCTGATTATCTAATTGAAGAATATCCAGAAAATGTTGACTCAGATTATGTGTTTGTAAGTATTTGGAGTCAGAAAGTAGAACCAGGAACACCGCTTCAATATTCAGCAGTAGATAGTTTATTCCGTCGTCTTAGTAAAAAAACTAATATTTATGCCAGTGCTCACTTATTAAGACATAGCCACGCAACTAATTTAATTAGAGCCGGATGGGATATGAGCTATGTTCAAAAGCGATTGGGACATAGCGATATTCAAACTACTGTTAATACTTATGTTCATTTACTAGATGATGACTTGAAAACCGAGTACCAAAAATATTTAAAAAACCAAGAGCAGAACAAATGTCAGGCAACATAAACTATATTCAACCAACACAGCCATCATCTTCTCAGATTAAATGGTCAAGAATTAAGTACGTTGAAATGCAAGAGGAGTTAAAGGGTTATTGGGCAGATGATACATGGAATCCCAATGAGAATCCATTGAAAGGCTCTAATGATATCAGAGGAGTATATATTTATTTTGAAGGGTTGCCTAATATTCTGAAAACAGAAATTAAATATGCTTGCTATCAAAAGATAATCACAAAAGAATGGGGATGGGTTACTCTTCATCAAGCCAAAGCCACGAAAATTAATTATCTTATCAAATTTTTGCAAAATTGTGAAAATCTAGTCAGTTCAATCATTGAGTTAGAAGTCAAACAGTGGTCAGAACTATTGACCAGCTATCTCATCAGAAATCAAATTTTTTCTCAGAGAGAATACGAGATGATTACAAAAGAAAAAAAACGTAAAAAATATACAGCCAAAGATGAGACTATTTATACTTTCGGTGTTCTTTATCAAACCATCTTCGATTATTATGATGACAGAGATGAATATGATAAAGATATTTGGGATTTAAGAAAGTTAAATTTTCATCTAGACAATTTAGTAGATAAAAATAAATTTGATTTTACGCCGATTAAGCAAGATTGGTTACGGAACTCTTCTAAAAAATTCATCAAATATAAGTTAGCGCTTGTTTCTACTTCACTTTGTCGTTTCAGACTTTATGCCTTAGTTCAGTTCTCGGATTTTATTGAACAACAATATTCTTCGGTTGTGCCTTGCCAAATCAATCGCCATCTTGTTCTAGCTTTTTTGAGCTATTTAAAAAGTCAAAATTTCACAGATCAAACTCATCATAAAATTCTCACAAGTCTCAAAGACTTTTTGGAAATATGCTCTAGAGAAAAATGGCTCGATATAACTGGTATTCAGCTATTTTATCAAGATGATTTCCCCCGATACAATCGGAGTAGAACACCTAAATATATTCCCGAAAGTGTCATGGAAGCTATAAATAAAAACTTGGAGAAAATTCCCGAGCGAGTTGATCAAAGAATGTATTTAATTTTGATAAGTTGTGGAATGCGAATTAGTGAATTATGTAATCTTTCGATGAATTGTATTAAACAAGATAGTTCTGGGGATTTTTTTCTGCAATATTACCAAACCAAAATGAAGAAAGAAATTACTATTCCTATTACTCGTGAAGTTACTATCATAATTCAAGAACAACAACAGAAAACTAAAGAGAAATATGGTCAGGACGTTTGGTTTCTTTTTCCTTCACCAAGAAGAAAAGATAGAGCTAGGGGAAAACAAAGTTTTATCAAAAATATCAATCTACTTATAGTTGAAAATAATATCTGTGATGAGAACGGAAATCTCTGGCACTTTCATCCTCATCAATGTCGTCATACTGTAGGCACAAGCATGATTAATAATGGTGTTCCGCATCACATTGTTCAAAAATATTTAGGTCATGATTCTCCGACAATGACTCAAGTTTATGCTCACATTTATGACCAAACTTTGAAAAAAGAAATAGCTAAATATCATGATATTAGAGTAGTAAATGTTGCTGGTGAAGTTGTTGAATCTACAAATCCAGAAATAGACAATAATTTAGACTTACACATTCTTAAGAAAAAAGTATTAGCTCAATCTTTACCTAATGGTTCTTGTGCTAGACCAATTATATTAGGTGAATGCCCTCATGCTAATGCTTGCCTTACCTGTGGTGATTTTCGCACAACTATCGAGTTTTTAGAACAGCATAAAACCCAACTTGAATCCACCAAAAAAATTCTCAAAAATGCTGAAGAAAAAGATTGGCAACGTCATGCAGAAATGAATAAAAGAGTCAAGGATAATTTAGAAAAAATTCTTAATACATTGGAGTCTGGTAATCAGTAAATAGCCCCGATCGTCTGGTATAGAAGAATCATATGAATGGAAAAGAAAAAAGAATAGCTAAACTAAATGCAACGCAACAACAACGCAAACAAGATTGTATTGAGCGGACCGAACTCGCCATTCATAAACTGCTAAAGAATGATGAGCGCCTTTCTTTTGGCAATATTGCTAGGGAAGCAAATGTAAGTGTTAGTTATCTATATAAATATCCGGAAGTTAAAGACCGTATTCAAGAAATTCGGGATAAACAAGTTAAGCAAGCAAAAATCTTAACTCGTCCTCAAACTGCATCAGAAAAATCTAAACAAGTTATCATTCAACAGTTGCGCTCAAGAATTAAGATGATTGAATTTGAAAAAAAAGAGTTGAAGAGACAAAATGAACAAATGACTGGCGAGCTTTATCAACTAGGAATTAAACTAGATTTGTTAGACCGGATTCAACAAGAAAATATGAGACAGAAATCAGAAATTAAAATTCTGAACTTAGAACTGGAAAGAGTCAGAAATGAATTCCTAGCTTCTCAAACTAATTTGAGAGAAATTCCCCCGGAGACTCTTCTTATTAATCAAAAATTCCCGCCAAATTTTAGGGAGAGTGAAGTTGAGGAACAATTGCGGATGAAACTATCAAGTCTAGGAATTAAAATGAATGCTACACTTAAGAAAATTCTCGAATCTAAAACACAACTGGAAATTTTTAATGCTCTATTGGCCATCGAGGAATATTTAAAGAGTCAGCCAAAAATTCAATCAAAAGCTGGACTGTTCAGACAAGCATTAGAAGAAGGTTGGACACCAAATTTCACTGATTCTGAATAACTTCATCAAATTACTGATTCTTTCTCAAAGTGGTTTAAATTAGCTCAAGAACAAGGCTTAGTTTAAGCAAGTCAAGGCACTAAAGGGGGCATTTTAGTTTGAGAAATTACTGACGAATGGATACCTCTAGAAACAATAGTTTGAAAAGGACGGACGCTAGAATATTTATGGCAAAGAAGCAACCGTTAGTTATCGAGCGCACGATGGACTTTCATTATGTTGTAGAAGATATACACAACGTCAAACATATACAGGGTATACGTTGTAGACGTTGTAGACGAGATAATGTGGAAGAAAAATATTCTTTAACAGACCAAATTCGTAGGTCTTCACGCTCGGTTTGTGCTAACCTTGCAGAAGCTTGGAGAAAACGCCGCTATGAAGCGGCTTTTATCGCTAAATTAAATGACTGTGAAGCCGAAGCGAACGAAGCTAGGACTTGGATTGATTTTTCTGTTCAATGTGGTTACATAGATATATCTGAAGCACAAGAACTTTATGCTCGCTACAATCAAGTTTTAGCTGGTGAGCGTAAATATGATTAATAATCCATCACCTTGGCTGATTAATCGTTGAACAGATAAAGATTTAAGTCGCAATCAAAGAAGATAGTGAATCTTATTATTTAAACCCCAATTTTCTGAACCATTATCGGAAATCAGTGTTACTTGATATTGAGTTTATTACTAGCGTGTTTCCCCTCCTCCCCTGCCTCAGAGCTTCCCCTGCCTCCCCTGCCTTGATTTTAGATGCGTTTCCCCTGCCTGATGGGGTAACAAAAATCTTTGAATCCAAGACGCAGCAAGAGTTTTGAACGTTTGTGTTATGAAAAGATAAACATCATTTTTCGAGTTTATCGCTCTGAGAGCACTAGAAGAGTATCATTATACCAAAAACGGTTTAGAAACTGACTTTCCAACAATTGTCAACTATCATAGGGGCGCGGCGGCCTTGCGCCCCTACAAGTGCTATGAAATCATTCCGAAAAAGAACAGTTGTTAGCCGTTTACAGTATAAGTAGGTAGTTAAAGCACAAGTCGTAAGCTTATTGCCTATAGAGTCTACTCAGGCAAGTTTTGACAGGTCTTGCGATACCTATCAAGAAGGGGAATGCCCGCACCCAAGTACTGCTGCCACTCCTCCCGTGATAAGTTGCGCGTTAGACGGCTGCAAGCATCTGCAATCAAGTCTTCTTGCGACAGAGACCACACCCGTACTACTTGGTTTGTGCTTTCTGTGATTAAGTATTTACTATCTGGACTAAACGTAACCGAATACGTTTCAGCCTCATGTTTCAGACGAATGACTTCCCTGCCGCTAGAGACTTCCCATACTCGTGCAGTGTAGTCAGCCCCTGCTGTTGCCACATATTTACTATTAGGGCTGAAAGCAATACCCCATACATCGTACCGATCGTGTTTCAGACGAATCACTTCCTTGCCGCTAGAGACTTCCCACACTCGTGCAATGGAGTCATCTCCTGCTGTCGCCACATATTTTTCATTAGGGCTTACAGTAGCTTCTCTCAAGAAAGCCTTGTGCTTTAAGCGAGCGATTATCTTGCCGCTAAAAACTTCCCACACCTGTGCTTCACCGCTTGAATCTTTTGCCGCGATCAAATATTTGCCATCTGAACTGAAGGTGACCAAGTTTGTGCCTCCATAACCCCCACCCTCAAATTCTTGTTCTATCTGATATTCTAAGCGGGTGGCTTCTTTACCAGTGGTTACTTCCCATACCCGTACAATGTTGCTACCTAAAGTTGCTAAATATTTTCCATCCGGACTGAAGGCAATAGATTCTACAGCGTAATCTTTGAGGCGAACCACTTCTTGACCACTAGTTACCTGCCATACCTGTGCAATATTGTTTTCGTAGGATGTTGCTAAATATTTGCCATCGGGGCTGAAGGCAATATTCCATACTCTATCCTCATGTTGCATTCGACTGACTTCCTTGCCACTATTCGCCTCCCATACTCGTGTAGTTTTATCCTCATCTGCTGTAGCCAGATATTTGCCATCGGGGCTGAAGGCAATACGCCATATATCAGCCTCATGCTTCATGTTAGTAACTTCCCTACCAGTGGTTGTTTCCCACACTCTGATAATAAAATCACCCCCTACTGTCGCCACATATTTGCCATCAGGACTTATGGCCGCATACTCGTGTTTTACACTAATGCCTTCCCAACCAGTGGTGAACTCCCACAACTGTGAGGTTTTGTCCTCGCTTCCTGTTGCTAAATATTTTCCATCAGGGCTAAAGGCAACAGCACTCACCCGATCCTCAGGTTTCAAGCGAACAACTTCTTTACCACTAGCCAATTCCCACACCCGTGCATCTTTGCTTACAGTCGCTAAGTATTTGCTATCAGGGCTGAAGTCAACAGCACTGACTAAAGTCTCATTTTGCATACGAGCAACTTCTCTACCGCTAGTTGTTTCCAACACTCGTGTCACGTAGTCTTTTGCTGTTAGCACTCCGGCATAAGTTCCACTTGCCGTGACCAAGTATTTGCCATCTGGGCTAAAGGCAACGACTGACAACGTAGCGTCATGTCTTATGCGAATAATTTCCTTGCCACTAGTAGCTTCCCACACCTTTGCAGTTTTATCCCAACTTGCTGTAGCCAGATATTTGCCATCAGGGCTAAAGTCAACACTGCTCACCCGACCTTCATGCTGTAGACGAGTGACTTGCTTGCCGCTAGTTACCTCCCATACCCATGCCGCGTTGTCGCTCCCTGCTGTGACCAGGTATTTGCTATTGGGACTGAAAACAACATCATCTCCAACATATTCAAGTTTTAAGCGAAAAACTTCTTTGCCGTTAGTTGCGTTCCATACTTTGACAGTTTTGTCCCTATCTGATGTAGTTAAGTATTTACCGTCCGGACTAAATGTTATATTAGTTACATTAGTAATTTCATCAGGGTTGTGTTTTAGAAGAAAAACTTCCTTACCGCTAGCTGCGTTCCACACCCGTGCAGTGTTATCATCACTTGCTGTAGCCAAGTATTTGCCATCTGGGCTAAAGGCAACAGCATTTACCTTATCTTCATGTTTTAGAAGAAAAACTTCCTTACCGCTAGCTGCGTTCCACACCCGTGCAGTGTTATCATCGCTTGCTGTAGCCAGGTATTTGCCATCTGGGCTAAAGGCAACAGCATTTACCTCATCTTCATGGCTCATGTTAGCCACAGAGCGAGGAAGTAAAGCTAAACCAGAGCGCAAGGCTTGATCCGCCTCTAAGGATGGGAATCTCCGCATGGCTTCTACAGAAAGTAGAACACTACGTGGCAAGAGAAAGAATTGCTGATCTCTTATCAGTTGAGCTTGGGCTGCTAACTGTCGAGCAATGGCAGTATTGCGTTGATTTAAGGCAAAGACAGTTAACCCGCCTAATCCCAGAATTACGCCGATCGCAATGCTCCAACGCAAGTTAACATTTCTGCGTCTTTGCCAAATACTGCGCTGCACAAAATCAGATTCTATCTGATTAAACCAGTAATCGGCAGATTTAAGTTTCTTTTTTAAAACTTCAAGGTAAGGATTACCATTCCAAAGAAACTGAGTCTTTTTCTCTTGTTGGCGTTCTTGAGTATCCTTCCTAATTTTGCTAAACCAGTCCTCAGTAGAGTCAATTTTTTTATCAAACCAACTCAGGACAGGTTCAGCTTTTCCAAGAACACTTGCTGACTGTTCCTTGTTTTTCCATTCTAGGGCATTAGGTGTCAGTCGCCGTTGTAGGGCTAAATCCTCCTGCTCCTGTTGTTGCCACTTCTGTAGCTTATCCCAACTTCGTACTAAGAAGTCATGGGCTGGTTCTACATAAGCTTCCCCCGTTTCTTGTCCGCTGACAACCAAGCGAGCATCAATAAGACGTTTCAGAACTAACTCGACTCGCTTATTTTCTTCGTCATCTCGCTTGCTTGGGTCATACTTGTCTGCGTACACTAATTCTGACAATGGTACCCGACGCCGTGCTGATTCCCCACCTTCAACAGTCACCATCCGCAGCATCACACGCCGCATAGTATCTCTGTACTTATCATCTGGTAAGCAGTCATATTCCTGATTTGCTTTGCGTGTCAAGGAACCAGCAACACCACCCTCTTTGTCAAATTCAGCATCAAGTGTGAGGGCGCGATCACTACTCTCTCCAGTTTCCCATTTTTTAGCAAGTTTAATGTAGAGTTCGCTGAGTGTAAATGATAGCAAGGGCAGGGCACCAGGCATTTGCCCAACTTCATCAACTAACTTGTCTACTGGATTTCGCTCTCCCGGAAGTTGTTCAAAATAAAGTGCCATTTCTGCGGCGGGACGCTCAATCGCTTGTCGCAACTCATCGGAACGCATGGCACGGACTGGGAAGCGAGCGTGTGTCCAATGTGACTTGAGCGCCTCCAAGTTGAGAAAGCGCGGTTCAAAGTCGGAACGCAATGTCACCACTATGCTCAGTTGTGGCAGATGAGCTGCCAAAGTTGCTTCTAGCAATTTTAAGAACTGTTGCGACTCCGTAAGATTTGGTTGCTTGTTTTGCTGATCTTCTTTACTGTGAGAACTTAGGGTGATTAACTCCTCAAATTGGTCTATCACCAGTAACAGCCTGATACCAGGTCTTTGTTCGCTCCATGTCTTGACAATTTTGATAAACTCACTTGAATCGTGTAGACGTAGGCTGAGTGGATTAAGACAATTTAAAACTGCCTCTTTTAAAAGCCTTTGTTCGTTCGGAACGCGACATAAATTATTGAGTTCATCGAAATTATCGACAATTAACAACTGTTTTGCTTCCTTCGTTCCTCGCTTCCAAATGTGAGCAAGTCTCTCGAATTTATTAACTTTTTGTTCTAATCGGATAATTTCGTCTTCTTCGCTATTTATATCGCACTCATCAATTCTTTGGTTTAAAGCTGTAATTTCTTGTTGTAGAATTTCATCAATAAAATGTAAATTATCTAGTTGCTTGCTGACAACAATATCGTTATTACTAGTAATTAACAGAAGAGTCCTAGCTAAAGCTGTAAAAGGAGATTCACTAGGACGCATAGGTTTGAGAATATACCACTCTCGGGAATGATTCTGGCGCAAGTAAGGAATGAGTCCTGCTTTGACTAAGCTGGATTTACCAGAACCGGAAATTCCTAAAACAACAGTTAGCGAACTCTTAGCATTGGAAATCTTCTCATACAATTCCTTTACCAGTTCTTTTCTCCCAAAAAATAATTGTGAATGTTCTTCTTCAAAAGACTGTAATCCTCGATAAGGATTGTTTTTTTCAGTCAATTTTGGTGCGGGTTTTAATTTTGGCTCAGCACCGGGAACTAAAAATATATATTCGCCTCGATCGTGTCTTGATAAAGTCCATATCCCTGGTGTTTGACTGTCATTAGAAGCCGTTTCTACATGGTCGCGCAAGTAGAGATAAAGTTCTGTTGCTGTAATCACTCCATCTCCTGCTCCTTTGCCATTTTTAGCCGCAGGAATGACATCTCCTTCACCTCTTAAAGCTTTGAATAGAGCTTCTGCAAAAGGTGAGTGCTTATTGCCTCCTCGGTTATCACGGAGAATATCTAATGCTTCTTGGTTATGCGCCGCAGAAGTAATTGCTTGCCATGCAGGAGACTTGATAAAGCGATCGTAATGTTCTTTACGAATGACTGTCGGGATAACTGTTGCTAATCTAGCAGTTGACCACCGGAAAGTTCCAGCAAAGCAACAATCAAGAATGACCAACAAGTGACGACAGGAGAGTGCGCTCAAACATTCGTGTAACTTCTGCATGGGGAGCAGATTTTTATTGTTTTCTAAATCTGCATCCTGCGGTACGAGACAGCCCGCAGGTCCTTTATCGCTATCTCGTGCTATTCCATGTCCCGCAAAGTAGAAGAGTAATCGATCGTCTTTTGTGAGCTGAATTTCTTTGGGTAGTTTTTCCTCAAGCAGGGTTAATAAGTTCTTTAGTGTTGGTTTACACTCAGTCTCATCAGTCATTAAAATGACTTCATCATATTGATGTTCTTTAGCTAATATCTGCGCTAGCACCTCAGCATCACGTCTAGCTGTCTGTAGCTTGGGAATTTTATTTTGATAATCATTTATGCCAATAACAACTGCCAAACTGCGCTTGAAACTTGTGATTTTTTGTGCTTTGACTAGTGTATTTGTTTGGCTCATAGTTGCGTACCTAGTTTGTGGGAATACTTTTGTATGGCTTTTACCAAACAAAAAAAAGCAAGTATTACAGAATCAGGAATTTTGGTTTTGACTACAGATTAACGAATGCAAAGCGAGGCTCTATTTAAGTCGCTATTACCTTTACGGTAACCTGTTTTGTCGTCCATCCACGACTGGGATCGGCAACAACTTGTACATTTCTACTTGTAGTAGGTTGGTCATCAGCGCCCACAGCAGCCAAGAGTTCTTCTAATTGATTTCTGGGTGCTTTAAGTCCTCTAGTGCTACTAGAAGGAATTGGTTGGTCAAGGGATGGTAACTCCAGCCATCGGAAATTAGCTTGCCCAACTGTGGTAAACACTTTAAATATGTCTGTTCCTTCTTGATATCCAGATGGAAGACTCATTTTGAGTGGAATACATTCTTCTTGTCCTGGGTCAAAAGGGACAAAATTTGCATTGTCTCCGAGTATGTCGAGTTGGAAAATTGACCAATCGGAACTTAAAGCTAATACAACTACATTGAGAACTTGGGAAGACTCATTGCGGATACGTAAAAAGACAGTTTCCCCTGCTCGTACACTAGGGTTACTCAAGTCATCAAATGGCTGGGGGGATGGTTGCCGATTTTGTCTATAATTAGCTTGCTTGCCAACTAATTCAACGATAAGTTTTTTTGTTAGAGTCGTCCCAAAATTATCCAATTCCTCTGTAGCTTTGTACTTAGTCAGATGCACCAGGCGTTTCACCAACTGAGTTGCTGCATCAGTTTCGCCTACCTTTAATGGGGGTTGTAAATTCGGCAAAGGCTGACCTGTTGGCTCACAAATTTCGTATTCACCAAATTTATTGATAGAAACTTGGTAATCAGCGACTTCTTGCTCGGTAACTAATTTTACCCAGCCATTCCCTGAAGCTGCGATCGCAACTGCTTGCAAAGCTGCTTGTTGATTGATTTCTTTTGGTGGTAAGTCCTCTAATTTTGTATTCTCTGGAGTACATTCAACTAAACGGATTCCCCGCATCAAATCTACGGGTGCTCCTATAATGACCGCATTAGCCCCTGGCTCAATTTCTCCTGTATGCAGTGTCTTAATAACTTCTGCCCAAGCATCAGTGACACCAACTTCTATAACTTCAGCTATAGCTAAGTGCTTGTCTGACTGAGTAATATCCTTGATTTCACGTGGGTAAATAGCAAACAGAGAACCTGACTCCACACCTTGGGCTATACCAGCATTTAATTTAACTTGGACTGGATGAGAAGTTGCATCGACTTGCATCACCGTGGCAGTATACTGGAGGGATTCATAGCTGTTGCCGAAAACCAAACGGTTACCCTCACCCATTAGCATGGGCGTTTGTTGCTGAAACTGACTGTGGATTTTGGCATTGATACGTGAGTAGAGTTCGTTATAAGTCAAATCCACACTGCGGTTCTGTAGGGAATCCAACAACCAATAAGTTAAAGCTCCATTACGCTCAAAACCGTTAAAGGCATACTCATAAGCAGATTCCGACGGACGACAAGCCGCTAGCAAAACGTAATCTTTAACCAACGGAAGCATCCCACCTACAGCAGCAGCATTACGAGTTCCTCCTGTTAAGTTTTGCCAAGTCGTCACCAACTCCCAAGACGATGCGACTAAACTTTCTGTTGGTCTTGGTGTTGTGTCAACAGTGTTTGTGTCAGCGCCACGAATATCAGAATCTCCAGCTCGCGTTGCTCCTCCAGAATGACAGCTATCTAACACAACTGTGACGACTAACCCTTTACTCACCATCTTTTGCAAAAGCGCCGCTAACTCCAAGTCGCGAAGATAACGAGATGTTGGCTTACCAATATCAAGGGGAACAAGGGCTTCATCAAATCCTTTTTCTCGCTTGAGTTCTGGATAAATTGTGACTGCACGTCCCCCGTGACCGGAGTAGTGAATGTAAACTTGGTCACCTGATTGCGCCATTGAAGTGACTTCCTGAAACATTTTGACAGTATTCTCGTAAGTTGGCCATTTTGAAGGTGGCTCGAATGGCTCACCAGAATCGTCAACATTGGAAGCTGTCAGCTTATAAATTTGCTCTGTTGGGAGATTAAACTGGCGCTTTAGGAAAGCTTCCACATGGTTAATATCATGCACGCATCCCTTAAGGCTTCTATAAGAAGCACCATCTGGTAATTTGTTAGGTAGATAACAATCAATACCTACTAGCAAAGCGTACAAGGAGCTCATTTGTTAATCACCTATAGACGTTTTCAAGGGTAGGTGTAGGCAAAACCGACTTATTGAGTTGTATATTCTTATAGGTGCAAGCTCAATCAACTTATGCACTTACCACTATGGCTGAAAGATTAGTAACTAGAGATGTCTTGCCCTAGCTTACCATTGAGAGGAGCGCCATGATACGAATCATGGTCAGACGACTCGCATGATTTTTAACTGCTTTCGACTTTTAAAACCCTCTTACAAGGAAAATAACGGCGAAAACTTACTATGTACCTTACTTTCTTCCACTGGTATTGGAACCGGATTGCGGAAAAGAACAAGAGTGTCTGGTAGACAGTAGGGTAAAACTGCCAGTTATACGGTAAAGATTTTTGATTGTTCTGTCAATGAAGGAGTGCGTTTGTCTTTCTTGTCTAATGGACGATAGAGTAAAATGCAATTTTTTGCTTTTTGAACATTTTTTATATTATAAAAATTATTGAGAATTTTTTCTATTACCAAATTTCAACTGGACAACTGCCCAATTCTGACTGGACAACCGCCCAATTCTAACTGGACAATCGCCCAATTCCGGCTGGACAACTGCTCAATTCCGGCTGGACAATGACCAAATTTTTCTACTATAGCGCCAATTTCTTAATAGTTATTGACAAATAGTTTTATTTGTATTTTAAAGAAAAATTCATTTTATATGAAACATTTGGGAAATCATTTCTGGCGATTTTCCTGCTCCTGACGCTACACGATCACCTAAAGGCTTAACGGAGTACAAAGGATGCAAATTGTTTGGAATTGATAAGCATGAAATTCTCACCAATAAAAACTGCAATCAACCGGTTCTCTCCTCATAGGGTCAAGTATTTCTTCAAGAATAGGTTTAGGCGGAACAGCCATGTACATTGCATCACCTCGATACACATATTCTGGAAAATCATAAGGATTAAAAACACCGTAAGGCATGGTTTTAGAAGAAATCATATCAGCCTGAAGACGTGTGCAGTACTTGAGTCGGAAATCAATCCGCATCTCACCATGAATATCAATCCAGATATGTTTAGGTGATTGCCATTTTTGATAAGATACCCTTCCGACAAAAACCTCATAAGGAATATCTATTTCTGCTAATACTGTAATAATTACTCTGGCTAGATCCTGACAATCCAGATGCTTCATAGCTGCATAAGGGGCAAGAATGGTTTGCAGCACTTCGCAGGGGCTATTAGCAGGCAGATTCTTTTTCTTCATGTGTTTCCTTATGAGCAAGAAAAACTGTTCTTAGCCCTTAGAAAGATAAATGTCTCAACCCACAACAGGTTTTGATGATACCCTAGTTAGGACAATTCTTATTTTAGCCGCAAATCCGACAGGTACATCTCATTCCTCAACCATTAAATGCACCTTGCCATGTTATTGTAAAAAAAGAGGAAACCAGTGCCAATCAATGCCGACAAACCACACTTGTGGAAGCAAGATATTGCCCAATCTGTAGACCTTTATAATAGTTGGTTCATGGAGTTCGCCCCAAGTGCCTACCGCGACACTCGTATTACCACAACTCAACAAGTCGAATCAGCCTTAGCAACGACTGCTAATCTAACTAACATCACGCCCACTGTACTGCGTCAACATCCATCTATTCTGCCCATACTACGCATGGCGACAGCACCACCTTTAGCCCGCGACCGTCTCATAGGTTTAGCTGGCGTGTTACCCAATCTTGTTAAAAACATGGAAGAGAAAAGCAGGATTCCTCCACGGATGGACAGTGGATTAGTAGATGCTGAATTGATGAAAATTGGTCAAATTATTACACGGCTAGCTGATAAAGACATTTTTCCTTGGTTGGAGAATGGATTAGAACCGACTGAAACACAAGTCCATCGAGCTGCGACAATTGTTGCAGACCGTCTTTGTGGTGCGTTGACTGACCCAATTGTTCGCAATGCTCAAGAGCGAAGACAGCTGGCATTGATTCGGCAGTGGTTGGAGCAGCGCGGCTACTCATATGTTAGAGGAGGAGCGGGGTTAAGTTTTGAGACGATACAACCCGGTACTTTCTCGTTTCGCCTCAATATTCCTGTCAGTTTACAATCTGGCAGCAAACAGGTTAATATCCCGATTGATATTGTCATCATGCCACTTCAATCTAACCCCGGTGATTTACCGCTACTGATTGAAGCAAAATCTGCTGGCGATTATACTAATCCTAATAAAAGACGCAAAGAGGAAGCTGTAAAAATTGCTCAATTGAGGCTTAATTACGGTAACAATGTCCGTTTTATTCTATTCCTTTGCGGTTATTTTGACAGTGGCTACTTGGGTTATGAAGCTGCGGAGGGGATTGACTGGGTGTGGGAACATCGTATTGATGACTTGGCATTATTTGGAGTATGACTGCAACGACAGCGATTGAACAAAGACGAGCGTTATTACAAAAACAACTTGATGAAGCCAAAACTCAAATTGAGCGGAACAAGCTGGGTCAGTTTGCCACACCAACTGATTTGGCAACAGATATTTTAGAATATGCCAAGTCACTTTTACCATCTGACCTCAAAATCCGTTTTCTAGACCCAGCTTTTGGTACTGGCTCCTTCTACTCCGCTTTGTTACGGGTATTTCCAGCGTCACAAATTGTTTCAGCAGTTGGATACGAGATCGATCCCTATTATGGTGATGAAGCAATTAAACTTTGGGGTAACACACCACTTAAGTTAAAAATCGCTGACTTTACCCAGGTTACACCTCTTAGCAGCAATGAAGCTCTAGCTAATTTGCTCATTTGCAATCCACCCTATGTCCGACATCATCACTTGAGTAAAGTTGAGAAGCTGCGGTTGCACAATAAAACTTCGCAGACAACTGGTATAAAGCTAAGTGGGTTAGCCGGACTCTACTGCCACTTCTTGTGTATTTCAGATGCGTGGATGGCTGAAAATGCTCTTGCGGGATGGCTAATACCCAGTGGATTTATGGATGTGAATTATGGACAGCAAATTAAAGAGTACCTGCTCAATCGTGTCACTTTGCTGCGTATTCATCGCTTTTATCCAAAAGATGTGCAGTTTGAAGACGCATTGGTGTCATCAGCAGTAGTTTGGTTCAAGAAGGCTTTGCCACCAACCCATCATACTGTTGAATTTACCTACGGCGGGAGTTTGGCTTCCCCACTCGTTCGAGAGCAGGTTTTGGTGGATGTTTTACGCTCAACAGCTAAGTGGACTCGGTTTGGAGGAGCGTCTGGTAGCCCCAGTTCCAATTTCAAGCCCGTGTTGCTTCAGGATTTATTTACCATCAAACGCGGTTTGGCAACGGGTGCTAACAATTTCTTTGTGCTGACACCAAAGCAAGTTTCTCAACACCAACTCCCGACTGAGTTTTTAAAACCAATTCTACCCAGTCCGCGATTTTTATCAGTTGATGAGATTGAAGCTGATAGCGCTGGAAATCCAGTTTTAGACCGCCAGCTATTCCTGATTCGGTGCGATTTGCCTAATTTTGAGGTGGAAGCGAAGTATCCTGCGCTTTGGAAATATCTTCAACTGGGAGTCAAAAATGGAATTAGCGATCGCTATCTATGCAAACATCGCTCACCTTGGTACTTGCAGGAAAACCGACCCCCCTCACCATTCCTTTGCACCTACATGGGACGTATTGATACCCATCGGGCAAAACCTTTTCGATTTATCCTGAATCACTCAATGGCGACAGCAACTAACGTCTACTTGATGTTGTATCCCAAACCTGCTTTGGCTGATGCACTGTCAAAGAAGCCAGAACTGTTTAAGAAGATATGGTTGGCGCTCAATGAAATTAAGAGTGAAACGTTGATAGGTGAGGGTCGAGTGTATGGCGGTGGATTGCATAAGCTGGAGCCGAAGGAACTAGGGCTAGCTCCGGCAGATAAAATTTTTGAGGTTTTGAACCAGTATCAAGCGATGGGTCTGTAAGCCACAAAGTTAACCAAGTAGATTTCTTCAACTTTGTCCGTTTTCTATTGAAATGCCATAACAACTCTAACTTTACCCTTAATTGCATAAAGCTTTGTCGCTTTCACTAACATTAGGATTATTTTCTAGATAATAATGTAGCAAATCACAGCCACGCTTGAGTAACCCTTCTAATGATGGATTGATGAGTAGTTTACTATTAGGATTCTCTAAGTCACGCAGAATTATAGTTCTATCAGCGCTAGCTGAAGCAAGTAGCTTACCATCAGGGCTAAAACTCACACCATTGACTGCATCGCTGTGCCCTGTTAAAGTCTTTATTTCTCTGCCAGTCGCTACATCCCAAAGCTTTACAGTTTTATCCCGACTAGTTGTGGCAAGTGTCTTGCCATCGGCGCTGAAACTCACATCAGTTACTGCATCGCTGTGCCCTGTTAAAGTCTTTATTTCTCTGGCACTTATCAGATCCCAAAGTTTAACAGTTTCGTCAGAACTAACTGTGGCAATTGTTTTGCCATCAGGGCTGAAAGCTACCCTATTAATTCCAGCAGTATGACCTTTTAAAGTCTTTATTTCTTTGCCAGTCGCTACATTCCAAAACTTTACAGTTTTATCCCGACTAGCTGTGGCAATTATGTTGCCATCAGGACTGAAAATCACATCAGTTACTGCATCGGTATGCCCTGCTAAAGTTTGTATTAGTCTGCCAGTCGCTACATTCCAAAGTTTAACGCTTTTGTCCGAACTAGTTGAAGCAAACGTTTTACCATCAGGGCTGAAACTCACACCAGTGACTGAAGCTGTGTGACCTAAGAGGGAAACAAAAAATTCATTATTTAGTCTCCAAAGCTTCACGGTTTTATCGAGACTGGCTGAAGCAAGCGTTTTACCATCAGGACTGAAACTCACATCAGTTACTGCATCGCTATGTCCTTCAAAAGTTTTCAGTAGTGTGCCATCTACTCTCCAAAGTTTCACAGTTTTGTCAGAACTAGCTGTGGCAAGAAACTGACCATCAGGGCTGAAACTTACACCATTTACTGCATCACTGTGCCCTTTTAAAGTTTTCTCTAAGGTGCCATCTTGCTTCCAAAGCTTTATAGTGTTATCATAACTAGGGGTGGCAAGTACCTGACCATTAGGGCTGAAACTTACACCATTTACTGCATCGCTATGACCTTTTAAAGTACTCAGTTCTTTGCCATTTGAGTTCCAAAGTTTAACGGTTCTGTCAGAACTAGCTGCGGCAATTATGTTGCCATCAGGACTGAAAATCACACCACTCACTGCATTACTGTGCCCTGTTAAAGTCGTCAGTTCTTTGTCAGTCGCTACATCCCAAAGCTTTACAGTGTTATCGTCAGCTGTGGCAATTATATTGCCATCAGGGCTGAAACTTACACCGTACACTGAAGCGCTGGACTCTTTTAAAGTTTTCAGTAGCGTACCATCTGTGCTCCAAAGCTTTACAGTTTTATCCCGGCTAGTTGTGGCAAGTAACTGACCATCGGGACTGAAACGCACATTAGTAACTGCATCATTATGCCCTTCTAAAGTCGTCAGTAATTTACCATCTATGGTCCAAAGCTTTACAGTTTTATCCCGACTGGCAGTGGCAAGTAACTGACCATCAGGACTAAAACTTAATTTTAGAATCCCATCGCTATGTGACCCTAAACGATTGAACTCATTAACCTTAAAGATTGCTTGTTGTAACGCAGTCACAACTTCTCGGGTAATCTCGGTTTCTGCCCCTAACCTTCGCATTAATTTTGCTCCCGCTTTTAGAGATTCTATCGAAGCATCGAATTCCTGATTTAAAAGCAACAATGCTTTTGAAGAGGCAATTCGAGCTTCTATCTCACTTTTTTCAGACTGCCGATGCTGATTAAAAGCGAATATGCTCAGTACAGTTGCAATGAGAAACCCAGCCCCCACGCTAACTATGATTAGTCTTTGTCGCTTAATAGCTTCTGCTTGATGTCGAATTTTTTCCTTTTCTGCTATTTCGCGATCGCGAGCTACAGTGCTTTCCTTCAAGAAATTGATCGCCTGCTCGAATTCCGGGTTGTAACGCTTTGCCCAAGCTGCATTGGGTCGGTTTTTCTCCAGCCATTTCATAGCAATGGTGAGTTCGGGATCGCGCCAAAGTCCTGCTCTTCCTTCCCAATAAAGTATTGCTGTTTCTGCCAAACGCCGATAAATCTGAGCTGCTTGGCTCTCTTCCTCTACCCAATCCTCAAGTTGTTGCCATCCCCTCATTAAACTTTCATGGGACATATCTAACACGGAATTCTCATTCAGTCTTGTCCCTACAGGTGGCATTAAAAACGAGCAACCAGGAGCACGAAATTGCTCTACAATGTTAATAACTTCTCCTGACTCTGCCTCAGCAACATCGCAGATTTCTTGTACCTTAGTAGGACGGCGAATGCCGCGACCATCAAAGGCTTTCTCTGTTAGGCATTTAAATAACTTTTCGGCAATTTTCTGACAACGAACGTCGGGTAAACCTTTATAAATTTCATCTCCATGTTGCGACAATGCTTTCGCCATGCTCCCGATCGCTTCATAATGATACAGGTCGATCGCTTCTCCATCCTGATGATTGTTTGCCCAGTAGTTCCTGGTACGCATCAAAGCGTGTTGCAAAATGGGTAGCTGGTCGGGGTTGTCACCCATGTCATTCAGCAGCCGATTCACCAAGCGCTTAGTCATCTTAGCCCCACCCACCGCACACGGTCCCTCAATAGCTATGCGACGTTGGTCGCGGGTCATGCGTGGGACTAAATACTGACTGTCATTGAGGGCTTCAGGTAAATCCCGAAATTGGGCACAATCCCCCAGAAAGTCAGAACGCATAGTGATCGCAACGTAAATAGGAACGACTTTCTGTCCGGTGGCTTCTAGCAACAATTTTACAAAAGCTGCTGCTTCATCTCCAGATTCTTTGCTCAAAGCATTTTGTTTAAAGCGAAACAGTTCCTCAAACTGATCCACTACCACCAGTAAATTATCATCACTCGGCATTCTAGCCTGCTGCACAACCTCAATGAGTCCTAACGCCCCACGACGCAAAGTCGTTTCCGTCATGATTGCAGACACGGCATCCTCTGAGTCCATGGCAAAAACCTTGGGGTGATTCAATGCACGTGCAAGGTTACCAATCGGGTCATCTCCCGGACGGAACACCGCTACTCGCCAGCTTGAACCAGCTTGAACCATAAACCCATTGTACAGAGAGGGCAATAATCCTGCCCGTACTAGTGAGGACTTTCCACTTCCAGAAGTTCCTACCACTGCTAGTAAACGATTGCGCCCCAGACGCCTCAGTAACTCATCTGCTTGACCTTCTCGTCCAAAAAATAAGTGAGCCTCATCAACTTCAAAAGGGCGCAGACCGGGGAAAGGATTGAAGCGAACTTGGGTAGTTACCATCACTGCAGCCCTCCTTGACTTTGAGTCAATTGAACTCGAAATGGTTCTAATGCATGAGGAGAAAATTCTTCAAAGTTTTTGATGACCATCGCTTGGTGAGTGCGGAATCGCTGTTTTTGGTTTGTTTCAGGTCCAGCCACGTACACGGCGATCGCTAGCATGGGTTTCGCTCTGCCATATCCAGCAGCTTTTTGTAACTCCCGCAGCTTTGTCCTCAGCCATAGCTCATTCCCCTGTCCATAGTATATAAGAACAGCATCGCAATCGCGTAAACTTTCCTGATGATACTGGCGTACTTCCGCCTCATCTCCTTCAAACATTGATGGAAGTACTTCCCATTCTTGAGACCAAAGATATTCTTCTAAAGGTTCAATGGGATCGAGATCGCGGCGATCGTAAATCAAGTAAACCTGAGTTGGTCCCTCAAATCTTCGCCTTGGTTCAGAAGACGCTTGGCGAGGGTTGAGTTTATCTTGGATGATAGTTTTAAAATCTTCCAAAGAAGTTTGCAACAACTCGGCATCATCCTGCAAAAGCTCAATAAATTCTGACTGTCGGGTTTCAAGAACATTGAGTTCACTTGGTGTCCAAACCAAGTAGGAGAATTCAGAATTCTGCTGCTTATGTGCCTTAGCGAGAGAATACTGTAACTCAACCACTGACTGCTCTAATCCTTCCGGGATTATACCATAACGTTGACCCATCAAATGAATCGAGAGCTTACAGTTTTCTAAATTCTCGCGAACCACTCCTGGGAAGTCAGGATTTAATGGTAGCGATTGACCGGGAACAATTATGTAACCCCTCTGTTGCAATTCGCGTCTAATTTTATCACGTGCTTCATTCAAATCAAAGGTAGTTTCTGCTAGGTAAATTGTTGTGCCTGTTGATTTGACAGATATAGGGCTGGCTTCCTCTACCTTCATCGGCTGGAAAGTTTCGAGAAGCTGATAAATATCATAGGTAAGGTCTTCCAGTTTCGCCCAGTATTTTTTTTCCGACTCAAAACCAAATATTCTATTAAATTCTTGGGGTCTACCTGTCTGACCCATCTCATAAAATTCATAACTGAGGAGAGACCTTAGTTCTTGAGGTTGTTGCTCGAGAGGTACTGGGGTTTTGATAACTTTAAAAATGCGCGATTTATTACCCGCCACTCGAATACCGCCTGTTTCCTCAGCCGATTTACAAAATTCCTGCAATTCCTTTATACACCATTGTGATTTCAAATAACGAGGGGAGAGTACAGAGACTAGCAGCGCCACTTTGGGGAATTGCACAACAATCTTATCGTCAAAGTAATCATTCTCCTGCAACTTGAGAGAACGGCAAATTCTAGCTTTTTCGCCACGTAACTGTGCTAAACGAATTTCTAATACGCGATGGAAATCAGAAATCCATCCTGACTGACTTTCAGAGAGAGGCTGATTATCGATATTAGCGTAGCTGATATAAATATCATTGTCAAAATCCACTGATTTATGAGTAGAAGCATCAGCAGGTGCTACGCTAGACGGTTTAGATTTAAGGACTGGAGTCAAATACTCAGGACTACCTTTTAAGTGAATAGAAGTACAACCCATTTTAAAAGCATACTCATAACTTTCCCCAGCCCCCAATGCGTCATAAAATCCAGTAGCAAACTCAATTGCCGCCATATCCCCAATTGGCTGATTCATGCCGATAACATAATTAATATGTCGATGAATTGCTTGAGCTTGCGCTTCGCTATAGCAGGCGTTAAGCAAAACACACTCTACGGTTCCGCAAAATAGCTCAAATAGGTTTGCAATAGATTCACTACTCACCAGTTGTGTCACCCCAGAATTATCCTCTAAAGCCAAACCCTCAGTACCCGCACCATGTCCGCAAAAGTGAACGATATTTGGCTTGCGATCCAGTAACGCACGACGTAAGTCTTCAACTCGTACAGCCCACTTGCTGACGATTTCAAACTTATCTCGGTTTTTGGCTCGTTGCAACGCCGACTCGATTTCCCGCGCCTCTTCCCCCAATCGCAAGGGGCTTGTATCCTTTGGATTAGCTGATAATATTAAGATTTTTTTCACTGCGCTATCCATTTGGAAACACGGTTTCTATATGGAAACAGTTCCCTACTGTATCATTTCGGTTAATTGTCTGCTCCTCTAAATTCAGAATAGCTGTAAGTTGAATCAACATATGCATTTTAGAGTAGTTACTCAGATCGTGTATGAATTTAAGATGATTCCATCCTTTGCACGCATATAGAGTACTGGTGTAGCAAAGTCGCGTTTATCTAATCCAACTTCCTGAGAAATGGCGTTGCGGGTTGTCTGGATGGCAGCGTCTACGGGATAGCCCAGGGCAAGGGTGCGGTAGAATTCATCGGCAAAAAGCTTGGCGGTGCTATCAAGGATAGGATATTGCATGGCGACTACTGCTGGTATTCCCCGTTGCACCAGGTTGGGTGCTATTCCTGCAAAGATTTGATGCCCCGACACCTCTGCCCCTTGACAGGAATTGAGCACAACTAACCCCAAGCTGCGGTTGCCTAAGAAGAAGTTGGCGAAACCCTCATCATCCAACAATTTAGCTGCCTTATTGGTATCTTCCAGCGCCATGTAGCCTTTGTTGTTTTCAAAAACACCGTGTCCGATGAAGTGGAATATATTGTAGGGTTTTTCGCGCAGCTTTTGATTAATATTGCGGACAGTAGCTTCTTGTATAACATCTAACTCTATTTTAGCTGCTTCTATGTGCTTTTTCAGCGCCGCTCGAATAAGTGTTTCTTCGCCAGTTGCGTCTAATTTTGCTAAGTCAGTAGGGGATGAAATAACAAGTAGCACTTTCAGAGGTAAATTGGCGGCTATAATGTCCCGTTTTTGTAGGGGAACATCAATATAGCGAGAGAGCATTGTTTGGGTATTGTTTCCTAAAAAGGCATTGGTTTCCTCGTTATAGAGGAATTCCCAGGGGAGGGCGGCTAATTGGGGAGATTGAAATAGCAAGCGCAAGCGGACGCTGTATTCATTTGCTTGTGCCCCCGCCATTGTAGCATGAAAGCGAGCGTTAATTTGGTTGGGAAAAAGCGCTTGGTAAAGTTTACTACCCAGTGCTTTGAGCAATTCGTTATCTGCTTGTTGAAGCTTAATTAATTTTAACGCCAAGTTAATTTCGTTCATTTCCAAGCGGAATTCACCCGAAACATCACCTTGTTCTGAGGAAGCGCGAATTTTGTTATTGTTATCAACTAATATTTGAAAATCTTTGTATTTCATAGTTTCTGATTTGGTTTTAGTTTCCTCCACTTTTGAAGAAGACTGTGCAATTCTGTAGTTATATAACTTACAATGTGTTTGAATAACCTCGATAATTTCAGCAAAATCCTCTCTGCCTGTTAGCCGCATATCCCAAAGAGAAGATAGGGCTGTAGGACTACTGATTTTTTCTAACACCTCAGCAGCACCTTTACAGACAAAGCTATCTTGAGTTTCTAAGCAATTGAGTAATTTTTGAATTGTTTCTTCATTGTCTAACTTGCTTAAGGCTTCAACAACTTTCTTCCGAAAATCAGGATCGTGATGACCCAAGGCTTCAAGCAATTCTGAACTTCCTTCTTTCCTACCGAGTTGTCCTAGAGCAATAGCAGCAGCCCAACGAGTATGGTATCTTGAATACTGTAACGCCCCAAGTAATCCTTCGATTGCTTCTTTAGTGCTTATCTTCCCTAATGCTTCCGCAACCCTTATGTAGATATTAAGGTTGTCGAGTTCACAGAGCCATAATTCAATTGCATCTTCACTGCCTAATGTCTCTAATTCTTCATTACTTATCCCTAAAAAAGTCACTGTTTCACCATTCAGATTTCTCACTGCTTGAATATCCGCACAATTATCAGAAGGATAATAATGCCTTAATGCTTTGACTAGTTGTGGAATTGCCTCCTCTCTTCCAAGGTATCCCAAAGCAATAGCAGCACTTCTACGAACACAATAGTATTGATCCTCCAATGTCTGAAGTAATTCTGGAATGTGTTTCTGACTACATATTGGTTCCAACATTAAAGCAGCTGTTCTACGAACACCAAATATTTCGTTTTTCAATTCCTTAAGTAGCTTTGGCAACGCTTCTTCTTTACCTAATTGTCCCAAAACTATGGTAGCCACCCAGCTAATATTCTCGTCTGGATGGTTCAAGAGTTCAAGCAAGTTTGGGTATGTTACTGGACTGTTTAGTTTTATCAGTATCTTAGCAGCTTGTTCACGGATATAATTGTCTGGCTCTACTAATTTTTTTAGTAATATTGGAATCGCAACTTTGCTGTCCAAGTTTACTAGCGCCTCCGTAGCACTGAGACGAACCATAGCATCTAGATCTTGCGATGATGTCTTGAGCAACCCTGGAATGGCTGTTTTTTCTCCCATTTGTCCCAAGATGATAGCAGCATTTTTCCGGATATGCGATTTTGGATCTTTTAAAGCTTTCAGCAATTGTGGAAGCACTCCTTCACCGTCAAGTTGCCCTAAAAGTCTGGCTGCCCCAAGCATAACGAACATATTGAAAGGCTCATCTAAGACCAAAACCTTTTCATGTAATTCTGAAATAGCTTCTTGCCTAGAGAGTTTGCCTAGTGTCCGGACAATGCTCATCCAAAGCAAAACATCTTTATCTGAACAAGAATTACTTATAGATGAGTTTAGGTCTGCTAATTTTTTGCGTAATCCTGGAATGGCAGCCTGACAGTCAAGATATGCCAGCCATTCAGCTGCCCTCCGATACACATTGACATTCGGATTTTCTAATGCCTTGAGTAGTTCTGAAATAGCTGCTTCACTACCAATCTGACCTAATGCAAAAGTAGCACTGCTACTAACATCTGAATCTTTATCATTCCATGCTTTCCTTAAAGCATCAATTGCAACCTCAGAACGTGTAATACCTAATAGTTTATTCTTAAGTAATTGAGGGACGTTTAGCTCGATAATTAAAGTTACCGTTTTAACCTGAAAATTTGGCTTTACTGAGCCTGCCAGCCTTGCCCCCAACTGTAAATCCACATCCAGTGCTAACTTTACTATTCTTAACGCTTGCTTCTCATTGTCTACTAACGCCAACATCAACGCTAGTGGTTCTGTCCACTTTAAGTAATTGAGGTAATGCTGTTTCAGCAGGTTGTCATCATTTAAAGAAGGTAGCAGTTGCCATAGGTATTCTGCCGCATAATATTCTTGTAACATTTGGTGGCGAAACTCTATTTTTTTATTGCTGGTAACTTGGATTAAATGATGCTTGAGTAAATCCTCTAGCCATTCTTTCGCTCGACTAGAAGGATAATCAACTTTACATTCAAGAAACTTTGTCAAAATTTCTTCTGCTTCTTGCCTATCAATGACGACTCGCAATTCTTTTGGCGTTTCTCCCTGCATCATGGTGAAAGCTAAATGCTTCAATAACTCCTCCCACCACCGACGCGACTCCCCAGAAACTGGGACATCATCTTTGACGTTGCCGACATAACTTTGAGTAAAGCAGCGAAATACTAAACCTAAATTCGGCGGTAGATTGCCGCTTTGTTTAAATAAGTCACACAGCATCCACAGCAGCAACGGCGTTTGCCCAAACTCCCGCAACCTTCCACCTAACCGCCGCAGCATTTCCTCACCTTTTTCGGGCAAATAAGCGCGGATAAACTGCTGCATCTGTTCTTCTTTCAAGGGTTGCATTTCCAGCTTTTTCTCAATTCCCAAATCGCCACCAAAGCCCAAATCTCGTGTGGTGAAAATCATTGGTGTTTTGGGGTTATTCTGCCGAAAAGTTTTTAACTCTCGCCGTGCCTCTTCATTGGGTAACTCGTTCAGCCCATCCACAAGCAGCAAAAATTGACCCTTACGCAGCAACGTTTTAATTTCTACATCTAGATATAATTCATGCCTTCCCAAAAAATCTTCAATCAACTCCAGCATTGAAGTTTTGTATTGTCGCAACTCTACCAGCACAGGTATGCACCCCGAACCCCCTAGGGATTTTGTTTTCTCTGCCTCTTCCAGCAACAGCCTCGCTAACGCTGTAGATTTGCCTGAACCTGGTTTTCCTACAAGTAACACATGATTTTCAGCATATTTGCGTAACCCTTCTTGCACAGGCAAGCGTTCGGTTTCCTCCTGCGTGTCACCTCTGTTCTGCTGCTTTGGCGACACCGTTTCCACCATCAAGCCAAAATCAAACGGCGATGGTAAGTTTTGCCGCTGTGCTGTTTTACGCCCTTCAACATCTGTAATGATGTACAGATCCCACCAACGTTGGTAAGCATTACACACAGATTGTAGGTATTTTTGAAAATCAGGGATCATGCAGAAAGTTGACTGATTAAGGGCTGAAATTGTTTCTCATGCCCCTCGCTAATTAGTATAATCTCTTTACGTGTTTACACGCCAAACAAGGATTTAATCACAGTTATTCTTCCGTACTCAGCAGCGCTGACAACTCTGCCAATAAAGATTTCAACCTCTCCTGTTTGTCAGGATTCTCCCACACCTTAGACTTTTTGACCTTTTTGTAAGTACTTTCCAAAAGCTTTTGAATTTCCCCGCTTTCAGCAGGGGGCTGTAAAGCTTTGACCTTCTCGCGAATTTCATTCAATGAGAGAGAATAATCTACCGCAGTATCCAAAATTTCCTGACGGTCAGAATCTGAGGAAACCTTAGCGATCGCAAGCGCTTTAGTGTACTCAATGCGTCCAGTTCGCAAAGCTTCTAAAATGTTATCTGGCAATTTCAATAGTGGAAGTCGGGTGCGGACAAAAGATTGCCAATTCATGCGCCCCAACTCCGTAAAGACTTGTTCTACCGTTGACGCCGATTCATTACCCGAAACGTTTCGGGTAATTTTCCCTTTCGCTTCATTTTCCATTCTGTATAGTAAAGGCGGAACTTCTGAATAATTACATCCCAATCGCAGCGCCAAAAGTTGCAATATGCTTTCCGTTTCCTCCAACGGATTCAAATCCTCTCTTTGCAAGTTTTCAACCAAAGCATACTGTACTGCCTGAGATTCAGACATCTCTCGGATGGTTGCAGGCACTTCAGTCAAGCCGACTTCTTGTGCTGCTTTATATCGCCTCTCGCCTGCTACCAACTCATATTTGTCACCCACAGGTCTTACCAATAGGGGCATTAAGATGCCATCGCGCTTGACAGACTCAAAGAGCGCTTGCATAGCAGAAGGGTCAAAATAACGCCGGGGTTGACTGCTAGCCATGACAATCTTGCCCAAAGGAACCATCTTTGCAGCAGCCAAAGAATCTTCTTTCTTATCCAATGGCACTGTTGTAGTAGTCGCCAAATCGGTCAAATCTTCTTCCTTCTTTTGAGCAGCATTTTTCGCAGAGCCTACATTTCTAGGCTTTCTTGTTGTTGCAGATGCTCGTTGGGTAGTTTGTCTGGGACTCACGTTCAATCTCCGTAATTTGTGCTATTGAGAAGATTCTTAACAAATAATACTAAGGGACTTCCATAGCTACCGCTGCTGCCACCTGAAGTTTTAGCTAAATAAATGACACAAGTGCTCGCACAAAGGTGGATAAGACGTGCGCTACTCTGAGCGATAGATTTTATCACCCCACTACCTAATATATATAGTATCGCTTATAGTAAAAGATTACCGCGTCAAGTACAACCTGCTCTTTTCATCCGAAAAGGCAACAGTTCTGAGGACTGCGAGCGTAGAACTACAACTGATTACTGAAGAAAACCTTAAAGTTGCAGATGGACAATCACCGCAATCAGAATCGCTCTTGTCAATAGTAGAAAAAATGCCACCTGCAATTGCAGATGGCGTAATCGTACCATTTCGTTCGCAACTTCAGACATCTAAAGGTAAAGTTTTACTCCCCAACCATTAGATGCATCCTGCCATGTTATTGAAAAAAAGGCGGTTTACTTCTGCTGTTTGGTTTCTAGAAAATTCAACTGAAGCCTCTTGCCCACCTTGAGATCTAAAGTTTTGGTACTGCCAGCAGCTAGTTCAATAACCTGATTGACAGGGTAAACTGAATCGTACTTAGGACAGGTTTGGGTTTTGCAAGGGGGGGCTGCCTCTACAACTGATTTAATAACTCCGTCTTGCAGGAATATCATATCTAAGGGAACATATGTATCCTTCATCCAAAGTTTAACTTTCTCAGGTTTGTTGAGTACAAATAACATCCCGCGATTCTTGGGAATCGAGTCACGAAATTTGAGTCCGTGGGCATATTCTTCTCTATCGTCTGCTAGTTCGAGTTGAACTATTTGATTGTTACTGGTAAAGGTTGCACCAATAGGTAGATACCGGGGCTGGCGAGTCCAAAAGTAGAGTGGTAGGGGTGAGAGGGCAGCAGTAAACCCGGCAATTGGTCCAACGATATTAAGAATTTTGAAGAATAAACTTTTTTCTGGAGTTTGTGCTTGTTTAGTTTGAGTTTCTTTTTGAGTGGTTTGTCTTGTAACTTCCATAATCTTAGATAAATAAAGTAGTAAAGTGGTTAGAAATGGAAAACTTTATGAACTGTTGGAATGTTTGCTGCTATCCAAATGCGATCAAACTTTGAACTGATTTACGATGTTTGCTAGCTAAAAATATCAATGTTTCCAACAGCAAACTTGCTTTCATCAAGGGGGCTGCTAGGTAAAGCTTGTTGGTCGGCTTTATTCCGCATTGACTCAACGCGATCGGCTTCCCGAATTGCAAGTGGGTTTATCTGGCGGCGTTCTTCAAGCAGTGCTTCGATAGTAAGTTCTAGCGGTGGGAGTTCTGACTCTGTGTAAGTATCTTCTACCGTCATCGTGCAAAAAATACTAGCAGCAGCACGCTCGACAATCGTCTGGATTTCCGCCCCCACGCAGCGATTCGTTGCTTTCAGAATACGCCGCCACTCGTCCTCGCTCCAGGGGTCGTTACCATTGCGGAACCGCTTGTCAAATCGGGCAGCATGAAGCTTAAATATCGTGTATCTTTCCCCGTTGTTGGGCAGGTCTACCTTAAATATGTAGTCAAACCGTCCGGCGCGGGTCAGTTCGGGTGGTAACCATTCCATCCGGTTTACTGACGCGATGACTACTACGTCAGACGTGCGCTCCTGCATCCACGTCAATAGCTGACCTGCAAGCCGTTTGGCAAGGTCATCATCTCCGGCAAAACCTTTATCAAAATCGTCAAAGTACAAAATGACTTGGTTGAGCCTATCTGCCAGCCGTAGTAGGCGTTTGAGTTTAATTTCTGCAAGAGAGCCAAAACTTCTAAAGTTACCCCAATCCACCATGATGAGGGGAATACCCATATTCTGGGAGCACGCTTTCGCCGAGTGAGATTTTCCCGTCCCTGGTGGTCCTACAAGCATAATCCCCTTGGGTACGCGCAGGTTGTATTGTTTGGCACGGGGATTCAGCAATCGCTTAAACTTTTTGAACGACTGCTGCATGAGTTCTAACCCCCCAAGTTGGATTTTTGGAGGCGGTAAGAACTCGATATCGTATAACCGATTGAGGATCGATATTTTTCTTGATAGTAGCAGTTTGGCTGTGTCGCTGGAATTATCTAAACTATGTTTTTTGCTAATATCTTTCAAGCAGGAAATAATATCTGAAATATATAAACCAGTACCACTATATGCAACTGACAACCAGTCTTTGTCTATATACGTTTCAGGAAGAATCTTGCTATTGATTAAATTATCGATAATTTCTTGTATGTCTGGCAGTTCTTGCGTCCACAGAGGAATAAGAGCCGCCATCTCGCTTGTTATTTCCGCGAGCGCTCCCAATAGCATAGCGGTTTTACCACTACCTTGGTTATAAAGCTTGAGGTTAATGAGTGACGATTTAATCCACTCCGATATCAAGAAGAAATCAGTCTCTTTCGGAGTACTTTCCTTTAACCATGGATAAATATTCTCAACAATTAGTATTCCTTCTCCTGAGTAATCTTTCCAGAAATTGAGTACCTGAAAATAGTCAACATAATTTTGTTTTACCTTGGGTTTGTACTCCTCAAATTCTCCCAAAACGAGATTGTTCTCCGAACCGATACTGAGTTCCTTAATACTGTCCTCATTCAAATTCCAAACGTAAGCTTTTTTACCCGAGCATTGGCAGTATGTAGCTATATGTGTCAGGAGGCGTTTTCGTTCCTGGAGGGGAGATTCACAGGCGATAATGGGGTAGTTGTCGTTGAGAAGGTCTTCTAGATCGCTGAAGCTAGATTTCATTTATGCTCCTGGAATGCAACTGTCTCAGATGCATCCTATCGAGCGTTTATATGATTTGACAGCTGATAATTTTCTGATTGTCTTGCTCAACAACTGGAGAAAAGTTGATTGACTTTTAGTATTTTGTTGATTGTCTTCCAGTGTAGTGAATGCAGATAATTGCGGAGAGTTCTTGTTTTCCAAACTCGGTATGAGGAAGTAGTGCAAGTATGGTAAAGACACCAGAATATCCGATTGTTTGTATTCCAGAGTTAGTTAAAGAGAAAAAACAATTTACCCCTTTCGTCTTTCCTTCTGGACAAGGAGATGCACCAATTGGGGTAAGTGAGGGGTTGTTTGAAAATGTTCTCAAGCATTATTTCGGTGACATTGTTTTTCCCCAGCAGGTGATGCTTCCTCCAGGACATCGATTACCATTTACGGCTGATTTTCTGATTGTTGAACCCAATACTGGCTTACACATAGATTTGGAGGTGGATGAGCCTATCTCATTTGCAACCGGGAAACCTACTCACTGCATCGGAGAAGATGACTACCGCAATAAGTGTTTTGTTGATGCGAACTGGCTAGTTATCCGGTTTGCAGAGGAACAAGTCTCGTCTCAGCCAGAACGCTGCGCTCGGTTTATTGCGGGTGCGATCGCACAACTTACGGGTAACGATACTTATCGTCGTCAGCTACTTGATGTTGAGAAAGTGACTCCCATAAAGCAGTGGTCATACCGTCAGGCATCAAGTTTAAAGAAGAAAGAATACCGCCAGGGTTACCTGCGAGAGAGAAAAAATTAAGCTACGTTCTCATGTGGGTGCAGACGGAATGTTACATTTCTATATTCCGTACAGTAATGAGCGTTAATCTTGGCAACGTTTGGCGAAGAAGAACAGTATACCATCTGTCTCAGTATTACCAAACTTACAAGCTTTTATCTCACTGCCCCACCAACCGTTTAGCCCGATGTCAAACCAAAGCCCTGCTTTAGCATTACTGTTTTCTGACATATCATCAAGTTCTGTGAATTGGCATTTAGATGTGAGTTCCAAAATTTCTGGCTCAGTCACTTCATGCCAGTTATCGCCTAAAACTTGATACCTCTCCATTCCTTGAGTGATGTAAAGCCACGCCCACACAGGGGTCATTTTACGAATGCGTTGGCATCGCTGGTTGGCAGTTAGATGCGAAGACGCTCGTTTTAACAAATCTTCAATTGCTTGAGAAGATTCTGAGTTGGATTCATCAAAATTATCAGTCATAACTCACCTCATTAATAAAATATGATGCAGTCAGTTGGTAAGCTGTTTGGACCTGTATTTGGGACTAAGAACAAAGTAGCTAAATTGTAGCTCTGTACATGTGGCTCCAACGCCTAAAAGTTAAGTTATATTAAGCACAATGCTAAAGTTACCATCATAGTGACATCTTTACACTGTGCGAGCGCCAAAATTCTTATACTCCCTAATATACTTAAATGGAAAAGGGATCACGGTACTTTGCCCCGTGCGGACAAAATCTACATCCATAGTTGGAAGGAGTTGTCTAAATATAAGTTTTGAGCCATTGACTGCAACAATTTTACGGAGATGACAGGCATCCTTAAAAGAAAATTGTATATTGTCTCTTTGGCCTCCAACAAAGTAATAAGCCTCTTGTTCGGTTTCCCCAAAATATTTTATGTTGAGAGAAGCGTCAAATAAATCTTCAAGGCTTTCTTTATGCTTGGGAAAATTCAGCCTAATCTGATGTTGAGTTAAAAGATAGTGTCGTAATTCAATTGCGGCATTTGAACGCGTTTTTAACCGCTCGTTCAAAAGTTTTCGGAAGCTATTTTTGTTGAATTCGCTGCTTCCGAATTTTCTCAATTCATCAAAAAACATTGCAAGCTCGTTACTATCTTTCTTATAATAATTAATTATAAATTGTTGTATTAATGCTGCCAAATCATTTCCAGTACGCTTGTTTTCCGGAAGCGCAGTATCGACTTCGCTGATAATTGCTTCAATTTTAGTCAGGTCAGGAAGACTAATTTCTTCAGTACAAAATATCTGATTTATATCATTTGTGTCAGAAATAACAAGACCTTCCAATGTTCTGATTTTATTTCCACAATTATCGGTCATTAATTCTCTATAGTTTTGAAACTTTTGATAGTCAAATATGTTCTGATAATCTATTTTATGAAATTCCAAATCACCATTTGGGGAAATTTCCATAAAAATAACATGACTGGCATCTTCATCCCAAGCAGCAAAAGTCCAAATTCCAGTTAATTGTAGTTTAGCCCAATCAAATAAATTTAATTTTCGAGAGCTAATATCTCGCTTTATAAGTAGTTCTTTAATGCTCGTTTTAAGAGTAGCATTAGATATAGCCTCAATCGATTCTATCGTGAGGTGCTGTCGATAAATTGTATCTGTTGAAAGAAGGTATTCATCTTCTAACTTCATTTTTTCGTAATAATTCTCGTCGTGAATTATTCTAAAATTTAAAGCACCTTCTTTATCGCGCTTAGCACAAGAGATGAGCTTTTCATCGGTGACATAATTAGGATACAGGAATGTTTTTATAGTAGTTACTAAATCATCAGACTCCTTATTATTAACTTTATCCACTATATTGATTAGCTGCTTATCAAGTAGTAAGCGAAGTTGTTCTGGCTTTTTAAGCAAGGTGTTATTGAGTTCGATAGCCTTATCGATTTCCCGAGTAGAAAAATCAACATTCATGTATTTTGATAAATCTTCGTTTATTCTGGATATAACATGTTGTAATATCCCTGCACGACTTTTATAAAAACTATCAAGATTACTAAACTCAAGAAATGCTGTAGATGCTTTTTTCCCTTTTAAACCACATTCGATATATATTAATTTTGCATCAATTTCTCCATCACGCGGCAAATATCTCCGAAGGCTTCCAGTTGCTGCTTCAAATATATAATAAGGCTTTTCAAGAGCGTTTTGGAGTTCCTTCTTACGTTTGGGATCGCTAGTCTTTTTTAATTCTGACAGAATAGACATTTTTGTTCGGTGACGAACAGTTTTTACCTCTAATAAATAGTCAGAATTTAGAGTTATTTTTGCTACATCAAGATAATCTTTGTTTTTGCCTTCAAAATCTTGCACAAGCAACAACGATCCCGTGAGATTGCAATAATGATATTTAGCAAAACGCGATTTTGAGGAAGAGAGTGAGTTCAATAAAATCTGACCCAGCCATGCTTCACAAATGCACTCTTCAGAATCACGCCGTAAAACGCTAGGGGGAACTTCAATAACAGCATTGTCACCGAATTCTTTGTTGGCCCTAATGCCGCTAAGAAGTTGATAAAGATCAACTGGTTTCTTGAACATGGCATAGGCATATTTTCCATATTGGAACATAACAGCAGCAGCATTGAACTCTTTACCAATAAGGTAATCTAACTCAACGGCTCCACTCCAGTTTTTTTTGCGTTCACGAGTCAAACGAATAAACGCAAAGTCTTGTTTAATAGCTTCAATATTAAAAGTGATTTTCAAACGGTTCGTAAGAATGCTCATTCCTAAAATTCCTTTAGAATAAATTCAAGTGCTTTATCGTCAACTTTATCGTTTTTACAGAGATAAGGAACTTCAACGATTTTCTGGTCAGATGAGATAGTCGGACGAAAATCTGTATTTGAAGTACCAAGAATATTGATGATAAAAACCCGTTCAGCCCCAACAGCCGCCATTTTCTCACGAATTTTATCAATTAATTCATCAGCTTGTATTGCAACGCGATCGTTCCAAAATTTAAAGTCTACATAGATTTTTTCATCTGTTTTAAAGTCAAAGCGTTCAAATTCATCTACCTCTAGTTCTAACAAATCAATATTTAAGAGCTTCACAAAAATGTGTTTACCACAGACTTCTCCTAAGGCTCCTTTATAAATATTGTTGAACATTGGAGGTGTCAGCATGAGTTCAGATTCTGGGAATGTTGTTGCCCAACCAGAATCAATAAATAATTCATGTAAGATATCAATTCTCATCAAATCTGAAAGACGAGCAGTTCGTTTACTAACTTCCTTAACTTCTTTTTTGCTGTATTCCTCAGAAAAGAAAACTTCAATATCCCTATAATCATATTCTTCTGAATAAAGATATGAATAGGCAGCTTTCGGCAATTTAAGGTAAATACTATTCCAGTTCGGATTGCATTCCGACTCTTTTGCAATCGCAGGTTGACGGAGGACTTGCTCTCTAAGTTCCTGCCATGCTTTAACACTCTGAGGTGTCCACGGCGTATTCAGTTGGCGACGGATGTAAGCAGAAGTCTGATTACTTCTGTTGGATGCACGATTTTGTAATTCTATTAAATCTTCAGATTGGTTAGTCGAATGATTGACTGATTCAAGAAGAGCAGTATATTCTCGAACAGGAATTACATCCTCTGGTAGAGAAAATTGGGTTAGATGTTTTCGGATTGAAGTATCAGCAAGAATATGAATTTTAGAAGATTTCATATTGGTTCGACATATCCGACCTATTGCCTGAATAATTACCTTATTTAAGTAGCGTGAATAAGCAGTGGTATTATATAAGCTTATGAAATCCTTCTTTACCTGACTAATTCTTCCCACATAACGCTTAAAGGCTTCATCCAACTTACTCTTAAATGTACTTGGTGAAATAGCTCCATTCTCCACCAGAAATTCTAACTGAAAAATATATTTTATAAAGCTATCGTTTTCAAGAGTATCGCTAGAAATATTAACAAGTAAATTTGTTGGATTATCCAAATAAATCCCATTAATATCCATATCTGGATGCTTTGAGAATCCATTAATATGTATTGGCTGGATGGAAGAAGGAATGGGAAATTGTAGATTTTGCCCAACTCCACTTGTCTGGTAGGAAGAGAGAATAAACCGACGTTTGTTATCTTTCAAGTCATTTAGTAGTTGCGCTTTATTTTCATCAAATTTATCTCCACTAAGTACGACCATCGTATCTGATACACCATCGGGTATAATATCTTTCTTATCTTCTAGTAGTAATTCCGCGTACTCATATAATATATCCAGATCGAACTCTGAATCCTTACGCTTTGGTAATTTGCTGAAGAGGCAAAGAAACCCATGACAATCAGAATTATCTAAGAAATATTTCCAAACAGTCAACACTTTTAAATAACGGCAAAACAAAAATTCAATATACTGCTTATCGTTTTTGATTCTATGTTGAAGAGTATTCCATAGATGATTAGCTGCTGCCTTGTCCCTTAAAAGTCCCTCAAGTTGCTTGATTGCTTCCTTCTGTGAATCTGTTCCAATAAATTTAGTTTCTATAACGACTTGATTATATCCTTGAGTTGCTTCAGAATATGTATTTTTTAATTTAACAAGAGCATCCTCTTTAAGACGTATAAATGAATCCCCCAAACGGGATTTCAAATACTCAAGATCGTAATTTCCAATGTTTGTATAAAGTCCAGCAGTTGCAGAAATACCGACTACCATAGCCTTTGAACAAACTCCAGCCAAAAAAGATTCGGGTGTACGGCTGAAATTGAACATATATATCTTCGATAAGGTATCATGCTCATCACTATCAACGATATCGTGGTAACGAAAGCCCGTATCATAAAACCCCTGACGTTGGATTGTTCCTTTGTCAGCTGGTAAACCATAGGGCAAGTCACCTTCAATAATATTACTGGTCAAAAATTCAATATCTTTACTATCAAGGCGAAAATGATTAAGCACTGTCTTGACAGCAGATTCGAGGGGAAAGGCTTCTTGAATGCTGTCATCTTCATCTTTCAAATGGCGATAGTTCTCCGCTAAATACCCAATTCCTGTCTGAAAGTAGGTTAAGAACCCAGCAATATCTCTCAGCAATGAGTGAATATCAACACCAGTTTTTTTTGTGGCAGCGTCAAAAGCCTTAATCCAATTTGTACGGTTTCGTGAATCTTCAATAATCTCGATCCGCTTATGACGATCCAACACGTTGTGAAATTGATAATCATAAAATAAAAAATTTCTTTTGTTTGTGGAAAAATCTTCATGTGATTTACAAGTATGCTGCAATTTATAGGTGTTAAATATATAATTAGCTTTCTCTCGGAAGGATTCAATCTGTTCTCGTAAGGATAGCCAATTTTTCCCGGAAGATTTTTGCTTTCGCCATTTGGATTCTTTAAGCAGCCCTTCAGGACATTCGTTTTGCATAAGATGGTTATGAATATTCAAGAATAAATCAAGAAGATCCACTCGATGCCGCAAGCCCGATTTAATTATGTTGTTGAGGACAGCTTCTTTAGTAGTATCAAACTCATCAATAAAAATGAGGGATTTATTAATCAGCCGTTCATAACAGTAATACGACGGCTCAACCAGCGTGGTATTTTTAGCGATGAACTTATCTATACTAAGAAACAAAACAGTTTTCTCATCTGTAAATACTGCGGGATAAAGTTTTCCAATCCATTGATATTGCTGATGACTCTTTATAGCTGACAGACGGTCTTTTTTGGTTGGAAAATTTTCATCCAATGCTCTTTTAATAAATTTTCGGAATTCTGGCTCAATCTCTTCCCGAATTTCTGTTTCAAAAGTAGATTTGATAGATTTGGAAATTTGGCTATTTTTGCAGATTTCTATATAAGATTTTAAGCGCAAATAAATTTCTGTCTTAAATTGGTCTGGAATTTCATCATCAACGGCAAGCAAATTATTGATAATACTTTCAGAATTAGAATTAATAAAAAGAACATATTCTTCAAATTCATCTTGATTGCCATCGGCAATAAAATACTTTTTTAGCTCTTCAACTGGCAAATTTTTCTTAAGATTTGTAATAAAAATAATTTTTCTTTTTTGAGCAGCAAATTCTTTGTAATTAGAATATAGAAATTTTATGACGTTGTAGGTTTTTCCAAAACCAGTCGGCATACTTAGGAGAAGGAGTCCAGAATGAGATTGTGTACAGTGTTCGTTTAATATTTCTTCCATATCCCTTATAACTAATTTAGTAGAATTTAAATTTAAGATGATTATCTCAATAATTAATTGATGAAATCAAAAGCCTCACCGTCACATTTGAAAAATTTTATTTGTGCAATGAGTAGAAATAGTCAAAAAGTAACGAAAATTAACTTTTCCAAAAGTGTTCGCGCCTAAAATCGCAAACAAAGCCGTTTGGTGAATTGCTGTTACCCAAACAAGAAAAACAGTGCCGTGATTACAGAAGGTCAGTAGATCGCAAAGTTTTTTAGAACCCTTGCCACATGGTCATTTCAACAAAACACCCAGACACCAAAAAAGAACCGATTAATCAGCGTCTTGGCGGCAGTTAGTTACAAGCATTGCGATGCGGAAGCCGCCACTACGTGAACGCCGTTAAACGAACGCTGTTTCCCCCTGAATCCCGATGGCTGGAACCCTCATTTTTACGTCACCTTCCGAAAGTTTGCGATCTACTGAAGGTGGCTAAAACACGCTTTCAAGCGAGACTACAGGGTTTGGTGGGTTGATGATAAGTTCAAAGAAACTTACAGAATAATAGCGTCACCTTTTCAATGGGCAGAAGGCGCAGTATTCAGTACCGATCTAACGAGAGCGTTATAACCGACAGATGTATATACGCTAATTTAAGGATGCATTTGTCTGACCCTGATGGCAGCAGCAAAGAAATTGCATTTCACCATATGAAACGCGAATTTGGCGATTCTTTGAACAACGCTTAAAAATTGCACTCATATGAAATGCTGCTTAAAGTCTGGGACAAGTTTCTTGAAGTTTCAAGCGCTGCATCGCGTGCGATACTTGAACAATTCGTGTCGCATATTGATATCGTAGGCGAAGAATTGCTTGTCACAACGACTGCACAACCAAAGATGTATCAAAATCTGATATTGCCTAAGATTAAAGCGTCAAAGCCAAGATTGCAAAATCTTGTGTTGCAGTACGGGTACTGGGTTGATGCTGTGAGCTGCAATACTAAATTAGGTATGTTCAAATAAAGACAATGTGTACAATGTTAGATACCCCCTGCTTGGGAGCATCTAATTTTCAGACTGCAATATTAATTTGATTTGTGGAAAGTGCGACCTCCATTTCAGCAATAGTCATGTGTCTTTTACGATTAGTTTTAGGGTTAACACTTGTGTAATACCAGTCTATACCTGCCTTATCGCATAGTTTTCGCAATTGTGCATTTTTGGACTTTGGTAAGGGTTTGACTGGTTGTATGTTGCTTTCAGGTAGTAGATTTGGTTGAAATTCGTGCTGGTTTTTTGACTTGATTTCTAGTTCGACTGTTGATTTTTGAGGTTGCAAATGAGCCGACACATGATTGATAAATGCCACTTGCATTTCTAACACGAACGCCAGGATGAACAAACACGAAAATCCGTAGATAAGAATGTAGAGTAAAGCGTCAATAACTTTGAATGTAGTTTCCATATTTTTGTTGCTCTTGTGAAGCGAATTGAGCAATTATTTCTATGGCTTTTTGCGTAGCTAGTGCGGTTGTTTATATAATGAACGAGGTTTTTCATCTCGCAGTGTTAGCAATCTTTTTCAATGTTACTGGTTTGAAATAGGATTTTTTATAAAAATTTGACTACAGTTTTTATATTATCGACTAACTGTGCAATTTCATCTAAAATGGCTTTCCAGCCTTAGACTACACCCCAGAAGCCGCCATTAGTATTTTGGATTTCGTTCATGATATCCTTTGTAAGTAGGAAAGTCGGTTAAGCTTTGATGAATTTAATTTGATGATTTATCTGTAAAAAAGATAAAGAGAGGATATCCCCTCTCTTTTCAATATTTACTTTTTACTCCTCTTGGTGGATTTCACCTTGAATCTAACCTGCTTCCCGACTGTAATTTCAGCAATATTGCTAACATCCTTGCCTGCCTTATAAGCCTCCAAAATCGCTTTATTATCGGCTTTGTAGTGGATACTTCTAAACTCTGAAGGAAAATCTTCATCATTTACCTCAACCAGCAATGCAGCTACCTTGGGTGGATTATCCCTAATTTCGATTTCTCTCTCCTTCCCAATATTTCTCTCTGAGATTAACCCAATTTCATACTGATGAATGAGACTGCGCTTAATTTGTTCAAGCTGGGTTTTGCGCCGAGAGATTATCTTATCGTAAAGTTCAACTGTCCGTGCTTTTCTATCCTCCCAATTTTCCAAATCGAGGTTTAATTGGTCAAACACCCACGCGATAGCATCGATTTTAGCTTCAATTCCATCTTGGATGGAGACTATCTGCTGTAGAAGTTCTTCTACCTTACCCTCTTCCCCTGACTCTGTGGCTTCCTCAATTTGAGACCAGAGTTTAGCAGCATCGAGGGATAGTTCCCTGAGAGTGAGTTCGTTTATTTGGCTGTGAAGTGCTTGAGTCATAATTTTCCTGTAGACGAAAACCAATAGCAGTTACCTACCACTGGTTGTTGATGTAGAAAGTTGATTTTTTTGTCCCTTGAGATTGAACTTAGTAGTTGTATCGCAAGTGGTAGTAGTTAGACATTTCCTCTGCCAACTCAGCCTCCAAGTCGTAGTACTCATCAGAAGTTAAAACTGCGGCATATTGCTCAACTTTTGGCATTTCTTTTACTTGAGAAAGGTTGGCTTTTGGTAAGATGGTAGTAGCAGTTTTCATGAGAACACAACTTCAATTCGATTGGTCTTGAATTGATGCGTTAGCAAATGTTGTCATCTCAAATTTAAAGGGGAAAAGTAAACGTTATACCTTCCCCCTTTATATACTTTGTTGAAGAAGAATCCAGAAGCCAGAATCCAGAAGTCAGCAATCTTGAGTATGTGGATTCAAACTCCAACCAATTGTAGACACCGTGTTAACTGTCGTTATTTAAACCCCAAGACGAGTCGCCACTCGCTTAACCTTCAACTGAATTCTGGCGACTGACACCTTCGTTCTTTTTATTCATCCATCAGTCGCACAGAATTCCATTCTAAATTCTAGCGACTGACTCCTGAATTTTTCTGAATTTTCAATTCAATTGACAACTGACCGGGAGAAATATTTCCTCGTCTAAATTGATGATAATAGAGATGACAAGCTGTGCATAAAGGGGCAAGGTTTTCTATTCTATTATCAGCTGGATTTAGGTTCCAATGATGAACTTGAAGAGTGTAAGCTCTGCGTTGAGATAAAGTCATTTCAGGATTTTTTTCCCCTGGCTTTAAGCAAAGTTTACCACATTTTTGACAACGCCACCCAACCGATTCCTTAACAGCGGTGGCTATTTCCTTCCAATTAGATGGATAGCGACTGCTACTCATTTTATATCAAATTCTATACAACTTTAATGACGTTTTTTGTTATTTTACTACCACTAGGTTACTAATACTCCCTCTCCTGACACCCGCTCGGGTTCATTCAGTTAAAAAAGCTCTTAAACTATTCCTCACTTTCCTCCTTATGCTCTGACAAAATTTCTTCTTTAACAAAAAACTTTCTCTAACTAGGGTGAATTTCAGCTTAACCCCTTACTGAAAATTTAGCTTCCCTAAGAGAAATTCCAAACCAATTTCTTCATCAGATTTCGCCAAAAATTTTTCAATGGTCTGCTCTTTGAGTTGGTCAACTAAAGCCAGTATGGTAGTATTTAACTCTCGAAACTTCACCAGTTGCTGCTCCAATCTCTCAATTTCAAGTTTCTGAGCAGCAGATAATTTCTCAGTTTTCCATCTTGTCAGTTGTTCTGCATAAATATGAAGAAACTCTTTTTGTTCGTTAGCAAACTTAATAACTCTTCTAATAGTATCATCATCTAAAGTATAAGAGCGTCCCTGTGCTTGTTGCAAGGTTTGATATTGTTCTTGAGTATCTGATAATCCCCCATCAATCAGCTGTGCAATGACAGGTAGCATTGCGATGGGTTGCCAGTTAGGTGTTTGGTGAAAGCGATCTGACATTCAACGTGTCCAAAGTGCAATTGCCTGACAATACCAAAAAGTAGTGACACCGCACAATCAAGTCATAATTATTCATAATTGTTCGCAGCACTGCCTTAATCTATTGACCGATTGGATGATACAATCCATCCGGATAGTGCAATTTTTTAAGTCGAGCGAGTTGAGGTGAACTGAACCTAATCCTCCAACTATCCAGAGGTTCAAGCTCTCAACCAATAGACTTGTCAGGTAATCACAAGAAAAATGGCTGAAAGCCTTGCTGTGAAAGGAATACAGCGTTTTTGCTATAAAAACCGTCAGAATGCTTGCTGAATAAGGCTTTCAAGGAATTTTGGTCTGATTTCCAGACAACTCTAATAAGTAATCCTATTGAAACAGCAGTCTAACGGAAAAGCTCAGTGGCGGAGGTCCGCGTTCCACACTCGCAGCCGAGCCAAAGTATGTCCGGCCCTCCGTCCACTGAAGCGCTGTGTTAGGCTGAGCGGTGGCGTTAGACGTGTCTCCTAGGAACTCCTAACAGAACGATCTTGGAGGCCGAGGCGCTACGTTGCGGTAGGCGGTCCGAACCAAGTGGTTAGCGCGTCAGCGAGCCCCAACCGAGTTGGGTCTCCCACCCAGGCCACATATCCGTCGGGTCGAATCAACACGGCGGTGGGAGCAGTGACCGCCCCGATTACCGGAAGCTCCCACGTACCGACGTACTTGGCGTCGAGCGACCGAACGCGATCTGCCCATGGAGTGATGTCGAAGCCACCGGGCTCACCTAGGTTGAGCAGCACCGGTCGGGCATCGTGCAGCAGGGTGAAGACCCGCAGCGGGCCGGTGGCGGTGACCAGGTCGAGATCGGGCATGCGGCGTCCGAGCAGCGGGTGTCCCTCGCCGAGGTCGTAATGGATGTCCAGACCAGACATCATCGCGGCGAACCGTTTGCGCGGCTCGTCCATGCTCAGCAGTTCGGTCATGGTGTCGCGGAGGGCCTGGTGACGGTCGTCGGGGCTGTTGAGCGCGACCTGTGCCATGGTGTTGTGCAACACACGGGCAGCGACCGGATGCCGTTCGGCGTGGTAGGTGTCCAGGAGGCTTGAGGGTGATGTCTTGTTGACCACCAGGGCCAGCTTCCATCCCAGGTTCACGGCGTCCTGCACGCCCGTGTTGAGGCCCTGGCCGCCCTGCGGGGGATGCACGTGGGCGGCGTCCCCGGCCAGCAGCACACGCCCGTGGCGGTAGGAGGCTGCCTGCCGCGTCATGTCGGTGAACCGGGAGATCCAGGTCGGGCTATGCACCCCGAAGTCGGTTCCGTAGGTGATGATGAGTGCCTCACCCAGATCCTGCAGGGTGGGCTCGCTGGTGTGGTCGAGGCGCTGTTCCTTCAGCACGACCCGGTACCTGATATCTTGCACCTGTAAGGGTAACCCGCAGCTCGGCGAATAAAGAGGTAAAAGTGTAACAAAGAGAAATGAAATAGACTTAAGTACTAAGTTGTTATTAAATTATCTCATGACGTTAGCATTATTCCTGATAAATGCTTAGAGAACTATCAACCAAGCTCTTTAAATTAAAATGATAATCGTCGAGAGGGGGGTGAGGCGGCTCCCGTCGGGAGCCGCCTCTACCCTTATCTTTATGTTTGAAGTTGTATGTGAGGGAAGTGGTCGCCGACGGCTACCACTTCCCTCCCTCAACGATTATCATTCTTTGTCAAATGTTAACCTTTGTTTTGACTCAAAGCGGTTGCATTTGCAATTCTCTACCAAAATATGAGAAAAAGGGCGTTGAAATGCATATAAATCTTGCAAGAACAATGAAAAACATTCTTGCCCACGCCCAAAACTTAGTTGACACCTTACTATCACTGATGCCCTCTGTCTACCAACAGGAAAATCTTGAAGCTATGTTTGGGTTGTTCTTGAGCGCACAAGGGTATCCTTTACCTGAACATAGTAAGAGTAAGTCAAATAGCGCCTTAAGCCGATTTCTCAATATTTACAATTGGTCAACATTAAATGTAATTCGTACTATTCGTAACCGTGTTATTCAGGAGATTTTGTCTGAGCGTCCATTGGGGCGTCAACCATTTCTACAAGTGATTATTGACCTGACCACTCTCGAAAAATCTGGAAAATTTAAGGGATTGTCAAATTTAATCCACGTCTACCATGGAAAACGCGGCTTGCATTTGGTTGTCGCGTATTTGGTTGTTGGTCGGTGGCGCGTTCCTTGGAGTTTTCGGGTCTGGAGAGGAAAAGGGACTCCTTCTCCCGCCCAGTTAGGATTGAAGTTGGTCAAATGTTTACCTAAAAAACTCACCAAGCATTTCCAAGTCATGGTTCTCGTAGATACAGCTTTTGGTAGCGTCGAGTTTCTTCATGGTGTCCGAAAGTTGAAGTACCACGTGATTGCTGGTATCGCTTGCACCCGTAAATTAACAGATGGACGCTGTATTGCTCGACTACATAAGCGCGGACAACAACTACACCTTCACGGCTTGAAATTCCCTGTCTCCGTATCTTGGTACTACTTTAAACGTCATGATGGTGAAGCAGTCCTGAAGGCGGGTTTCCCGCCGTAGGGAACTGCTGAACCCGTAAGGGCAAGTATGAAAAACGATTTGTTATCTCTACCAAAGCTCTCAAAGCTAGCACCATTTCTTGGTGAGCCAGCGCGTTGCGGGGGTTCCCCCCGTTGTAGCGACTGGCGAACCCGAAGGGTGGGGTAAACGTCGATGGCAGATTGAGGGTTGGTTTAAAACTGCAAAACACCGTTTTGGCTTACATCGTTTTGGGCAAGGGACTCTTTTGGGCGTCTATCGTTGGTTGGTGTTGTCCCTTATTTCTTATGTTTTAGCCCATTGGGCTTACTTATCCACGGCGATCGCGGAGCGTGTCCAAGGAGCATTCGCTTCTACTTTACCTGATTGGGGACAAGCCGGTGAAATTGCATTCCAAACTCTATTTCCACACCTGGTAGTGTTGCTTCTTTTACATAATATTCAGCGCTTGAAAGAACTAGCACTTAGTCAAGGAATTGACATTCAAATTTCCAGGTGCAAGATATGAGGTAATGCTAGAGAGCTTGTCATGAAGTGCCACGCAGAAATACAAAGTTCCGATTTTATTCTTGGTTTTGGAACTTGTCCTCGTTTCCCCTGGTTTTGATGCCAAAATTTCATCAATTGTCTTGAAAGTCAAGAGGAATGGAGAAAAATTGCTGAACTTTAAATGCTCATGCTAAAGAAGCAACTTTGGTATCGGTCTGCATCGCTGCCTAGATCTCCCTTCAGCCCGCTCCAATAGATTGTTATGCCGTTCCAGGAGGTTCAGGAGATTCTTCCTTGCCTTTCAGTTTTCGGTCGATCTCATTAACAAAGCTTTCGATCGTACAGATGACCTCATCAACAGCTTTTTCATCAAGAAAAATTTCTTTTTCATCTTTCGTTTTCCCATTTCTATGTACTAAATCATGCCTAGTTGCTATATGCTTTGTGATTTCTGCAAAATTTGGAAATGAAAGATTAAGCGTTGTCTCATACATATTCTTTACCTTGGGAAGGTTGTGATAAATCACTTCCAGCATTGCTTTCTTTGCTATGTCTTTTGCCTGTTCAAACTTTGGGAATAGTTCATTTAGTCCAAATTTTTGCTCCTTAAAGTCTTTGAATGAGGAAAAGAAAGATTTGAGATATTCCTCATTTGACAGGACTGTATTTATAAACGCATCAGATAGATAAGTTTCAAGACATGTAATTGTTCCAACATAAATTTGTCTCTTCAAAGTCCTTCGAGCATTAAAATCAGTTATAGTGAGGTCATTTAGAAGGCGCAGACTTGAGATTTCATTAGAAAATGTGCGGTAAAACTCAGTATTAGCTAATATTGCGTCTAATTGAGCGTCATCTATATCATCTGGATCTAGCCATATCACTACATCTCCGCCCTCATAGCTCATTAACCGCTCACTTACGAGAACGTTGGGGTCGTATCCCATTTTGTAGTACTCGTAGAGATTAGGGCGATTAGCTTTTGCTGATTCTTCGTCAAGTAACCAGTAGTCAATATACCCACCTGAGGCTGCTGATAACTCCTCTACCCATTCCTCCCAAGTTATTTCTCGATCGCTCATGCTCACTTTTCTAGAGATTGCAACTTTGTTTCAGACCATCTTGTCTGATTTTACAAGGAACTCGGCTCAATACCAGTATAACTTCCCTGTTTTTCCAGAACTTGCACCTAGTTTTCAATAGAACCAACAGAGCGATCTGCCTAAAAGCAGCGAAGCTATTGCAGACGGATATCATTCACCCCAAACCGTATACAGTCGTAACTGCTGCTACACCCTACGGTTGTGCAATTACTTTTCAGAATATTAGTTTACAGAATAGTGCTTCCTAGAACAGAGGTACTTGAATCGGGAAACTGGGACTGGAGGGCGATCGCACCATCACTCATCATCCAGCAAATACAACCCACTGCTATCAGTTGGTTTAGCATACAAGTACATCTCAGTAATCGCCACCGAGTCACGCCATTTCAACTCACAAGTTTTGATTTGTAGCGCTTACTCTGTAAAACCTAAAAAGATAAAAAAGCTTCATTAAAGAATAATTTTTATAAGTCAGTATTGAGTAGAGCTAAGAGATTATGAGTCACAATCAATATGAGTTGGTGGGAAGATAAAGTTGAAAAACCACTTTCGGATGCTGGAAATTCCATTAGAAAGGAAGTCAAAAGCTGTTTTAGTGGTGGTTGCGATCCAGCTATGATACTTAATAAAGCGGCTAAAGGTGCTTCTAAAAACACCGCTCAGGGATTTGCACAGCCTATTAAAGAAGAATTTAATGAGGCAGTAGACCACTTATTTAATGAGAAATTAAATCCCTTTGCTGACAAAGTTGACTACATAGCGCAAAAGCGTATTGCACAATCACAGGATGCAGCTAAAGATGTAGTGACGCATACAGTTCAAAATTTTTCCGATCTAAAAAATCAGGTGAAAGGAGATGTTGATGAGCTAATCGCTAATGTCGATGACTTGTACAAAGAAAATCTTAGATTGACTTTTGAAGAAATTAATCAAGCCCGTGCTGAGGCAATTTTGGGATTAAGAGCAATGATAGGAGATATCGATACGTCCCTAGAAGAGAGAATCAATCAAATTTCTATTACTATTATGGCTTCTTTGAAGGAGGCAAAGGAGATTAGCGATCGCTTTACTCCAGGGGCGTTTAGAAGAGAACTTGTCGAGCCAACGTTTGATAGAATTGATAAACTTGAGACTAAATTTTTTCAAGATTTGAACGGAGTTCTCGACAAACTAGCTGGTATAGCTGATACAACTATTAGTAATGCTAGAGATAAACTCCTTGGACTGGTATTAGATGGATTGGTTAAAGAGCCATGTAGAACAAGAGTAGGATTAGGGGGGTTATTACCTAAACTCGTAGCTAGTCTTGATGACATGGAACTCTATAGATATTTAGAATGCGTAGAATTAGAACAGATTGATGGTCACATAAAAAATAACTCTTCAATCCAGTTAATCGTTGATTCTTATATCCAACTTCAAATCAATGCTGCTAGGATGCACATTAGGGCAAAAGGTTTAGGTGTTGAAGAACTTCAATACATATGTACAAAAGATTGGGTAAAGTATGGTCAAGCTAGTAAGTTTTGGTCTCAGTTATTAACTTGAACAACTACATGAGTTAAGGAATATAAAAACTATGGCAGGACAAGATATCACTCCAGCAGAAGCTTACCAGAAGGCATTTGAGGCATTGAATAATGCCCGTCAGGAATTTAGAGATAAAACAGGAGCCATTGACAATTTAGAGAAAGAACTTAAAGAAACTAAAGGTTTACTTCAAAAAAATTCTGGAGAGTTAGAAACAATAAAACAACAACTTCAGATAACTATTACAGAATTTGAAACTACTAAGAACGAACTCCAATCTGTTGATACTCTTCTGAAAAGTCAACTTCAATCTGTTGATGCTCTTCTATCAAAAGGGCTTTCAGATATTCAATCAATTAAACAAGGACCTCTTGCTCCTGGAACAGAAATTGTCCGAGAAGTTCATCCACTTGCTTTAGCAACTAATGATGAATTTATTGACGTTAATGGACAGTGGATAGCAGTAACCCGACCTGTTTATAGTACATATGATTACACAGCAACGCTACCTGGTACTCAAAGGAAGTATAAACTTATTGTCCGACAAGCTAATGATGGACAAGCACCTAGAGGAGATGTAAGCAAATATAGGCTGTTTTATCCTTGGGTTAATAATGCTGATAATACTGAATACCCTGGAAATTTAAATTGGGGAAGCCTTGATGAAGGTGGTTGGGACACAATTACTCTTGACCATATCACTAATCCTTTCAATCAGGATAAGCACGGTAACAGTTATTGGAGACTTGAAGGATTTACATCTAATTGTACTAACCGTGTATTCAGTGTAACTTTGATGGTTGTTGATATAATTTCATAATCTTTTTTCATGGTGCTACGCTTAAAAGGCATTATCTGTGCTAATTAATTGAGGTTCTTGGTGGCATGAAAGAATCATGCCCCAGATTTAGACCTTCACTCCGAGGGTTAAGCTGTATATTGTCTTCTCCACATATAGGTTTTAAGAGTGCAAATGCCTCAGCCTGAGATGGATTAACAACATCATTAGCATAACCAGTTTGATTGCTCATACTAGTTGCTATTAGCAGCAAAGTTGTTAATAAACTTAATCGCATCATTTTTTGGGCAACAGCTAACGATAAGATTTGGGAATGTTTAGTAAAATTCATAACCCTTGACTTTTATGTAATAAAATACACAATTATTGTTGGACTTCAAATACCAATTCTAGGTTTCTTGATTTCCCCAAAACTTATAAACTCAAGAAAAAGTAAGCGCCGGACGACACGCATTATATGAAGACAGGATTTTTATCGCATCTTTGGTTCTGTGGGAAAGTAGGGCGATCGCCTAAATTATTCCTGCAATGTGTAATCCCATTCTAAGGTTATGACTGGGTAACCACTAATTCTTGCAACAACGCATCATTAACCTGTTTCAACTGCTCCCCAGAACTTTCCACTGTGTTATAGATTTGGCTGATGATATCCAAAACATCCTCTGACAGAGATTCAAACTTTTCTAAATTGGTAATGACAATGCGACAGCCAGGGTAGGGCGTAAAGTCAGTGAAAAGTTCTTTTTCTCCGATTTTTGGTGAAAGAGAGCGATTTTATTTCTGGAACTCTTTCACAGCAAGGTTTTTAAGCTGTGAGTGGCGGCAAAATTTGTCTTTGCTACTTTTACGCCCTATCGAAAAATCACCTATCGATGGCGATCGCTTCCCTCATAACCTATCATCATCTGGTCAATCGAGATCTGCAAAGAAGCAGCGCCGAAGCGATCGCCCACTCCATTCATACTGTAATGCACTCAAGAACCCAAACAGTCACTTGTGTTCTATGACTGTGTTATCACTGGCTTTTGTTGTCAAGCCTTACACGTTCAAAATGCCAAAATTGGTAAACTAGCGGGTTAACACTCCTTTCCCGTGCCAAAATTTTACACTTATGGGGTTTCCCTCATCTCCATCACATAGTGCGACAATGACCCTTTTCGCACTACTTAGAATGTAAAATACATACTATGAGCGCGTTCGCCTGACAACCAAACCTGCACCCAATAGTTCCCATATGAGTTCCATTCACCCAGAAAATATCAGTGTTTTAGAAAGTTCGTTTGCCCTCAGTATCGGTGAAAACTTTTCAATAGAAAATGACCCGGATGTGGTAGAGCAGTTGATTGGGGACAAGCGAAGTCTCAATACCAAGCGCGAGTACCAAAAAGATTTACGGGACTTTTTTTTGTACATAGCTAAAAAAGAACCGAGCAGGGACTTGGTTTTGGAATTTTTGCATCTAGAGCAAAAACACGCGGTGGCTCTGGTTTTCAAATACAAAGCCCACCTCATGAAAAAGAAACTAGCAGAAGCAACAGTGAACCGCCGTCTGAGTGCAATCAAATCTATGGTGGAAATGGGGCGACGGTTGGGAGCGTGCAATTTTTCTCTGGATGATGTCAAAGGTGAGAAGGTGGAAACATACCGGGATACCAAAGGAATTCCACCTGGTGATTATGCTAAAGTCATTGGGTTGTGCGATCGCACGACTCTAAAAGGAAAACGAGATTATGCAATACTGAGGTTACTTTGGGATAATGCCCTACGTCGGAATGAAATAGTCAATTTAAATGTAGGGGACTTTAACCCCAAGGAAAAAACTTTATCTATCTTGGGTAAAGGCAAAGGGACGCAAAAGCAAGTTGTGGATCTCTCAGAAAAGACAGTTGATGCGATCGCTGTTTGGTTAAAATCTGCCAAGAAGAAACGTAATGATGACCCCATGTTTACGGTGCTTGCCTATCATAACAATGGCGAGCGACTAACCGGGGAAGCCATCAGGCGATTGGTGGATGGGTTATGCAAGCAAGCTGGAATTACTAAGAAGATGTCACCACACCGGGTTAGGCATAGTGCAATTACAACTGTACTGGACCAGAACAATGGGAACTACCGTGCTACCCAACGCTTTAGCCGACACGCCCAAGTGCAGACAGTCCTGAAATATGATGATAACCGTCAAAATTTACAGAAAGCGATGAGCGATAAGATATCGGATCTGATTTAGAGAGACAGAGTGTACTATATACTAACTTTTATGAACTACAAACAATATGAAAGCATCAATAAAAAGGAGCATCTATGAAAACAGTTGAATACATTACTGAATCAGAATTTGATTCCCTTTTAAAGGGCGACTCCCCAGTTGTGTTTGACTTTACAGCCACTTGGTGCGGACCTTGTAAGATGATTGCTCCTCTAATAGATAAATTGGCTGAAGAATATGAAGACCGTGCAAAAGTAGTTAAGGTAGACCTTGACCAGAACCAAAGCCTTGCCAAAAGATTAGGCATTCGCAGTATCCCCACAGTCATGATTTACAAAAATGGAACTCTCATGGAAACCATTGTTGGGGTAACCCCTTACGAAACATTCACAAAAGCTCTAACAGGCGTTGCTTTGATGCGAGTATAGACCAACTTGGTGAGAAAGTGGCAAACGCGATCTGAGCCGCTATGCTAGGCTAAAAACCTTGTTCGGAGCGAGTTTTCTCAAAATTCTCATTTCACAGGATGATACAAACCGTCATCTTTATATTGTCACAAGCGATCGCCAAAGCAAAAGCAGTATAAAACAGCGAGCGATCGCTTCGTTAAGCGGCGCGATACGACTTAAGCTGTTAAGTGCGATTAATTTGCGATTTACCTAGTTCTGTTTCTACCGTAAATGTGACATATTGTAGAAGCACAATCTTCACCAAAAGTCACTCTTAAGAAATGCTAGCTGAAGAACATAACATTGATAATGCATCTGGATCTCAAGTAAAAGTTAATGGTGTAGCCATCCTGACAGAGGATGTAGAGTCTTTTGACTGGGATAGTTCCAATACTTACGGAGTTAATACCTATGAAGGTATGACTAACGCTACTCTATGGACTATTACCATGTATGACGGTACAGTATACAAAGTTGACCCTAAAACCTTAGATGACCACAGCTTTCAGTCATTGGTAGCTATTCCATTTTCCGACTAATGTTAGGTTTTACAAGACTCTCGCTTCACCGGATGATACAGACCATCACTCTTGTATTGCCATCCCATCCGCCGGATAAAGCATTTGTAATTTTTGGTTTTTATTTCACCGGATAATAAAGTTTGTCCTTCTCCTCATACCGCCACCCCACGCTGTTAGTATCGCGAGATCTGGACCACGATAAAAAATCCTTTGAATTGAGACTTTCGCGTTGGTTGCGTAGGGTGGCGACAGTCACGGCAAGTCTTTTGGCAAGATTTTCTTCTAGCATGGGTTGCAGTTCTAAACTGGGTTGAGTGTAGTACGAGTAACCGGACGCTCTGCGACCCTTATAACTTCCTGGGTTGCTTTGCATCTGCACTAAGGCAGATTCAATAATTGACAGTCGGTTGGCAAGTTCTTTCATCTGTTGTTCCAATTGGTTGAGGCGTTCGTAACTAAGAGTTTCTGTACTGCTGTCTGCACGATTTTCTCTACTGTTCGCCAATCTCTTGAGTTCTGCTTCCATCATCTGCAGACGGTTATCTATACCACTATCCGTACTGGGAGCCAAATCCAAAACGTGTTCTAACCCCTGAATGACCAAATCGGTTGCTGTGGTGTCGAGCGAGCGAGCTTTTTCTCTAAGGACTTTGGTTAGTGTTTTGGGTAATTTAAAGTTAATGGACTCGCGTTCAATTCTTGCCATGTCTGTACCAGTTTGTGTACCAGGTGTAGATAGTGTACAGCTTTTTGGTGGGGCGTAGTAGCAGCGTGAACCGTTGTCGGTGTGGGTTCGCACATTTATACGTACTTGGTAATTTCCATTATTTGATGTAATCAACGTAGTATAAGCTGGTTATATACTTCGTTATATATTACATATCCAGTACAAGTCTTCAACGTATCAATAAGCGCAACCAGATTCAGGCATTGAGTCCTAATTGAGTCCTAGATAAGTTTTTCTAACTTTGTAGACAGTGTTTACAGCGTGAGGTTCAGGCTATATAAGCTTTTTGGTGATTTATATGTTTTCACGTACATATAAATGCGCGAACCCACATTCTTGCGTTAGGAATTTTTCAATAAGTCCGCGAACCGACAACCGAATGGGCGATACGGCGGGGCGGGGCGAAAACCCATCGCACAAGTACCATTGTATTTTAGTTCTGGGGGAAACTGATTGACCCACAATGTAAACATCAATTTCAATACTGCCAAGACGATAAACTTGTTAGTTAGCAAGATTGGTTTTTAGGGTTTTTACAAGATTCTGAAATCTTTTGACAGTTTCTTTGTCTTCTTCAGAATGCCTTGGACATTCTCATGTAGAATAAGACCGAGTAAAGCAATTTTCACAGAAGACGCGGAGCACTTGCACTTGTTTTCAAGTGCGAGCAAACGCTTGAATTTTGCAGTCTAAAATTTCTGGTCAACAAGGGAAGATTATGATCGCTGATAAACTCAACGACGATTTGAAGAATAAAATTATTAGCAACTTAAATGATGCTGTCAAAAATACCATTGAGAATGCCAGTGTTTTACTAAGAGGTGATGTTTTTACAGGCTCTGGTGTCATTTTATTCAAAAATCCTGAAAAAAAGAAATTTTATGTTTTGACGGCAAAGCATAATTTACTGGTCGCAGGTAAACAAGTTCATCAAAAAATCGGCACTCCTGCAACTTGGAATCCACAAGTAAACGAGCAGAATACTCTCACACTAATAGAATATTTTAAAAGTCAGATTGAAATATTTTATAAGGGAGCTAATTTGAACTCAAAAGCTCCTGACAAAGAAGCACAACCTGTCAATGCACAAAAGAAGATTGAGGCGATTAAGCTAATTGGGGATTGGGATTATGATATTTGTCAATTAGAAATAACATACACCGACGAAACCGCACCAAGAGGAGCTTTATTTGGCTCTAATGATTCTATTCAATTGAAAGAATCGGTGAAGGAGCAACAGAATTTTATCTTAACGCTACCAAATTACATTAATAGCAAGGAACGAGTGAACGGGATAGGAAAATATCAGTTTCTACAAACTGGCTACGGAGTACCTAGTTCAACTACTAACAGAGACAACTATGTAGGAACGCTAAATGACTTCAAAATTAAAGCTGTAGAATTTAATGCTTATCAAACCAGAAATGTGTATGACGAGACTGTGGCTCAGTATAAAGATGTCTTTAATTTAAAGTCGAATCAAAACTGTACTACACTACCTGGGGATTCTGGTGGACCATTATTTGGTGTTGTATTAGGTGAAGAAAAGTTTTTTTTGTATTTACTAGGGTTGACATTAGGCTCAGACTATTTTGTTAATAAGCAGGATGAGCCAGCTACATTAAAAGACGATCCTGATGGCAAATACAATAACGGTGCAACATCCCTATCCGAGTATTACCAAATTTTGACAAAATAGAGGGTTTCTCTTGTTAGTAATAAAAATAAAATGCTTGTATTTACTTAATTGGTTAGCGGTCGCGCATTGGAAGTAAGGTTGTGGGAGAGCATCCCAATTTGACACATTGCCCTCAAAAGTCCCAAAAATTGCCAAGCCAAAACCAAAGCCAACTAGCACTTGTACTTTCATTATTCTCCCCTAATTTATAAAAATTCAATCTAACCCCACTAACTATGCTCAAAACGCTTCTTAAGCTTTGCAGTTTCAAGTGTTGGGCGAAATAACAGTGCAATTCCATCTTTTTGAAATGAGATAATATCTTTGCGGGCTTCTATAGCAGATGCAACGCCTTGTTGTGAAGCCCCTAACAGTCTTAATACTATCTGCTAGAACTTTTACTTTCTTGCCGTTTTCAGTTTCAACTGTTAATGGAAGTGCATCTTGAATCATTCCAGCCAGAAGTTTTTTGGTGCAAGATGTTAAATCCCAAACCTAAAGGCTTAAGAGGTAGACCATATCATCAAATGTCGCACCGCAATTATGTGCCTTTTGATACCGCTTTGTGAATGCGATAGCTTCGCTCCTGCCCTCTGGGCAGATCGCTGTCTTTATTATGTGTTCCCAAAAATAAAGGTATAAGCAGATATTATCAGTGAGATGTCAGACTCAAGCCTTTGATAACTGAACTTGTATAGATAATGTCATTAATTTATTCTGTAAGATTACTAATACACTTTAAGTAGTTCATATGACTTAAATCACTCATCTTGAATGACGCGATCGCTGACAAAAAGATCGACATCAACCTCAGTCGCAACTTGAACTTTCAAAAATGTAATAAATGATACACAGTAAGTGACCATTGGTTGCAATCGGTGGGGGAGACAAAGAAATAGTTCATTTACTGCCACTCCTCCGTGGAGGAGTGCCAAAAAGTCCTACTGAATCGTTGATGAGTGATTCTATACTGGCTGATTGGGTAACAAGAACCAATGAAATAGGAACAACACAAAGTAGAGAACAATGGGCGATCGCATATCCGATGAGAAGCGCGATCTGATTTACAAACGTCAATCAGTTTCAACAAGGGTACGACGAAGCTTCAAGGCTTCAGTATATTAAGGAATGTTTCGGCAACAGTATCCTTAAGGTAAAGGATGGGGAAGCAAGTCTTGCTGCGATCGCTATTTGGGCTAATGCGGGGTTTAAAAGTTGGAACTATTATAATTGAGAAATAATTTAAGTACTCTTGATTCAGTCATGGTACAACAACCCAGACGGGACGAACCGCTTTATTGCTGCATAGTTCCCGTTGAAAGCATTACGGGAAACCTTGAGGAAGAACTAACCACTTTTGGTAAGTCAGAGGATGCAGCTCGATGCCAAGCTCAACAAATGCTCTTCTTAAACTATAAGTGTAATGAAGAACAAATCCAACAATTAATGGAACAAGCCAGAAGTGAGTACGTGTCTCCTTGGTGCTCCCCTAACTAATAGGAACACTGCAATTTGATTGGTATGTTGATAGTCCGTGCGATTGAAATGCATATGTCAGGATCGGAGCGCACTGCCTCTTCAAACGCGGTCAGTGAAAAATTTAAACCAGTTGCCGTGTTATTTTCTCTACTGTATCGCCTAGGCGCGAGCGCGAAGCTTATCACCCATTAAATGCTCTTAAGTTGAGCTTACACTGACAGTGGATTTCATCTGGCTAACCAGGGAGCAACCACACGTGATATTTAAGATTATTTAGAGTATACCAAGCTCAATCCCAATCGATTTAAAGCTTTTCAGTAGGGATTGACAATAGTGCTGAATTATGGTAATGGTTCTATGAAAAGGCAGAGTTTTAAGTATTCCGATAATTTTTTTCAGAAATCAGCCTTTTGCTCTTTGTAGAACTTTATGGACAATCATTCTACTACTTGAAAGGTTTCAATGAATCCAGTATTGCTCGGGAATCTTTTATACCGATTCTCTAGAGATTTACAAAAAAGCTAGGAAAATAGGAAAAGAGATAATAAAAGCTAAAACTTTTAACTCTTTTCAACTATCGGTTGACCAGAAATTATTTAAACCTAATTTACTTTCAATTCACTAAAGTTACCATATAAAAGTCGAGGCATGGGGTAAATAAAAATGGGACTATTTGATTGGTTTAGGAAAGATAAATCCGAGAAAAAGCCTAATGAGGAAATAGAGTTTACGGTAGGTGGCTCTAACTACGAAGAAAGAATCGGACCTTTTGGGGAACGTATCGTTAAGGGTGAATTTCAACGCGTTAAATATAAAGGAACTAGCGAAGAAATTAAGCAGATTATAGGCGGAGGTGGTCAACCAAGGAACAACATACTCATAAATCGTAGCAACGAACCTCGACGCCTACGCTCTGCATCAGCCGATGACGATGAGCTTTAGCTCTGAGTATTGCGGTTAGTGTTTTGGAAAGCTTGAAAACGCCCGCACCAACCGTTGATGCAACTGAGTATAGCGCTGTTGCTTTTCAGTAGAACGCAAAGCCAAACCGATCGCTTTCTTAGAACCAATGACGATCGCTAACTTCTTCGCCCGCGTCAATCCTGTATAAAACAAATTGCGTGTAAGCATGACATAGTGCTGCATATACAGGGGCAGAATCACCACTGAATACTCAGAGCCTTGACTTTTATGCACTGAAACACTCCACGCAAGAGTTATCTCATTCAAGTCAGCATAATCGTAAATAACATCACGCTCTAAGTACCGCACTGTCACTTCTTGTTCTTCCGTATCGATACTGGTAATAAAACCGACATCACCGTTGAAGACTTCGCGATTGTAATCGTTGGTTTGCTGGATGACTCTGTCGCCCACTCGCAGTGTCATTCCACCTCTCGTTATTTCAACTTTGTCAGGAGCAGGAGGATTTATCAGCTGCTGCAAGACGCTGTTGAGATTGCGAGTTCCAATAATTCCTCGTGTCATTGGGCATAGGACTTGAACATCGGTAATTGGATTAAACCCAAGTTGAGGAATCAAACCGTCAATCAGTTCGCAAATAACTTGTATCCCGTGCTCCGGTTCATGTCCGCCGCCATGCCACAAGCAGTCAGAGGTAGGATTGTCGCTCAACTCCTCCATTGCCGGGTACTGTCCGCGATTGATTTGATGGGCAGCGGTGATAATGGCACTTTGCTGGGCTTGGCGAAAAACCTGGGTGAGGCGGACAACTGGGACTTTACCAGAATTAATCAGGTCGGCAAGGACATTGCCCGGTCCTACAGATGGTAACTGGTCGATATCACCCACTAGTAAAAGCTGGGTATCTTCGGATAATGCTTGTACGACTGAGTGTGCTAAAAACAAATCCAGCATACTGGCTTCATCAATCACAATCGCTTTCTGGGGCAACGGATTATTACTGTCTCGTTTAAAGCCCATTGTCTTGGGGTCAAATTCCAACAGACGGTGTATGGTTTTCGCCTCCAGCCCGGTCATCTCATTTAATCTTTGTGCGGCGCGGCCCGTTGGTGCAGCTAAGGCAATAGACTTCCCCATCGCTTTCCACAAACTCACAATGGTGCCAACCGTAAACGACTTGCCCGTGCCCGGTCCACCTGTTAGGATAGTGACTCTAGAGTAAGCTGCCATCTCTACGGCTTGTTGCTGCTGCCCGGAGAGTTGGATTTTGCGAGATGCCGTATAGCGAAGTCCCCAAGCACGGACGCGAGGAATGTCGGGGTTGATTGGGAGAACCAGGCGCTTTTGTAACAACTGTGCCAGGTTTTGTTCTGTATAGAAAAAGCTGGGTTTGTAGCAATATAATGTTGTTTTATCTTCACTCTTTTCCCGAATCAATTCATCAGCAAGTGCCATCTTCTGCAAGATTTGCGTAAACGCTGACTCTGGGGGTTGGTGGTCATCGGTCGTGAGGAGAGCGATCGCACTTTCTACAAGTTCCGGTTGTGGCAAATAACAGTGTCCGTCCTCGGCTGCTTCACCCAGTACGTGAGTTATGCCAGCACGGTATCTAAATTCTGAGTCTAAGGGAACGCCTAGCGATCGAGCAATTTTATCAGCTGTGATAAAGCCAATCCCGTAGATATCAGCGGCTAACTGGTATGGATTTTGCGTGACTGTTGCGTTCACGTAGTGGCGGCTTCCGCATCGCTCCATCTCCGTACTGCTTGAAAATTTTGACAGCGTAGGTGGTAGAAACACCGTGTCCCTGTAGAAAAACCATGACTTCTTTAATGGATTTCTGTGCTTCCCAGGCACGCTGAATCATGGTGATGCGCTTTTTGGCAATGCCTTTTACTTCGGTGAGGCGATGGATTTGGTGTTCGATAATGTCGAGAGTTTCTAACCCGAAGTGAGTGACAATGCGTCTGGCAGTCACAGGACCAACACCTTTAATGAGACCGCTACCCAAATACTTTTCCATTCCCGTAAGAGTCGCGGGCTTAGTTTCTTTATATTGAGTCACCTGAAACTGAGCGCCATACTGTGGGTGGTCGCGCCAAAAGCCAGTCAGTTGCAGTGTTTGACCCGGTTGAATATCGGCGAAGTTACCAGTAATTGTCGTTAGCTCTGACATCCCACTGCACTTTAATCGCGCCACTGTGTAACCTGACTCTTGGGAATAAAAAGTCAGACGCTCCACGACTCCCGTTATTGTTTCGTACTTGGGAGTTGCATTAACTTGTTGTTGGGAGTTGGGTAGGGTGGACATTGATTTTTGAGCAAGGAAGTGCGATCGCTGTTTTTACACAGTAATTATGTACTATATAAGATTTTGAGATAAACTGCTATTAAAATCAACACTTGAAAGTTGTAGCAGAATTTTCGTTAATCTTATTTATATTCCAACAATTATTATATTTTCTTGTTTGCAAATGCCAAAGTCTAAATTTTTTGAAGAAACATACCCAAACCTGTGCCGATTTGTTGAAGAAATTGGTTGGATTGAAATTGGGGAAAGCGAGCAGATTGATTCATTCGTTAGAGCTTACGATTTCGGCGGTACCGTGTATGAAGGTAAGGCAAGCTACCCGAATATGGAAGCAGCTTTGCAAGATTTAGATGCACATATCAAAGAATATATGGACGAAAACGGTATTTAAAAAAGAAAAGTGAATTGAGAGGTTCATCGTGCCACAAAAAGGTCAAGCCGCAATTGCTAACAAAATTAAAAAGTGGGTTGAAGCAGCAAATGAACTAAGCGACAACTATACTGGGATTGCCCTACCCATTACCCGACTGACCAGTATCAAAAGTTTGTGTCGAGATGCGATCGCTGCTCAGAAGTTCGCTCTTTATATGTCTAAGTTGGTTTTACAGCAAGCGAGAAATGCAGAGTGTCCGGATAATACCACTCCAGATGAATGGGAGGTTCATAAAGATATAATAAACCGTGCTGTAGCTCAGATGGAAAGCTTTCTCGAACACCCCATTCCTGACAACAGCAAATTACTGTGGAATCTTTATCGGCAAATTGAGGAGTTGCAAGGAGACAATTACCGTAGAATTCATGGGACAACCATACATTTTGTGAAAAGCGGTTATTTACTCAAATTAAATTATGCAATTTGTTGTTTCATTAAACCAGAGTTTGACTATTACGCTTACAAATTAGCAAGAGAATATACGGAATGCTACGCTCCTAGATACGGCACGGGTTTGACACCTGAATCGGTACCCATGCTATTAGTAGTTGCTGAGTTTTGGTGTCAGTATTATTTTGAGGAATCTTTACAAGATAAGTTTCCCCAATTGATGTCAGATGAGTAGACATACGTTATCCATCATAAGTATAAGATGATCTGTGTTTAAAGAGACTTACTCAACTTATGCTATCGATTCTTTTGAGCATTTGTGAAGGCGATAAGCGCTCTTTCAGCTTGCGCCTTCATGCGATAAACGGAGTTTAACGGAGTACAGCCGTATCGCACTCCAACGCTTGCCTGACGAATTCAATTGAAAAGCTTCAGGCAAGCGTTTGAATGTTTATTCTCTCTCAAACTGCTGTTTCAACTTTCCCCTGCTGTATCCATGCATTAGCAGCAATTTCTAAATGTTCTTTGAAGCTTACCATTGTTGTCACACTCATTTCGTACTGAATTTTATAATAAAGGAAATTTCAAGTGATTAAAGCCAAAGTGTGACTGCGATCTAAACGATAATTTTAATGCCCATAACTTAAGAATTTTAAAAACATCGCTGCTTGCTAGAATATTTCCGGGTTCGGGAACTGTGGGCAATCAAGCTTGGGACAGGAAAATGCAGGTGAAATTTTTATCGCTGTTCGCAACACCTTGGAAGTCAATGATGGTGTGATTGTCAATAGCTCCATCCAATCGAGAGGAGGTGTCATAAATATCACTGCTAAAGACATCCGCCTTCGCGGCGACAGCAATATCTCCCTAGCAAACAAGTGCATGGGACCTTTATCCATTACAATCTACAGGAAATCAACTCCAAAATATCCGCAATATGCCCAAAACATTCATTATTAAAGGAGAATCTATCAGCAACCTGCTTTCTCAGGGTAGCCATATATACATAGTAGTGACAGCACGGGTTGAAGATTTCCCCACAGACATACCCCTAACACCAAACGTCAGAGAACCGAACAAAAAGTCAAGCACTTATAAAGAAATTTTAAATTCCCTTGTCAGCGAACCAAAAGCGTTCTTCAACCGCAATAACGGGATTAAAATCTCTGCTAAAAAAGCAACCCAAAGTGCTTCGGGAAAAGAACTACATATCGAAATATTACAAGATTCTGAAGGTTACACTCACTTTGGCGTGTACGATGGTGGACATACTCTAACGGCAATCAATGCAGCAAAGAACCTGGGAATTGACCTCAAGGAGGCACGAGTTAAGGTTGAAGTCACTTGCGGGCTGAATGAAGAAGAAGTGGCTGTATGCGCTCTAGCAGCCAACACAACTTCACCCGTAGACGTGCGTTCTCGAATCAATGCTAGGGGTGAATACGACCATATTAAAAGGTTTATCTCTAAGATAGAGTCTCTTGAGAATAAAAAGTATAAAATTTCCTATTATCAAAATCAAAGTGGAGTTCCCAGCGATCGCCGTTGCTCTATCAACCACATTTACAAAATGTTAATTTGCTTGGACAGAGTGAAATATGATTACAGCAGCAGTGGCAAGTTACAACATCCGACGAGTTTGCAGATACCAAAGGTGCTGAACGCCACAGAACTCGAAAGAATCAATCGGCTGTTACCACTCCTTCCTCAAGCATTGGAAATTGAGCGCGAACTCTACAAACTCATTGAAAAATACTTAACAAATCCAGGAAATAAAGGGAACAATGACACGCTAGCATCAATATCAACCAGTGGAAACACAATACTTGCTGACGGTAGTGCTTTTGGGTTTAGAGCACCAGCCGTCCTTTCGTTACCCGCGATCGCAGCTTATAGGGCATTTTTGGATTCAGACTACAATTGGATATTTCCTTTTGAAGAATTTTCCCCACGATTGTTAAAAAAACTCTGGTCAGATAAGTTACTTGTTGCACTGAAAAAGGAAAAAGCTAAAGGAAATAATGCTATTGCAACGACACTGTACAGAAGAGTCCAGTTTTGGAGCGATTTATGCACGACTTCTCTAGAAGAAAAGAGTCGAATTTTTGAGGAGAAAACACGTTCCACGAAGAAGTCTTCATCTCCACCAAAATTGACTTTGGTTTAATTTCTTTGAAAACGTTGCTCAATTTAAACTGGGGTCACTTGGGCGTGCCTTAACACTCAATCCGGTTAGCACAAGCCAACTGTCGATGATTTGATAGATTTGGTCGATGATTTCCTGAGAATAGTGTCACTAGACCCAAAATTTGTCTGGGTCTGGAAGCATAACTGAGTCTTTAAATGTCTAAAACCCTTATCATTACGTTGCTGCTTCGTTCTCAATTGCTAACCTTAGAAGGATAACTTGTCCTTAAATGCAAAATGGAACCATAAAGAGTCCGCAAGTGCAAAGATTTTTTCCTTATTCAGTGATGCCTAAGTTTCTTTTAAGACAAAGTACTGACTGGCATAGAAAAGGCATATGTTAAGGTTTTATCCTGGTCATCAAAAATTTTCACGCATTTTTACAGGAATTTACAATCAAAAACGGGTAATTGATGAGCGGAGAAGGTTAAGGAAAGATTATGTAAAAATCGGGAAGGTTTTTACTGCTCTGGGAAAGTGCGTATTGATGACTTTTGAGGAAATTCCCCATTGTGTTTGGCTAATTTGATGGACATTTCAATCAGAAACGCTGCAAGATTGGCAGTGGGGCGTCCTTGAAATTCAGCCCACGCTTCTAAATCCTCTAAAACACTGTCGGGCAAAGTAACGTTAATTCTTTTACTCACGTTATCAGTTTACCAGTATCTATAAATCAACTGCTGACCAGTTTATCAGCAAGGTTAACTTTATATAAGTTACATCATATTTACATCACTACGGATGTATACAAGATAGTAGAGCAAATAGACTTATTGTAATTGATATGTGTAATGATGGGGTGCAACCATGATGACACAAGAAGAATTTAACCAATGGTGCATAAGTCAGAGCCTGAGTGCATCTGCTCGACAGGAAATTGAAAGAATTCGCAAAACTCTACCATCTCGCAGCGTTGGAAGTCGTTGTAAAAACGTTTCAGGGCGTTATCCAAGCCGTAAGATGGGTGCCACAATTCAATTTGAATCGCATAAAGTTGAGCTTCCTTTTATTTATCAGTTAGAGCATTCAGAAGATGTTTTAGAGTATTACGACCAGCCACCTCCTTTTAAAATTCAATATCTTTCGGCATCCGGGCGTAATTTAGGTGTAATAATTACTCCAGATTTTTTTGTAATTAGCTCACAAAGTGCAGGCTGGGTCGAGTGTAAAACAGAAACAGAATTAGAGAAGTTGGCATCAAAAATCAATCACAAATAAGAGCAAAAGCATTAGAAATATTGAAACAGGCTTCGACTGATGATTTAATAGGAGCCAATCGTCGTTTTAGTCTATTAAAACCTTATTTAGATGAACAATCAGTAGCAACTGGTACGCCAAAAGAAAGGTCTTTGAGGCGTTGGCTCCATAATTACTGGCAAGCAGAACAGAAGTACGGTTATGGCTATTTGGGATTAATATCGTTAGACAAACGTAAAGGCAATCGAGATAGAAAACTGCCCAAACATATTATAGAACTGTTAGAAAAATTTATCAGTGATGAGTATGAAAATAAAAAGCAGAAAAGTAAACAAGCCGTTTATTCTTCATTTGTTAATACTTGCTTAAAATCTGGAATTAGTGATACTCAAATTCCCAGTTATAAAACTTTTATAACAGAAATAAAAAAACGTCCTACTTATTCAAGATTAGAAAAACGTTCAGGGACTCGTGCAGCGTATGAAAGTGAAGAATTTTATTGGGAACTAGAATTATCTACACCTAGACATGGCGATTTCCCTTTTCACATTGCTCACATTGACCATACAGAGTTGGACATTGAACTAAGATGCTCTAAAACAGGAAAAGTTCTAGGGAAGCCTTGGCTAAGTTTATTAGTAGATGCATTTACAAGGAGAATTTTAGCAATTTATATCAGCTATGACCCTCCATCTTATCGTTCTTGCATGATGGTATTGCGAATTTGTGTTCAACGCCATTCAAGACTACCTCAAACAATTGTAACTGATAATGGCAAGGAGTTTTACAGTACTTACTTTGAAACATTACTAGCAATGTTTGAATGTACTTTGAAAAGACGACCCCCAGCAAAGCCTCGATTTAGTAGTGTTTGTGAGAGATTATTTGGAACAACAAATACTCAGTTTTTGTATAACTTAGCAGGTAATACTCAAATTACCAAAAAAGTCAGATTAATGACTAAATCTGTAAATCCTAAAAATCTTTCTGTTTGGACTTTAGGACTGTACGTTCGCTCATTTTGTGAGGGGGGGACGAATTAAAACCTTAGTGTGTAAGGTTTTAACGTGATTCTGGATCTGACGATCGTGATACCGTGTAATACTTGGAAAAAGATTTGTCAGCTTAACGGTGTATCACACGGAACAAAGGAAGCAGATTATCCGTGTAATATATGGAGAGCGGAGAATGCACAAAAAAGATTTTAAGAGTACAGGCTCTTCGGTGTAATACATGGAAGAAGAGCGCTATTCAAATAGGACTTACGGTGTAATACACGGTGGGGGCTGATGTTGAAATGGGACATTCAATTCCGTGTCTTATTGTCAAGGAGTGCTGATTTTATAGGGGGAAGACGTAATTATGTAGGGCTTTGCACTTGTTCTAGCTGATAAAGGGACTCAGGCATTTTTATTAAGGAGAGAATTTGTTTTTGCAGATCGGACAGAGGCGTGATGAAGATGGTAGAATCAGGGAGAAAATAGAGAGTTAAATTGCAAAAAGCCTTAAGCATTCGCTCCGCAGATGGGCGATTGGTTTTTCGCTTTGGATTGCCATCATAAAGACCAGCTAAAGATTGTTGAGTTTGCTCAAGAGCCAGCCGTACCACAAACTCCATTACTGTAAATACGCGCAAAGCTATGTTCAAAATGAACATTAAGCCAGTAATTCGGTCTTCGTTTTGGAAGTAAATGGGTAAGGCTGGCAAAGAACCTCTTTTAAAACGGTGAAACCCACGCTCCAAAAGCCATTCATCCCGGTAATACATTACAGCTTGTGGTAGGGTCAGTCGAGTGGTCGGGGCATTGGTGACATACAATCGCCATCCTGCCAAGGTTTCTGCTTCCTTAATCGCAGTATCAATCGGATGTATATGAAGTTGAAGACATATCTTAGTCACGCACTCAGTTGGAGAGTTTTTTGATGGTCGTCCCCGTCCGACATGGCGAGTTTGGTGAGTGATTTCTTCTGTAATTGTGGTTGAGAAAAAATCGTTGACACGATAGCGCGTGAGAATGTTTTCTACTTTCTGGGTGAGTTGAAAGCGATCCTCTCCTGGTTTGGCTGCTAATTTATCCAGAGCAGTTTGTGCATTGTTAATGCGTTGCTGTTGACCACGGATAATAGATGCTGCAAGGCTTTGGGAATAAACTACTAAGTAGCGTTCATGCCAACGTACCCACTTGTTAGTTTCTTCGTTGAACCAAAACTTGCCTAACTCTACTTCAAAGCCTTTTCCCACAGCAGGTTCTTCTTCATCAAGTCGCGGTAAACGAATCTCCACAGTTTCTGCTGGCGGGGAGAGTACCCATTGCTTCAGATATTGGGGGTGTTGCCCACTCATGGGTACAGGAACGCAGTAAATCCCTCGGTTTGCTGCAATGGTGGCGCGGGTTGCAATCGAGCCTGCTTTACAATCAGCGATGAAGACAAAATTTTTGTGTCCAATCACCTTTACCATTTGTTGCCAGGTAGGAAAATATAATGGATCATCAGCTCCATTCCCTTCTAGGGTGGCACTGACCAAAGGCATTCCCATTGGGTCAAGGGTTGCTAGTAATTGACGGTATTGCAGCAAGTCTGGGCGAAAATCTTTGGAGTACCCATGACGCAGTAGACTTTCTTCTGGCGATTCTCCCTGTTGATGATTCACACTAAAACTAGTTGTATCAGCTCGTGCCACAACAGTCGGCAATTCGTAGGCACGAATTAGATGCCGTCCTAGCTTTACTTCTATTTCCAACCTGGCTTGTGACTGCAACCCTAACTCTTCGACTACCCTTGCTAATCGGTCATCACTGGCATCTTTTTCCCCTATCGACCACCCCGTACTTAACTCTAAAATCGTTCGATGTGTTTGCACCCAAGGTTCCACAGCAGACAACCTATGGTCTGACTCGGTGATGATATATGTTAATAACAATACACTCAATTGTCCGTAGCTCAGTCCTTTGTGGTTTCCGTGGGGTTCCCTCAGTTTTTGGTCAATACATTTGGCTAGATCCATCTGTTTGAGCCATTCCACGATTAACGGAATATCGTCTATCCGCTCGGAACTTATTTCCACTGTTTTTCCTCTAATCTATTCGGATTCTTGTGTATACTAGCTAATTAGTGCTGCAATAAAATGATTCAGGGCTTTAAGTGCTGCTTTGTAGCCTGGAGCTTGCTTACCTAACTTCAATTGTAGTAAAACTTGGTCACGTAAGGTTTCAAGTGTTGCCACCAACAGTGGCGTAGTCGCAAGTTCAACAACAGTAGTTTTGGCTTGATTTATCGGCTCTTTTTCCCATGTAATACTTGGACTAGCATTGTCCCTAAGCACCTGTTCCAAGTAATCAGATCTAGTCATACCAAAACATTCAGCTGCGATCCCCAAAGCTTTCCAGGTATCATCAGTTAATCTTAGTGAGCGCACTTGACGATAATCATCGTCCTTGAGCGCGAACTTCCCTTGAATGTCCCGCTTCAACATTACTCTACTCTTCTCCCGTGTATTACACCGTAATTTTAACCCTTAATCGGTATCTTTCGGACGTAATATGAAGAATTACACCCAGGGCATATTTCTGCGCGATACGGCTTGAGCCGTTAAGCTTCGCTTATCGCCTCCTTCGATGTATTACACGGAAAGACCTGACCCCTCTTACCGTGTAATACACCGTTGGGCTGACAAACCCTTCCCCAAGTATTACACGGTATCACCACTATCAGATCCACAATCACGTTGAAACCTTACACAGTAAGGCATTAATTCCTCTCACCCTTTCAACCAGGAGCAAACGCACAGCAATAAAGTCTGACACTGAAACCCTACTAAAAAAGACACTGCTCCGCTGCTTTTGGGTAGAAAACCCTTTGTTAAAGGGCAATTCCGGTAAATCTAGGTGATAACTTTATTGTCATTGGCATCCCCCTAAAAAAGGTGTGAGTTCAGTTCAGGGTAAAACTTTATTGTCAATTCAGGTTGTACAGCGCACGTAAAATCAAGGTTTCTGGGTAATACCACTCTTAGAACATTATTGTTTCTCTACACCGTGTATTACACCGAAAGTCAGTGCGATAAGCACCATGAGCGGCTTGCGCCGAAGCGATAAGCCGGGGGAGGCTTGCGCGATCGAGCGATCGCAGTCTTTTTTGTGAATTCTCTGTATTTCCATGTATTACACGGAACGTTTGATTTCCCTCGTACCGCGTAATACACCGTTAAGCTGACAAATCTTTTTCCAAGTATTACACGGTATCACGATCGTCAGATCCAGAATCACGTTAAAACCTTAGTGTGTAAGGTTTTAATTCGTCCCCCCCCTCACAAAATGAGCGAACGTACAGTAAGTGGTTATCTCTTCGATGCATAAGTGGTAAGACAAAATTAAGTTTCAGAATGCTGCGAGATGAGTCAACAACTGAAGTTTCGTGCGATACAGGCAATTGTGTCTGTTTTTTTGCAAATATGCCTGGAATTTCATACTTAGGAATCATGGGCTTTTCATTAAATTAAACGACGGGTTGAAGAAGCCCGACCAAATTTTCGGCTATTATGAGACCAACATCAATAACGTAAGTTGCTAGTTTAGTGGTACAAGCTGTATCAATATGATACAGAATTCTAACTTTTTAAGTAGTACTAAATACCGTTTTTAGGGATTTTGTACTTAAATTAACGTGCTTTCGATGACTAGCAACTTAGGTTATACATAAACAGGCTTTATTGGCTCGATAGCGTCTCTGGCGTGTCGGGCTTATTTTTGTTGCGATTCTCCTAACGTTATAATTCTCTTATATGCACATTGAAATGCACCTCCTTTAACTCACTTTTTCAGTCCCACACATCAACTCACTAACCACACCCAGTTATTGAGTATTTGGTGCGACTTTTGAACGTAACTTAGTCAGAGGATAAAGGCGGGTACCTGCACCCCTTCCAAGAATGATAGCTAAAACACTTTTCACGCTAAATTCTCCCGACGACTGCCTTTCAACTCACATCTTCAGTTTAGGACTGTCTGTAGCTGCTGATAAGGGGGAGAAGGTAGATTGTTGTATTGCTTCTGACAGAATTATGAACTATTCCTTTTACAAAACCTTATACACGGGAATACATACTGTTGCAGTTGCACACCTGTCACTTCACTATTGTGAAGTATAAAAGTTATCTAGCTGTGGTATGCTTGCACTAATCAAATGTGCCTCCGCGTAAGGGAGTGTTTGCACCACTCCCAGAGCGTATACCGAGCAGATGTTCACCCGCTATTTAAGGACACCGGGCTACTTAACATGACCGAACCATGCAGGGTGCAGGGGCAGGGGCAGGGGAGGAGGAAAATCCGTTTGGGAAGCCCCGCCCCATGCAATCGGTCTCAAGCCCCGAATTTATTCGTGGAACTGCTCCCAAACCCCTCATCCCCCATTCAAGCCCCCAAATTATTTGTGGGTTTCCCCTCCGCTCCTGCGCCCTGCCCCCTGCCTCTTCCTTGACCATTCTACAATCTGAAGCTTTGTGCGAGTCGAAATCTCTAAGAACAGAAGCGTTGAGTAAATTCTCGCCTGTGGATATAGAATCAGTGCTGACTGCAGCTAAAGTTCACAGTTTGTTTCAAGCCTTTTGGAAAAATGAGGGATGGGCTACTACTGCCCAAATATCCCAATATTATGAAGTGAGCGAAGAGGTCGTAAGACAAGCAGTAACAGCTCATAGAGATGAATTTGTGAATGCTGGTTACTCCACTCCAAAATGGTCAGAACTCAAGCAGGGAGAGAATAGTGAGACATTCTCATTTTTCAAAGGACGTAAATTACCAGCACTTTTCAATCCTCGTGCAGCCGTGCTGTTGGGAATGCTGCTGAGAGATTCTGCGATCGCTAAGGCCGTGAGAGCGGCACTGTTGCAAATTACAGAGAATTACTTTGCTCTCTCGCTGGAGATTAAACGGTTAAAAGAAGAAAATCAACGTTTGCGGGATATCATTGAGTCCAAACAGCAACAGAAGCAAGAGTCAGAGGTAGGCGTATCTTCTGAAACTATGACTTTGCTGGGAGAGATGTCGCGGGTCGTGGAAGCTTATATTGCAAGCTCAACTTCTTTAAACAAGGCGATTCACACATCTATCCACCAGCAGTCAGAAAAGTTAAGATTGGCTTTTGAGAACTTGCGGCGTTTGCACGATAAAACATTATCGCTTCCAGGGTCGTCTCAAAAAACCACTGATGAGATTGTCAATTTGGTCAAACTTACTCCTCGCCTGTCAGTAATAGAGAGGCGGCAAGCGGTCATTACCTTTCTAGAACTCATCGAAAAGCTACCAGAAGACGATGAGCGTAAAAACTGGAGTTGCAGGCAGATAGGTGCGTTCTTAGGTGTTCCATATTCAACTGTAAACAAGATTCGCCAAGAGCACGCAGGCTTGCGTGAAACTCCACTTAGATATCGAAAAGATAGTTAGCTAACCTAACTTTTCCTCAAACAAAAACCCCCACCAGTCCGGCGGGGGTTTTTGTTGCTGTCAAAATACACTCAACTGCTTAGGCTGCAAATCTCGTGGATGCGGCTCTTAGTGTGGAGCGAAAACCACCAGGGCGATACGGCGGTACTCCGTAATCGCTTCGCTTATCGCGCTCACCTACCACTCCCTCAATTCCCCATCACTGTGCAACTTGCACAGTTAATAGAAAAGCTTTGGCGATCGCTTCGCTACAGCATAGGGGCAGATCGCACTCCTAGCATAAAGACAAGGCAACTTCATTGCTGCATAAGTTTATTTCAGTTTCACCTATCAAATATTAAGAGTTTTCTTGCTAAATTTTGTGTCTAGCTCATATTCTGTTATGAGTAATAGCACGCCTGTCAAAACGATACTGATTCCTAGTGTAATTCCCACAGATTCGCCTAGATAAGGAGATTCGCTTAATTGAGGAGTTTATGACCGAGGCAGAACTGCTACAGATAATTGAACAAGCGGCAAGCGAGGGCTGGACAGAACTCGATTTGTCTGGTTGTGGGTTGACGGTTTTACCGCCATTGATTGGCAAGCTGACTCAACTCAAAAAACTGATTCTCGGTAAATATCGATATGACGAAAAGGGAAATATCATTGGGAGGATTGGGAATAACCTAAGTGCTTTGCCTCAAGAAATTGGAAGGCTCGATCGACTTGAAGAACTTCTCATAGTAGATAATCGCCTCAAAAGTCTGCCACCGGAAATTGTTCAACTCACAAAGTTGCGATCGCTCAATCTCAACGATAATCAACTGAGTGGGCTGCCACCGGAAATTGGACTCCTCACCAACCTGCAATCGCTCGACATCAGCTTTAATCAACTGAGTGGGCTGCCACCGGAAATTGGACTCCTCACCAACCTGCAATCGCTCTCCCTCAGCTATAATCAACTGAGTGGGCTGCCACCGGAAATAGTCCAACTCACCAACCTGCAATCGCTCTCCCTCAGCTATAATCAACTGAGTGGGCTGCCACCGGAAATAGTCCAACTCACCAA
>NZ_WJFC01000051.1 GCF_009725235.1 Scytonema sp. UIC 10036
AGCCATACCGTCTTGCATTTGGGTCTTGTGGTCCGCGACCTCCCACTTGAAATTCGTACATATGCTCATCTTTGCGACTTAATAATTCTGATAGCAAATTTTTTCGTTCAGAAATACTGATATTAACTATCATAACAAATCTTAGATTTATTAGTAACTAATATATCACATTCTAAGTATCAATTGAATTTAATTCAATTACGAATTACGAATTACGAATTATTCTGGTGGTAGCTTAGGTGTATTCTTTAGCACGGGACAATTCTCACTAACCGCTACTGCTCTTAGTATTCCTGGTATTGCGTTAAATGACAGCCCACTACTTTTCGAACATCCTCTTAGTGGAGACTGATTAACATAATAAACTTTAGCATTTCAACTGTTGAAAGAGCGAGTCTTTCCCACGCTCGTGCAAAACACGGCATTGCCGATTCGGATTTGAGTGGCGGAGTGTTCGACAACAGAGGAGGTTACTATAGAGTTTATAGCTTTTCTTATGATGAAAAATTATGCTCAATTTAAATCATACCAAATGTTCTATCCCAAGGAGGAAACGTTAAATTAATGAACCACTCATTTTGCTTCTATTCGTTTTTCTTTTTCGGGATTATTTTTGCCCGATACTTTCTGATCGCAGGGGGAGCGTACTTGCTCTTCTATTTGGTTTTAGGGAAATCTCTCGCCAAACGGAGTTTACGTTTAAAGCCACCGTTGAGTCAGTCGATTTGGAAGGATGTTGAACTATCGATTCTCTCGGCGGTGATTTTTGCTTTTTGTTCGGCTTTCATCATCTCAGAATACGATTTGGGAGTAACGCTCTTGTACACTGACCTATGTGAGTATGGGCTGTGGTATTTAGGAGTCAGCTTTGTGGCGGTGCTCATCCTTCAGGATACGTACTTTTACTTTATGCATCGGATGTTTCACCACCGCTTGCTTTTCAGATGGATGCATTTTGGACACCACCGTTCAGAAGAGCCAACACCGTGGAGTTCCTTCGCGTTCGATCTGCCTGAGGCGATTGTACAGGCACTCTTCTTTATAGGTATAGTCTTCCTAGTCCCACTCCATTTCATCGCCTTAGTTGCCTTGCTCATGACGATGACGATATGGGCAATGTTGAATCATCTTGGATTCGAGCTATTTCCCCCGTCATTTAAGAGCCACTGGTTCGGAAGGTGGTTCATCGGTGCAACGCATCACTCGATACATCATCGCAAGTACACCGTCCACTACGGATTGTATTTCACACTCTGGGACAAACTGCTCGGTACTCAAGACCCTAACTATGAGAATTATTTTCATTTTGGAAATTTTCCGGTAAGCGCTACAGAAAATGAAAAAGTTCTATGTTCTCATTGTCAACGCACAGCGACGAACGGTATTCAATGTAAAGGAATTTGTGTGGCTGACAATGATTATTAAGGTAAGAATAAATTTTCAACCTATGTGTCCGGATTTGCATGACCGCAGTCGGTAGGGCAATTGCTACCCCCTCAATGTTCGTGGGTTTGGCACAACTTTTCTTTAATCGGTTTGGGTTTGTTCCTTACTTTGTAATGTCTTAAGTGCCGCCCGAATACGGTTAACAGCCGAGCTAAGGTAGTATCCGGCTTCTCCAAGGTCCTTAAAAACATCATCAAAGTAAGGATGTTCTGGTGGAAACAGTTTTCCTAGAGACTTCTCAGTTTGGTCACTTACCCGTGCTTTTAACGCCTTGTCTCAAACATTGGTTCAACAGTCAGCCGCACTGGTTCAATTTCTGGAGCCTGTTTATCTTTCATCGGAACGAAGTGAATTTCGACGGCATAACCAGCACCCGATGCAAGCTTTGTTAAAGTTTCAAGCTTGGGAATTTGTTTTCCCGATTCAATTCTAGCTAGTTGTGGTTGTTTGATTCCAATCTTATCTGCAAAGTCGCGTTGGTTTAAGCCACTTACCGATCTTAGGGTAATGACTTTTCGTGCCAGGTTAAATTCAGTTTCCAGTGCATCGTATTCGGCTTTGACAATGTCGCACAGAACTACATCTTGGCGTGGGACTCTAGCTAATCTGTCAACAACAGGTGAACTGCGACGAGTTATATATTGAATACACGTATTCGTATCTAGCAGGTAAATCACAGAAGTTCCCAGAGTCGCTGTTCGTATTCTCCTTGTTCCTTTCTTGTTAGCGGTTCTCCTTCCCACTTTCCAGCAGTCCTCTCAAAAAAACCATGACTCCAGCCTAATTTTTCTGGTGTTTTACTAACTACTAAAGCTTTAGATTGGTCTAGCTTTTCGGCTTGAACTGCTGCTTGTAGAATGTGCTTTAACTGTGCTTGTAGCGATCGCCCATTAAGCTTCGCAAGCATTTCTAATTTCTCCAGCAGCGCTGGTTCTAAATCTTGGATAAGAACTTCAGCCATCGCTCTTACCTCCCTAACAACTTCCTCTGTACATTAACAAATTATTGAGTAATGTGTGTTGTTGTCGAAGCTATTCAAAAATGTGGGGAACACAATTGATTCTAAACAAGACTAACTGCAGTGCTAAACCCTCCAAGAGTTAACTTTTGGAGGTCAACTATATTTTTGTACTCATGCCAAACATTTTTGTTTCAGAACTTTTTTTGAAAAATGCTTCTACAATGTATAAAACCATACTGCATATAACAGCATGGTTTGGTTTAGATATAAAGCTTTAAATTTAGTGTTGTTCTTAACTACACACCTAAATGGCAGTATTCCGAATTCTGTTGCTCGAATTTCACCTTAGCTTCAAAATATACAAGAAGCGTCCCCCGACTAGGAGAGGACGCTCTTGAGTTGAAGTGGCGTTATCTATTAGCCATTGATTGCAGGAGCTTCAACTGCTGCTAAGTCGAGAGGAAAGTTGTGAGCGTTGCGCTCGTGCATGACTTCCATACCGAGGTTAGCGCGGTTGAGGATGTCTGCCCAGGTACCAATCGCACGACCTTGGGAGTCAAGTACGGATTGGTTGAAGTTGAAGCCGTTGAGGTTGAACGCCATTGTGCTAATGCCCAGTGCGGTGAACCAGATGCCGATTACAGGCCATGCTGCCAAGAAGAAGTGCAAGGAACGGGAGTTGTTGAATGATGCGTATTGGAAGATAAGTCTTCCGAAGTAGCCGTGTGCTGCTACGATGTTGTAGGTTTCTTCTTCTTGTCCGAACTTGTAACCGTAGTTCTGAGATTCGGTTTCGGTCGTTTCACGTACTAAGGAGGAGGTTACCAAAGAACCGTGCATTGCACTGAACAAGGAACCACCGAATACACCTGCTACGCCTAACTGGTGGAAAGGATGCATGAGGATGTTGTGCTCTGCTTGGAACACCAACATGAAGTTGAAGGTTCCGGAGATACCCAAAGGCATACCATCAGAGAAAGAACCTTGTCCGATGGGGTAGATTAAGAACACTGCTGTTGCAGCTGCTACAGGTGCGCTGAATGCTACACAAATCCAAGGACGCATTCCCAAGCGGTAGGACAATTCCCATTCACGACCCAAGTAGCAGAAGACGCCAATCAGGAAGTGGAAAACTACCAACTGGTAAGGACCACCACAATAATTCGTAATTCGTAATTCGTAATTCGTAATTGAATTTAAACTCAAACAATGAGAGAATTATTAGTAACAAAGTCTATAATTTTATGATAGTTAATATCAGTATTGCTGACCGAACTAAAAATTTTGCTATCAGAATCATTAAAGCTTGTTGCTTTCTTGATGAAAAGCCAGGAGTTTACCGAACACTCTCAAAGCAATTACTCCGCTCGGGGACAGCTATTGGAGCAAACGTGAGAGAAGCACAGGGAGCACAGTCTGATAAAGACTTCTTAAGTAAGGCGCGAAATTGCTTTGAAAGAAGCTCGAGAGACTCAGTATTGGTTAGAAATATTGATAGAATCTGAGCTAGTTGAAAAACGAAAATTCGAGCTTTTACTTCAAGAAGCTAATGAAATAGGTAAAATATTAGTTGCTTCGACTAAAAAACTTAAAGAAAAATAATTACGAATTACGAATTACGAATTACGAATTATTGTGGTGGGGTAGAAGTGAAGACCAATTGCGTTGGAGCTTGGAACAACTGCACCAGAGATGATGTTGTTGCCGTAGAGTAAGGAACCTGCAACGGATTCGCGGATACCATCAATGTCTACGGGAGGAGCAGCGATGAATGCAATGATGAAGCAGATAGCTGCGGAGAGGAGGGTGGGAATCATCAGTACGCCGAACCAGCCGATGTAGAGGCGGTTTTCAGTGGAAGTGATCCACTCACAGAAGCGTTCCCACACGCTTGCGCTTTGGCGCTGTTGTAAGGTTGCTGTCATGACTTTATAATTGCGGTTAATGTTTTATGAATCAGGCTTTGCGTTTGCCTGTAACTTTACTTTACAATCGTTTACTTAACTTTACAATACCCCGAAAGTTAGTAAAAGTGATAAAAAAGATTAGCTTGAGTTATCATTCGTGTGGAGGACAAGCCCCAAGTTTGGGCGCTCCTGGTAGCGAGTCTGGGCTTACATTAAGTAGAATGCGATTTGCATTTCCTAGCGAGCAAGAAAGCGATCGCCCTAACTGTTACGTGACATTTTAGAATGAAGTAGCTCTCTCGGATGACTTAGTGAACTTATGGTATGCTTAAGAAACTGCGGCTGGAGCGATTTAAGAACTTTAAAGAAGCCGAACTAATTTTAGGTTCTTTGACCCTTTTATGAAATATTGCTCAATATTTATATGTGGCGAACATCGCTTTTCTTCAGTTAATTTCTACTATCCGAGGCTGTCCGTCAGGATAGTAAACACCCAAACAGTTATCTTGAGTATCTGTAACTACCCACGGGTGAGTGACATACGTACTTTGACTGACTCTATCGCCTGGTTGAATCGAACTGTAGAACTTCCGTTTCCCTGAGTAGTCAAGCCAGTAAACTTTTACTGTTTGACTGCGTTGATTGATAAACGTAACTTCAGTAGCGATTTTCCCAGTTCTAGAAATTGAGACTCCCTCAGCGTTACATTTTTTAGATTGAGCATGAGTAACTCTTATGAATGCATTCGGAACGCACAGAAGCAGCACAGTGCTAGCAGTAATCAGATGAAAACGTATGAATTGAAGCATTTATCCCTCTTAAGATGGATGTAAATATCATTTTTTTCCTGAATTATTTGTAGTTTCTCACATTTTTAGCACTAGATTATGTTTTCACGCGCCTTTTTTAACTCAAGGTGTCATACTTTATACAGTCGCAAATCGCCAATCATCGATATCCCCCTTAGCAAGCGATCCTTTGCACCCATGGTTAAAGTACTTAAGCGCTGACATACACTCATCAAAAAACCCGCACGTGGCGGGTACAAACCAAAGGGATAAAACACAGACAAACTGTTAAATATTCTTAATGCTTACCTCCATTTTGGGAATTGGGAATCGGGCATTGGGCATTGGTCAGGTGGTCACTGCTTAAACTGTTGCCAACTGACGATTGGTGCGAGAAATGGTGTTAGCTACGGTAACAACAGTGGACTTGGTAACTGGCTTGTGCTTCACAATGTCGAGAACAGCTTCAAGAGAGGACTCGATAGAACCTTGCAGCCAAGCAGGGAATTTAGAGCAATGTTCGCCTGCAAAGAATAGGGTGTTTTGGGGTCTTTGTGCTGCCAAGTAATTAGATTCGCTGTCATCCCAATGAATGGTGCATCCACCTGCACTCCACTTATACTCACCCCAAGCAATGGATGCTTTGTCTACGATCGCACCAGTCTCATTCAGTTCTGGGTGAAGTTTGCTGACTGTGTTTTGTACGTAATCAAAACGCTCGCTCTCAGACATTTTCCCCATGCGATCGGCATCATCACCGATAGTATAGCTTGCTAACATCACACTGCCACGTTCTGGGTTAAACTTCACACTTGGGTAATATGTTTGACGTACACCTTCACCACTGAAAGAAGCACCACCTTTGATACCTTCTTTTGCCCAGAAAGCTTCCTTGGTATGAAACGCGACCTTAGTACCGGGACAGTAAACGGTGTTGTGGATGGAGTCTAACTTTTGCTCGTCAAAACCGCTTAACTCCATTTTACGGAGTACGCTGAAGGGAATGGTGCATAATACGTAGTCACAGTTCTTGGTGTGCAATTGACCGTTTTGTTTCCAGGTGATTTGGGTATAATCCTTTTCTACACGCAAGGCGACAACTTCAGCATTGCACTTGATATCCGCGTTAATTGATGCTGCCAAGCGCTGAATCAGTTGATCCATGCCACCTTTAAGTTGTAACAAGTCATGGCTGGTTTCGGTCATGATGTCACCGAGGAAGATATCTAATCCTTGGGAACACTTGGCGCGGAAGCTGGGGTTTTGAGTTAAGAAGGAGTGCAAATCGATGGTTTCGCCATCTTCACTAAAGTAAGGATTTAAATCCAAGCGCTCCAATTCATCCATTAAGTGAGATTGCAAATCGCGCTCAAAATCAGAACGAAGATTACCAGGAGCAATTGTATTAATGATGGTTTTGAGCCAAGCGGCAAAATTGCGAGTTTGTTCGCTATAGCGCGTATCAGTTAATAAACCGCCTTCTGAAAGTTGCAGCGTGCGGGGTGCATCTTTCATCTTCAGCACTTGACCGTTGATGTTCATTTTGGCGTTGCTTTCCTCGAACACGGTCATAAACTTACACAGCTTGTCACCGAGTCCCATTTCTTGGACATAATGCAGTGTCAGTTCATGGTCGCTAGGAATACGCATAGCTCCAAGTTCGGCATAAGGTGCATCGGGTTCATTACCGAAGCGGTGCGTCCACACCCGTCCGCCAATGCGTGGGCTTCCTTCTAATATTTCAACAGTATGACCCAAGCGTTCGAGTTCGTAAGCGGCTACCAAACCAGCAATTCCCGCGCCTAAAATTGTAATGTGCTTTTTCTCGTTCGTGTTGTTGATGAATTGGAGTTGTTCTTTAATCATGTTAGCGTCCATTGTTTTATCCCCTTTTGTTTTTGTCTGATGATTTAGGATTCAACTTGCCAGAGAGGATTACGTAATTCTTGTTTTTTTTTGTATAAATTAAATACTATTTATTACGGATACTGACCGATTCTGACTTTTTCTGACGGCTGGGTTTTTGGTGGCAATGGAGGTGTAGCGAGCGAGAGTCCAACTCTTTTGAGTGCGATAAGCCGGCTACGGCTTGCGCTTCGCGATCGCTATGTGCGTCCACCACTACTCACTTTTTTTGCAGTGAGTACCACTACCAGCTGAGATTGCACTTAAGGCTTTGAGTGATGCTTTTTGTGAGTCGGTTAATCCTGTAACTCCAGTAATATTCTTCTTTTTTATCGCGTTCTTCCCCCCACGAGTTACTGGGCGGTGAGGGACGGTTTGACAGATAAAGCGACAGCGTAATTCTAGCAGCAGTATAAGCGGCTATCTTTTCTGCTGATGCAATCAGCGCTGCACGGTACTCTTCCACTGGTGGAGCATCACCACCCAGCGATCGCCTTACTACTTTTGGGTCTATTAAGTAATTTTCAATCTCTTTGCGCTCCCAGTACCAACCTAGTACTTACCAGTTGCAATTCCCCGGAATTATTCTCCAAAGCCAAACCAGTACTCCCCGTCCCATGACCAGAAAAATGTACGATTTGTGGCTCATGATCTAATAAAGCACGGCGTAAGTCGTTAGGCCGCACTGCCATTTTGGAGATGATTTCAAACTGCTCTCGTCTTCTAGCGCGTTCCAAGCCTGCTTGAATTTCCCGCACCTCCTCATCCAGGCGCAGCTTATTTTTGTCCTTGGGGTTTGCTGAGAGGATTAAGATTTTTTTCACGGTACTATTTTGATATGCTTTTTTAGATTGATTCGTAAAAAGTACGTTAACGTTTGAGCTTTTGATACAAATTGAGCATACTATTTTCCGGAGGATTGCAAAAGATGCTGTTTAGTAGCGCTTGCTACACGATCTTTTATCTCTCATCTACGCCGAAATTTTCTCAAAAGAAACTTGCTGCATAATTTGTGCTTTTAACGAATCTGCTGAAATTGCTGCAATAGTTTCCCAATCTTCTTGTGTCAGCAAAACTCCTACTAGTTCTCGTAGTATCTGTCGATCGCAAATGAACTCTTCATAATAAAGTTCATCCATTTCCAAGACAGCGAGTATGCGTTCTCTGACATCTGGTGTAGGTAATCTTAATCTTTGAAGCAGTTTCTCTTTTGCAGTTTTTACTGCAATTATGGTAGCTGTTCCTAAATTCCAATTATTCAGTAGCAACCGCACTTCTCTGTTTAAAGAAATACGTAACGTTTTTAAACGTCCCAATAGTTCAAGGTTAAGCATCAATTCGCCAAACGCAGAACCCCAATCTAATCCCGCACCTATGTTACCACCTACTTTGTCCTCAGCCGCGAGCGCTTTTCTGAACCATTCTTCATCTTTCAACAAATCCATCGGATTTATCGCGTTGTCCTGGTTAGGGGTGGATTGATTGTTTGGTGGTTTTTGCTGACTCATCACTTACATCTGTTACTTCTATCATCTATACAATAGAGACAATTAGATAAGTTGTATGGTATTCCTTGGTAACTTATCACCTAATGCCGCTAAATTATCCAGGGAAACGACGAACTCCATACTCAAAATAAATTAGGTAGTCATAATCTTCGTCTTCACCCAAATCAATCATACCTTGATTTTCATAAAATTCTTCGGCTCCTGGTAAAGAATGTAACCCAACTCTCCCCTCGTAACCTAGTTCTATACTGCGAGTTCTTGCAAACGCCAAAAGTGCAGTACCAACGCCTTTTAATTTCGGCGGACGTTGAATAAATTGTCTGTTCCAAGGAGCTGAGGCAATACCTTTTATGGCACTTGCAATGATTATGACACTGGCTCTCATGGTGTATAGTTTAGGGCAACGCCAACTTCGGCAAGCATTAGAACTTACTCATTCCACTCTCCCCAATCAAAAAGGTCAGCAAAGCTGCCCGTCCTACTTTAAGATGGATTCTCCAATGTTTTCAGTCTATTCATCTTGTATTTGTCGATGGTATTAAATCTTCGATTAAACTCACCGATAAACAAAACCTGATTTTGCAGTTCCTTGGGGCTTCTTCTCATCAATATTATTTTTTATCTTAAATAACCTGCTGAATGTGGGATAAACTCTGTACAATAAGTTATTAGTCCCTGCTGCATCTCCTTCACCATACCAATAAATGTCAGATCAAAGAGCACTCCTAATCGAACTGCTCCGTGCGGCATACGCAGCCTTCAACGCGCGAGAAATTGACGCTGCCCTTGCTCTCATGACTCCGGACGTGGTTTGGCCGAGAGCGTTCAAAGGCGGTTTTGTCCGTGGCCTTGAAGAAGTTCGCGCTTACTGGACGGAGCAATGGAGCGAGATCGATCCGCACGTCGAGCCGCAAACCTTTTACTTGGAGGAGGACGGGCGCATTTTGGTCTCGGTGCATCAGGTCGTGCGTGACTTGGCAGGAGCAGTTCTTGCCTCGGAACACGTGGGCCATCGATTCACCCTTGAACATGGCTTGATTCAAGCTATGGAAGTCTGTCCACTTCTATCGTCCACCCCAAAAGACTAACCACGCGCTCCTTGCGAACAGGCACCCACGGGCGGCCTTCTTCTGTATCCGGGGTGAAATAAGCATCCCTACAGAAAGTTACGCGTTTGGATTTGATGAGCCGCTTTCAACCCAAGCTAGAGCCACGGAGAAACCTGTACCATTTGAAGCCTCTGAAGTTTAGGAGGCTGAAATCTTTGCTATGCCGTTTAAAAAATGAAGCGAATTCATTACAAAAACTTACAAATAGGCGATCGCCACGGTCATTGGACGTTAAAAACTACATTCTTTCCTTCTGCCCTCTGCCTTTCTTCTGGTAATTCCGGCGTTGAGCAACAATCCTACCTCCGATCCTCTCGATAGCGTTATCCAACATTGAGTTGATGGGAATACTAATGCCAGTAAGGAAAACCAAATTCTGTCATAAGGTATGTATAGATGGCGACTATAAACTCTATCCCCATCATTCCAGGATATCAAATTAACTCTCAACTGTATGCTGGCTCCAAAACCAACGTATATCGAGCTATCCGCCAATCAGACCAACTTCCAGTCGTTATTAAACTTCTGACCTTAGAGTATCCCAGTTTTAACGAATTACTACAATTTCGTCATCAGTATACAATCACTAAAAATCTCAACATTGCTGGAATTATTCATCCCTTATCGCTAGAAACCTATGGCAATGGCTATATTTTGGTGATGACAGATCTGGGAAAAACTTCTTTAAGAGAATACATGAAAAACTCGAATATATCCTTAGTAGAAGTTTTGAATATTGCTATTCAACTAGTTCTCATTCTTCGCGATTTACACGAAAATCGCATTATTCATAAAGATATTAAACCAGCAAATATTCTGATTCATCCCCAAACAAAACAGATTCAACTCATTGACTTTAGTATTGCTTCATTACTACCTAAAGAAACCCAAGAAATTAAAAATCCAAATGTTTTAGAAGGAACTCTCGCCTATATTTCCCCAGAACAAACAGGCAGAATGAACCGTGGCATCGACTACCGTAGCGATTATTATTCTCTGGGTGTAACATTATATGAAATATTGACCGGAAAGTTACCATTTAATTGTGATGACCCGATGGAGTTGGTGCATTATCATCTGGCCAAAATGCCACCGCAGCTAAAAGGCAGTAGGCAGGAGGTAGGAGGCAGAAGCAAAGAAATACCAAAAGTCTTATGTGATATTGTTCTGAAGTTAATGGCGAAAAACGCCGAAGATAGATATCAAAGTGCTTTGGGATTAAAGCATGATTTAGAACTTTGTTTAGCCCAACTCCAAGAGACAGGAGAAATTAGAGATTTTGAAATCGGTCAGTGGGATGTCTGCGATCGCTTCCTCATCCCGGAAAAATTATACGGCAGAGAAGCAGAAGTTGCTAGCTTATTACAAGCATTTGAGCGTGTCACTCACAGCCAATCGGAAATCATGCTAGTAGCAGGATTTTCGGGGATTGGGAAAACTGCTGTGGTGAATGAAGTCCACAAACCAATTACTCGTCAGCAAGGTTATTTCATCAAAGGTAAGTTCGATCAATTCAATCGAAATATTCCCTTATCCGCTTTTGTACAAGCTTTACGCGACTTAATGGCGCAATTGTTGTCAGAATCAGACGCACAATTGGTACAGTGGCGCAATCAAATTATTCAAGTTGTTGGAGACAATGGGCAAGTTTTGATTGAAGTCATTCCAGAATTAGAACAGGTAATTGGTAAACAACCGCCTGCACCAGAACTATCAGGAACAGCGGTACAAAATCGGTTTAATTTACTATTTCAAAAGTTTCTTGCTGTCTTCACCACAAAGGAACATCCACTGGTGATGTTTCTGGATGATTTACAGTGGGCAGATTTGGCTTCGCTACAGTTAATTAAACTGCTAACTGAAAATCAAAAATATCTGCTTTTGTTAGGTGCTTATCGAGATAATGAAGTGTCAGCCGTACATCCATTAATGTTGAAGGTGGAAGAACTCAAGAAAACTGGTAAGACTGTTAATACTATTACTCTTGCTCCGCTTTCCTTGAGTGATACCAATCAGTTAGTGGCTGACACTTTACATTGTACGACACAGAGATCGCGTCCCCTAACAGAATTAATCAATCGCAAAACTAAAGGCAATCCCTTTTTTATCACGCAGTTTCTCAAGGCTTTATACGAAGATAAACAAATTAAATTTAATCGCGAGCAAGGTTATTGGGAATGCGATTTGGCTCAAGTCAATGCGCTATCTGTGACTGATGATGTGGTGGAATTTATGGCTACTCAGTTACAGAAATTGCCCCAGAAAACGCAAAATGTCCTGAAATTAGCTGCTTGTATTGGTAACTCTTTTGATTTAACTACTTTGGCAATTGTTTCACAACAGTCGCCACAGGAAGTGGCAGATGCTTTGTGGAAGGCTTTGCAGGAAGGATTGATTTTACCGCAAAGTCAAGTTTATAAGTTTTATCTCAGCCACGAGCAAGAAGTTAATACTAACAATATCGAAAATGTTGCTTATCGCTTTCTGCACGATCGCGTCCAACAAGCTGCTTATTGTTTAATTCCCGAAGACCAAAAACAAGCGACTCATTTAGCGATCGGTCAATTATTGCACGCTAACACACCTGTAACTCAACTAGATACATATATCTTTGAAATTGTCAATCACTTGAATATAGGCGTTGATTTGATAACTCAGCCTGACAAAAAACTGGAGTTAGCGCAACTGAATTTGCTGGCGGGGCGCAAAGCCAAAGCAGCGATCGCCTATAATGCTGCTGTCAAATATTGTACCCAAGGTATTGACTTACTACCCTCCCATGCCTGGACGGAAGATTACAAATTAACCCTGAATCTGCATAATGAGCGTTTAGAAGCTGCGTGCCTGAATACAGACTTTGACAAGCTGGCAGGATGGGGTGACGTTGTGTTACAATCTGCCACTTCTTTGCTGGATACTATCAAAGTCTATGAAACCCGAATGACGGCATTCCGGTCTCAAGGTCAATTTGCCAAAGTCATTGAGACTGGGTTACAAGTGTTGAAATTACTCGGTGTGGAATTTCCCGCACGGCCAACTATAGCAGATATTAGCGCCGCAGATCAACAGACAAGGCAACTATGGATGGGACGCGCACCCCTAAGTTTGCTGGATTTGCCTGCGATGAGCGACCCACATCAACTGGCAGCCATGCAAATAATGACTACACTGGTCTCCTCTGCGTACATTGCTAAACCGACACTGTTACCGCTACTTACATCTAAGCAAGTGGAGATGGCTATCCAATTTGGCAATTCATCTATTGCCATTTTTTCCTATGCAGACTACGGAGTGACTCTTTGTGGTTTGATTGGAGATATTGATGCTGGGTATGAGTTTGGAAAACTTTCATTAAAGTTACTAGAACAACAACAGATTAACGCTTTTAAAAGCAGAGCTTACTTTATTGTTAACAGCTTTATTCGGCACTGGAAAGAACCTTTACATCACAGTATCCCATGTTTGCTAGAAGCTTATCACAGCGGCTTAGAAACCGGAGATTGGGTATGCGTAGCGTTGAACTTAGTGTCATATAGTGAGTGTAGCTATTGGAGTGGTCGAGAATTAAATAATTTGGCTGAGGAAATGGAGACTCATCGGCAAGTCATCAGCCAAGTCAAACAAGAAGCAACGATAAAATATTATGAATGCTACCAGCAAGCGATTCTCAATTTATTAGGACAAGCTGAAGTTCCCTATTGTTTACAGGGCAAAGTCTTCAATGCTGCCCAAATTTTACCCAGCTTACAAGCTGCCAGCAATCGCACGGGGTTATTCTATCTTTATCTCAATCAAGCTGTTCTCTGTTATTTATTCGGAGAATACGAAGCAGCCTCACAACAAGTAGCCTTAGCAGAACAGTATAGCAATGCTGTAACTGGCTATTTCGTCGTAGTTGTCCGAGTTTTTTATGATGCTTTAATTCATTTAGCACGTTACACCGATGTTAATGCTGAAGAACAATCAGCCATTTTAGAGCGAATCAATGCCTATCAAGAAAAACTACAAACTTGGGCTACTCATGCCCCATTCAATCATCAACACCGTTGGCAACTTGTGGCAGCAGAACGCTATCGAGTGCTTGGTCAATTTGCTGAGGCGATGGAACATTACGATTTAGCTATTACCCAAGCCAAAACGCATGGTTATGTGCAAGATGAAGCACTTAGCAATGAACTGGCCGCTAAATTTTACCTAAGTTGGGGCAAACAGAAAGTCGCAGCAAGTTATATGCAGGAGGCATACTACTGTTACGCTCGTTGGGGTGCAAAAGCTAAAACTGAGGATTTGGAAAACCGCCATCCCGATTTACTGCGCGTTCTTCTCCAGCAGAGAGTACAATCACTCCATATGCTGGAAACACTATCGAACAGCGTTAGTCGCCCGAACTCGGTTCATAATTCCACTGATTTGGGTCGTTCTTCTAACACTGACATCAGTACCTTTGATTTTACTGCTATCCTCAAAGCCTCCCAAGCCATTTCCGGCACGATTCAACTGGATGAACTACTGTACAAATTAACACAGATTATTCTGCAACATTCTGGAGGCGATCGCTGTGCCTTAATCCTACCTAATACTCAAGGAAAATGGTTGGTAAGAGCCATTGCTACACCCGAAACCACAGAACTTTGTGCCGAACCTTTAGAGGGCAACCCCAACTTACCAATTAAGTTGATACAGTACGTCAAAAACACCGAAGAAATCGTGATGATTGACGAACTCAAAACCAATTTACCTGTAATTGATGAGTATTTAAGTCAACGACAACCAAAAAGTTTGTTGTGCTTGCCAATTCTTAATCAAGGACACTTAATTGGAATTTTGTATTTAAAGAATCACTCTACTAGTAGTGTGTTTACCAGCGATCGCATCCTCATTCTCAACTTTCTTTGTACCCAAGCGGCCATTTCTCTAGAAAATGCCCGTCTTTATCAAGATTCACAAATTTATGCTCAACAGTTAGAACAATCTCTGGAAAAATTACGGCTCAGTGAAGCCCGCTTTCAGAAACTAGCAGATAATATTCCTGGAATGATTTATCAGATCCGAATTAAAGCCGATGGTTCAGCTTCAGTACCCTACGTCAGTTCTGGGTGTCAAAGACTTTACGAAGTAGCAGCAGAAGATTTCCTGTTAGGGAAATGTAGCCTGCGTGATTTTGAACATCCCGACGATCGAGCAGAAGCCTTTCGCGCAGTTATTGAGTCAGCAAAAAATCTCACCCTATTTCAGCATGAGTGGCGCATTGTTACACCTAATGGAAATATTAAGTGGGTAAAAGCAGCTTCTCAGCCAGAACTGGGCGAGGATGGTGAAATGGTATGGGATGGTATTGTGATTGACATTAGCGATCGCAAACTTGCTGAAGCTGCCATTGAGCAAAAATCTCAAGAACTGGAAAATGCTCTGCAAGAACTGCAACAAGCCCAACTGCAAATGATACAAAATGAAAAAATGTCTGCACTAGGTAACTTAGTTGCTGGGGTAGCTCATGAAATGAACAATCCCCTCGGCTTTATTTCGGCTAGCCTCCAACAAGCTAAACCTATCTTAGCTGATATCACTGAACACCTAAAACTCTATCAAAAAGTTCTACCAAATCCGGAAGCAGAAATTCTCGCTCATGCTGAAGAAATTGACTTAGATTATAGCTTAGAAGACCTACCAAATATGCTCAATGCAATGGTCATGGCTTCTAACCGATTAAAAAATATCAGCACCAGCTTAAGAACTTTCTCCCGTTTCGATAACAATTATCAAGTTTCATTTGACATCAATGAAGGCATTGATAGTACAATTTTAATTCTCAAGCATCGCCTCAAAGCGAATGAGAAACGTCCAGAAATTGCAGTCGTAACTGAGTACAATAATTTCCAGCCAATCGAGTGTTTTCCCGGACAATTAAATCAAGTATTTATGAATATTCTAGCTAATGCCATTGATGCTTTAGATGAGTCAAGTATAGGTCGGAGCTTTGAGTATTTAAAGCTAAACCCACGCAAAATTATAGTGAGAACTGTCATGGAAAATCATACCTTAAAAATATCAATTGCCGATAATGGCACAGGAATAAGCGAAGATGTCAAGGCACGCATATTCAACCATTTATTTACTACAAAAGGAGTGGGAAAAGGCACAGGATTAGGACTAGCGATCGCGCGGCAAATTGTGGAAGAAATACATCGGGGCAAAATTGAAGTTAATTCTGTTTTAGGAGAAGGAACAGAATTTGTAATTTATATTCCAATACGGTTTAGTTAAGGCTCAAAGTTGTTTAAAGAAGGCAACGGGGAACAAGAAACTCTTAACAGGTCATTCCTCCCTGTTCTGACGGGGCGACAAAAGGGCTAAGATGCACATAAAATAAGCGCCAGTGCGATCGAAGAGCCCACTTATTACAATAGCTTAAAGGTCATGCTAAAACGGACTCATATCGATTATGATTAAATCCATGACTATTTCATGGTAATTTAAATCGCTTTCTCGGTAGCTCTAAGTATGCAACCGTAGATTAGCGCTTTTCCAAAGACAGGAGATAATATGAGCAGCGAAAGCGGATGCCCGTTTACAGGCGGAGGTCAGAAACTTACGGCTCGTCATAAGTTGTCGAACCGAGACTGGTGGCCGAAATATTTGAATCTGAACACCCTCCACCAGCACTCACCCAAAGCCAATCCCATGGGTGAGGCGTTCAACTACGCTCTTGAGTTCAAGAGCCTCGACTTAGCTGCTCTCAGGGCAGATATCTTCGACCTGATGACCACCTCTCAGGACTGGTGGCCAGCCGACTACGGTCATTATGGACCGCTCTTCATTCGGATGGCGTGGCACAGCGCAGGCACGTATCGGATTGGCGACGGTCGCGGTGGCGCAGGTTCGGGTAGCCAGAGGTTTGAGCCGCTCAACAGTTGGCCCGACAATGCCAACCTCGACAAGGCGCGCATGTTACTTTGGCCCGTCAAGCAGAAATACGGCAAGAAAATCTCGTGGGCTGACCTCATGATCTTCGCTGGCAACTGCGCGCTTGAGTCAATGGGCTTCAAGACGATCGGCTTTGCTGGCGGGCGCGAGGACGTCTGGGAGCCAGAGGAAGACATCTACTGGGGTTCTGAGAAAGTCTGGCTTGGCGACGAGCGTTATAGCGACGAGCGGGTGCTCCTAAATCCCCTCGCCGCCGTTCAGATGGGTCTGATCTACGTGAACCCAGAAGGGCCGAGCGGCGAGCCCGATCCGGTGGGATCGGGGCGCGATATTCGCGAGACCTTTGGTCGGATGGCGATGAACGATGAAGAAACGGTAGCGCTCGTTGCTGGTGGACATACCTTTGGCAAATGTCATGGTGCGGGCGAATCGTCACACGTCGGTCATGAGCCTGGAGGTGCTAGCATTGTGGAGCAGGGCCTCGGCTGGAAGAGCAGCTTCAACACGGGTGTTGGCGTCGATGCAATCACCAGCGGTATTGAAGGTGCATGGACTCCTACTCCGACGCAGTGGGACAACAGTTATCTCGACACCCTGTTCAAATATGACTGGGAACTGACAAAGAGTCCTGCTGGCGCGTGGCAATGGAAGCCTAAGAACGGTGCTGGCGCGGATACAGTCCCCGACGCGCACGATCCGTCGAAACGGCACGCCCCCATGATGACCACGGCGGACATGGCCATGAGGATGGACTCCATCTACGAGCCGATTGCGCGGCGTTACCACGAGAACCCGGATGAGTTCGCTGACGCATTTGCTAAGGCGTGGTTCAAGCTGACACATCGCGACATGGGTCCGCGATCGCGCTATCTCGGTTCAGAGGTTCCAGCCCAAGAGTTCTTGTGGCAAGACCCCATCCCCGCAGTCACCCATGAATTGATTGATGAACAGGACATGGCCGCTCTCAAAGGCAAGATTCTTGCTTCGGGAGTGTCTATCTCACAACTCGTTTCGACTGCCTGGGCGTCAGCGTCAACGTTCCGTGGGTCTGACAAGCGTGGTGGAGCGAACGGAGCGCGCATTCGTCTTGCGCCTCAGAAGGATTGGGAAGTCAACCAGCCGACCCAACTGGCAACGGTGCTGCAAACCCTGGAGGCGATCCAAGGGGAGTTCAACAGCTCGCAGTCTGGCGGAAAGCGGGTTTCGCTCGCTGACTTAATCGTTCTGGGCGGATGCGCGGGCATTGAACAAGCGGCGAAGAAGGCTGGGCATGAGGTCAAAGTTCCCTTCAAGCCAGGACGTGCGGATGCGTCGCAAGAGAAAACAGATGTCGAGTCCTTCGCCGTGCTTGAGCCAACCGCAGACGGGTTCCGCAACTACTCTAGCGGCAAACACAGCGAATCGCTTGAGGAGTTGCTAGTCGATCGGGCGCAATTGCTGACCTTGTCAGCACCTGAGATGACGGTTCTCGTGGGCGGCTTGCGCGTCCTGGGTGCGAACTTTGAAGCGTCTAAACACGGCGTCTTCACCGATCGCCCAGAGACGTTGACCAATGACTTCTTCGTGAACCTGCTTGACCTGGGCACGACTTGGAAGGCGACTACTGAAGATGAATATGAGTTCGAGGGGCGCAATCGCAGAACAGGCGAACTCAAGTGGACTGCTACTCGTGTTGACCTCATCTTCGGCTCAAACTCTCAGCTACGCGCCCTCGCGGAAGTCTACGGATCTAGGGACTCGCAGCAGAAATTTGTGCATGACTTTGTGGCAGCGTGGGATAAGGTGATGAACCTCGATCGCTTTGACCTCGCTTAGTCGAGAGCGCAAAGGTCTCTAGGGCGTGCCGTAGACATAGACAGCGCAACTACGAACTCCTCAAAATTTAGTTGACAGAGTATTAGTGGTTCATCGCATTAATTCTAAAGGGCTGTCAGATCTCCGACTTCTTAAAGGATAATGTTGGCGAATGGGGGGTAAGACCCCCTATTGTTTAATCAGAATGGAAGCAATTGCTATAAAGTGTGGGGGTGTTCCCTAGGCAAACACATTATCAAATTATTCTTAGCAGAAGTGAAACACGTCCTCAAGCTAAATTATACGGCTTTACCATCGGAGAACGAATTCCCTCCTTTCCATTACCGTTACAATCAGAAGATACAGAACCGATTTTAGATTTGCAATCTTTGTTGCATGGAATATACAATCGTGCAAGATATTATTTAGCAATTGATTATCATAAAGAACCAGTACCACCTCTAAAATTAGAAGATGCTGTATGGTCTGATACTCTTTTACGCGAACAACGCTTAAGGACTTAGTCATTATTCAAGGAAATTGTCAAGTTTTTCTCATAACTACTCCCGAACCAATACTACTTGGATAAGAATTTTTGTAGGTTGGGTAAACCCGTGAGGAAACCCAACAAATTCCTGTAAATGTTGGGTTTTGTTCCTCAAACGCCACTTTACTCAACTGGTGGACACATGAGCACTTTTTGTGGCTCCCCAACCTATGTGTTTTCGTATTTTTACGCTTACCCGACAAGTATTGACTCTCGAACCGCCAGCTATATTATTACCTATAGGCGTAGGGCTATACCGCACAACATTCAATGTGCGGCATAGCCCTACCTAACAAATATGGTAGGCATTTCTGTTACACGTTAATTCATCTTCCCGTTTATCTAGGGAGCTGGATTTACAAAAAATACGGTAGTCAACTGTGCAACCGCATTGGATGTTGGAATTTGACTTACGAGTCCACCGACTATATCGAAGCCTGGTATCCCAAGTGTTAAAGTAAAACCACCTTGTACGTCGTGTAATTCCTGTTCTGTAAGTTGGTCAAGAAAAGTTTCCGAATCTTTGAAAAGTTCAGAGCCTGGTAAATCGAAGATATTGATATTAATATCAGCCATAATTACTTTGTTCAGTATTGTAAACAACTAATTATTGTATAAAATTTATAAAAAGATTAACTACCATTGGCTGAATAAATCAGAAAAAAAGCCTTGTTTTTTGACTATTTATTGATTGTTTGGAGACTGATGTATTTTTACGTCTATAAACAAAATTACCGGACATTATTCAAATAATTATATAAAAAAACATCACTTGAAAGAGAAAAAAATAATGCATTTATTTCAATATGGAGGATTTTAGCAAACACAATTAAATCTTAACAGCAAAAACAAACACTCTTGCCAATATCAGTAGGGGTGGCTATAGTACACCCCTCTCATATGTAAATTATTAAATCATCACAGTCATGGGTGCTATCGTTTGTGCGATAAACCGTAGGCTTAAGTACAATACCCATAACTAACCTTCCACCAGATAGTCGATCTACTGAAGCCGCCGCTTTTGCCAGATGCAAGGGATGGCGTTGAGGAAAAATAATGCTCCCGGTTGCAAGGGTGATGGTGTGGGTGTGGGCTGCAATGTAACCAAGATACACCCAGGAGTCAAAGATTTGCCCAACATCGCCAAAACTGGGATCGTGAAGCGGCACATCCCGCACCCACAGTGTGGCAAAGCCCAATTCCTCAGCCCGTTGAGCTAGAATTACCTGGTTGTGCATGGTGGGAATACTACCTTTATAGGCTTCGATAGGGAAGAATACTCCAATCGTCAGTTGATTTTTTTTCGGCAAACATTCGTTGAAAACCTAATGGAAAGTTGTGATGCATCGTGAAAGTATTTAATTAAGTATTAGGATAAGGTGGAACTAACGGAAATCAATGGAGCCACCCGATCGCGCTGTCCGGGTGTCCAAGTTTCGCCCAGTAGTTTGTAGTTCATACGAGGAAAGAAACCATAACGTTGTCCTAATTCCCCACTCAGCAACGTCATGCGTTCAATCGTGCGGGCATTGGCAAGGCGTCCCGCATCAATGTAGCGAAAAGGTGTGTTCACAGCAACTTGGATCAAAGCTGATTTCGCTGATTCATCATCACTTACAACAAACACATCGCTAACGGTATCGCCAAAGGTTGGTTCATCAAACACTTCCCACCAGACATTTTTGAACGCTCCCACCACTCGTGTTTTAGGAAAACGGTGTTGAATCTGCTCGGCTCCGCTTGTATCCCAGGGCAAAATGAAATCGGTATAAGTGTCGTTGAACGGGTTAGAAATGTCCACATACACCTTGCCATCTAACTGATTCCGCAAGGGTTCCAGTGTCTCCAACATCCCATCCCTTAAAAACATAGCAGGCAAGACAATATCGGCATCGGCTGCATTTTCGTAGCTGCCAGATGACAGCATGGTTTGACCTAACCCACGCACAATTGCAGCAGAACGGTTTGGATCGCGAGAAGCCAGGATGACTTGTTGCCCTGCTCGAGCAAACATCTGTGCCAAACGCACTCCCATTCTGCCAGTTCCTAAAATTCCGATTGTTGTCATGACGCTCTCCTTCACTTCCTACTAGTTGGATGTTTATTAGGTAAAAAAATTAACCTTTGACTAACTGTATCAATTGCTCAATGACTTGATGGAAATGTGCTGTTCCACCATGAACGCGAGCAATCAGCATTCCTCCCTCCAGCAACCCAAAGATTAAAGCCGCCATCGCCGCGATGTCTCCAGGAAACCGGAAACTGCCATCCTGACAACCTTCCTTGAGGAAAGTCACCAGCCGTTCCTCATTTGCTTGATAGAACTGACGAACGCGCTCTACAGAAGGATGGTTCAGGGTTGCTAATTCTGCCCCTAACATCGCACATAAACATGCTTTATCCTGACTTCCACTACTGAGGGTGGCTTCATACAAACTGCAATATCGCCGCAGTTTTACCTCTGGCGAATCGCTAGAAGCAAGGATACCATCTACAATTCCCAAGAAGCGATCGTTGTATCGGTCAAGTAGCGCCGCCAGCAAATCGTCTTTTTTAGGAAAATGAGTATGGATACTTGCCTTGCGAATGCCGACAACCTCGCTGATATCTTGGTAGCTCATCCCATTCACGCCGAGACGTTGAATCAGATCTTGAGCCACGTCAAGAATTTGTGTTTTAGTATCTACTTCCTTCATGAATACATCCTATCTATAGGTAGGTAGGATGTCAAGCAATGACTGAAAACAGTAGAGTAACGTATAACGGGTTATAAAATTAAAATGGTACTGGGCTAAGTTCTGTCTGTTTCCCCTGATACGAATCGCTCTTTTTGAAGTTGCTTCTCATAAACGATTTCATACGGTTGATATCCAGCTTTACGATAGAACTTTGCTGCTTTTTCATTGCTACATAACAAACTGACTCTCACAACTTCTAACTTTAAGTCTAAGAACCAATTCTCAGCTGCTTTCATCAGTGCAGCACCTACGCCTGCTTCTCGCATTGTTTCCAAAACGTATAAGTCCGAGATATAACCGTATTTTCGCTCCCGCTCAACAATATGCAAATCCCCTTCATCCAGTTCTTCTACAAAACAGACTAAAAAACCAATGATGCTCTCCTTGGACTGGGCTACATAAATCTGACCATTTTGTTTCTTAACGATTTCTTCCAAATAAGCGAAATGTTCATTTCCAATCTGAGAACCTGATGATCTGTTGGGATGTAAATCAGATTCAGTATCTTGAAGCAATTCCATTAATTTGACCAGAACCGGACGATCTTGAGGCTCGGCACTACGAATTGTAAAATATAATGACATAAATCAGTATTCCATGTCGAACCAACATTGTATCCAAAAAGCTGATACGTGTAAAAAGTTACGGAGCCTGTCTGAAGACCGAGAAATTAAAAATTGCTCAATCTCAGGCTTAAATACTAAAAGACTACCCGTGAAACCGATAAAAGCTATTAGTATCCCTACAGCTAAACCAATATAGCGGTGCAGGATAAAAGCTATGTCACGGAATTTGCGTGATTTCATAACGGATGTGATACCTCTCAATTGATTTCAAATTAGAACTTGACTGAGACGGTTCCCAAAACTGTAAACGGTGCGCCAGGAGACAGCAGGAAACCTTGAGAATCGTAGTACTTGATATCAAGGAGGTTTTTAAAACTCAGTCCCACTTGGTAGTTTGCTTTCCGGTAAAATATTGTGGCATCAGTTCTCGCGTATGAAGGAATTGTAATGGTATTTGGCTGTTTTTCACTCGCAGGCTGTTCCTGTGGTGGTGTCTGTGAAGATGATGCAACTGCTGTAAAGCTAAAAATTAAACCCTCATCACTATCAAATAACTCAACTATTGGTTGCGTTCACCTTTACACCAGTCACGAGAGTCAGAGACTGGGGAATGGGTGATTGAGAAAAAGACTGTGACCGGTTAATCTGCCCAGTTCGATAGGCTTTCTGTGCCCAGACAGGTTGAGCCGTGACTGCTACTCCGGCTAAGTATAAACCAAAGAACAGTTGCAGTTATTTGCTTGGATCGGGGTGAATGTAATTGCAGTACGAGCAAGTTTGAGACGTATAATATAATGTCCGTTAGCATAACCATAATAAAAATTTCTTCATTTCTTAGCGCCTTTGCGTCTTTGCGTGAGTTTTATTTAGGGTATATAAGCGGACATGATATAAGCAGGTGGCACAAATATAACGGGAATTCTCGCTAAGTTAGCTTTTCGTACATATTGTGGAAAAGCGAGATATTACGCATAAGTTGATGGTGATAACATTTATAAAAAGTAGGTGAGCAAAAATAAATAGGTAATGTTACAAAATGTAAATACACTTATAGCCTTTACTAAGGATAAATAACGACCCGCATGAGTTAACTTTGACTGTGCCTACCTACTTAGGAAAAGTTAAAACTTCCTACCATTTCTTTAGGAAATGCATCTTTAAAATATATGTTGAGAAAATTAACAAAAAAGTTTCAAAATTTAACATTAGCGACAAAGCTAACCACATTACTACTTATAATATTTATTGGGGGAATTACATTAAGTAGTATAGCTTTTGCTCATCTTCTAAATTACCAAGCTGAAATTGCAGTCAAATCAAGAGCTCGCTTTATATTCCAGAATATAAATGCTGTACGGCAATATACACTTGATGAAGTGCAACCAGTCTTGGAACGACGCTTAAAAGATGATGAATTTGTACTGCAAGCTATCCCGTCTTACTCAGCAAGGAAAGTCTTTGGAACTCTACAAAAACAAGACCCAACTTACAATGACTTCTTTTATAAGGATGCGATGCTCAATCCTACCAATCTTCAAGATTTAGCTGATGGTTTTGAAACAACAATCGTGCAAAAATTCCAGCAAGCTAATAATCTTGAAAACACAACATCAGGATATCGTTGGATTAACGGAGAAAAATACTTTTACATTGCTAGTCCCTTAGCCATAACAGACTCAAGTTGTCTGAGATGTCATAGTACCCCAGATGTGGCTCCCAAGAGAATGATTAAAGTGTATGGATCGGAAAATGGATTTGGTTGGAAATTGAATGAAATTAATGGTGCTCAAATTGTTTCCGTTCCAGCAAATATAATTCTTGAGAGAGCTAACCAAGCATTGATGTTAGCAATAGGAATTATCACTCTAGTTTTTGCGATCGCGATATACGTAGCTAACCTATGGTTGAAGCGATATGTTATCCAACCTATCAAGGGTGTTGTTCGCGTTGCAGAAGCCGTAAGTACTGGTGATTTCGATGCTGAATTTGGGAAAGTGTCCAAAGATGAAATCGGCTCTCTTGTAGAAGCCTTTACTCGGATGAAGCTGAGTTTGCTTATGGCAATTCAAAGTTTTGAGCAACAGCGTCCAAAAGGATGAAGCTTTTATCCTTTAAACTTTATTTGAATGCGATTTCTAAATTCTTGTGCTCTTTGTTGGTGAGGAATTTTTGCTACCAAGATTTCTACCAATTGCTCTGGTGTTATATTTGGGTTATTAGCTATAGTGTCTTCAATAAGAACAGTAGCGAAAGGTCCCACAAAACTCACCAGTTCTTTACGACAATATTGTAAAAATTCTGGATCGTTAGCAGCAGGAAAGCTAGTGACCGCATCCTGAAAGAGATTTGTTTCCTGAGGTTTTTCTGTTTTTGACAGAAGAACTTGAGCGCGATTTCTAAACTCTTGCGATCTTTGTGAATGAGGAATTGCTACAGCCAGATGTTCAACAAGTTCTCTGGGTGTAAGCTGTGGGAATTGATTTAAAGTATTTTTAAGCAGAACACTAGCAAACGGTCCCACAAAACTCGTTAATTCTTGCTGACAAAATTCTAAAAACTCTGAGTCAATACCCCTGGTATTTTCAATATTAGTTTTGATATCGGGTAACTGTTGTTTCCATAGTTTATTTTCTTCTGCTTCTTCAGTCTTTGTAGCTTCAATCTCACCATTGCGGTCAGTTGGTTCCTTTTTATTTGGCTGGCTCACACCAAAATTAGCAGATAAAAGATGCGATTCTCCTTGGCTGCGATAAAAGCCTTGTAACTCATCAAAAACTTCTGTAGCTAACTGGTAACGGTCTAATGGATTCTCCGCTATCATTTTTTCCAGTATTTCACTCAATTGGGGACTCACCTTAGCATAGGAGCGCCACTGCCACTTTAGAGCCGGATCGAGCAACAAATTTGGCATTTTTCCAGTCAGAAGAACAATGGCAGAAACACCCAGTGCATATAGGTCGCTACAGGGATAGCATTGTCCCAGACGAAGTTGCTCTGGTGGCGAATAGCCAATTTTGCCTACTACTGAACCCATCACAGAATACTGGTCATTTTCAGGATCGGCATTCCAAACCTCAGAGACTTTCTGTTTAACAATTCCAAAGTCAATAAGCACGGGTTTCGACTGTTTCGGGGAAAGAATGACATTATCCGGTGCAATATCCCGATGAATGATATTCAACTGGTGAAGATAATCTAACACTGGCAGCAACTCCAATAACCATTGGATAACCTCAGCCTCAGAAAAAGGTTTTTTTTGCCTCGATTGGCGATCGCGCAGAAGTTGAGAATAGGTTTGACCCTCAATATATTCCTGCAAAATAAACAGCCGTTCTTGCTCGGTCAACCAAGCTAGAAATTTAGGTATTTGGGGATGATTAATTTGGTATAAAACTTTTGCTTCGCGCTCAAATAGGTCACGGTATTTGTTAAGTAAACGCTCTGATGTGTTTGGAGGTACAAATTCTTTAAGAACACAGGGTTCACCAAACCGCTGAGTATCGTACACCAAATAAGTTCTTCCGAAGCCTCCCTTTCCAAGAAGCTTGTTAATTAAATAACGATGACCAATCAAAGTTCCAGGTTGAATCTCAGCTAGCATGGTTGTGTTGTTGTTTATAAGTAAAATTTTACCTAATACAACACGAGCATCCCAAATGAGCGTTTTTGATGATTTTGTGGTGTGAGCCGAAAAGCAAGCTTATCCAAACACAGTAGCAAACCTTAAATCTCCTGACAGACCTCTCTTAAACGAGTGGCTGTCAGCGTAAGCCCCTGTTGTTGTAACGTTTCTAAGTATTCCTTAACTGCCTTGGGAGGTTTTTTCAGACGACTTCTTTGCCTTTGCGCTGCTTGGCAGACTGCTATGGAATCTAAATGAATAAGGTTTAGAATAAATTTGTCAGGATGCAGAGCCTGGACTCCATATGGAGCCAGATCTGTGTCGCGAAAGTCTCTAAGATTGAAAGTTACAATATAACTTGCATCACAGTGAATTGCAGCTGCTAAGACATGACGGTCATCCATATCTGGAAGTTGTAACTCTGGGATCGTTACTTCATAACCAGTTACTAGGCAACCTTCAACCTTGGCATTCATCAAATTTTTGGTTCTCGTAAGTCGTTCCAATGTCAAATCGGGACGATTTTTCAAAACGTTTCGTATCCACTCATCGTGAATTTCCTCAGTCCATCGTGCAGCAAACAAATTTGAGAGGGCAAGCTCCATTAAAAAATCACGAAGCGGTGCGGGATATAAAACGCTTGCATCATAGACAGCTCTGAAACTTGCCATGAATTTAATATCCCATATTCAATTCTTGAGCTTCGGCAGCCAGCTCATCTAAAATTTTCCTTCTTTCTTCATCATTTCGTTTCTTGTAATCCAGTACATCTTGACAACGCATCCGCCGACTTGTCCCTTCCATGCGATAAGGAATTTTTCCTGATTCCAGTAAACCCATCACATAGGCATGGGAAACACCGAGGATATCAGCAGCTTCGTAAACTTCAAGCTCCTGTCGAATTGGCTGCAACTTAACTGCGTTACCCCTAGCCATTTGTGCCAAAATCTCAACTAACTGGCAAAATGCGGACTCTGGGAGCGCAAAAGTTTCTCCCGTGTCACTTTGCATGAGCGCAATAGTACGGTTAGCTTGAGAATTTTGCAAATGCTTTGCTAATTTTTCATAACTTGCTTGAGCAACTGCTACCTCTTCTTCAGTCGGTAAAGCTGTATCTAAGGATTTGCGAAGGTCGAGTTTCATGAATTTTGACCTGTTGAATGTGTAACATTAAAGCTACTTAAGCTTTAACAATAGTAAGAATCCATAATTTTATTGTGAACTACCTTTCCTTGTAAAATTCCCCTTACCCAAGATATTCCTGAAATTAGTCACTAGTGAACCCATTAAGTCACTGGTCACTGGTCACTGCTCACTGGTCACTGCTCACTGATTAACCCAGCCGCAAACTCTATTGCTTCTGCTGCTGTGGAAACCTTACCCTCTATCTGGGCTAGAGCTATTTCGGTCAGCAGTTGACCCACGAGTGGCGAAGCAGGAATTTTTAAGGTTATCATTATATCATTGCCACTCACTATTGACGTGGGATGAGCGACCAGATCGTCAGGGTTAAGGTAGCGGGTGATCAAGGGTGCAGTCTCCCCTACCGAGGTTCCGTTTGCTATGGCTAAAGTAACAATTGCTGGAAATGCCAATCCTGCTTCTTGAAACAAGAAGTATTGTTCTCGTACAGACAATTGAGGTGTCTTGAACTGTGGTATCAGTTTTAAAGCTGTCAAAACAGCTTTGATTTCAGCACGGCTGTATGTGAGTGTCATCAACTCTGTTTCTGCTGTCTCTGGTTCGGGTTTGACAAGACAGGCTAGTTTTGCAATTCCCAACCATGTGGTTTTAACTGTGTCGCGTATATATTGAGAAAGTTCTACTCCCAGTTGATGCCATGTTTCTGCTATTTGAGATGCTGCTTTGTCAACTTCTGGAAGTCGCGAAATACTGTCTTTTGTCGAGTGTTTGAAGAACTGTGTCAACAAACCATCTTCCCAAGCTGCCATCGCCCAGGGAGTTCCTTGGGATGAATTGAGCATATAACCTAATTCTACCCTGACTCTTTCTGCTGCTACTGTGTTGATGTATGCAGCTAAAGAGCGAATTGTGTCTTGTGTATTTGACTCAATGGTAAAACCAAGTTGTGCTGCTTGGCGGTATGCTCGCATTAACCGCAACGGATCGTCTTCTAAGTTGGCAGGTGATATCATTCTTAAAAGACGCTGTTGCAAATCCGCATAGCCTTGCAGGGGATCGATGATTTCTTGAGTATAGGGATTGTATGCGATCGCATTCACTGTAAAATCCCGTCTTTGCAAGTCCGTTGTCAAACTATCCCCTTCCTGTTGGGCGAAGTCAACCGTAGCTTGAGGAAACACCACACGAGCAATTTGTCTTTTTGCATCAAGTAACACAAAACCCGCTTTATAATATGAAGCGATTTTGCGGGCTGTCTTGACAGCGTTCGATGGTAGTACAAAATCTAAATCCAGATATTCCCGTGTCCTAGAGAGAATCGCATCCCTCACAGCACCACCCACCAGATAAGCTGGTTGAGGCAATAACTCCAAGCTAAAAGGCCAATAATCTGGGGATAAAGTAGAAGGAACTGAAATAGTCATTGTAATAAAATTAAACCCAAGGACTGGGCAATATCAATTGCGCTTAAGCTAGAGTATCAATAAAGGTTCCTGGAATTAGTTCGATTATGTGTATTTGCGTGAACTGCCATTATGTAGATCGCTGTCTCACCTACCACGCGGTAGAAACGCAGCACGAGCAGCCCCACTTGACTGAAACACCAGATTTTGAGCCTAATGAACCTTCCATTAATGTTAACATCCGTCCGCGAGAGGATGTCATTGAAATGGAATGGGATGTTGTGGGATGTCTCAGCTTTAAGCGCGAAACGGGTAAGTGGTCTAAGTTACGTCCCGGTGAATTAGTGCCAACTTGATTGTTGGCGAGATTTCCATGAACGCCCCTTACCCTTATAAGAATGGGGCTATAGAAACGCGTGTCCGCCTATGCGACTCAATTACTGTACGTTCGCTTATTTGATGAGGGAGAGAGGAATTAATGCCTGACTAGGTAAGGAAAAACTGGCATTAAGGATCTGATTGTACTTATCCCGTGTAATACGTGGGGAAGGCTAAAAGAGAGTGAAGGTGTAATACATGGAAAAAGAAATCGGGGTTTTCGGATCTGACATGAGAAAAATGAATTGACTTAGCCGGTGTTAGATGAAACTTGGTCTTACCATGTATTACATGGTAAGGACCCACTCCACTATCACAGGAATATCGTCAATACGCAAGAGAAGTTATTTCCATTATTTTTTTCTGCGCTAGTATGTTGGCAAATACGGATAGACTTGTACATCCCACCGTATTGTCTCGTAGTCTTGTTCAAAAATCTGCGGAGGAGTCCTATAGTTTTGTTTTTTCGTGCCCACCTACTTATTTGGTTCAAAGCTATGAAGTTCTACAAGAGGCGATCGCCCTTTGAAATCACCCATTGAAACTTCAGAGCAACGATTCAAACAAAGGTTTTTAAATACCATCATTGCCATAGCATCTAACAACTTATTTGTTGTAAAAATTCCCTTATCATCATTAGGATTAGCTTCCGCAAACCAGAGTTGCAAGTTAGGCTTTACTAGCCGAAAATCATCAAAGCCATTTAACGCTTGATATTTTTCCTGAAACTTATCAAAAATCGCTACTAATATTTTATACTTGATTCTGTGCCAACTAAGCGGTTCCATTCCGTAAGATTTTTTTCGGTATGCCAATTTGTCCGGTAACCATTGTTTTGCCATTTCTCGGATAATTTTCTTATCCCAAAACAGGATTTGTTGCATACTGGGTGGAATTGCCGCCAAGTATTCTACCAGACGATGATCCAAGAAAGGAACGCGAGCTTCGATACCTTGACCAGAAGAGCTTCTGTCTTCGTGCCAGAGATTGTATTGTTGTAGCGTTAGGATGCGCCGTAACATTTCTCTTTGAAAAGCAGTACACTCTGATGGTAAAGATATTGACTCCTCTCCTAATAAGTCAAACAGATATGACCCATCTTTTAAGCTCATCGGCTTTTTGAGTTTGCTTACGTTTTGCTTTGCTTGAGTCAAATTACTACTGAAACTATTCCAGTCTGATTGGGGAATATCTTCTGCAATTGAATAACCTCCTGCAAATTCATCAGAACCCTGTCCTAACAAAATCACCTTCAACTCAGGTATCAGAGTTTTGACATAGCGGTGAAGCTCAGACTTTAACATGAATTCTATATAAAATACCGGGGCATCTATTAACCAAATAAAATATTCAAATTTTTCTAAAGAAAAATGGATGTCCTCTAGAATTTTCTCTGGGTCAAACCAAACAGGATGAAAGGGTAAGTTTAGATAATCACACAGGTCACGCGCTGTTTGGGCATCTCCAACCTCTAAGGAAAAATCAGAGACCATTGTAAAACAATGTAAATCTTTTTTGTATTGACTTGCTGCTGCTACAATCGCACTCGAATCAAGACCACCGCTCAAAAAAGCTCCCACAGGTACATCACTCATCAGTTGCTTCTTCACACTGTCAGCAAACAGCTCGCGGTACTCTGTAATGTAATCTTGGGGTGAACGATGGTCTTCTTCTGGTTCAGTTACGAAATAGTGACTCAATTCCCAATAGCAGTTTATCTCAAGAGTCGCCTGTTGAGCGTTGTAGGTTAAATAATGTCCGCCTGGTAATCTTTTGATTCCTTTAACATAGGATGTAGATGCACTTAAATTTGTTTTATCCTGCCATTGGGGTATGTTAGGAGCATCTGGATGTACTAACAACGATGTTAATGTGGAGCCAAATATAAATTGCGAGCCGACTTGGCAATAGTACAACGGTTTGATGCCTAGGCGATCGCGTGCCAAAACTAATTCTTGCCTTTGGGTATCCCAAATGGCGAGCGCAAACATACCATTCAACTGCTGAAGTGCTTCTATACCGCATTCAGTATACAAGTGCAAAACCACTTCTGCATCGGAATGACTACGAAAATCATACTTAGATTCCAACTGTGAGCGCAGCTCTTTGTAATTATAAATTTCTCCATTACAGACTACGAACATCGTTTGCTGTTGATTCCAAATTGGCTGCTTTCCTCCTGCAACGTCTATGATTGATAAGCGTCTAAATACTAGAGATAAGCGCTCCGAGTCAAACAACTGCTCGTCATCTGGACCCCTTTGAGACAATTGCTCGCTCATTTGGGTCAAAATATCAAGGCGCTGGGCATTTTCGCACAACTGAACTCCACTAGTTGCGAAACCTGCAAATCCACACATTACTTTTCCACCTTCCTGTTTTCTCTGATTGTTAACTTTAGTTCACAAGTTACGTGGAGTCTTGTTGGGTATTAGTCAGGAGATTAATAATATTCAATTGCAACAAGATCGAGTATTATTTACGAGTACAAAGAGCTATGGGGCATATTCTATCTGAATTCTAGCTTCCACGTTGCCCCTGAAGGGTTTGACAGCTACCAAGCTATAGCAGTCCTAAATGATTTACAAACACCTCTTCCTTGTCTTCCTTGTCTCCCTTGTTTGGCTCTCAAATAGGATTGCTATATTAACCCAAGTTGCTAATTATTAAAAAGAGCCTTTTTTTAAGTACAAAGTCTAAATTTATGGTATTTCCCAATACTTAACATAGCGTTTTCTGTATCAATTAAGATACCATTTAGGGACACTAACTAGCAATTTACGTTGTTAAGTAAAGCTCTCTCTACTGACGGCTCTATTTTTAGCCTAGTTGAGCAATTACTTAGAAGTTAACCGATGATGGGTTAACGCAATGGCATTCAGCTTTCTTGCAACGATGGAAGAGTTTAGAAGAATATGCCAAGAAGTACCGAGGATTTTGCCATTCGTACAAACAGAGAAAGAAAACCCCAAAACGATGCTATCGGAGAAGCAAGCTGTTCGGGGATTCTCTATCGAACGGTGGCTCTTTCTCACTTCACACATCGGGCACCGAATAAGCAATGCCGTGTTCCCTACCCGTGCCAGATATCGAAAAACAACCTATTAGTACGGTTTGTCCGTCAGTTGATTGAGGCAAATAGAGCGCCAATAGAAGCGAGAAAAGACTTTTGACCTTTTTTGAAGGTAAGTCAGATGAATGGCTAATTTGTCGATGGCAATCACCTACAACCACCAATACAATCAAAATTAAACTACCACTAACTAGACCAAACTTGCTAACAAGGCAGGAGAAATAGATGCGGTTACTCCACCATCAGTGCCGCCATACATAGAAGCAAACACGCCGCCATTTACGACTTCAGCTGTCAACTCTTCTTCAGACAAATCAACAGGCATACCTGCGTGGGAACGCATAGCAGGCTCAGAAAGTTTGGGCTGGAGGCAACGGTTTTCTTTTTGATTTTCTGGTCTCATAATAGATTTCTCCACTTGAAGTAAATCGAATCAAAAATTTTCCTCTACAAAGAAAGCTTGAAATCCAAAAATTCTTTAAGAGAAACTTTTTCTATCTTTATACCACGAGTAATTAGAGTTAGCAATAATCAAAATCGCAAATTTTTCCTAAAGGCGAGCACCTCGAAGAATCTAAGTACAATCCAACAGCAAAATATACCTGATTAATAATGAAAGCTTATCTTTGCTCTTATATCAATTTCACTATAGTATTGAAGATGCATGGAATAGCCAGATAAAAGCAGATTGTCGTTGTTTTTGAATGATTTGACTGAAAATATTTCGATTGAAATACGCGAAGCTTGCAATAAAAAAAAATTATTTTACATTTTAAGAAGAGCAGCGAGTAGTGGAGATAAAATTGTATTTCAAATTACAAAAAAAGATTCGCTCTGTTGGATAAAAACTTTTCTATTTTTGGTGACAGGAGTCATATATAATGTTCAATTGAAAATATCTTGAGTGTAATTGTTGCTTGTAGTCAATCAATTATGGATTATTCTATTGAAATTTACTTAAGCAATAAGAAAATGCTCAAACTAAATTTTTAAAATTCTCCAGACGCTAAAATTTTTTTGCGAATACTTCATGTCTAAAGTCAAGACAATCCCTGGACTGACAGATCTTTGGGAGCAAACACTGGGCAACTCGGAAATTTATGTAGCGGTGCTGGATGGGTTATTCGATCGCTCTCATCCTTGCTTCCTTGGAGCCGATTTGACCCAACTTCCCACCTTAGTAGATCCTACCCCGATTCCTGATGGGCCGATGTACCACCACGGTACTCATATCACCAGTGTGATTTTTGGACAACCTGGTTCGTCCGTTGAGGGAATTGCCCCCCAATGTAAGGGGTTGATTATTCCCATGTTTTCCGACAAGAATCGTCTGTCCCAACTCGATGTGGCACGGGCGATCGAACAGGCAGTGCAGGCAGGGGCGCACATTATTAATATTAGTGGCGGGGAGTTCTCAGACTATGGCGAGGCAGATGGATTTTTAAAACAAGCCGTTGCTTTGTGTCAAGAAAAGAATGTTTTAATCGTGGCAGCAGCCGGAAATAACGGTTGTGACTGCTTGCACGTCCCTGCTGCCCTGCCTGCGGTGCTGGCGGTGGGAGCGATGGACGATCGCGGTCAACCCATTGACTATAGCAACTGGGGCGATGCCTACCAAACTCAAGGCATTCTTGCTCCTGGCGAGAAAATTTTAGGAGCAAAACCAGGTGGGGGAACCGTCGAATTAAGCGGGACGAGCTTTGCTACCCCGATTGTGACGGGAGTCGCCGCGCTGTTGTTGAGCTTGCAACAGCAGCGCGGGGAAAAACCCGACCCCCAAAAAGTTCGAGCCGCCATTTTGCAAAGTGCCGTTCCTTGCGAACTGATTGAAGTTGGCGATCGCCGTCGCTGTTTAGTCGGCAAACTGAATATTCTTGGTGCAATAGAAAAACTCAAAGGAGGAATAATGTCAGAAGAACAAGAAGCCATGAGCGCATTCGATTGTGGTTGTGGGGGTACTGATACAAGCTATCCCCTATCCATCAACCAGTTAGGGAGTAGCGATGTTGTAGCCGCGAACGCAGAAGTAAACAGTTCCCAAAATGCCAGTGTTACAGAAGCGGCGGCTGGAGTAGTAGAGATGCCTACCCTAGCTTCAGTTCCCAGTGTTTCCCTAAACACCATCCCCACTCAAGGATTTATGCCCAATTCTGCTAACGCCCCTTTACCCGAACCTGCTGCCTACCAAAACTTTTTTCAATCCTCTATGACACAGAATCCACCCATGTCTTATCCTGTTGCTTCCTCAGTCACTGCCAGCCAAGCTCCTAGTGATATCAATCCCAATACTTTAGTCTATGCCCTGGGTACGTTGGGCTATGACTTTGGCACAGACGCTAGACGCGACTCGTTTAAACAATTAATGCCGGGAGTTGCAGTTGATAATACATTGGTTCCCGCCAATCCCTACGATGCTCGGCAAATGGTAGATTATCTGGCAGACAACCTCTCTGAAGCCAAATCCTTAATTTGGACGCTGAACCTGGAATTAACTCCAATTTATGCGATCGAACCCAAGGGAGCTTTTGCTAGAGATGTCTATGCAGTATTACAAGAACTCCTATCTGGGCAGATTCAAGCTGAAGATAATGCAGACTATGTAGAACGGGTCAGCATCCCCGGAATTATCACCGGACGCACTGTTAAACTCTTTTCCGGGCAAATTGTTCCCGTAATTGAGCCACAGAATACGCGGGGGGTGTATGGTTGGAAAATCAACACCCTAATCGGTGCGGCATTAGATACAATCGGCACCCAAGTGGCAGAAACAGACGAAGGCAATGTCCGCAGAACTTTAGGTGGCTTCCTCAACCGCATCTATTATGATTTCCGCAATTTAGGAACCACTTCTGGTGACCGCGCCCTAAATTTTGCTACCACTAATGCCTTCCAAGCGGCGACCACCTTTGCTCAAGCCGTGGCAGAAGGAATGGAACTCGATACGATTACCGTTGAGAAAAGTCCTTTCTGTCGGGTGGATAGTGATTGTTGGGACGTGAAGCTAAAATTCTTCGACCCGGAAAACAACCGCCGTGCTAAAAAAGTCTTCCGTTTTACCATTGATGTCAGCGATATAGTTCCCGTCACCTTGGGCGAAGTTCGCACTTGGTCTACTGCATACTAAAGCTTGGCTATGCAATTTTCAACGAACAATACCCAGAGCCATGCACCGCTTGACCCCCATTTGCAAAGCGTGGCTCAGTTTTATAACCGGATGCCGATTAACCACAGTAAAGTGGTTTCTGCAAGCTACCCCCTCACTCAAGAGCCCGATCCACATTTACAGAAAGTAAAAATTTTATACGATGCTAATTCTGTTCCCTGCGATCGGGCTACTATTCAAAGTACAACCTGGTCAGATTACGGCAATAAAGACATCGCTAAATCTCACAATCTCTACTACGCTCAGCAAGCCGGAATTAAGTCAGGGGATTACGTCCTTGATGCTGGCTGTGGCATCGGGGGGCCGGCAATTGATATTGCTAGCACCATTCCCCATGTCAAAATTGAAGCCATTAATCTATCCTCAGAGCAGGTTAAGCAAGCTAGAGTACAAGTCGCCAAAGCAGGACTGAGCGATCGCATTCGGGTTACAGAAGCCGACTTACACAATATACCCTTCCCCGATGGTGTTTTTGATGTAGTGTTGCTGCTTGAGAGCCTTGCTTACTCTCAAACAAGACAACAGGCTCTCTGGGAAGCTTATCGGGTTTTGCGTCCTGGTGGATGTCTTTACATCAAAGATATTTTCTGTAAAGAGGGGCTTTTGTCTCACCAAGAACAGCAGGAACTGCCACAGTTTCAAACCCTTTATCTATACCACACCCCTCAGTTGAGTCAGGCGGCTGAAGAGGTACGTTTAGCTGGTTTTGAGGCAATTCAGGTTAAGGATATCAGTGAAATTCTTAATTTTGAGAAGTTTCTAATATTCATGGCTCGAACACAGGGCTTCCAAAACCTGCCACTGATTGCCGGAGAAATTAAGGCTCGTAAACCTGTTTCGGTTTCTTATGTCAGTCCCAGCCAAAGCCTTGAAGTTCCCATCCAAAGCCGAACCAGCCGTTTAGTTTATGCCCTCGGTACATTAGGCTACGATTTTGGCACAGAAGCGCGGCGAGATTCCTTCAAGCAACTGATGCCTGGGATTGCGATTGATAACACATTGGTTCCCGCCAATCCCTACGATGCTCGTCAGATGGTTGATTATCTGGTAAATAATCCAACGGATGCCAAATCATTAATTTGGACGCTAAATCTGGAATTAACTCCAATTTATGCGATTGAACCGATAGAGGCTTTTGCCAGTGATGTTTATGAAACTTTACAACTTCTATTAGCCGGACAAATAGAAGCCGAAGACAGCGCAAACTACATCGAACGAGTGAGCATTCCAGCAAGACTCAGCGATAGAACCGTTCAGCTTTTTTCTGGACAAATCGTTCCGGTAATCGAGCCAGAAAATATTCGGGGGATGTACGGTTGGAAAGTCAATAGCCTTGCTAGCGCCGCCCTAGGGGTGGTACAAGCCGAAACAGGGGCAGTCAATGCACAAAGATCGCAGCGCAGCTTGAGCAGTTTACTCAACCGCATTTACTACGACCTGCGAAACTGGGGGCAAACCGATCGAGACCGGGCGCTTAATTTTGCAGCAACCAATGCTTTTCAAGCGGCTTCTACCTTTGCCGAGGCACTCGCGGCGGGCATGGAACTTGACAGCATCGAAGTCTTTAAAAGTGCCTACTGTCGCTATGATAGCAACTGTTGGGACGTGAAATTGAAGTTTTTTGACCCAGAAAATAACCGTCGGGCGAGAAAAATCTTCCGTTTCACTATTGATGTGCGCGATATCATGCCCGTTACCTTGGGCGAGGTACGTTCTTGGACTGTACCTTCATAATCTAACCCCCAATGCTTGCAGGGAAGGGAGAAAAGCCCCTCTCCTGTCACCAGAGGTGTTGGGGCAGAGGTCAAAATAAAATTAACCTGGGAGAAAACCATGAGACTACCAAAACTTGCTCCTCCTGTAAAAAGACCGGATATCATTTATCCCCATCGATCTGTAGATGTCATTCATGGCAGAGTCGAAGATTTAGTTGGCATTCGCATGGATTTATTACACGGAGCTAACTATAACGATCCTGCGGCTTTTAATTACAGTGCTTGTTCTGAATCTGCTTATGGATGTGACGGCTAGAGAATCTAATCACGCCAGATGCTAAGGCTAAGGGAAACCCGCTTTCGAGGACTGGTTCCCCCATAAAAGAGCGATTTTTTTGGGGGAGCTGGGGACATACGGTGCGGTAAAATAACTCAATGTCTGATTTCTCTGAACCCGTCATTTATCAACTGAAGGTAGTACTGATAGGTAGTACTGCTGGGCATCAGCCGATTGAGCAAGTGAAGCTGTACTATTTTATGAAGTAATGCCTATGATTATAAATAAGAGCGAGTTTTTTGAAATAAGTTAAAAACTAAAATAAGGATACTTTCCCATCATGGCAGAGAAGCAACCAGAACAGCCAGACAAAATTTCCAAAAAGATTGAATCTCATCTGTTAGCGACCGGACTAGAAGACTACGGTTTTTGGTGGCAGGAAATGCTCAAAGCACAAAAATCTTCTGAAAAAGAACAGAAACCCTTCCGCAGAGGTCGCATTTGGACTTAACAAGTAAGCAATGTCAGCTTTACCGAAAAGTTTTTCAGAACTCTTGCAGCATGAGCAATTCAGTCAATGCGAACCACCTGACAAAACACCCTCACCCATCAGCCTTTCAGACAGCAGGACTTCAAACTGCCAGATGGCGAGAGCAAATGGTAGGACTCAGAGACATTGGCTGAAACCCTCATGATTTCGTAAGATTTTGGTCTAGGGACTTCCAGGAAATAAAATATACAGTTAATTAAAATGATAATAATAATTATGTAAGGAGGGCAATGGTTGCCAACGGCAACCATTGCCGTACCATTGTCAATTCAGGTTGTACAGCGCACGTAAAATCAAGGCTTCTGGGTAATGCCAGGGTAGAACATTATTGTTTCTATACACCCTGTATTACACGGAAGAACCTGTCTTCATGTAACACCCTCGGTCGTGAATTCCTTCTCCATGTAATACACGCAACTCCTCGTTTTCTTTCTCCATGTATTACACCCTTACTTCCCTTCCTCCTTTCCCACGTATTACATGGTATTAGCACAATCTCATCCTTTATGAGGTTTTTCCTTACCCTGTCAGGCATTAATTCCTCTCACCCTTCAATCAGGAGCGAACGTACAGTAATTAGAGTCAAATAGTTTGTCGCTTAGCAAAAAACACGTATTTGAGAAATAAAACTAACTTGATACTACAGTAAGCGATCGCCATCCCAAAAAGTACCCAAGTTATCTGTATTGAAGCAATCTGTAACATCCAAAGACTCACTAAAACGAGTCCCAGAACATCAGCAATTAGCACGTTGTAACGTTCGGAAACTTTCCAAGGCTGAATGTAAATTGCTGGTGACGTATAAATTTTGACTCCAGCCACTAAGTTAAACCATACCTGGCTCAACAAAATCAAAATCGAACCCCATCCCAGCCAAATTGACGCTGTATAAAATCCTAAAAGTTCTATAAAAATTGTACTGGTAGTAATTTTCAAGAAAGTATCCAGACGGTTATCCTTAACTTGCTCCTTTGCCATAGCAATTTGTTGCAAATCTTGAGCAGCCATCCGGGCTTGTTCTATACAAAACAAAAACATCCCAACAGCTAGTAGTTGATGGGTTAATTGCTGACCCCAAATAACTTGTCTCAATATACAAAGATTTGCCGGAAAGAATAGTAAAAATATCACTCCAGGAATTGGCAACATAAATAGTTACTCAGGGTTAAATAGATGAAAAATCTATCGTAGAGCGATCGCACAAGGTTTGGTTGGAGTACAATGCCACTTTTTTTTCCATCCGACGCGATCGCCATCTTTGAAATATCAATTGTAATAATTAAGTATAATATGTATTTTTTCATTAGTAGTATTGGGTTGGGACAGTATAACTTAAATAGCTTCAGCCCCTCTCCTTCTATGTAGCTGGAGGGATTTTGCGGTCTTACTGCGACCTTTGTAGGGAAAAATTTGCTATTAATCGTATATCTTTTCTGCCCGCAGATGTGGAATTCAATTGGAAATTTGGAACTTGCTGTATTAAGGCTTCATCTAGTACCTGATACCCACTGGAACGAACTAGCCGGACGTTGATGGGTTTACCATTATTATCAACATCAAAAACAACTTCTACTCTGCCTTCAATACCCTGTTGCTGTGCGCTTTCTGGATATATGATGTTACATTTTATACAATTAGCAAAATCAAACAGTGAATTTTCTGGGTTTGGTTTTGGCTCTATAGCACTTGTACGATCGATTGTTTTACCAATCCCAGTTCCAAAAATTAGCCCAATTGCACCCAACATACTCAACTTTGTCAAAAAGATTCTGACGGTTTTTGGATTTATGCCGTTCATAATCCATAAATTGAATTGTTCAAACATTATCGCACATTGGTAGAGTTGCTTAATTCGCGATAAAGAAGCGATTACGGAGTACAGCCGTATCGCGCAGCGCAAGCGGTACGCAGCTTATCGCACCTCAAGAACGAGGGCAATACGGTAGTAAGCGCAGTCATTGCTCGCTTGCCACTTTTTCTGACTTGATTGAATTGAGTTGGTCAAAATTGACAAGGTGCTATTTAACCAAAAACCAACTTCTTATGCCCCGTTCCAAATGCAATTTTCAACCTGGTTTTTGCGATTGCCTCCCTTGGGTGCTTCGCACCATCGCGTGGGTTTGAAACCAGTACTTATGCAATATATTTTACCCAATTATTTATTTCTTCGCTGCCATACCATGTAAGCCAGAAAAGACGCTACAAACAAGGCAAGCGGTGGTTGAGGTTCTGGAATCGGAGTTATTCCAACTGGGATACTTTTAGCAAAAACTCCAAAGTTATTGCCATTGAAGCGTTCTTGTCCGGATGGATTATTGAGCAACTGAGGATTACCAAACTCATCCTGACGTACCATAGTTGTAGAACCACCGCCATCCAGGTTGAGTCCTTGAAATGACCCAAATCGAGTCAGCCACTCTGCCGTCTCATACAAAGTTGCACCTTCACTAAATCCTGGTTGGCGACCATCAATTGTGATAAGAATCAAATATTGCTCGTCTTGCGATAAACCAACAGCAGTCCTGGGATTGAGACCAGCAAATGCATCAATAGGATTGAAATCTACAGTAATTTGTCCGTCAAGAAGCAGACGCGGACTTGCAGAGACTGCGGTAAAGACATTTGAGAAATCGTCCGTGACACTAGTCTTGACAATCTGGGAGCGGTTATCTTGTCCAATAAGAAGCGAACCAGCTAATTCATTCTGAGGTAAGGCAATCTCATCAGGTGGGGATACGATTTCACCTTTTGATATAGCTAAACCAAGGAGATCTTTGGGTTCTGGTGCAGCCGCACAACATGGAGCAAAAAAATTGGCATTGACTGCAACTTGAACGCCAGAAGAAACTAAAAAATCACTTGTCGTTTGACCAAATGTTTCAAGTTCAGCGTCCCTATTGGAAGGTGTTGAGAAGAACGCGATCTCTGGATTGAACAAATCAATACGCAATGCATTAACTTTCTGCAATCTTGGTTCAGAAGCATCAGAAGAACCAGTCGCGTAGTCTATTCCCTGAAAGATTGGCTTCCATGATTCAACTAAAATTGCTGCCTCAACGCCTTGGGGTACAGCTAGTAAAATTGCAACAGAGTAGAGCAACGCCTTAAACCGATCGCTTACCAAGTTGCTTATAGCTGTTCGTCGATCCATAACGCTTTCCTTAAGCACGATTATAAAACTCCATATCAGGGATATAGAACACAGGCACACTTTATATTGAAAAGGAGCGGAGTTAAAAGAGGTTTAAGGTCGTGTTATGTCTATAAAAGACATTTCTAGAAATTAATCATGCATTACCCAAAAGTCTTGGTAGGGGTGCAAGACATGAAAAATGACCCAGCAATACTACTCCCTTTCCGCCCGAAGATTACCTATTTAAATGAACCATAAAGACGCAAAGAGCAAGGGAGTAAGAGGATAGGTGTGCGCTCGGCTCCGCTTAACGAATGACAGCCGTATCGCACCATAAGTAGTTTGGTATACAAGTACGGCAAAAAATACGCAGTTATAGATGAAAGTTTGTAACAAATTACAAGAATTCGCAGAAAAATAGCTTTTTAGCACGGATTTATACTGAGGGGGCAGAAGTCTTCTATTTTCACTATAGAGGTTAAAAAAGGATAATTCACAGTCGTTACTAAAACATCTGGTGCATTAAGTTATGAAAAATTCCGTAAATCTTCTACTAAAATGTCAATCACGCTACTCTGTAGTTACAAAAACCTTTTGTGCTGTTCTTATATTCAATACACTTATCAACCCTGTGTTTGCACAATCTACAGATCCAGATAAACCAACACCCCTAAGTTCAAATGAGATTACAGGTCGCATAAATATCGAGGGAAGTGAAAACTACTACACATTCACAGCACTACCAGGGGAAATTGTAGTCAAACTAGATGTGCGACCGGAAAGCCAAGATATTGGAATTTCAGATACTGAAGTTGTTTTACTGACAAAAGATGCTGAGAAAATTGAGCGTGTATATGCATCTGCAAGTCGTCGCCGTGGCAGTAGTAGATCTGTTAAACGTGTGCGATTTACCCGTGAAACACCTGTTATAATCCGAATCCTAGCACGCATCCCTTCAGGATACAAAACTACTGAAGCTTCTTATAGAATACAGTTAGAAGGAAATTTCAAAACTCTACCAAGAGTTAGCAAATAGAGATTTCTAAAAACGGTATTTCGTTCGCTGCCTTTACAACTGCGATCGCCGCATCTCGACTTTATTATTAGGTTGAGGCTTCATGCAAGCAATACTTTAAGGAGTCATCAATGGAATTGCTTTTTCAGATTTCGTTCTTAATTCTTTCTTCTCTTTTTACTGGAATTGTACTATTTCTTTCTACGGTTCTTCGAGAAACATTTAACACCATCACAGAAGAACAGTATTATTCCGTTTATTCAGAAATTATTGTCAGAGGAAGAAAATCAATTTTTATTAACACGATTGTGCTAGTCCCGATTCTGATATTTTCAGCATATATTATTTGTGGTTTTAGAAACTTATTCTTTCTCATTGGAGCGGTGCTATATATATTAGGTTCTTTTGTGTCATCAAGATTTATAAATGAACCCGCATATACAAAATTACTCAAAATGGATAGAAACGAGCAAGCGGGAATGATTGAAATTCGTGACTTACTTAATAAAGGTAATATAACCAGAACAATTTTATCTTTTTTTGGTATACTATTAGTCGGAATCTCAATTTATTGGAATGGGTAATGAAAGCAGAACCAAGAAATTTTCTACGCTATAGGAATTGCACTCTCGCTTCCATTACCTAACAGCAGGCAGTATATTTTCTATGCCTGCTTCTGGTCGTTGTTGTATCCGCTCGTTTCTTCTCTGGAATTCGGTTATGTACGGTTCGCTAAACTGTTTAATTGCTCTTGCTTCTTCAAGTCTGTACTTAATGCGTGCATTCAACTGGCGCACTTGTTGATTGAGACGTAGTTTTAATCGAACTTCGGATTCTAGCTTTTGTTGGTTCGATATATTTAATTTATAAATCTGTGATTCTTGTTGTTGTGCCAGGGTGGTTGTAGGTGTGAGAATTAAAACCCAAGCAATTAAAAATGTTGCTATACTCCTAGTTAACCTCATAATTTCATTCACTTGTTACATCCAAATAGTAACCTAGTACTTTGCTAACTTCTATATATTTATTCAGGTAATACCTTCTGTTTTATGTAAGTTGTTGATTTTTTGTAACTTGAGCTTTGCAGGATCGGTAGCAGCAACACGGCTCCAATTACTTAAGTCAACTTTAGTAAAACCTTGACCTTTAGTTAATCATAGGTTGATAATTTCAAGTAGCAAGCTGTATGATTTCTGCAAAAGTAAGTGCATTTCTATGGGTGATTATTGGTGAATTGGACTAAATGTTTACCAGTAGTGGGGATAGCACATAGTTGCCAAAAAAGAAGTTATCAAGTTGCACTTGAGATGATTCAAGCAAAAATCTCTGGCATTATTGTATAAATTAAATCTCAATAATTACTGAGTTCTTGATAATTCAACTTATTAGTAGTAAATCTTGATGGAGGTGCAGATGAATAGCTTCAATTTTGAGCGTATGCGATCGCATCAGATCAAACGGCGGCAAGTTTTAATTGGAGCCAGCGTTCTAACCGGTTTAGCTGCATCTAATCACTGGCATAAGAGAGTTGTTGCCCAACCTGTATTTTCTGCCTATCCTTTCAGTTTGGGTGTTGCTTCAGGGGATCCACTACCGGATAGTGTGGTATTGTGGACGCGGTTAGCTCCAGATCCACTGAATGGTGGAGGAATGCCGTCTGCAAATGTGCCCGTACAGTGGCAAATTGCTGCCGATGAAAATATGCGACAAGTCGTCTATCGAGGCACAGAGATGGCTGTGCCGAAATTCGGACATTCCGTTCACGTAGAAGTTGGGGGATTGCAACCAGCCCGTTGGTATTGGTATCAGTTTAAGGTAGGGAATGAAGTGAGTCAGATTGGAAGGACTCGCACCACTCCCAAGAAGCGCGATCGCGTTAAGCGCTTCCGTTTTGCCTTTGCTTCGTGCCAGAACTGGGAGGAGGGCTTTTACACTGCCTATAAGTACATGGCAAAAGACGAGCTCGATTTGGTTGTGCATTTGGGTGACTATATTTATGAAGGACCACCAAGTGCGACGGCGGTGCGACCTCATGAAGGCACTAGCGAACCAGTGACGTTGTTTGAATATCGCAACCGCTATGCCCAGTACAAGGGCGACTCCAATCTGCAAGCAGCTCACGCAGCTTTTCCCTGGATAGTGACTTGGGATGACCATGAAGTGGACAACAACTACGCTAATGATATTCCCCAAGACCCCGAACAACAATCGCGTAAGAATTTCCTAGCGCGGCGGGTGGCGGCATACCAGGCGTACTACGAACATATGCCACTGCGTCGGTTTTCTATCCCCACCGGAGCAAATATGCAACTCTATCGACGTCTTAGCTTCGGCTCTCTAGTTGAATTTAACGTTTTAGATACCCGCCAATACCGCACTGACCAACCCTGCAATGATGGTACAAAACCTCGCTGTCCTTCCGTTCTCGCTCCCAATGCTACACTAACTGGAGCAGAACAGGAGCGGTGGTTGTTTGATGGACTAAAGCGATCGCGTGCTCGCTGGAATGTGCTAGCTCAGCAGGTCTTGATGAGTCAAGTAGACAGAACACGAGGTCCAGAGCAAACCTTTTCTATGGATATGTGGGCTGGCTATGTCGCGCAGCGCAATCGTATATTGAGATTCTTGCAAGAAAGCAAAATTTCAAATCCAATAGTTCTTACAGGTGATATCCATTCTAACTGGGTTTCCGACCTCAAGACTGATTTTGATAATCCAGAATCACCAGTTGTAGGAACGGAATTTGTTGGCACTTCGATCAGTTCTGGAGGTGATGGTTCTGACACAAATCCAAGGTTTGAACCTTATTTGCCAGAGAATCCATGGATCAAATTCTATAATTCGCAGCGCGGCTACGTTCGTTGCGACATTACGCCAGAACGCTGGCAGTCCGATTACCGCGTTATGGCGGCTGTGACTACACCAGATGCCCCCATGAGTACCAGAGCTTCATTTGTTGTTGAGGATGGGCAACCTGGAGCGCAACAAGTGTAAAGCAATTATATAGATATTTAGAGTCAGTAGGGGCTAGTAACTCCTACTTTAGAACCAAGAGGCAAAAAAATTGTCTCTTCATCAAGATGTGCGATCGCCAACAGAACTCAAACTCGTCAAGAGTAGCAAGGCGGAGACTGTAATACATAACTAGCGATGAAGAATCGCTGGCTTATCGTTCAGTTGGCTTATCGCTCACTTTCATTATGATGATAATCGTCAAAATTTACAAAAAGTGATGAGCGATAAGATATCGGATCTGATTTAGAGAGACAGAGTGTACTATATACTAACTTTTATGAACTACAAACAATATGAAAGCATCAATAAAAAGGAGCATCTATGAAAACAGTTGAATACATTACTGAATCAGAATTTGATTCCCTTTTAAAGGGCGACTCCCCAGTTGTGTTTGACTTTACAGCCACTTGGTGCGGACCTTGTAAGATGATTGCTCCTCTAATAGATAAATTGGCTGAAGAATATGAAGACCGTGCAAAAGTAGTTAAGGTAGACCTTGACCAGAACCAAAGCCTTGCCAAAAGATTAGGCATTCGCAGTATCCCCACAGTCATGATTTACAAAAATGGAACTCTCATGGAAACCATTGTTGGGGTAACCCCTTACGAAACATTCACAAAAGCTCTAACAAAGTTGCTTTGATGCGAGTATAGACCAACTTGGTGAGAAAGTGGCGAACGCGATCTGAGCCGCCATGCTAGGCTAAAAACCTTGTTCAGAGCGAGTTGTATCGGGAAAGGCACGTTGCCTCGGTTCTTCCGTACTTAGTGGGCTAAATTATCAATAAGCTTCGTATCTGAACCTGATTGTATGGGATTTCAATGCGGTGATTAAGTGCTTTATGGATCGATCTAGCTTAGATAATGCTTAAAAAGCTGACTACACAAAGCTGTCAAAAAAGTTTTAGATGAAATTAGCCCACTAAGTACGGAAGAACCATGCAAAGCAGTCTACAACCAAGTTTATCAGCATACTCAATAGATTTTCCCGCTCCCAGTATGTTATCCCGACTACAGAAATTCAAGACTGCGCTGGTACGGGATTGGGTCTTTGCCTGTTTAAATTTGAAAATGCGTTGGGGCAAACTTTGTACGTATCTACTGCCAATAATTCTTCTAACCAAGAAAGTACGGTTTTTAGATGGTGGGTGGAAAAAGCTTGTGATTCACAATCCTCAAATTAAACGCAAATCTTTAGGCTCATATCTTGCATTGTATAAATCTTGAAGCGAGAGAAGAGATCACCTCCGAACCAACCCAGCCTCCCTTCACAATTACAAACCAGGGGAGATGTCCCCGTGGTGCTGTAGCGTCGAAAGTTACCTCGGAGTAAGCTATCCATTTACTTCCCTTTGTCCATTTGACCACTTCGCCAAAGTTGTGGTAGTTTTTACGAACTCTTTCCCAGATACACTTTTGCACGCTAAAGCCAAAGCGCCCATTACTGTAGGTGATCCAGAGTTGGTCAATAGTATGGAGATCTGTGCAGGGAAAGTTTTCGATAGACTGATTATCTAGCCAACCATCTTTTTTTCTACCCGCTACAGTCAGCATGACAGCGAAAGTTTCTTTATCTGCTTCTTTCCACTGTCCTGCTTTTAGAAAATCTCGGAGTTTAGTGTAGTATATCCCCTTTTGAGAACTCAAATTATCGGGAGTTTGATTGCTCGTTGACAATGGCACCTTTACCTGCTTTTGAGGAGCGTAAAAGTGCTTATAGCATCTATAACAAGCAATTTCTCCAGATAAGCTGGTACCGTCAAAGGTGTAACTACAGAAGGGGCATTTGATTTGATTCCTCGTTGGCACTGGTACCTTTACCTGCTTTTGAGGTTCTTCAAAATTTAACGCTTGCAGTAGTTCAGTTGCTGATTGATAGCGACGTTTCACTGCACTAGAAATCATTTTGTCTAAAACTTGTCCTAAATTGCTGCTGAGTTGAGTACTTAGGTAATCTCTCCACACCCATTCCCCTTCTATGACATCAAATAACTCGAATGGTTCAACCTTAGTCAATAGATATAAGCAAGTGACGCCAAGACTGTAAATGTCGCTACTTACTGTTGCTTTCCCTAATGCTTGTTCTGGAGCTGTATATCCTGCCGTCCCGATCGCCGTTCCTGTCACTGTCAAAGCTGTTCGGGTAGCAGTTTTTGAGGCTCCAAAATCTACTAAAACTAGCTCTCCATCTCGACGACGAATAATATTTTCTGGTTTGATGTCGCGGTGAATTACCTGTTTACTATGCACGAATTGCAAAACAGGCAGCAAGTTGCGTAGGAGGGCAATGACTTGTTTTTCGCTATAAGCACCGTTGTTTGTCACTTCCTCTACTAAGTTCTGTCCATCAATAAACTCTTGTACCAAATATTGTTGGCTTTCTTGAGTGAAATAGGCTAACAATTCTGGAATTTGAGGATGGTTGTGACCTAATTCATCCAAGCGTTCTGCTTCGAGTTTAAATAACTCAGATGCCTTATTGAGGGTATTAGTCCCTTGCGCTTGCGGTAACAATTGCTTAACGACGCAATGGCGCTGCGATGGTTTGTATTCATCGATAGCTAAGAAAGTTCTACCAAATCCCCCTTGCCCGAGAAGTTTGATTGCCCGATACCGTTCTGCCAACAAAAGTTTAGAGCCACAGGTCGTACAAAACTTGTTATTAGGATGGTTTGCAGTTGGCTTAGGACAATTGGGATTGAGGCAATAACTCATATAGTGTAAAGAACGCAACTATTTGTAATAAAAGTGACTGGAAGCTCGCTGTACTTTATGGATGAAATTCATACACTCATTTTATGAATTCTCAGATCCAAATGCCTATACCGTATTTATAATTGTATAATTAGCATTTTTGATGCAATTTAACTAAAACGGGGATTGACCAAGAAATGCGATGACGTAAACCTTTGGTTACGACAGGGGCGATCGCGGCTAAAGGTTTAATAATAAGTTCCACTTTACAAGTTTTGATGTGAGAGAAGCGAGAGCCATCCGCCAACACCTCCATCTCATCAATTCGGTGCAAGCATTCCTCAGCTTATCGCACCTCGAACCGTTGCACCTCTCAAACCCATTGTGTATCAAATGCATCTTGTCCGGTACCGTAAATCAAATCTCCGTATTCCTGCCAATGAACTATTTCTTGTGGGGAGAGTGGGGACGCATGGAGGACGGATAAGTTTTGAGCTAATTGCTGTCTGGTTTTTGGGGCAGTGAGTGCGAGATGAACTGCCGGGTGGCTGAGCACATAACGGTAACAATCTGCTGCTGTGGGTGGCTTAGAATGCCAGTGAGGATGACCATTTAGTAGCGATCCCCAACGGGTGCAAGTGAATGCCACCAAAGGAATGCTAGCTTTTTGAGCGCTTGGTAAAACATCTTCTTCCACTTTGCGATGTGCCATATTGTAGCGATGCATGAGTACATCACATTCACCGCGTGCGATTGTCTCTATGGCAATAAGTCGGTTGTGGGTGGTGATTCCTACGTAACGAATCAGTCCTTTTTCTTTCTGCGATCGCAATTCATCAAGTATCGCTCGAACTTGGTTCATGTCATCATCAGGAGAGACATATTCCACAAAAAATACATCCACCGCGTCAACATCAAGGCGATGGCGCACTGAGTTGAGATAACGATCTAAAGAGCTAATCTCTCGGTTTTCACTTCCTGTTGCGACTAAGACTTGTTCGCGCTTTGTTGCTGCAAGGAGTTTTAGTTCACTCAAAAAGTTTTCACAATCGAGATTGTAAAAAAAGAAGTAATTGATAAGAGCCTCAAAGGCTACTGCAACAGTTTCAGCTTCCATCTGCTGCTGTGCTGCTAAACCGAGAATGCTTGCTTTTTGTCCCGAATATGTTGTCAGCTGCACTGTCAACTGTACCTTTTATTCCACTATATACAATAATAGAACTGGTTCCGTAGCGAAATTTAGTGTTGTTACTGTACCCAAAGCATCATCTAACAAAGCTGTGCTTGAAAACTCATAAAGCAGGCGCGATCGCACTTGTGGAATCCGAGTTGACTGATGCAGGGGTGAAATTGGCTCTCTAGCAAGAACAAAGCGTGTTTTTGTGGCAGTTCTCAAAGGAAAGTTGGGCGATTCACAACAAAGTTCACAACAAGAATATGTTTCTACTACAGCTTAATCAAACCCTTGCTATAGCCTTTCTCAATCTCATGAGGTACACCCCCCTTTCATCCCCTTGGTAAGGGGGGACAGAGGGGGGTAATTTTTGTACCTCACCAGGTTGAAATTTGCTGTAGTAAGCCAGAATAGAAGCATCTGCACTCTCAGACGCGAACACTTGCTTTATGACAAAGAAACCCATCTACGACTTGAACATGACTGATACCGAATACGCTACTCTTGTGGCCAAAGGTTACAATCCCAATTTCGAGCGCGATTTGGTAGAGGTTTTTGGTGAAGACGCACAAAAAGCAAAGAAGTTAACCCGGTTTATAGGGCTTATCAAAGGGAAATCGCCCGAAACGGATGAGGAGTGGCAAGAAGTTTTGGCTGCTTGGGATGATAATTGGTAATAAAAGCCGCGTAAAGGTTTCAAGCTTATTTTTCCAAGAATTTAGCACGCTAATTACGCAAGAACCGAGGTTGTTTGGAAAGTGGCAAACTCTACTAAAAACCCCCATTCCCTACAAGGGAGTGGGGGGTTAGGTTTCTAAGATTTTAATGTTAGCAATAATACTTTTCAAACATCATGCTTGTAGTTATACTTACGTATTTTTGCTTAATAATAGAGAACAAAATAATTACTTATGTCTCTTGATTCTCATCCTAATTCTGCCGTCAATTCTGCCGTCAATGCTGCGGCAACAACCAAAATTCATCACGCCAATTTACAAGATTTACCTTTAACTGCGGCACGTAGATTATATAAAGGTGGTATTCGTCCCGGCGAATCAATCAGAACAAGAACACAAGCCCAACAAATGTTGGAGAAAATTCCCCCTTCAGCGCGGGCAGGTGTAGATGGCAAATCTGCAGCTAGTAACGCCGAAAACTATATATCTGACAAGCACGCCAGTCACGTCAACCCCCACAGAAAGGGTGGCTCCAATCATCCCAACAACATCAAATGGGAAAATGCCATGAGGAGCTAGAGCAACTATTAGCAGAAATGCGTCCTTTAAATTTTACATATAGTAAGCAACTCTCAGCATATATTGTAAAACATCAACTAGGTTATAAGTATCCAAACATCTCAGGTATTGTGAAAATGGAAGAAGAAGGTAGAGAATGGTATTTTCATGGTGGATTTCCTACAGATATTTATCAAATCATTTGTCGAGAACTCAATTTAGATAATCAGGGGACTACTGCCAAACCAATAAAATTTACACCATTTAAAACTGTCTATTCAACAAATGAAGAACCATGAAAGACTCAATCAACCGTTAATAGAATTAGACAGAAATGAGTAACCCCTTTTTACAAAAATAAACTGACAGCCAATTCTAGGTATGGCAACTGGGAAACAGGAATCTATAACCTTAAGGCATTTAATAAACAAAGTTCTTTTAAAATGACGTTTGAAATCGGGGATTGCTGCATCTCCCGTGCCTTTAAGTAAATCTGTTACCTGTTGGTCGTTCATTGAAAGAGCGAGGAGCATAAAGCATCTTAACTGTTATTTAACTCTTGTATCCACGCTAAAATTTGGTGCCGAGAACTCGCATGCAAGCGCTCAAGTGCGACTTGAAGAGCTTGTTTGTTATAGATCTGCCAAAGACTGGCAAACATCTCTAGATTTTCGCAAGCTTCCAAGTCACTTGCCATGGTGACTAAATTGTCTTCAGACAACCATTCTTGTAGTTCTTGTTGTTGTTGTTTGTAGCGCTGCTTCATCTGGTTGAATCGGTTTTGCTCTTCAAGTGATAACTTTTTCCAAATCAATTGCTTGATATCTTGGGGACGAGCGGACATAATTTTGATGACTTCTTCCCAAGATTCAGCTGCCCGTAAAGTGTGGGTTAAATGATTTATACTGTGACCGACGATCCACAGTTGGCAGTTCAATAAATTCGCTGCATATCGTAGCTCTTCTAAAGTGATTTCAGGGCAATTTAAGAGAAAATTTATGACAGTTTTAAGATAAAAATCAGTTTGTTGCTGGTTGTTTTTAAATTTGCGTTTTTTGGCTTTAATAATCGGACCGAACAAACTGGGGCGAATTGTGGGTGGAACTTCTAAAAATTCAATATCTTGAGGAGAGACAATAGTTGGCATCTTCTGCCCATTCATTAAGTTTAATTCTGACAATACCCATTTAAAAGATTTACCGCAGTTGGCACAATCTACTTCGTAGACGGTGACGAATTCTGCCAGTTGAGAATTAAAGTATTGTTGAGAACGAATGAGAGCGGGCATGGGCTTGAAAACATGGTGGCAGTGAGGACAACACCTGACACCTTGGGCATCTGGGTCGCATGAAACAGGATCGAGACTCCAGTTGCGCGGATCGCACGGACGACCCAGCCGATACCAGTTATCCGTCATATCCAAGATGATGGCATATTCTTTACCAGGTGACGGACGCAATACCCTACCAATCATCTGCAGCCACAGAGTAACGCTCGTTGTTGGGCGGGCAATGACTACAGCTTGGGAATCCGGGCAATCAAAACCTTCTGTTAAAATGGCACAGTTACTGATAATTTGGGTTTGGCCAGTCCGAAATCTTTCTAAAATATCGGCCCGCTCGCTCTGCGGAGTTTCCCCATCAATATGTTCGCAAGGGATATTGGCTCTAACAAACATCGCTGTAATGGCCTTTGAATGCACCACATTAACAGCAAAAATCATTGTTTTTCTGCCATTACAAAAATTCTGCCACTGTTTTAAGACTTCCTCTGGTTTGTAGTCAGAAGCCACTTCTTCTAATTCTTTTTTGGTAAAGTCCCGTTTTTGCGGAACTTTGTGTTTGGAATATTTAAAGCCAGCAATGAGTTTGTACTCGGTGAGATAACCTTCAGCAATGAGTTCTTTGGTTGAGATAGAACAGATTAAGCGATCGAAGATGTCTCGCAATCCATAACCATCCTCGCGCCTGGGGGTAGCAGTCACACCTAAAATCAAAGCATAGGGATAAGCATCCAGTAAGTTGCGGTAACTGGCGGCTGAGGCATGGTGGGCTTCATCCACAATCACAAGCTTTGCATCGCTGTAGTTTTTGCGTCTTGCCAATGTTTGGATGCTGGCGACTTGGATGAGAGAGTCACTGGGTTTATATCCCGCTTTAATGATTCCTGGCTCTATGTTAGTCGTTTGAGCTAATTTGTCTGCGGCTTGGAGAATCAGTTCTTCTCTATGGGCGACAACCAACACGCCCAACCCACTGCTGGTAAATTCATGGGCGATCGCAGCAAAGATGACTGTCTTGCCTCCACCTGTTGAGAGTTGCAACAGCACTTTTCTCGTGCCTTGGTCCCAGGCAGCAAACGTTTGGGCAACTAAATCTTGCTGGTAGTCTCGTAAACTGAACATGGTTTGAGTATAAATGAAAACTTGAAAATTGGCTGGCGATCGGCTCAACTATTCCAAACTTTGAGACAGTGGCGCTTCACCCACCTAATAGAGCCATTAGGAAATTCAATTTGCACTTTCTTGCCATGTCTTTCCCAACCAACGATCGTCACTTTGTCGCCACTATAATCGGCAAAACTTCCTACGGCAATAGTTAGTTGGGTAGTGCGCTCGCGCTCAAATTCAAAATAAAAAATTCCTTAATAAATTTTTAATTCAAGAGTTCAAACTCTTTAAATTTTGGTTTTTAGTTTATCTTTTTGATAGTTTTTAGAGGATGTTTTAAAAGTCATGATTGATGTATCAAATACTTTTTACCCACCCTAACCCTCCCCTTGGAAAGGGGAGGGAACTGAATTTTTCTTGTTTCCCCCTTTCTAAGGGGGATTAAGGGGGTAATAATGTGATAAAAATCACAGCCAACTACTTTTAAAACATCCTCTAAGCTAGGCACAGTAGAAAAGTTATTAATTAATCACTTTAGCCCTACATTTAATAATGAGTATACCTTCCAGGGTGCCTTTAAACCCTAACCGATTATACCGCACCCTAAATTGATGGTTGTTAGGGTGCAATGGACGTATTGGCGCTGCTGACTTTTCACGGGATGTGGAAAGTTAGATATGTGATAATGACATTGAAAACTTCCTTAATCTATTTATCAAGGGTAAGCATGACTACTAAAAATGAGGGTTTGTTGTGGTTATTCAGAGAAAAATATACCTTTAGTAAACTTCCAAGTGTTGAAGCTTACAACGGTTATTTGAAGGCGCTTCTCATTTGTGCCAATGGAGATGGTACATTAGCCCCAGAAGAAAGAGACTGGGTCATTGGGCTTGCTTATGCTTTTGGCGCACCAGACTCATTAGTGGAGGAAATCAAATCTTATCAAGCCGACGAAGATATCGAGAAGGCGATTGGTGATGCTCCAGAGGCAACTGGTTCACGACGTTATCTTGTTTATGATGCGATTAAAGCTTGCAGTAGTGATGGAGAATATAGTGACCAAGAAAGGGCAACTATAACTAAAATGGCAGCTAAATTGGGTGTTTCTCAAGATGTGGTCGAACAAATTGAAGAAATCTGTATCGAAGAAGCTAAACTACGGAAGAAAAGAGTGAAACTGATGTATCCGGAGGGAGCACCTATCTAGTTTTGTAGTTCCTTGCGTTGCTGACCGGATAATCTCACGATCGCCAAGCAGGAGTAAGAACTTAATGCGATCCTACATTCAGTAGAAGCTGTCAGCAACTTCAGGTTTTATTCAGCAGTCAGTGGTGCAGCTGTGGTACTTTGCCTCATCAGTGGCGATTTCAACTACCTACTCGCTGGTGTAGTCAGCTTAGTCGTATTGGCAGTTTTTTTGCTGGTTGCTGTTAACAAAAATTTGATAGCAGCTTTTGTGTTTTTGGCAACAGCAGCGACAATAGCGATCGCCGCAGTACATAAGATTCGGAATGCACAGATACTTTTACACAGCGATGAAAATGGTGAGCGTCTGACGGTGGAAGCGATAGCGTAAGCGCAATAAAAATGCACTCAAGTGCCAGAGTCCGTGAGAAGCGCCATCGTTGCAGCCATCAGACCGGATGAAAATGAGGAGTTTATTGCCAAAGTTTACCGTTGGTACTTGCATTCTTGGAGAAAACAGAGCAATGCTTCATTGACTTGTTGGGGATACTCAGCCGGAACCCAATGACCAGCACCAGGGACGATAACTTGTCCTTTCAAATTTGGAATCAACTCGGTCATTGTGTCAAGACTGACTCCGGGAAATTGCAACACGATATCTTTTTCACCAGCAATGAACAATGCGGGTTGAGATATCTTTTTCCCCTCCAATTGGGGTGTAATTTCCATGTTGCGGTCAATGTTACGATACCAGTTGAGATTGCCACGAAAACCGCTGTGCTTGTACTGCTCAACATAATAATCTAGATCTTCTTGAGTCATGCCTTTTGGTAATTCTTCGGTATCTATTAATCCATCTAAAAATCCAGAAGTTGAGGGTTTTGGAGTGAGAACAATTCCTTCAGGGGCAGAACCGCTAACATTATAATGAATCATACGTAGCGAACGGCAGATATCTTTTTCAAATTCAGCTTCGGCAATTCCAGGTTTTTGGAAATATACCATGTACCAAAAATTATCACCAAAATTCTCTTGCTTTGTTAATGCTCCTGTCGGGTAACGGAAATAAGGAACACTCATGCCGACAACAGCAGTCACTCGCTCATAATATAACAGTGCGGTATTCCAAGCGACTGGCGCACCCCAATCATGCCCCACAACGGTAAAAGTTTCATGACCAAGAGCGTCAGCAATTCCTACAACATCCGCTGTTAAATTGAGTATGTCATAAGCTTCGATTTCCTGTGGAGCATCGCTATCGCCATATCCTCTTTGATTGGGAATCGCCACTTGGAAGCCTGCTTCTAAAAGCGGATCGATCTGATTGCGCCACAGATACCAGCTCTGTGGCCAACCATGAAGCAAGATGACCAAAGGCCCATCACCCTCAACCATCACCTTCAAACGTACTCCATTCGTCTCAATAGTACGAAAGTTATGTTTTTTTGTAGTGTTCATAATTTGTTGCCTTTGGAATCTATTAGCTAAAAATTAGCATCTCATCTCAATACCTAAAAACCAAGAGTTTAATGGTAGTATCTATGTAATACGCCTTAAGCAAATAATGTCTCTATGCGAATTGAACCATACGACCCCTGCCACCTTGATGCCGTCAAGAGTCTTTCGCTTCGGGCATGGACTCCGGTCTTTGATTCGATTCAAAAAGCGATGGATATTGACGTGTACCGCTCATTCTATCCTGATGGTTGGCGTGTAAGCCAACTCCATGCTGTTGAGTCCGTCTGTACGTCCTGTGACATGAAGGTGTGGGTTGCCATCGACTCTAGTTCAACCGTGGGCTTTGTAGCCGTGAAACTCCACGAACAGAGTAGTATGGGAGAAATCTACATGATTGCCGTCGATCCAGATTATCAACGTCAAGGCATTGGCACGGCTTTGGTAGAATTCGCTCTTGATTGGATGAAAGTTGCTGGAATGTCCGTTGCTATGGTCGAGACCGGAGGAGATCCTGGCCATTCTCCGGCACGTTGTACCTATGAAAAGCTGGGTTTCAGTTTGTTTCCAGTCGCCAGATACTTCAAGAAGCTCTAAAAGGCATTGCTTGCGAGGAATAATGCTCGCGATCGCGAATGTGGAATCCGAGTTGGCTCAGGAGTGAAATCGGCGAGCTAGCAAGAACAAAGCGTGTTTTTGTAGCAGTTCTGGGGGAAAAGGACTTCAGCAACCACCACGTATGCGATTGTTCCAGCGCGTAAGCCGCACAAGCGTTCTTATCGCGAAGTGGCACTCACGCGGCTAAACTACTGTATCGCAACCGTTTCCCGCACATATGTTTAAAGACACTCTCGACTTATGACCAATTTCCCGTTACCCAATCGATACACTCCTGTTGACTCGACAATGGGATCGCCTTTTTTCCAAGAAGTGGAGGTGTTAGATATGACTTGCCGTACATCTCCTGTGGGATATTACCACCCTTGCCTTTAAAAGCATTGGCAATGATGTAGGGCATATACGGGCGATCGCGCTATTTCTCACCTGGTTAAATAACAATGCATCGGGGTTGATAGTCAATAGGGGTAACAACTTCTGGCTGTCAATACTAATTTTCGCTCCTTAAGTTTGTTTTAAACTTATTGCGCTCAAGCGCAAAGTTACCATCCACAAAGGCTTGAACCTCAGTTCCAGCTTCATAAGTTCTATTCTTACCTTTAAATAATAAAGCTACAGGACTGAGCAAAACGGCGGTTGCAATGACTCCTCCGGATGTCCCACCGCCGCTTTTTTGCTCTGCACGAATAGAAATGCGTTCGCCACTGACTAAAGTAACTTCTTTGAGCGCTATGTTCAGCTTTCCTTTTCGACCCAACATTCCAGAGCGTCTTGCTCTTGTGACTATACCCTTTGCAAGAGCACCTTTCGCAATGACAACTACGTTACCCACCAAAACGTTTTCAGACACTTCAAACTCTACCGGATCGTTTTCTTTAGCCGTTTTCGAGGAAATTGTCTGCTTAAATTTAACTTTGACAGGCGTACCATCTGCTAAACCAAACCCAAGGGCTGGCGTGGGGGATTGAATTGTAGCGTTAGGGGGAAGGGGTGTTTGTACCGCTTGACTCACTTGAATGGTCGGTTTGGCAATCGCCATGACAGGTAGATGTAGCACTGTTAAAATTTCTACAGTAGCAAATAGAGTGGATGTAGCAATCAAAGCTTTTTTCATTAGTATTTACCTCAGTTAGGATGACAAATTGTCAAAGGAGTTACACTTGTGAGTATTTCTGGCGCTGCCTGACATATGCAGCGATTGCTTAGAATATAAAGTGGAAACTCAGAGTTCGTCGTGGTTTTTTCTTGCTAGATTAAATGCCCGATCGTGCAGAGTCAATTGCAAAAAACTGTATTGACAAAAGTTTACCCATGCTAATATGCTCACCAAATGGCTCTTATGTTGACCTAATGGCTCAGAGTATTAATTTATCGTGGTTGTGAGCAATGCCACCAATATGTGGTATTCTACCAACAATCAGTTCAAAACAGAAACTTATGCCTTTGGCTGAAACACTTGCTATTGTCGCTTAGTATATATTGACTCAAGAATCAAATTCGATGATCTTTCGCAGTCCATATCCTGATATTTCTATCCCGAGCAGCTACTAACAGAATTTGTATTATAGCGAGCAGTAGAATTAGCCCAGAAACCAGCCCTGATTGAAGGGCTGACTGACAGAGTAGCAACTTATGGAGAACTAGCAGACTCCATCAGTCGAGTTGCTTGTAGCTTAGCGGCGCGTGGCTTCTCCAAGGGTGATGTTTTGGGGATTTACAGCCCGAATCTTCCCGAATATGCGATCGCCTTCCATGCCGTGGCAACTTTGGGCGGAGTTATCACCACAGTAAACCCATCTTATACAGCATCCGATCGGTCAAACAGGTGCTTGGTATAAAGATGACTTGATCTGTCGTACTATCAAAGGCTGTATTCAAATGGGGAGCATGACAGACATCACTTCCAGATTAGATTTAGCCCCGGTGGACTATCTCAGTCAAAGTATTGTGTATTTATCTCGGCAAAAAGATTCCATAGGAAAAGCTTTTCACTTAAATAATCCTCAACCTGATTCATGGAGTCAACTAGCTGATTTTATCTGCTCGTTTGGCTATCCAATTAAGCATATTGCTTATAAAGACTGGCAAGTAGAACTAACTCATGCTGTACGCTCTAAAGAAAATCCTTTGTATCATCTCAAGCCTTTTTATAAAAAGCTTGCTCCAAAGGCGATTGTCGTTGCAGATAATATCAGTAGACCGAAAACTTTTACGCTCGCTAAAAAATCAGTTTATGATACAGTTGCTCGCATGCGCGATTAGCACATATTGACACGAGGCTTCATATTGCCTCTCCCGTTTACTGATTAGCTTTGCTTATAACATCTCTTTCCAGAAAAAAGTCATAAAATATATTTAAAAATACAGTGAATTCAACAAAAATCTGATGGAAGGAATTTCTTAATCCCACTACAAAAGTACGCAATAATTCAAGATTTTGTTTACTTTTGCAGTGGCATATCGTCCTGGAGTTGAGAAAACACTGTAAAATCAATTACGGTCTTTAATAAAAACTGCGATCGCTCCCTACTAAAAAATTATGTGCCGATTTTTTTGAATATACGCTATTCAAAGATGTGTTATCACTGCTTAAGCACATTGAACTTGTGTGACTTTGATAGTAACGAAGAGCAACGATTGCTACGGTAATTACACATACAGTACTAAGGTATAAAAGTTTCATAATTAATAATTGATAAAAAATTAGGGACAAGTCTTTCAAATGCACAAAATTAAATGTTTATTAGATATTTGTACAGTAACTAATTTAATCTCATTCAACTACAGATAAAAGTCATGTAGAGTATATGACTAAAGTCATATCTTAATGCTCGCAATGTCGTGTAAGCAGCGCTCAAGTTTCAACGTTTTGACCAGATGCTACTTGCAAAACTCTCTCCGCATCTACATCATGATGCTCAGCCGAGCGTAGCAGTGCATCTCGCATCTCTAATGTCAGTTTTGCTCTAGAGCCAGCACGCCGCCAACCTGCATCATCACGAATTAGCAGTTGTAGCACATCTGGTCGAGCATAGTGTCCTGTGGCATCGATAATACTGCCCACTTCCTCCACTCTCAAATTAGTAAACCAACCAGTTGGTTTGCAATAATTGTATATCTGATTATGGCAGGTGTAAAAAAGATGTGACTCAAAGCTCCAGGGATAAGGATTCCCAGGTAGAGCCTGGGAAGAAGAGAACGGTAGAATCAAAAACCGAAATTAACTTTCCCGATCCAAACGCAGAACTGCCATAAAAGCTTCCTGCGGGACATCTACCGTACCCACAGACTTCATCCGCTTTTTACCTTTTGCCTGTTTCTGCAAGAGTTTCTTCTTACGGCTGATGTCACCGCCATAGCACTTAGCAAGAACGTCTTTCCGTAATGCTGGAATGTGTTCGCTGGCAATAACCTTGCTGCCAATGGATGCTTGGATGGGTACTTTAAATTGATGGCGGGGAATGAGTTCTTTCAGTTTTTCCGCCATCGATCGCCCAACACCGTAAGCTTTATCGCGGTGAACAATCATTGCCAAGGAATCAACTGGATCGCCATTGATGAGAATATCCAACCTGACTAGGGGATTTTCTCGGTAGCCAATCAACTGATATTCCATGCTGGCATAACCCCGAGAGCGAGACTTCATTTGGTCAAAAAAGTCGGTGACAACTTCTGCCAAAGGTAGTTCGTATGTCAATGTAGTACGCCCTTGGGTGAGGTATTTCATATCCTTAAACACACCACGCCGATTTTGTGCCAACTCCATCAAAGTACCAACGTAAGTTTCCGGCGTAATCATATCTACCTGAACGTAAGGTTCCTCAATTTTTTCCCGTTCGTTAGGTGAAGGTAAATGGCTGGGGTTATCTACGTAAATTTCCTCACCTTTAACGGTTGTCACCTTATACACTACTGACGGAGCTGTAATGATGAGATCCAAGTCGTACTCTCGTTCTAAGCGTTCTTGGACAATTTCCATGTGCAACAAACCCAAGAAGCCGCAACGGAAACCAAAACCCATCGCACTTGAGGTTTCGGGTTCAAAATGCAATGCAGCGTCATTGAGTTTCAGTTTGTCCAATGCTTCGCGCAAATCTTCAAATTTGTCAGCATCGATGGGGAACATTCCACAGAACACCATTGGGTTGGCTTCTGTATAGCCAGGTAACGGTTCAGTTGCTTTGGCACCAGAGAGGGTAATAGTATCTCCCACCCGTGCATCTGCCACTGCTTTGATGGCTGCAGATAAGTAGCCCACTTCTCCCGCGTGTAATTCATCCACTTGCTTTTGGGTGGGAGAAAGTACTCCTACCTCATCAATTTCGTATTCTTTGCCAGATGCCATGAGGTAGATGCGATCGCCCTTCTTCAATCTACCATCCATGACCCGGAAATAAACAATCACCCCCCGGTAGCTATCATAATAGCTATCAAAAATCAATGCTCTAAGACGCTCATCTACCGTATTTTGTGGTGATGGTATCCGCTCAACAATTGCTTCTAAAATCTCCGGCACGCCGATGCCTTCCTTAGCTGATGCCAAAATTGCACCACTACAGTCCAAACCGATAATTTCTTCGATTTCCTTAATAACTCGGTCTGGTTCTGCCCCTGGCAAATCAATTTTATTCAGCACTGGTATAATTTCCAGGTTATGCTCTAGAGCCAAATAAACATTTGCCAAGGTTTGAGCTTCCACACCTTGAGAAGCATCCACGACAAGCAGTGCGCCTTCGCAAGCTGCAAGAGAGCGGGATACCTCATAGGAAAAGTCTACGTGTCCCGGAGTATCAATAAGATTCAGGACATACGTCTGACCATCTTTTGCCTTATAATTCATACGGGCAGCTTGCAGCTTAATGGTAATGCCGCGCTCCCGTTCAAGATCCATGTTATCGAGAAACTGTTCTTTCATTTCTCGCTGCTCCACAGTACCAGTCACTTGTAACAAGCGGTCAGCGAGGGTAGATTTCCCGTGGTCTATGTGAGCAATAATACAGAAATTGCGAATGCGAGATGCGGGAACGTCAGTCATATACTTCTTTGCTTTAGAGGCAACAAGGAATAAAAGAGCAATATACTTTAACGTATTGTAATGCTTTCTTTGCTTCGACGGGGAGTAACCACCTGACCATCAGCCATTAGCCATTAGCCATTAGCCATTAGCTTTTTATCAAATGACAAGTATTAAGCAATTAGAGGCGTACAATAAACAACAAGTGCGATCTACAGACTAAAAGGGATGAGTTGTACTCGCGATTCGCCCTAATGTCTGAAGAGAGCCTGTTTACAAGTTGAGTCAAAAGATCGAGAGTACATCATTGTTATGAATATGAAAGAGAAATCTGCCGAGACGGAACACAGAGGAGCCGATAAGGTAGAAATAGCAATTCGCCTGGACTCTGAGTTACTGGAGCAAATTCAGCATTTAACCAACGATCCTAGTAAAGTTATTGAAGTGGCAATTCGCCAATGGTTGAGAGGTGATACGCCAAGAGATGATGAACTCACACGCACGCCGATACGCAAACCCTTACCTCCTCGGGGTGAGTGGAATGACTGAGGTGAAGATAGATGAAAAATACCTAGGAAGGTTAAAAAAATGTAAAATTTTACGAGCTAAACTTTAGAACAACCTAAAACTAAATCTCAATTATGCTAAAGCTGTAAAAATTTATGCCAAACTTTATGCAGCGACTAGCAAAGATTTATTGGGTTGCCCTTGATATGTATCCAACTCGAGCCATGAGTATTACTGCTAACTCACAACGGTCAAATCCATTGTCACAAAATTCAGAAACTACTACCAGTAACACTAATGGCTTGTGGGCAAATTTAGGAGCCGAGTTGGTGTACACGCAAGAGAGAACAGGACGCTACCTGACTTTTTACTGGCAACACAGCGAAAGAGTTGGGTTAAGTGCGGAGACGTTACTTGATGATGCCAGTACAAAGCAAGTCTTTGCTCCAAAGGATGAAGCTGCCTATTTAGAAAAGTTGCAGCGGATTTTGACAACTTTGGTGCCGGAAAAATATCAATGCTGGTTTAGCTACGGTGAGCAGTTGTTTGAGTTGGAGTTGATCGTCAGTCCAATAATGTCTTCTGTGGGAAGTGCCCCAACAACTGTTTTAGTGATGGGACGGCTCTTGCAAGAAGTGACAGCAAATCAACCAGAAAACTTGACACCTCAAAAACCCGTAGTACTAAATTCAGTCTTGCGTTCCCATCGCCACCAAAAATTGATCAATCAAATCACCAGAAATATCCGGCGGACATTAGACTTGGATATTATTTGGCAGCAAACAGTGGATAGTTTGGGGAAAGCGTTACAACTAGAACGTTGTATTATCTGCCCGTATCACTCGTCTAGTACTAAGGTACAGGTAACAGCAGAATACCACCAGTCAACCAGAAGCTCGATGCTGGGCTTGGAAATAGATTTTGCTTCTGAGTCTGGCTTTGCTCGGGCAATTTCAACTCTGGAACCAATTGTGGTAGAGTCGCCTCAACACCCTCAACTAGAACAGCAAAAAATGTTGGTGATTGCCACGTGTTACCAGGATCAGCCGAATGGGTTAATTGCTGCAACTCTTCGCGATTCAGGTTGTGTCCTCGCAGCAGATGACCTCGATTTGGCAAAAGATGTCGCAGATCAACTCGGAACGGCGATCGCTCACGCAACTTTATACAAAGAATTAGAAGCAGCACGTCAGGAAGCCGAACAAGCGACTCGCCGTATTCGAGATTTCCTTGCCAATGTCACTCATGAATTGCGAACCCCGCTCAACGGTATTATCGGCTTCTTAAAACTGATTTTAGAGGGCATGGCAGACGATCCCGAAGAACAGAAGCAGTTTCTACAAGAAGCACATAAATCATCATTATATTTGCTTGATATTATTAATGATATTTTAGATATTGCCAAAATCGAAGCAGGCAAAATGGAATTGGAGCTGCGTTCGGTGACACTAGATGAATTATTTAGTGATGTAGAAAATTTTATGCGCCCTCAAGCAGAGGGGAGAAATCTGAGTTTCCGAATGCAAATGCCAGCCACGTCAGATGAAATTATTGTCCAAGGCGATTACCAGCGCTTAAAGCAGGTGATGTTAAATTTAATTGGGAACGCCATTAAATTTACCCATGAAGGGGGTATAACAGTCAGCGCTGATGTTGTTCGCAAAAAAGTCACTTTCCAAGACCGACAGTTACCCGGTATGGTACGTGTACGTGTAGCAGATACGGGTATTGGAGTTTCTTTAGACAAACAAGACAAACTGTTCCACTTATTCAGCCAAGTAGACGGCTCTCGTACCCGTCAATATGGTGGTACGGGTTTGGGGTTGGCGATATCTCAAAAGCTGGTGGAGGCGATGGGCGGTGAGGTGAATTTTTACAGCTTAGGTGAAGGGCTTGGCTCAACAGTAACCTTTACAGTCCCGTTATATCAGCAACCGCTTATAATTTCAACCTCGGATGGCGATACGCAAGATTAGGGATGCGTGGATTTTGGATTTTGGATTTTGGATTTTGGATTTTGGATTTTGGATTTTGGATTGCGTTGGTAACGGTAAACCCCTAATTAAATCTAGTAGGATTGTTTTAGTAGCAGCAGTAAAAATAAAAAATAAGGAGTAGGTTTGTCGTAAGCGCTTTGTAGCACCCTTACAATCAAATAACTAACTCCCTACTTTTAACTTACGAGGTTTAAAACTATGGAAACTATGGCACTCACACCTGACAATGTTGAAACAGTTTTAGATGAAATGCGTCCCTACCTCATATCTGATGGCGGTAACGTGGAACTTGTAGAACTGGATGGTCCCATTGTCAAACTGCGGTTACAAGGTGCTTGTGGTTCTTGCCCCAGTTCTACTATGACTCTCAGAATGGGTATTGAGCGTCGCCTTAAGGAAATGATTCCAGAAATTGCAGAAGTGGAACAAGTGTTGTAGCGACTGGGGATTGGAGATTGGGGACTAGGAATGATTGGTTTGTCGTTTATTGTGACGAGGCATGGGTTGACTTAAATGTGTCGTGACTCTATGTAGTAGGCTAATGATTTAGAACCCCATATCGCTAATAACAATTCCCAATCCCCAATTCCCAATCCCTAATTACTACCTATGTCTCATCCCCTCTACGTTGCTTTTATTTGGCATCAACACCAGCCGCTGTATAAATCTCCTGATAGTGGCGTTTCGGGATCTAACTCCCAACAATATCGTTTGCCTTGGGTGCGTTTGCACGGTACTAAGGACTACTTGGATTTGATTTTGATTTTGGAACGCTATCCCAAGTTACACCAAACGGTGAATTTGGTTCCATCTCTGATATTGCAACTAGAAGATTACATTGCTGGGACTGCTTTTGACCCCTATTTGGAAGTGAGTTTGACACCCGTTGAACAACTCACTGACACGCAACGAGAATTTATTATACAACACTTTTTTGATGCCAATCACCACAATTTGATCGATCCACATCCTCGCTATGCTGAGTTATACAATCTTAGACAGCACAAAGGACAGGCTTGGTGCTTTTCTAATTGGGGATTGCAGGATTACAGCGATTTGTTAGCTTGGCACAATTTGGCATGGATCGATCCTTTGTTTTGGGACGATCCGGAGATTGCAGCTTGGTTAAAGCAAGGTAAGAATTTTACTCTTGGCGATCGCCAGCGGATTTACTCCAAGCAGAGAGAAATACTCAAGAGAATTGTCCCTACTCACCGGAAGATGCAGGAGACGGGGCAGTTGGAAGTCACAACCTCGCCCTATACCCATCCTATCTTGCCCTTGCTAGCTGATACCAACTCCGGGCGCGTAGCAGTGCCTAACATGACCTTACCAAAATATCGGTTTCAGTGGGCGGAAGATATTCCCCGGCATTTGCGAAAAGCCTGGGATTTATACGCAGACAGATTTGGACAAACACCACGTGGTTTGTGGCCTTCAGAACAGTCAGTTAGCCCGGAAATATTACCGTATATTATTAATCAAGGTTTTAAGTGGATTTGCTCAGATGAAGCGGTTTTGGGATGGACGCTAAAACACTTTTTCCATCGCGATGGAGCAGGTAACATCAAAGAACCAGAATTGCTGTACCAACCATATCGCTTGCAAACTCCTGTAGGGGATTTAGCGATCGTGTTTCGCGATCATAGATTATCAGATTTAATTGGCTTTACCTATGGTGCCATGTCTCCCAAACGAGCAGCCGCAGATTTGGTAGGGCATTTACAAGCCATTGCGCGGATGCAAAGAGAAAAACAACCGGAACAACCTTGGTTAGTTACCATTGCTTTAGATGGTGAAAATTGTTGGGAATTTTATCCAGAAGATGGCAAACCTTTCTTAGAAGCTCTGTACCAGAGTTTTACAGACGAACCACACTTAGAACTTGTTACTGTTTCAGAATTTATCGAAAAGTTTCCCCCAAGAGCAACTATTCCAGGAGAAAAATTGCACAGTGGTTCTTGGGTAGATGGTAGCTTTACAACTTGGATTGGCGATCCTGCGAAAAACCGTGCTTGGGATTACTTAACACAAGCCAGGATAACCTTAGCTAGTCACCCAGAAGCAACAGAAGAAAACAATCCCGAAGCATGGTCCGCTTTGTATGCAGCAGAAGGTTCTGATTGGTTTTGGTGGTTTGGTGTAGGGCATTCCTCAAATCACGATGCTATCTTCGATCGCTTGTTTCGAGAGCATTTGTATGGCATATACAAAGCTTTAAATGAACCCATACCCTCTTATCTGCGCCAACCAGTAGAAATTCATGAAGCAGTATCAGATCGCCGCCCGGAAAGTTTTATCCATCCCGTTATTGACGGTAAAGGTGACGAGCAAGACTGGGACAAAGCCGGACGTATCGAAATAGGCGGAGCGCGGGGTACGATGCACAGTAGCAGCCCCCTTCAGCGACTTTGGTATGGAGTGGATCACCTCAATTTTTATTTACGGGTAGACTTTAAAACAGGTGTGAAACCAGGGCAAGATTTGCCACCAGAATTGAATTTACTGTGGTTTTATCCAGATCAACCCATGAATAACAGCCCTATTCCCCTAGCAGAAGTTCCCGATATTGCACCAGTGAACTACCTGTTCCACCACCACTTAGGGATTGATATGCTCACGCAATCAACTTATTTTCGAGAAGCAGGAGAACATTATCAATGGCATCCCCGCTTCAGTCGAGCGCAAGTTGCTTTAAACAATTGTTTAGAGATAGCAGTTCCTTGGGCAGATTTGCAAATTCCGCCAGATTATACTTTGCGCCTAGTTTTAGTTCTTGCAGATGAAGGGCGTTACTGCACCTACTTTCCAGAGAATGCTTTGATTCCTATTGAGGTGCCTTAGAAATTACCAACCATCATTCCCCCATTTCTCGTTCCCTGTACCCCCTATTCCTCGTTTCCTCGTTCCCAGGCTCTGCCTGGGAATGCCTTCCAAGGGAGGCTCCGCCTTCCTTATTCAGTTAATTGAGCTTGAATCCCTCCTTCCGCACCCTAACTGTCACAAACGGTAATTACTGAGTGAAATCTCCACAAAAAGAATAAAAATATACTGTTTTTCTTATAAAAACAGGTCAGAAAGTGTTAAAACTGAGATGTCAGTGACGGTTGCCCTACTCTGGATATTTTCTAGAGCCATGTAAAATTCGCAAGATTTCTACTCTTTCTCCCTTGACTCGGTATACAACAAAATAAGGAGTGCTGCCAATAACTAGCTCCCTTGTTCCTGCAACACGACCAACCTTTCCCATGATAGGAAAAGAGGCTAGTTGATTCACTGCTGCCTGAATTTTCATAATGGTTTTGACTGCTGCGTCAAGATTGTCAACAGAAATGTATTGATACGCCTGCTCTAAATTTAGCAGTGCTTTCTTAAGCCATCTAACTTGCATCAGTTAACCTTGCAAACACTGCTTGTACTTCCTCCTCACTAGCAAAATCTCCTGCATCTGCTTCTGCAATACCTTTGTGAATTTCTTCTATTTGCCAATGGTGAATCTCCAGATACAAGTTAATTGCTTCGTTAATCACATAGCTTCTATCTCGATCCATGCCTGCAGCGATCGCATCTAGCGTGACTCTTTTATTGCTATCAAGGCGAAATGTAACATTCTCTTTGCTCATAGCTATTTGTTTGTTCTCAAAATAACACTCATAACATTATTATGCAATACAATACATTGCAACGCAATGCAATGCATTGTATTGGAAAAGAAGCGCTTACCCTCTGTTGTCGATAACTTGTTCATGTAGTCGTGTATAACAATTGGCAGTAAGCTGTTTATTTATGGCGTTTTTCACGAGCTACTATGGCAACCATTAACGATAACTACCTCAAGTTAAAAGCAGGTTACTTGTTCCCTGAAATTGCACGACGGGTTAATGCCTTTGCAGAAGCCAATCCTGATGCCAAGGTGATTCGATTGGGCATTGGTGATGTGACGGAACCTTTGCCCGAAGCTTGTCGTACAGCTATGATTAAAGCTGTGGAAGAAATGGGCGATCGCTCTACCTTTAGAGGTTACGGACCAGAGCAAGGCTATGCTTGGTTGCGGGAGAAAATTGCGGCTAAGGATTTCCAAGCACGGGGATGCGAGGTTGATGCTGGTGAAATTTTTATCTCCGATGGTTCTAAGTGCGATAACGGCAACATTCTCGATATCTTGGGCAATGACAACGTTATTGCAGTGACTGACCCCGTGTATCCTGTATATGTAGATACTAATGTCATGGCAGGGCATACTGGTCCAGCCAACGATAAGGGTGAGTTTGAAGGCTTAGTTTATTTACCAATTACTGCTGAAAACAATTTCACTGCAGAAATTCCCTCCCAAAAAGTTGATTTAATTTACCTTTGCTTCCCCAACAACCCCACAGGAGCAACTGCTACTAAAGAACATCTTCAGGCATGGGTGGACTATGCTAAAGCACATGGATCTATCATTTTCTTTGATGCAGCATACGAAGCCTTCATTACAGATCCAGAAATTCCCCACTCCATTTATGAGATTGAAGGAGCAAGAGACTGTGCGATCGAATTTCGCTCCTTCTCCAAAAATGCAGGCTTCACCGGAACGCGTTGTGCGCTAACTGTTGTACCAAAAACACTCAAGGCAAAAGCCAGCGATGGTTCCGATGTAGAACTGTGGAAGTTGTGGAATCGCCGCCAATCCACCAAGTTTAATGGAGTTTCTTACATAGTACAACGTGGAGCCGAAGCAGTTTACTCAGAGGAAGGACAGGCGCAAACAAAGCAGCTCATCAGTTTTTACATGGAGAATGCCAGAATTATTCGCGAGAAACTGACAGCTGGTGGGTTAGCAGTTTACGGTGGCGTGAATGCGCCCTACGTTTGGGTGAAAACCCCCAATGGTTTATCCAGTTGGGACTTCTTTGATAAATTGCTGCACACCTGTAACGTTGTAGGCACACCTGGTTCTGGTTTTGGTGCAGCGGGCGAAGGTTACTTCCGCATTTCCGCTTTCAACAGTCGGGAGAACGTTGAGGAAGCAATGAAGCGAATTACTGAGAAGTTTAAGGTGTAGGGATGACCGTTATTCAGTATTAACTCTGATGATTAAATTGTGTTACCTACTATAGGCTCAATCTACAGCTTCTAAAGATTTTGGTGGGCAATGCCCACCTTAGTTTTGCTATTTTATAAAGGTAAGGTAATTGATTGGCAAGAAAACATAACTATTGTCAAGAAAAGTTTTTATACGTAATTTGGAAATTAGTAATTCCTCAATATTGATTTTTTTAAAGGATAAAAAGTATATGAAAGCTTCTGAAACAAGCCTGCGTAATCTTATAGAGGGTGGTAAACAATTTAAAATTCCTCTTTATCAAAGACCTTATTCATGGGATTCCCAGAATTGGGAAACACTTTGGGATGATTTAATTAGTTTATATAATGAAGAGACAGAAGTGAACCATTTCTTGGGCCCCATAGTAACGCTTGCCGTTCCTGGTACGCCCGATGGAATATCTCCATATATTGTTATTGATGGACAACAAAGGCTAACAACTCTTTCTCTGATACTAATAGCTCTAAGAGATTATCTTAAAAAAGAAGAATCTAAATTAGCTGAAGAATTACAAGAATGCTATTTAATTAATAAATTCAAAGAAGGGGATGCTCTTTATAAAGTTGTCCCCACACAGGCAGATCGTGAATTTTATAAACAACTTGTTCAACAAAAGCCGATAGATAAGCGGGGTCGAATCTATGAGGCTTATAAGTTTTTTAGTAAAAAATTGGAGAAAGGAGAACAAGGTGAACAAGAAGGTACGTCTTTTGATGTTGCAAAATTAAAAAAAATTATTTTAGAACAACTAACCCTTGTTAGTATTACCTTAAATGATGATGATAATGACAATCCATATCTTATTTTTGAAAGTTTAAATTACAAGGGTGCGCCATTAACTCAAGCAGACTTAATCCGTAATTATTTCTTCTTAAAGTTGCCTGAAGAGAAACATGACGAAATCTACTATCAATATTGGCTACCCTTGCAAGAAAAGTTTCAAGCAGTAGCTGGAGATAAGTACCTTGATGAAATGACTTTAGCCTGTTGGCAATATTTGCGTAAGGATGGTAACTCTGTTAAGCGAAGCCAAATATATCAGAACTTTAAACAAGTCTTTGAAAAAAAGAAGCTACAACCTTTAAATGAGCTTCAGACCCTTATTAAATTTTCAACATATTACACACATATTCACTTTTACAAAACAGAGAATGAACCTAGATTGGCAAGATGGTTTAAACGATTTAAGCGGTTAGATTTTACGATCTGCTATCCTTTGCTCATTAACCTCTATCATGATTACATAAATAAAAATATTTCTTTATCAGCATTTGAACAGGCATTACGCTACATAGAATCATACTATGTACGTCGATTACTATGTGGTATGCCATCTAATGCATTAGACAAAGTTTTTATCGCCTTGTATCGTCAAATACATGAGCAGTGGTCAGGAGAATTGGTAGGTACTCTACGTCAGATATTACTGAGTTTGCAACGAACTCAAGTTTGGCCTGATAATAGTTCATTGAAAAGAAGTATTATTGAAGAACGATTGTATACTGATAGACGGAACGATCGAGTGAAGTTAATTTTAGAAAGTCTTGCTGAACATTTATCCAAAGAACAAGTTAACCCTGAAAATCTCACTGTAGAACATATCATGCCACAAACATTGACTGATGAATGGAAGGCTATGTTAGGCGCGAATGCAGAGCAGTTACATGAGCGATGCCTTCATACTTTGGGAAACTTAACTCTTACTGCTTATAATTCTGAGTTATCCAATAAACCTTTTGCTGAAAAATTGGATTATCTAAGTGATAAGAGTAGTTTTGTTTTAAATCATTATTTTAGGAAAGTAAACGCTTGGAACGCATCTGAAATTCAACGTCGTGCTGAGGAGCTAGCTGAAATAGCTATTCACGTTTGGCCCAGGTAGCTTGATGGTAGAAGCAAAATTAAGTTGGTAGTAAACCAGGATTGTTAATTTGCTCGTCAAGCTGAGGTATTTCGAGAGC